>DATAWS010000001.1:0-22831 GCA_036267095.1 Acidobacteriaceae bacterium
AGCTGCCGTTTCTTACCATGATGGCGCCGCAGGTATGGCAGCTGGGGGCGTCGCCCATGTCGTACATGCTGCGCATGGCATCCGACGCGTGGTAGAGGCCGCGGTCAGCCGGGAGCGCGGAGCCGGGAGCCGGGTGGGAACCCGTCGCCTCCATCTCGGGAGCAATGCCGCCCTGAGGAGCATCGTGCGCGCCCATTCCCCGCGTCGGAGAATGCTGATCGGCCGATAGGTTCGTTTCGGGATCCGCGACAGGGGCCGGCAGGGCGGGTGTTAACCCGGCAAACAAGTTGAGCTGCTGGCCGGAGAGGAAGCGGAGCTGGAGCCAGCGGAAGATGTAATCCATGATCGACTTGGCGTAGCCGATGTGCTCGTTGCCGGTCCAGCCGGACGGCTCGAAGCGGGAGTGGGCGAACTTCTCGCACAGGACGCGTAGCGGCACGCCGTGTTGCAGGGCGAGCGAGGCGGCGGTGGCGAAGGAGTCCATGAGGCCGGAGACGGTGGAACCTTCTTTGGCCATGCGGATGAAGATCTCGCCGGGCTGGCCGTTGGGATAGAGGCCGATGGTGATGTAGCCTTCGTGGCCGGCAATGGAGAATTTGTGGGTCAGCGAGGCGCGCTCTTCGGGGAGACGGTGACGGACCGCGCGAGGAGGCGCGTCCATGGGGCCTTCGTCGGGCGCGGCGGCGATCGAAGCCAGTGCGGCGTTGAAAGCCTGGGTGGCGGCGATGATGGACTTGGAGGCGATCTCGACCTTCTCAGCCACTTTGGCTTCGAGGGACTTGAGGTCGGCTTCGGCCGGCTTTTTGCCGGAAGCCATCGCGGTCAGGACGCGCTCCGCAGCAGCGGAGTGGTCGGGGGAGGAAGCGGCTCCGGCGCCTTTGACGTCCTTGGCCTTGGCGCCGTCGGAGACGTTGAGGGGCTGCGCGCCTTTCGACCCGTCACGATAGATGGCGACGGCTTTGAGGCCGAGACGCCAGGATTCGAGATAGGCCTCGGCGATGTCGTCGAGGTTGCAGTCGTGCGGCAGATTGACCGTTTTGGAAATTGCTCCCGAGAGAAACGGCTGGGTTGCGGCCATCATGCGGACGTGGCCCATGTAGTGGATGGAGCGCGTGCCTTTGGCAGGCTTGAAGGAGCAGTCGAAGACGGCAAGGTGCTCAGGCTTGATGCCGGGCGCGCCTTCGATGGTACCGGTGGCGTCGATGTAGCTAACGATTGCGTCGACCTGAGCGTTGTTGTAGCCGAGCTTGAAGAGCGCAGTGGGGACGGTGTTGTTGACAATCTTGATCATGCCGCCGCCGACGAGCTTCTTGTATTTGACGAGGGCGAGGTCGGGCTCGATGCCGGTGGTGTCGCAGTCCATCATGAAACCGATGGTGCCGGTGGGCGCGAGGACGGTGACCTGGGAGTTGCGGTAGCCGTGCTTTTCGCCGTGGCGGAGAGCCTGGTCCCAGCAGTCCTTGCTGGCGGCGATGAGTTCGTCAAACTGTGGGACAGCGAAGGTCTTGTCGCCCGCGGTTTTTGATTTACCAATGTTGTTCACTTCGGCGCGGTGCATGCGGATGACGTCGAGGAAGGGCTCGCGGTTGATGTAGTAGCCGGGGCAGGCTCCGGTGCTGTCGGGGTTGGAGCCTGCGGTTTGGGGCGTGGCGGAGGCCAGCGGCGGGCACTTTTCGGCCACGCGGGCGGACTGGAGGTAAGCCTCGCCGCACATGATGGCGGTGAGGGTAGCGGCGAAGTCGCGGCCGGCGTCGGAGTCGTAGGGTAGGCCGAAGGCCATGAGCAGCGCGCCGAGGTTGGCGTAGCCGAGTCCGAGGGGGCGGTAGTCGTGGGAGTTCTTCGCGATGGCTTCGGTTGGGTAGCCGGAGTTGTCGACGAGGATCTCCATGGCGGTGATCAGGACGTCGATGGCGGCGCGGTAGGCGAGGATATCAAATGTGCCTGCCGGTGTTACGAATTTGAGCAGGTTGAAGCTGGCGAGGTTGCAGGCGGAGTTGTCGAGGAACATGTACTCCGAGCAGGGATTGGAGGCGTTGATGCGGGCGGTGTTCTTCGAGGTGTGCCAGCGGTTGATGGTGGTGTCGTACTGCATGCCGGGATCGCCGCACTGCCAGGTGGCTTCGGCGATCTTCTTCATGATGTCGCTGGCCTTGTAGGTCTTGACCGGCTTGCCATCTTTAACGGTGCGGGTGGAGAACTCGGCATCCTTTTCGACAGCGCGCATGAACTCGTCGGTGACGCGAACGGAGTTGTTGGCGTTCTGGAAGAAGATGGAGCTGTAAGCTTCGCTGTCCGGCCCAGAGGAGCCGTCGTAGCCTTCCCGCATGAGTGCCCAGGCCTTGGCTTCTTCCTTCGCCTTGCAGTCGATGAAGTCGAGGATGTCGGGATGGTCGACGTTGAGGATGACCATTTTGGCGGCGCGGCGGGTTTTGCCGCCGGATTTGATGACGCCGGCGAAGGCGTCGAAACCGCGCATGAAGCTGAGCGGGCCGGAAGCGGTGCCGCCGCCGGAGAGGGTTTCATTCGATCCGCGGATGGAGGAGAGATTGGTGCCGGTGCCGCTTCCCCACTTGAAGAGCATGCCTTCGGTTTTGGCGAGGGTGAGGATGGAGTCGAGGGAGTCTTCGACTGCATTGATGAAGCAGGCGGAGCACTGGGGCTTGCGGTAGCCGGTGACGGAGAACTCGACGGCGCAGGAGTGCTGGTTCCAGTGCCAGTTCTGGGCGTCGGAGTTGGGCTCGAGGCGGTCGCAGCCGACGTTGAACCAGACAGGCGAATTGAATGCGGCTTTCTGGGTGACGAGCAGGTGGACGAGCTCGTCGTGGAAGACGGCGGCGTCTTCGGGGGTGACAAAGTAGCCACCGGCGAGGCCCCAGTCGCGGACGGTTTCGGCGACACGGCCAACGAGCTGGCGGACGCCGGTTTCGCGATCGGGTGTGCCGAGCTGACCGTGGAGGTACTTGCTGGCGACGATGTTGGTTGCGGTCATGGACCAGTCGACGGGGACTTCCACGTCCTTCTGCTCGAAGATGGTCTTGCCGCCGGCGTCGGCGATGGCGGCGGTACGGCGCTCCCACTGAAGCTCGTCCCAGGGCGAGGAGCCGGGGCGCGAAAAGACGCGCGGAAAGCGAAGGCCGCCGCGTCGGGCGATCTCTCCGGGGACCCCGGTGAGGTCGGCGTGGGGGGTCGTCGCGGAGCCGGCGCTTTGGGCAGCGGTCGGAGCAGCGGCGAGGGTGACGGATTTCCTGGAAGCCTCGGCCATGTGTGAATCCTCTCTTCGAATGATGGGTACTTGCCCGGGTGGGTTTTGCCTGCCTGGTCCTGTCTGAATGCCTGCAACATCTGGTCCCGGCGAAAAGGCACCGGAAAAACTGAAAGCGCGCCGAGCCGGATGGGAAGATCCGGAGCCCGGAGAGGGCAGCAGAACAGCGTCTGAACCGAATTCGCGTCCAAGAACCGCTGGTCTGCGGTTGAGCTTCCAGTTAACAGGAAAGGCTCAGAACAGCTCTACAGGACCGGTGCGGATATTTTGGAGCCGCAGAAGGGAAAGTACCCCTGTTAATAGCGCATGTCAAGAGAGAACCACAACATCTGGTATTTTAGATGATTTTAGAGGAATCAAGGTGCGCAATTCCTCGGATTCGGCTGTGGAGAATGGCTGGAAGCCGCATGGACAGCGGGTTTCATGGCCTGGAGGCGGTTGCGGATGCGTGACTGAGGTCATTGGTTTGGCGGGGTTTCCGGGTCATTTTGCCGGGTGTCTCGCTTCAGTCCCGAGGCTACGCGTCTGGGGGGCGGGTCACAAGTCACGAAAAGTGTGCAGTTTCGGTGGAAGGGTGTGGAGGATGTGGAGAACGGGGACTGAAGAACGCGCGCCAAAAGGCGCCAGGGGGTTGGAAGATTGATCAATCGGGGGAGCGGGCTGGCTGCGGGGGGCGGATCCTCGCTCCCGGAAAGATCACTTCATGACCTGAATGCCGAAGGTCCACTGTTTCGAGCGGACGTAATTGCAGGCGGGGTTGACCGTGTCGGAATAGCGGATGGACAGCTCGGAGTTGAGAAGGCCGTCCTTTTCGATCAGGCGAAACTTCTCAAAATTCAGATTGGAAAAAGGAATGAGGATCGAGAAATCACCGGAGCCTTCGGCTCTCTGACTGCCGGCAGTGGTGGTGTCAAGGGGCAGGTACCACAATCCAAAATCGAACTGATAGCCGAGACAGAATTGCCGGGAGGTGTTGTCGCTGGGTTTGCCTTTGATCCATTTGCGATAGCGCTCACATGCATTGGGAAAGAGGTAGAAGGGCTCCACGGTAAGCGAGGGATGAAGAGAGAAGTCGTCCACAGCGAGCTTCGGGGACTTCGCGGAAAGCACCTGCGCAAACCGGTGGGTGTATTGGGCAGCGAAGGTGAATTCCGGGGAAAGCCCGGCGTCGATCCAGGAGTTGTTGAGGGCATTGCTGGTCCAGTACCAGGGGACGAGGCCGGAGACGGAGAGATTGCTGACGGCGGAAAGTGACGAGGCTGTCTGGTTTCCCTGGATGGTTTCGCTGAGCTGGACGGGGGTATACCAGGTTCGGAGCAGTCCGTGCTGAACGCCAGCGGTGACGGTAAAGGCGCTCTTCTTATCCTTTGAATCCGTGGAGAAGAGGTCCTGGGTGCTGACGAAGGCGGGTGAATGGCCGATGAAGGGAAGGGTCGAGGAGAGGCTGAGCTGGCCCACATCGCGGCTCGCGCCGTTGGTCAACAGCTCGGCGGGAGCGGCCGCCGGCAGGGCAGAAAGGCTCCAGCTGGCGGCGGAAGGAAAGGTCTGTGGTTTGGAGGCAAGGGTCGTCGCGCCAGGCAGCCCGGCAAGAGAAACGACGTATTGGGTTAAGGTATCGACCTTGCCCTGGAGAACGAGGAGAACGGGCGCCGGTGTGGGCCGATCGTTGCACCTTTCGTGGCCCACGGGAAGCACCGCTGAGATGGGGATTCTCTTCTTTGACCCCGAGACGGTGACGGCGTAGGAGGAGACGCTCGTACAGTTCCATCCATTTTGTTCGGCGCCAACGACCGCGGCGATGATTTTTCCGCTGGTGGCCAGGTCGGAGGTTCCGTTGAGGTGGACTTCGATGGAGACGGCGGGCTCCATGGAGGGGTAGGAAGCGCCGGCGTAGAAGTTGACGGCCAGAGGAAGGTTATTCGCGGGCTCCTGGCCGGAGGCCATGGCGGAAAAAGCGCCGCAGATCGCCACCCCGAGAAGTGCGGTCCGGAACAGGCTGCCCCGCGCACGCATCATCCCGGCACCGCAATCTGGTTGACCAGATCGGTGATGACCTTCGTCGAGTCACCGACCAGGGCAGCGACTTTCCTGCGTTGAGCCGGGCTGTAGCAATCGCTCATGATGCCGGCCAGGCCGTTGTCAATCGCGGTCCACGAGCCGTCGGCCGCGCCTGCGGGGAAGACCGCCCTGGCCTTCTGGAGAATGTAGTCGCCGCCATTCATGGTGTTGAAGGACAATGGGGAGAGCGACTGCAGGTAGGGCGCGACGTAAACGTTCAAAAAGCCGAAGCTGCTTTCGAGCAGGGCGAGGAAGCTGGAGGCCGAACATACGGAATCGGCCGTAAGGGGAAGGCCCGTCGCATTCGCTGCGCAAATGGCGAACTGATTTTGGTGCTCGGCATCGGGCAGAAAGAATATCGGTTTGGAGTTCGCGAAGTCCGGACCGCTCAGATGGGCAGCCTCACTGTCAATGGAGGCGCAGCACGTCCTGAATTGTGCCAGGAAGCGGAACCAGTCGCGGAGCTGACTTTTTGCGTCGGTCATGTTCTGGCTTTCCTGTTGTCGGCGTTGTCCCAGCCGCAATTGCGGCGGCTCCGACGCGAGCACTGAGGACGAGCAACAGCTGACGGTGCTTTGGCGCGTTGTTGGGGGGAGCATCTACGAAACCGCATCGCAAGACAAGAAAAAAGTAGCGGCGTTCTTCTCCGGGGGAGACGCCAATACCAGAGGGCTGGAGGTGGGGGCTGCCTGTCTTGCCGGCGCTTCTCTCTCGGCTTCAGGACGGCTTATGGGCAGCGTAGTCGCCGGCGCCGATGAGGTGCAGGGAGATGTAGGGTTCGTCGCCGACGGCCCAGCTGTCGTGACCGGGGGCGATGTAGAACAGGTCGCCAGGTTTCATTTCGATAATGCGGCCGCCGTCCATGGCGACGGTGGCGCGGCCGATGGTCATTCCGCCGATATCGACCAGCTCGAATTTGCCCTTGTCGAAGGTGCGAATTTCGTCGGGCTGGTCAAAACGTTTGAGGATGACTTCGTATGTCGGCGCCTCCTGGGGAAAAGTCATTTCCCTGTCGTTTCGTTCCAGAGAAAGGCCATTTCGTCGGTGTAGTCCTGGACGAGCTGGGTCATGGAGACGCCGGCGGAGTGTCCGCCTTTGACGGAGTAGTGGAGGAGGATGGGGCGGTCGCTGCCGTTGGAGGCCTGCATGAGCGCGGTCATCTTGCGGGCATTCATGGGATCGACGCGGGTGTCGTTGTCGCCGGTGAAGAACAGGATGGCGGGATATTTCTCACCTTTGTGGACGTTCTGGTAGGGCGAGTATTTGAAGATATACGGAAAATCCTTCGGGTTATCGGCGTCGCCGTATTCGGTGGTCCAGAGGCGGCCGAACTCGAAGTGCTGGTAGCGGAGCATATCGAGGAGGGGGTAGCCGCACCAAATGGCGCCGAAGAGGTCAGGGCGCTGGGTCATGGCGGCGCCCATGAGCAGGCCGCCGTTGGAGCGTCCGCGGATGGCGAAGTGCGCGGCCGAGGTGTAGTGATTGTCGATGAGGTATTGAGCCGCGGCGAAGAAGTCGTCGAAGACGTTCTGCTTGTTCTGGAACATGGCGGCTTTGTGCCAGGCTTCGCCGTACTCATTGCCGCCGCGCATGTTGGGCAGGGCGAAATAACCGCCCTGCTGCATCCACCAGGCGTACTCGGGGTTCCACGCGGAGAGCATGGGCAGGTCGAAACCGCCGTAGCCGGTCATGAGCAGGCGGGTTTGGCCATCGCGGGGCAGGCCCTTTTTGCCGGCGATGAACATGGGAACGCGGGTGCCGTCCTTTGAGGTGTAGAAGACCTGGGTGACCTCGAACTGGCCTGAGTCGAATGGAACTTTAGGCGCGGCGAAGATGTCGGAGCGGCCGGTCTGCGTGTCGTAGCGGTAGATTCGCGGCGGGATGGTGAAGGAGTCGAAGGTGTAGAAGCCTTCGCTGTCGGTGGGGCGGCCGTGTGGTACGGTGCCGGTGCCGATGCCGGGATAAGCGAGGGTGCCGATTTGTTTTCCGGTGAGGTCGTAGACGGTGGTTTGCGGCTTGACGTCGTGGAGGCGGGAGACGAAGAGACGGCCGCCGACGACGCTGCAGTCGTCGATGACCTCCTTCCCTTCGGGAACGATGTTCTTCCAGCTGGAGGGATCGGCGCCGGGCTCGGCCTGGACGATGCGGGTGTTGGGCGCCTCGTAGTCGGTCATGAGGAAGAAGCGGTCGCCGGCATCGACGAGGCGGACGTGCGCTTTGACGTTGTAGACGAGGGGGACGAAGTCAGCGTCGGGCTTGCGCAGGTCTTTGACGAGGTAGTCCTCGCTGGTGGCGGGGACTCCATGGGCAACGCTGACGATGAGGTAGCGATGATTGTCGGTGATGTGGACGCTGACGAGGTCGAGCTCGCTGAGAACCTGGCCGCGATATTCGCCGCCGAAGACTTTGGTGTCCTGATCAACCGATGCGCCGAAGGGGTGGAACCAGACGTCGGAGCCCTGGTGGGTGAATTTGGCGTAATAAACGCCGCGGTCGTTGGGCGCGAGAGCGACGCCCATATAGCGGGCCGAGGGCAGGACGTCGGGGAGGTCCGCGCCGGTTTTCACGTTGCGGATGTGGATGGAGCCTTCGTCGGCTCCGCCCACCCGGACTTCGTAGAGGAGCAGGTTGCCGTCGTCGGAGACGCCGAAGATGCCGACGGAGGTGTTCTGGTCGGCGCTGAGCTGGGTGGCATCGATGAGGCGCTGATCCTGATTCTTCCAGCCGGTACGCACGTAGATGGATCCCTGGTTCTCATCGGCGAGCTGCTTCCTGAAGAAGTATTTGCCGTTGCGCAGGATGGGCGCGGAGTACTGATCGACGCGCATGAGGGCGGCAAGTTGCTGGGCGACCTGGGGCAGGTTTTTGAGCTGCTCGAGGTACTGCTGGGTATAGGCGTTCTCCTCGGTGATCCAGGCGCGGGTGTCGGGACTCTTGGCGTTTTCGAGCCAGCGGTAGGGGTCGTCGACCTTGATGCCGTTGTAGCCGTCGGTGACGACGTTGACCGTAGCGACGGGCGGCGCAGGCAGGGTGATGCCGTTGTCGCCGTGCACGGGATTGGCAGTGGCCTGGGCGTGGGTCATGGTTGCGGAGAGGATAAGAGCGAAGCAGAGCGCGGCGGCGAGGCGAGAAGGAACGTGCATGCGGGATTCCCCATGGAGAGAGGGCGTTAGAACAGAAGGGCCAGTGTAACTGTTTCGGTAGCGATTGCGGAGGTTAGGGGAACCGGTGCTGACTCAAGTTGCCGCGGAACAAAAGGATCCCCCTCAGCGGCTAAAGCTGGAAATATTTTGAGGCCCTGACGGCACGGCTGAAAGCCGTGCCCCTTGAAAACAGCGGTGTTTGTCCGCGGGCTCTGACGTCATTTTCCTTCGAACCAGGAGCGCTTCGCGGGGTTGTTCAGCTGGTTTGGGCGGCGTTGGACCAGTACGCGTGGGTGCGGGCGGGGATGCGGTTGGGATATTCGCGATAGAGAGCGTTGAGGGCCTGGAAGAGGGCTTTCGATTCGGATTCGAGGCGAAGCAGGAGCGTGGAGCGGAGGATACGGGTGAGGCGGAGGTGATTGTGGTTCATGGGATAGAGCCAGTTTTCAGCTCGGGCCTGGAAGTCCTGTGCGCGGATGAGAGACGGGTCTGGGCCGGGAGTTGCAGACGAAGTCCAGGCGAATCCATAGAAGCGCATCATGCGATCGAAAGATTGTCGCAGCCGCTGTTGCATTTCCGGGGTGGTGTGGAAGTCGACGATGGTGGCTTGGTCGAGGGTGGGGGCAGAGGGGTTGGCACCGCTCGGCTCGGGCAGAGGAAAGAGCCACTGGATGAAGTCGTGGACGGTCTCGAGGCGGTGGTCGTCCCAGGTGAGGATTTCGGCAAGGGTGCGGTTGCGGTCGTCGGGGGCGGCGTCGCGGTAGAACGCGACGATGGGGTGCGTGCGGGGATGGCGGCCTAGGGTGGGCACGACGGCAATTCTACAAGTGGATCCAGCCGCGGAGGATGAGGAAGAGGGAGGCGCTGCCGACCACAATCCAGAGCAAGACACCCTGGAGGAACGGGCGGACGCCGACATTTTTGATGGTCTCGCGGGTGAGGCCGGTACCGATGAGGAAGAGCGTAACGGCGAGACCGAGACGGCCGAGGCGCACCAACTGCGTGGATTCGGGGTGAATCCACTGGAGGAACGTGTTGGCTACGGCGGCGAGGACGAAGAAGGCGATGAACCACGGAATATGGATGCGAAGGCGTTTGCGGCGGGCTTGATTGCGACGAACGAGGGCGGTGCCGAGGGAGACGGGGACGATCCAGAGTGCGCGGGCGAGTTTGACGGTGGTGGCGATTACGAGGGCGGCTGCTCCATAACGGGCGGCGGCGCCGACGACGGAGCTGATGTCGTGGATGGCGAGTGCGGACCAGAGGCCAAACTGGGTTTGCGTCAGGTGCAGCGCGTGGCCGATGGCGGGAAAGATGAAGAGCGCGACCGAATTGAGGACGAAGACGGTTCCCATGGAGACGGCGAGGGCTTCTTCGCTGGCCTCGGTGACGGGGGCAAGGGCGGCGATGGCGCTGCCTCCGCAGATGGCGGTGCCGGCGGAGATGAGGAAGCCCTGGGTTTTGCCGACGTTGAGGAGGTAAGCGAGGGCAGAGCCGACGAGGAGGGCGAAGGTGATGCCGATGGCGGTGTAGAGGAATCCCGAGCGGCCAACGCGGACGATCTCAGCGAGGTTCATGCCGAAGCCGAGGCAAACGACGGAAGCCTGGAGGAGGAATTTCGAGAGGCGGCGGGCGTCGAGGTGGTAGCTGTGGCTAACGAGGAGGCCGTAGGCGAGTCCGGCAGCGAGAGCGAAGGGCGGCGAGAGAATGCCGGCTGCGGCGAGGATGATGCCCACGAAGAAGAGGTTCTTCACCATAGGGCTATGGTTGCGGGGAAATCTGTGATGGTCCAGACGGAATTTGCGATGAGTGATAAGAAAAAATTATGGACTAGCCGTCCAGGCGGAGGCGCCTTCGGCGCGTTCGAAGGGGCGATGAGAGGACTGGGCGGTTATCGGGATGTGCGAGACGTCTCAACGTTAGCTAATGCGAAGCGCTCGAAGGCTCCCGCGGGACCGGCGGGGATTGGGCCGAAGGCGCGAATGAGGGTGAAGTCGCGGCGCATGTCGAGACCGTCGACGGGGATGATGCGCACGGTGCCAAGGCGGGCTTCCTTGCGGATGGCCCATTCGGAGACGAAGGCGGCGCCGAGGTCTTCTTCGACGGCGGAGACGATAGCGACGATGGAGTCGAGTTCCATAGGGATGTGGAGGTCTTTCCAGCGAAGCCCAGCGCGGCGGAGGGCCAGTTCGATGACGCGGCGCGAGCCGGAGCCGCGCTCGCGCATGATGAGCGGCACCTGGCTGAGCGCGCCGACGGAGACCGGGGTCTTTTCCGGCCACGGATAGCGGCGGCCGGCGATGAGGACCATGCGGTCCTCAAGGAAGCGCTGGCGAAGGACTTCGCGGCTGGAAACGGGACCTTCGATGAGGCCGAGGTCGATCTGATCCGCGGCAAGGGCGGTGATGATGCGTTCGGTATTCGCGCTCTGGACGGAGAAGCGGATGCGGGGATGGTGGCGAAGGAACTGGCCGAGCATGCGAGGGAGAACGTATTGGGTGATGGTGAGTGAGGCGCCGATGCGGAGGTCGCCGGCGACTTCGCCGCGCGCACCATCGAGAGCAGCCTGGGCTTCTTCAGCGAGACGCGCGCCTTTGCGGGCGTAGGTGAGGAGGATGGCGCCGGCGGCGGTGAGGCGGACGCGTCCTTTACCGCGGTCGAAGAGGGTGACGCCTAATTCTTCTTCGAGGGCGTGAATCTGCTGGCTGACGGCGGGCTGGCTGAGGTGCAGGCGTTCGGCGGCGCGGCGGAAATTGGCCTCGGCGGCGACGGTGCGAAAGACTTTCAGCCGGAAATTTTCCATGGACTCCGCGTCCTGCGAGACCCTTCGCAAGAATAAATGCTGCGTCCCCTGTTCTTGTGGCGGCTCGGGGAAAGTACGAGGGCACGCCCTATAGAATCCACTTAGTTCTCATGGGCCGTTCCCTGCCACCGCAATCCCCCCTACCCGCGCCCGCTGGGCGATGGAAGCGCGCGCTGCGCGTTCTGCGGCCTTCTCATCGGCATTCCGCGTTCACGGCGACGCTGTTGCTGATGGGGTCGGTAACGGCGTCGCGGCTGATCGGGCTGGTGCGGGTGAAGTACATCGCGTGGCTGCTGGGACGCAGCGCGGCCGCCGATGCGTTCACCGCGGCGTTTCAGCTTCCCGACATGGTGTCTTATTTCTTGGTGGGCGGAGCGGCGTCGATCACCTTCATCACGATTCTGAGCCGGTATCGCGAGGAGGGACGGGAAGCGGACGGCGAACGGGCCATGTCGGTCATCCTGACGACCATGGCGCTGGTGATGGGGCTGGCCGTTGTCGCGGCCGAGTTTGCGGCGCCGGCGTATGTGCGCCTGCTGCTGCACGGGTTCCAAAGCGATCCGGCGAAGGCGGCTCTGTGCGTGCACCTGACGCGGATTTTGCTGCCGGCGCAGCTGTTCTTCTTTGCGGGGGGAATTTTCGGCGCGGTCCTGCTGACGCGGAAGATTTTTGCGGTGCAGGCGGTGGCGCCGCTGATTTACAACGCGGGCATCATTGTGGGCGGGCTGCTGCTGGCGCACAGCATTGGCGTTTCGGCACTGGCGCTGGGGGCGGTGGTGGGTGCGTTCCTGGGACCGTTCCTGCTGAACGCGATCGGCGCGCGGCGGGTGGGGATGCGATTCCGGCCGGCGCTGGACTGGCAGAACCCGGGGCTGCGGGAGTGGGTTCGGATGTCGATCCCACTGATGCTGGGCGTCTCGCTGGTAACGGCGGACAACTGGATCATCAACTATTTTGCCTCGCACGTGGGGGGAGCGATTGCGCTGCTGACCTATGCGAAGCAGGTGTTCACGGCGCCGGTGGCGCTGGGGCAGGCAGCGGGCGCTGCGTCGCTGCCGTTTCTGGCTTCGCTGTATGGGAAGGACAACGGGCGGCCGTTTGCGCGGACGGTGAACACGTCGGTGTCGCGGATTCTGTCGTTTTCGCTGCTGCTGTCCGCGTACATGATTGCGATGGCGCTGCCGCTGGTGGATGTGCTGGTACGGGGCGGGGCGTTTCATCGGGTGGATTCCGCCACGATGGCGGTGTATTTCGCGGTGTTTTCGGTGTCGCTGTTTCTGTGGTCGGCGCAGGCACTGTATGCGCGGGCGTTTTATGCGGCGGGCAACACGATGACGCCGATGATCGCGGGCACCATCGTCACAGCGGCCTCGATCCCGGTGTACTGGGAGTTGTATCGCACGATGGGGCCGGTGGGTCTGGCGGGCGCCTCGGACATCGGCATCCTGGTGCAGACGGCAGTGCTGGCGGTGCTGCTGCACCGGCGAGGCATGGTGTCCCTGACGGGGCTGGATTATGCGGAGATCGGCCGATCGCTGCTGGCGGGGATGGTCGCGCTGGGCGCGCTGCTGGGGCTGCGGCATTTTGTGCAGACGACGAGCCGGCTGCGGGAGCTGGCGCTGCTGGCGGGCGCCCTAGTGTTGTGGACGGGCGTGTCGGCATTGGTGCTGCGAATCAGCGGGTCATCGCTGCCAGGGGAGTTGCGGGCGCGCTTTGCCAGCCGCGGGTGAGGGGCGGCTATACTAACTGGTCCGACCTCTGATTTCGAATCTCAAGCCCCGGGAGTCGCTATGAATCGCCGTCATTTCGCCGCCCTGCTGCCCGCCGTCGCCGCTGTGCTGCCTTCGTTTGCCGAACCGCAGGCAGGTACCGAGCCGGCGCCCAATCCGCCCAACGAAGGACCCGCGATTGAGACGGGTGTATATCCGGGAAAGACGCCGCCGGAGGGGTTCAAGGGGCGCTTTGGGCACAGTTATATCCATGGCATGCTGCCCACGGAGATTGGGTGCGAGGTACACGTTTCGTATCTGCAGCCGGGTACGCCACATGAGGCGGAGGAGAAGCACTCGCATTCCGAGATCTGGCTGGTGCGCGAAGGCAACGTGGAGCTGTGGTTGAATGGCGTATCGCACCAGCTGGGGCCGGGCGATGCGGGGATTGCCGTGGCGGGGACGATGCACTGGGTGCGCAACGCGGGCGACACGGTCGCTTCCTATTACGTGATGGAAGTGGGAACGGGGCCGATTACGCATTAAAAATGCCGATCGCAGGGGAGGAGGCGCTTCGCGCGAAAGACCCAAGAGCCCTTCGTTCAGGCTTGCATGGGACGCCCGATCCAAGAGCAAAAGCTCCGCCGGCGGCTGGTCGGCGGAGCTTCCGTTTTTGAATGGAGCGCGGTTAGACGCCTGCGCCGACGGGCTGCGCGGCGTTGGCGTTGGCCGAGGATTTGGCATCGGCCTTCTCGTTGGAGCCGGGCTTGCGGATGTCGATGCCGCCCTTGAAGAATGCCCCGTCCTCGATGGAGATGCGCTGAGCGGTGACGTCGCCGGTGAGCGAGCCTTCGCTGCGGATATCCACGCGGTCGCTGGCGGTGACATTGCCGCGGACTTTACCCAGGACCACGATTTCGCGGGCCGAGATGTTGGCCGCGACCTGGCCATTGCGACCGACGGTGACGCGGTTGCCGGGCAGGCTGATGGCGCCTTCGACTTTGCCATCGATGTAGAGGGATTCGGAGCCGGTGACTTCGCCTTTGATCACGAGGCTCTTGCCGATGGTGGCCTGTTCGCCGGTGGCGGCGTTCTGGGGGGCAGGGGTAGGCGCGGGGCGGGTGGCGCCGGCGTCAAAACTGGGGGGTGCCGGCGTGGCAGGACGCGCCGGTTCGGGGGTGGGCGATCCGCTGCCGGCTCCGGGCTGATTGGGTTTCCACATGGTTCAAAATCCTTCCTTCGTAAGAATTGAATTGGCCGCCCTGCAACTGGCCTGCCGGAATCGTACGCCGGGCCCATGCAGAACTGTGCAGCGTCGACCCCTCAGAGCGGGGATTTCGGACTTTCCCACCGCGCAATCGTCGCCGTTACCTGCATCTTAAACACCTTCGCGAGAAAATGGCATCTGTTTCCGCAGGGGATTTCTGTGGAAGGGGCGGAAACGCCCATCCGGAAGGCACGTGGGCGCATCTTGTGAGAGGCTCGCTTTGCGAGCGAAGCCTAGAGTTTTCGAGAATCCAAAGGAGGAAGCGATGGTGAAGTTTGCGCTGTACGGGATGCTGAAGGCGAAGCCGGGAAAGGAAGCCGAGGTGGAGGCTTTCCTGAAGCAGGGCGCGGAGCTGGCGCGGAAAGAATCGGGCACCGTGACGTGGTACGCGATCCGGGAGGACGACGGGCGCTACGGGATCTTCGACACCTTCAACGACGAGGCGGGCCGCGAGGCGCACCTGAACGGGGAGATTGCGAAGGCGCTGATGGCTAAGGCGGCCGAATTGCTTGCGGAGCCGCCGCAGATTCATAAGATCAGCGTGATTGCCACGAAGTGAATGAGGCAGTGGTAGCTGGTAACCGGCAGCGAATGCCATGAGAAAGCGTGGCGGTCGGATACCATCGAACCAACTATGGACGACCGCGATTTGCTGCGACATATCGAACGACTCCCCAATGCGCGCGCCGGCTATAAGCAGCTGGTGCGCGAGCTGGGGCTTGGCGGCGGGCAGGAACGGCGAGTGTTGCGGGATCAACTGGGCCGGCTGACCGGGCAGCGGAAGCTGACGCAGGTGGACGGCGAGCACTGGCAGTTGCGGACCGAGGTGCCGGGCCGGCATGATTCGCGACGCGGACGACCTGCGGATGCCGGGCGGAGCGCTGCTGGTGGCGGCGAAGGTGGACGCGGCACGTTCGGACGCGGCGGGCACCTTGGGATTCGGGAAGAGAATTTGGTGGCGGGGCGGCTCGATCTGCATCGGGACGGGTTTGGATTTGTGCGGCCGAATCGCGCACAGGCGCGGGCGGCGGTGGACGAGGACGTGTTCATTCCGCGCGGCGAGATGGGCGGGGCAATGCAGGGCGATCAGGTGCTGGTGGAATTGACGCCGCCGCGCTTTGGACAGAGGGATGGGCGCCGAGCGGGACGGGTGCTGCGGATTTTGACGCGGCGGAATACCACGGTGGTGGGGATTTTTCACTACTCGCCGCGCGGGGAAGGGCGCGGGAACATCGTGGTGCCGACGGATGAGCGGATGACGCAGCCGGTGGTGATTCCGTTGGGAGCGGAGCTGCCGGGGGAGAGCGCTGCGGCGAGCCCGCATCGGGTGCTGGGGGAAGAAGCGAAGGCGGCCCGGAAGGCGCGGCGGCCGGAGCAGGAGCACCCGGACGCACACCGGAATCTGGAAGGGCTGGTGGTGGATGTGGAGATCACCGAGTGGCCGACGGCGACGCGGCCGGCGCGGGGGCGAGTGATCGAAGTGCTGGGAGCCGAGGGCGATTTCGGCGTGGATGTGGAGATGGTGATCCGGAAGCATCACTTGCCGCGGGTATTTCCGGAGGCGGTGCTGGAGGAGGCGCGGGAGGTGGCGCGCTTTGATCCGAAGATTGCGGCGCGGCGGCGGGATTTTCGGGCGCTGCCGATTGTGACGATTGACGGAGAGACGGCGCGGGATTTCGACGACGCGGTTTTGGTGCGGCGGCACGACGATGGAAGCTGGGAGCTGCAGGTCCATATCGCCGATGTCGCGCAATACGTGCGGCCGGGGACGGCGCTGGATCTGGAAGCACGGCTGCGGGGGACGTCGGTGTACTTCCCGGATCGCGCGATTCCAATGCTGCCGCAGGAGCTGTCGACGGACATTTGCAGTTTGCGGCCGAACGAGGAGCGGCTGGTGCTGTCGTGCCTGATGCGGCTCGATGCGCAGGGCGAGATTCTCGGTTATGAAATTTGCGAGGGCGTGATCCGGTCGGCGCGGCGGATGACGTACACGCAGGTGCACGGGATTCTGGAAGGCGACGCGGCTCTGCGGACGGATTTTGCGCCGCTGGTGCCCGAGTTCGAACGGATGCTGGAGCTGGCGCAGGTTCTGAATCGCAAGCGCGACCGGCGGGGGTCGATTGATTTCGATTTGCCCGAGCCGCTGATTGAGTTTGACGAGTTTGGGGCAATGAAGGCGGTGACGCGGGCGGAGCGGAACTGGGCGCATCGGCTGATTGAGGAGTTCATGCTGTCGGCGAATGAGTGCGTGGCCTCGTGGCTGGAGAATTTGGGGGTGCCGTCGCTGTATCGGATTCACGAGAAGCCGGAGCCGCGGCGAGTGGTGGAGTTCGAAGAGATTGCGGCGGCGTTTGGGTATTCGCTGGGGATTGGGAGTTTGCCGGTGCGGACGTTCCGAATGAAGGGGGAGCGGCGCGAGCAGCAGGCACGGCGGGAGCAGGGTCGCGGCAGCCGGCCGACGCGCGGGTATGAGGTGGCGGAGGAGATTGCGATCACGCCGCGGATGTATCAGAAGCTGACGGAGAAGATTGCGGGCAAGCCGGAGGAGCGGATCCTCTCGTATTTAATGTTGCGGTCGCTAAAGCAGGCGCGGTACAGCGAGAAGAACGCGGGGCACTTTGCGCTGGCAGCGGAGTGCTACACGCATTTCACGTCGCCGATCCGGCGGTATCCGGATCTGATCGTGCACCGGATCACGAAGGAATTGCTGCGGGACTCCGCGTCCAGCGACACGCGCTTCGCGCCGACTTCGACCAACGGCAGGGAAGGGCGAAGACATGCGGCGATCCGGAAGGAGCTGTTTGCGCCGATCGAACAAAGAGAGCTGGCGCCGATTGCCACCGAGTCCAGCGAGAATGAGCGGCGGGCGGCGGATGCGGAGCGGGAGCTGGTGGAGTGGAAGAAGATTCAGTTCATGCGCGACCGGGTGGGCGAGGCGCTCAGCGGGATGATTCTGAACGCGACGAAGTATGGGCTGTTTGTGGAGCTGGACGATTTGTTTGTCGAGGGACTGGTGCCGCTGCAGACGCTTGGCATGCTGGACGGCGACCGCTATACGTATCGGGAAAACACGCGGCAGGTGATTGGGGACCGATGGAGGCGGAAGTTTTCCGTGGGACAGCGGGTGCGGGTGGTGCTGGATCGCGTAGATGCGGTGGAGAAGCGGCTGCAGTTTTCGATTCTGGAAGAGGACGAGGCGCCTCACGGAAAGAAGCCGGGTTCGACTTCGGGCAAAAAGAAAAAGCGCGCGGATGCTGCTTCTGATGCGGGGACTGGCTCGCAGGGGGCGCAGCATGCGCCTGGCACGCGGCCGCGGTATCGGCCTCCCAGGGCGAGCCTGCTGCAGAAGAGGAAAAAGCGACGGTAGAAGGGCGCTTAGCAGTCCGACAGCGGGGGCAAGAAAGCCACGAGCGAGATTTGGTCGGTCACGACGCGACCGAAGCTCCTCTCTTTGGTCGGAGGGTCCTTCATTTCGCACCGCATGAGTCCGCCACCCGCATGCAAGACTTGTGGCGGCGCTTCGCTCAGGATGACGTTCGTTTAACGATGTGGCCTTCGCTGATGGTGTAGCGGACGCGGCCCTGGAGCTCGACGCCGTCGAAGGGGGTGTTTTTCGATTTGGAGCGTGAGTCGGCGGCGTGGAAGGTCCACTTCTCCTCCGGATCGAAGAGGGTGACGTCGGCAAGCGCGCCGACGGTTAGGGTGCCGCAGTTTTTCAGGTTCAGGGCCTGCGCGGGGCGCGTGGTCAACAGGGCGACGAGTTTGGCGAGCGGCATTTTGTGGCGGACGTGGAGGATGGAGACGGCGAGGCCGAGGGCGGTTTCGAGGCCAGTGATGCCGTTGGGGGCGCGATCGAATTCCTGCTCCTTTTCGTGCGCGGCGTGGGGAGCGTGGTCGGTGGCGATGGCGTCGATGGTCCCGTCGAGGAGGCCTTCGATCATGGCGGCGCGGTCGGACTCGGCGCGGAGAGGTGGGTTCATTTTGGCATTGGTATCGTAGAGGGCGACGCGGTCTTCGGTGAGGGCGAAGTGGTGCGGCGTGACCTCGCAGGTGACGTGCAGGCCGGATTTGCGGGCAGCGCGGACGGCGTCGAGGGCTTTTGCCGTGGAGATGTGGGCGACGTGCAGGTGCGCGTCCGGCACCTGGGCCGCGAGAGCGATGTCGCGCTCGACGAGCGACGATTCGGCTTCGACGGGCATGCCGCGCAGGCCTAATCGAAAGGCCAGCGCTCCGGCGTTCATGGAGCAGCCGCCGGTCAGCCGCGTGTCTTCGGCGTGCTGGATCACGGGCACGCCCACCTCGGACGCGGCGCAGAGGCACTCGCGCATGATGGCGTCGCCGAGGATGGGGCGGCCGTCGTCGGTGACCGCAACGGCGCCGGCGTCGCGCAGGGCGGCGTAATCGGTCAGCGCCTCGCCGAGCGAGCCACGTGTGGCGGCTCCGATGGGGAGCACGCGCATCGCAGCACCGCGTTCGGCCGCCTGCATCCAGCGGGTTATCTCGGGCGAGTCGTTAACGGGGATGGTGTTGGGCATCGCGCAGACGGTGGTGAATCCGCCGGCGGCCGCGGCGGCAGTGCCGGTGGCGATGGTTTCCTTGTAGCCCTGACCGGGTTCGCGGAGATGGACGTGGATGTCGAGGAAGCCGGGAGCAACGATCAGGCCCTTCGCGGAGAGGACGTCGGCGTCGGGAGCTTTGATTTTGCCGGGATTTTCGATGGCGGCGATTTTCCCGTCGCGGAGGAGCAGGTCTCGCTGGGCGTCGAGGCTGGAGCCGGGATCGACGACGCGTCCGCCGCGGATGAGAATCGGGTTCATGGGCGGACGCCTTTCTTTGGAGGGGCAAGGGCTCGAGCTACCAGCGCCATGCGGATGGGCACGCCGTTGTGGACCTGCTGGGCGATGGCGGACTGGGGGCCGTCGGCGACTTCGCTGGTGATTTCCATGCCGCGGATGATGGGGCCGGGATGGAGGATGAGCGCTTTGGGCGCGTGGGCGGCGATGCGATCGGCAGTGGCCTTGTAGCGGGCGCGGTAGTCGTCGAGGTCGATCTGGAGGCCGGCGAGGCGCTCGGCCTGGATGCGCAGCATCATGACAATCGCGGAACGGCGGAGGGCAGCGTCGAAGTCGCGCTCGACTGCGATGTTGGGCGCGAGGGTGGCGGCGGTGTCGGGCAGGAGCGCTGACGGTCCGCAGAGAATGACTTTCGCGCCGAGGCGCGGGAGCAGCAGTGCGTTCGAGCGGGCGACGCGGCTGTGAAGGATGTCGCCGCAGATGGTGACGGTGACGCCGCGCAGGACTTTTTCGCTGACGGACGAGGAGCGTATGCCGAGGCCCTGCAGGATGGTCCGGAGGTCGAGCAGCGCCTGGGAGGGGTGCTCGGCCATGCCGTCGCCAGCGTTGAGGACGGGCAGGCCGGTGGAACGGGCGAGCAGGTAGGCACCGCCGGAGTACGGACTGCGGAGGATAATGCACTCGGCGCCGAGGGCTTTGAGAGTGATGCCGGTGTCTTTGAGGGACTCGCCTTTTTCGATGCTGGAGGAAAGCGAGCTGACCAGAGTGGTGTCGGCGCCGAGGGCTTTGGCGGCGAGCTCAAAGGAAGTGCGGGTGCGGGTGCTGGACTCGTAGAAGAGTAGAGCGACGCGGCGCTTGGCAAGGCGATGCGCTCGGCGGAGGGGATTTTCTTTTTCGAGAGCGTCGGCGGATTCGAGGATGCTGCGGACTTCGGCGATGGAGAAGTCCGTGGCGGAGATGGCCGACTGAGGATGGATGGGTTGCTGGAAAAAAGAGGGGGTGCCCGGTTTTTGCGGGCTGCGCGATGGGGTCCTGGTCGCCATCTCCTCGATCTTACTGCCCATTTTCAGGGGCTTAAGCCCCAGTTTATTTGCGCCCGGTTACGGCACGGCTGGAGCCGTGCCCCTTTAAAACAGCTGCCTCACACAACAAATGCTTTACGCAACCGTTGCTACACACGCTCCACCAGCAGGACCTGCTCGTCGTCGTCTACCTCGCGGAGTTTCACTTCGATGATCTCGCGTTGCGAAGTGGGGACGGTGCGGCCGACGAAGGTCGCTTCGATCGGCAGTTCGCGATGACCACGGTCGATGAGCACCAGCAGCTGCACCCGGCGTGGGCGGCCGTGGTCGAAGAGGGCATCGAGCGCGGCGCGAATGGTGCGGCCGGTGTAGAGCACGTCGTCGATCAGGATGACGTCGCGGCCGTTGACGTCGAAGCCGAGGGACCCGGGGACGACGACGGGGCGAATGTCGCGGGTGGAGAGGTCGTCGCGGTAGAAGCTGATGTCGAGGACGCCGGTATCGACGGGGTGTTTCTCGATACCGCTGATCAGCGATCCGAGACGTTCGGCGATGGGCACGCCGCGGCGCTTGATGCCCACGAGGCCCAGGGTCTCCGCGCCGTTGTTTTTCTCGATGATCTGGTGGGCAAGGCGGACGAGGGTGCGCTCGATCTCGGAGGCGGACATGATCCGGCCCTTCTCGCGCAGTTTGGGCGTGGCAACAGTCTCCAGCTCAGACATAGGGATAAAAGTTCATCGGAAGAATCGCTACGCCGATGATAAGGGGCGGAGGTTCGCACCGCAAGACATCAAGCGCGAAGAGCGGGCGTAATTTCTGTGAAGAAAAAGGGCGATGGTCAAGGGGGAATCTAGAGAGAGCGCTGGGGGCGGGGGCGCGCGGCGAGCAGGCGTCCGGCGATGGCTCCGCCGGTAGCGGCAAAGAGGACCATGCCGCAGGAGACGATGGAGGCGGTGAGCAGCTGAATGGCGGCGTGGCCGTCGGCGGAGAGCCAGAACGAGGCCCACATGTGGACCAGCTGCGGGGCCTGCTCCATGGCAGCGGTGTTGCTTTTGAGGGCCTGGTCGGCCATTTGCTGGGCAACGCCCTGGAACTGCGCGTCGATGACACCTGCGTGGTGGAGGATGTAGCGCTCGACGACCATCTGCACGGCGTCGGTGGTACTGGCGATGGCGGCGGAGGCGATGCCGAGGATAGCGCCGAGGCGCCAGCCGATGCGGCCATCGGTGTAGCCGTCGGTCCGTCTGCGGTAGAGGGCGATGGTGGCGAAGCCACCGCCGATGACGAGGAAGGTGCTCATGCCGGAGCCGATGGCAGAGAGCAGGCCGACTGGGATGGCGATAAGCAAAGCTGAGGCGATGCCCATGCGCCACTGGACATGGGGCGAGTCGCCGGGCAGGCGCTGGGGCACGGGCTGCACGCCGAGGGGCTCACTGGTATCGACCAGCAGCTGGGGAGCTCCGCAGTGGGGGCAAAAGCTTTCTTCCTCCTGCAGTGAGTTGCCGCAGCGATGGCAGGCGAGTTCCATACTTTGACCCTATCGTACGGGAGGGTGCTGCGCAATCGCGGACTGCGGGAGGCCGGCGGAGGGGCGCGACGGGTTAGTCGCTGGTGTCCTTCTTCGATTCCTCGCTAAGGCCGGTGGGCAGTTCCAGCTCGACGAGCGAGAAGCGGGTACCGCTGTCGGTAGTTTTGAAGGCGAGGATGTGCTGGTGGTGGCGCGATCCGGCGCGCAGGGTAAGGCCGCTGTCGTTGTCGGAGATGCTGCCGCTGTCGCCGTTGATGCGGATGTTGGCGCGGGAGTCCTCGCGGCAAGTGAGGCCTTCGCCGGTCATAGCGGGGGTGCCAACAGCGTGGTTGCCCTCGCATTCCAGCACCTCGCCGAAGCGGCCCATGGCGTTTTTGTAGAAGGCGAGTACCTTGTCCTGGGCATCGGCCGTGGAGTAGGTGACGACTTTGACGCGCAGTTGCCACTGACCGAAGCCAAGGTGGACGTCGGCAGATTTGTCGCCTTCGCGGTCGGGCGCGATTTGGGCGCCGGGATAGATGGGCAGGCCCAGATCGCCGGCGGAAGTTTGATCGGAGCGGACGTGCAGACCGCCAATGGGCGTATCGATGCGGACGGTTTTGTCGTCGCCGTTCCTGCCTTTGTCGACCTGGACGTGGCAGCCGGCGAGTGGGAGGAGCGCGGCGAGGGCCGTGCCAAAAATGAGGGCCTGCGGCGCAACGCGGATGAAAGTCTGCGGCAAAATGCGCACTTGCATACGCAATTCTCCTGGTGCACCCAACGATACGCCTGGGGGAAGGGTTTAGTTCCGTCCGATTGGGGAGCCGAGGGGGAAGAAAGCACGAAGAGCGATGGACGCCGATGGGGTTGCGAGCCATCTCCTGAGGGCGGGGTGCGCATCCTTTTTTCTGTGAGCGGGCGGCGAAACAGGAGCACTGCCTTGCTCCCTGCGGAGCCTTCGCGAGGCAACGCAGCGCAGTATCACGGCAGGGGCGCAGGTTTTCGCGATTTCCTCTGCTTGCCACCGGCGTAGGAGAATCGCGCCAGCCGGGGGACCCTGCCGCATCTCCTGCCAGACCGCTTCTGCATTCTTTCCGGGCCCGGCCTTCCGAAGGCGGGCTCTCGAGCTGCCTAGGTGTGGAGTGTCAACAGGTTGTTCCGGTCGAGAGCTGATCGGCTGACGGGTGGCAACGAACCGAGACTAGCATGGGGTCGATGCCAGTTGTACTGGTGCAGCCAGGGGCGAAGCTGCTGGCTGCGTTCGTCG
>DATAWS010000002.1:0-33248 GCA_036267095.1 Acidobacteriaceae bacterium
GAGATGGTGATGCCGGGCGACAACGTGGAGCTCGAAGTCGAGCTGATCACGCCGGTGGCCATGGAAAAAGGACTCAGGTTCGCGATCCGCGAAGGCGGCCGCACGGTGGGCGCCGGAACGATCTCGGAAATCCTCAAATAGGACTTGGCCGTCCTGGCGGATGCGGCCTCCAGCCGCAAAAGCAGGACTCGCATTTTGTATCAGGGCACGGCTTCAGCCGTGCCGCAGAGAGCCATCCAAAGGGGCTTCAGCCCCTGAGGAGCAGCGGTAAGAGTCGAAGCAAAGATAGCGTTTGTATCAGGGCACGAGTTCATTCGTGCCGAAAAGAACCAAAGAGAAGAGGGGGCTTCACCCCCTGACACCCTCGAAAGGCCATCCTTCGCGGGGCTTCAGCCCCACGAAGACGGAGAAAGCGCCGGGCGTTAGCCCGGCGAACAAAGCAGCAGAAATCAGGGGCTTTAGCCCCGGATTTTCATTCGAGCCACGGCCCAATACCGGCTCTCCCAAAGGGCTTTAGCCCCTGAGAGCCAAAATCAGGTAGGATAAGAAAATGCGGGAAATTGTCACATTGCAATGCGGGGAGTGCAAAGAGCGCAACTACTCGACGACGAAGAATAAGAAGACGACCACCGGCCGTCTCGAGTTCAAGAAGTTCTGTAATCGTTGCCGCAAGCACACCCCTCACAAGGAAACGAAGTAAACACAGTCTTTAGCCGCCAGCCATTCGCTTTTAGCTGCTTTTGTTCAGCCGCGGCATACGCCCGCCGCGAACCAGCTAACGGCTAAAAGCTATCCGCTAAACGCTGTCCCACAGGGGCGTAAGCTCAACGGTTAAACTGCCGGTCTCCAAAACCGGACTTGGGGGTTCGAATCCCTCCGCCCCTGCCAGATCAATGAATCACGCGGCCCGAGCCGCAGAAATCAGGGCGAGGCGAATGCCCACAGCAGAGAAGACCGAGAAGAAGAAGTCTATGGCCAAAGCAGCAGCGATCCACTCCGACGACAGCGTCCCCAACCGGGCCCTCAGCCTGTTCACCCGCAGCCGCGACTTCCTCCGCGACGTCCGCTCCGAGATGACCAAGGTTGTCACTCCCTCGTGGAAGGAAGTCCGGTCCACCACCGTGGTCGTCATCATCGCCGTCTTTGCCTTTGCGGCCTTTTTCTACGCCGTCGATGCGGTCCTGACCCCCCTGCAAACGCACCTGTATCACTGGCTCGGCGCAATGTAACTGCCCCCGGCCACCGAGGGTTGAGCAAGAGGATTGAATGGTAATGGCGGAAGAAACAGAAAACCCAACACCCCATGCTGACGGCAATGGTCCCGAAGGCGGCGAACAACAGCCGCAACTCGCGCCTCCCGCCAACGAGAGCTTCCGGTGGTACATCATCCACGCCTATTCCGGCTTCGAGCGCAAGGTCCGCGAGTCCATCGAGACCCGCGTCCAGGCCTTCGGCCTGCAGAATCGCATCGGGCGCGTCATGATCCCCACCGAAGCCGTCACCGAAATCACCAACGGCAAAAAACGCACCGTGGAGCGCGTCTTCCTCCCCGGCTACGTGCTGGTCGAAATGGACCTCGACAACGACCTCTGGCACGTCATCAAAAACACGCCGCGCGTCACAGGATTCCTCGGCACCGGCGACAAACCCGTCGCCCTTACGGACGATGAGGTCGGCTCCATCCTCTTCCGCAGCGACGTGTCGAAGGACAAGCCCCGCCTCAAAGTCAAGTTCCAGAAGGCCGAATCGGTCCGCATCACCGAGGGACCCTTCGCCAACTTCAACGGCGTCGTCGACGAGGTCAACGAAGATCGCGAAACCCTGAAAGTCATGGTCACCATCTTCGGCCGCTCCACTCCGGTGGAACTCGACTTCGGCAAGGTTGAAAAGATCGCATAAGAACTGCCCCTGGCTTCCAGCCATCAGCCGCTCTGTTGCGCAGGAAAACGAGTTTTGCAGTACTGAGAATCAGCTGACAGCTAAATGCTGGAAGCTAAAAAGCTGAAAGGTTCCCTGAAATGCCTCCAACAAAGAAAGTCGCAACCTCGGTCAAGCTCCAGATTGAAGCCGGCAAAGCCACACCCGCCCCGCCCGTCGGCCCCGCCCTCGGCCAGGCTCAGGTCAACATCATGGAGTTCTGCAAGCAGTTCAACGCTCGCACCCAGAACAAGGAGATGGCCGGGCTCATCATCCCCGTCGTCATCACCGTCTACACCGACCGCACCTTCACCTTCATCACCAAAACGCCCCCCGCGTCCATCCTGCTGAAGAAGGCCGCCAGCCTCGCCAAAGGCTCCGGCACGCCCAACAAGGACAAGGTGGGCAAGGTCTCCGAAGAGCAGGTCCTCGAGATCGCGAAGCAGAAGATGCCCGACCTCAACGCCGCTTCCGTCGAAGCCGCCGTTCGCAGCATCAAGGGCACCGCCCGCTCCATGGGCATCGACATCGTCGCGTAAAAGCGCACGCGGGTCCTCTCGGCTTCCCCGGGGACCCGCTACACCCGCTCCAGCTTCGCCGTGAAGTGTCTTAAAAACGGAGCCTCATACACCAGCCGCATCCCCTGAATCCCCTCCCGCTTCCGCCAAACCTCCAGAATCACCTCCACCAGATAATCCACGTGGCTCTGCGTGTACACCCGCCGCGGAATCGCCAGCCGCACCAGATCCATCTGCGCCGCCCCCGCAAACATCAGCGTCCCAATCTCCACTGACCGCACCCCGCCCTCCAGATACAGCTCGCACGCCAGCGCCACTCCAGGAAACTGCTCCTGCGGAATGTGCGGCAAAAACGCCCGCGCATCCAGATAAATCGCATGCCCGCCCGGCGGCTGCACAATCGGCACGCCCTCCGCCGCAATGTGATTCCCCAAATACGCCGTCGACGCGATCCGGTAACGCAGATAATCCTCCTCCAGCGCTTCCTGCACCCCCACCGCAATCGCCTCCAGATCCCGCCCCGCCAGCCCGCCGTAGGTTGGATAACCCTCCGTCAGAATCAGCAGGTCCTTCTCCTGCTGCGCCAGCTTGTCGTCGTTGGTGCACAGAAAGCCGCCGATATTCGCCATCCCGTCCTTCTTGGCCGACATCGTGCACCCGTCGCCGTACCCAAACATCTCCTGCGCGATCGCCTTCGGCGTCTTGTCCGCATAGCCCGGCTCGCGCAGCTTGATGAACCACGCGTTCTCCGCAAACCGGCAGGCGTCGAAGTACAGCGGAATCCCCTCCCTCCGGCAAACCGCGCTCACCGCCTTCACGTTCTCCATCGAGACCGGCTGCCCGCCGCCCGAGTTATTCGTAACCGTCAGCATCACTAAAGGAATCCGCTCGCGCCCCACCTTCTGAATCAACGCCTGCAGCGCCGCCACGTCCATGTTTCCTTTGAAGGGCGCCGGCGAAGCAGGCTTCCGCCCTTCGTCGGTCAGCAGGTCCACGGCCTCCGCACCCGTGAACTCCACATTCGCCCGCGTCGTGTCGAAATGCGTGTTGTTCGGCACCACATCGCCTTTCCTGCACGACACGCCAAACAGAATCCGCTCCGCCGCCCGCCCCTGGTGCGTCGGAATCACGTGTTTGTAACCGAAGATGTCCTGAATGGAATTGCGGAAGCGGTCGAAGCTGCGGCTCCCCGCGTAGCTCTCGTCGCCTTCCATAATCGCCGCCCACTGGTGCGTCGACATGGCGCCCGTCCCCGAATCGGTCAGCAGATCGATCAGCACATCGTCGGCCTGCAGCAAAAACATGTTGTAATGCGCGGCCTCCAGCAGCGCTTCCCGCTGCTCCCGCGTCGTCCACCGTATCGGCTCGACGCTCTTGATCCGGAACGGCTCAATGATGGTCTTCACAGGCATAGCGAATCTCCCCACGGAACTCCCCATCCTACCCGGATCGGAGCCAGCGGGTGAGAATCACCTCATTGTCGATGCAGTGCGGGCAGCGCGTGTGCCGGAACGCCAGTTCCGCGTCCGCCTGGGCAGCCTGCCCTCAGCTTGTCGAAGCGGCCAGTCCTCCTGGCTACCCGTGGTAGGCCTTAACCAGCAGCGCGCATCCGGTCACCGCCAGCAGCGCATACGAGGCGCGATTCGCCCCCAGCATCACCGACCGGCTCTTGCCGTCGCACGCCAGCAGATCGTACCAGTCGATCACCCACGTCTTCAGCATGCGCGAGATCAGATACGACGGCACCAGCAGCGTCACATAGATGGCCAGAATCACTCCCAGCTCCTGGTGCGTTCCCACCCAGTCCGGAAACAGCCGCATACACATCCACAGCGGCACGAACTGCATATCGGTAAACGCCCCCGAAGCCGCCGTGGGAAAACCCGCATACATCCGCAGCAGGTTGTAGACCCCCCACGTCAGCGGAAATCCCAGTCCCGTCGTGGCCGCGTTCGCCGCCGTCAACGCCAGCACCGCCCGCCCCCATGGCACCCGCAACTCGCTCAACACGTAAATCACTTCCAGCACGATCACCGCCGGCAGGAACCACAGAAATGTCGGATACGGCAGCGGCATCATGGGGATGCCGGCATCCGCGCGCGCCGCCGCCGGTGCGGCAAGCATGCACGCCGCCACCGTCAGCCACACCCCAATTTTGCCCCTGCAGGCCGTCATTGCCGGGGATCATAGCATGGCCCTGCGCGGGGAGCAGTACCACCAAAGTGCGCCCTGGCATCCCCGATCCGGCGCCTCGCGGCGACCCCGCACCGGCGAACACTCGGGCCCGACGCAAAGGTTCTCCCTGCCCTCTCCAGCCCTGGTGTGACAGGCCAACTCCGTATTCCAGGCGGGGCATCACAACCCCATGTACGCTCGAACTCATACCGTCGATCCCCGAACTGACAATCTTCTCCCCCTGGAGCCGCCCATGCAGTCATCCGGATTTCTCCGTTTCCTCTCGCGCACCTTTGCCGCCGCCGCGCTGCTCTCGCTGCTCGTTTCCGCGCCCGCTCTCCACGCGCAGCAGAGTCAGGACACCCATCTCGTCTCCCCTGCCCAGCTGCAGCAGCAGGTGCAGAACGCCACCGCCACCCGCCGGCAGAACATCGACGCCCTCAACCGCTTCGTCTCCACGCCTCAGGCTCTCCAGGCGATGAAAGACGCAAAGATCGACCCGGCTCAGGTGAAGACTGCCATCCCCACGCTGTCCAGCGCTGAGCTGGCGGATTTCTCCGCCCGCGCCCAGCATGCCCGGCAGCAGTTTGCCGCCGGCGGTCTCGGCACGCTCGCCATCGCGATCATCATTATCGCCGTCGTCCTCGTCATTCTCCTGGCCGCGTACCATTGACGCTGTGCGTCGCCACCCCTTCCCGATCCTTCGGCGGGCCGCGGCCCTGGTTTTGGTCCTGGTCGCGGCCCCCGCTCTGCTGCCGGCCCAAAACGCCGCCCCCGTCTGGATCGATGTCCCCTACGTTCACCAGCCTCGCGAAGGCTGCGGAGCCGCTTCGCTCTCCATGGTCATGCAGTACTGGGCTCAGCAGCAGGGCCATCCCGCTCCGCCCGCGAGCGATGTCGCCACCATCCAGCAGCAGCTTTATGACCCCGCCGCCCACGGCATCCTCGCCTCCTCCATGCAGTCCTACCTGCGCAGCCACGGCTATCTCGTCTTCGCGCTCAACGGCCGCTGGAGCGACCTCGAAACCCAGCTGCAAAAGGGCCGCCCCCTCATCGTCGCTCTCCGCCCCGAAGGCCAGCGCGAATTGCATTATGTTGTTGTGGACGGCATCGATCCCGCCCGCGGCCTCGTGACCATGAACGATCCGGCGCTGCGCAAAATGCTCTCTCAGGAGCGTGCGTCATTCGAGAAAGACTGGACCGCCACCGGCCACTGGATGCTGCTCGCCGTGCCCGCCCCTTCCTCGCACTAGCGGTGCTCGCCGTCTTCCTCCTGCCTGCGAACCTCCGCGCCCAGTGCTCCAGCGCCCCTGCTCCGCCCCCGGTTCAGCAGGCCTTCGAGCGGCAAAACTGGCCCGCCATCGTCCGCCTCGCCCAGACCACACCCATCCTCTCGCCGCAGATGAACTTCGACCTCGGCATGGCCTTCGCCCATCTCGGCAAACTCCCCGAAGCCCGCCGCGCCCTCCTCGCCGGCCAACGCCAGTGCTCCGCCGACACCCGCTTTCCCGAAGAGCTCGCCGGCGTCGCCTTCGAACAAAAGCACGATCCCGAAGCCGCCCACTGGCTGCGCCGCGCCCTCCATCTCGATCCCCACGACGCTTACGCCGCCAATTTCCTCGGCACCGTCGAATACCTCACCGGCAATCTGCCCGCCGCCCTCCAGGCCTGGAACCGCATCGGCAAACCCTCCATCGACACCCTCGACCTCGACCCCCACCTCCGCGTCCACCACCTGCTCCTCGACCGCGCCTTCGTCTTTGCGCCCCACTCCGTTCTGCGCGCATCGCAGTTCACCGCCACTGAAGCCCGCCTCGACGGCCTCGGCATCTTCCCTTCATATTCGTTGCAGCTCGCCGCCCGCCCCAACGGCTCCTTCGACGCCGTCTTCCGCGCCCAGGAACGCAACGGCTTCGGATCCAGCCGCCTCGCTGCGATGCTCTCCGCCCTCGGCGGGCTCCCTTACGAAACCGTCTACCCCACCTACGCCAACATCCATCGAGACGCCATGAACTTCGACTCCCTCCTTCGCTGGGATTCGCAAAAGCGCCGCGTCTGGCTCTCCCTTTCCGCCCCGCCCAACCGCCTGCCCCAGTGGCGCTGGCACGTCTCCACCGAGTGGCGCGGAGAAAACTGGGCCATCCGCCCATCCTTCACCGGAACCGCCCCCGTCCTCGGCTCGCTCCACCTCGATCGCGAAGCCTTCTCCTTCGGACTCACCTCCTTCCCCACCGGCCGCCTTCAGTGGACCCTCGGCGGAAATCTCTCCCACCGCACCTTCACCCACATCGTCCCCGGCTCCGCCCTGACCCCGTCGCTCCTCACCTCCGGCTATGCAGTCCAGGTCCCGGCATCGGTCCAGTACCGCCTGCTCGACCTCCCTGCCCACCGCTTCACCCTCACCGCCGCGGCCAGCTCCGCCTTCGGCCGCACCCTCACCACTCCCACCCACACGTTCGAGAAACTCCAGGGCTCCGCTCTCGCTCACTGGCTCCCCACCCTCGAGAACCGCGCCTGGGAACTCCGCCAGCAACTCCGTGCCGGCAGAATCTCCGGCTCGCCGCCCTTCGACAACCTCTGCCTCTTCGGCATGGATCGCGACGACACCGATCTCGGGCTCCGCGCCCACATCGCCACCCGCGACGGCCGCAAGGGCAGCGCGCCCATCGGCGACGGTTACTTCCTCGCCAACACCGACCTCTTCCGCCGCCTCTACGCCAACGGCCTGCTCTCCATCAACGCCGGACCGCTGCTCGACATCGGCCGCATGACCGCTCCCACCCCCGGCCTCTCCAGCGGCCAGTGGCTCTTCGACACCGGCGTCGAGGCCCGCCTCACCGTCCTCCACACCAGCGTGGTCCTCAGCTATGGACGCGACCTCCGTTCCGGCGCCAATGCCTTCTACGGATCGGTCGCTCCGCCCTCCTCCCTGCCCTGAATTCCCCCCCTCCCGGAGCCGGAAAGGTAAACCCAGTCCCCCGAATTTGTTATTGCCTAATCTCTAACCGGCGGATACCATTCGGCTCAACTCTCCCGTACGCAGAATTCCTGTACCTTCCCCGCTCGATGCGCCTGACTCTGCACCCGTGACTCAGCCATCAGCGCCGGTGAATCCACGATGTTCCCCTTTCGCCGATTCTGCCTCGCCTCGCTGTGCTTCGCCGCTCTCGGCGCCCTCCCTCTGCCCGCACAGACCGCGCACAATCGCATCCTCGCTCCCATCGACGAAACCCGCCTCGTTGCCCTCCGCGGCAACACTCCTGCCTTCGCCCAGCCGCGCTTCGACCAGGGCCCCGCGCCGCTCTCCCTGCCCACCGGCCGCATCGCCCTCATTCTCGAACGCAGCCCCGCCCAGCAGCAGGCCCTCACCCAGTTCCTCGACGACGTGCAGAATCCCGCTTCGTCCCAATATCACCGCTGGCTCACCCCAGCCCAATATGGAGCACTCTACGGCCCCAGCGACGCCGACCTCCAGACCGTCGAAGCCTGGCTCCAGTCCCACGGCTTCCACGTCGAACGGCTTCCCCAGGCCCGCAACTTCATCCAGTTCTCCGGCAACATCGAGCAACTCGAGACCGCCTTCCACACCTCCATCCACACCTTCGCCACCGGCAACGCAACCCACTTTGCCAACCTCACCGATCCCGAAATTCCCGCGGCCCTCGCGCCCGTCGTCGCCGGCCTCACGCCGCTCAACGACTCCCATCCCCATCCCAATGTGCACCCCGGCATCACCGCCCACTACGATCCCTTTACCCGCTCCATCCAGCCGGACCTCACCCTCTTCAACCGCAGCAGCAACGGAACCTACCTCTTCCTCGATCCTGCCGACGCCGCGACCATCTACGATTCCCCCAACGCCGCGCTGAACCCCTCCTACAAAGGCGCCACCATGGACGGCACCGGCGCCTCCATCGGCATCCTCGGCGTCTCCGACCTCACCCTCTCCGACATCCGCAACTACCGCGTCGCCTTCCTCGGCGAAACCACCGCATCCGCCAACCTGCCCACCGTCGTCGTCGATGGCGACGATCCCGGCCTGGTCCCCGGAGGCGCCGCCGACGAGGCTCTCCTCGACAACGAAATCGCCGGCGCGCTCGCTCCCCAGGCGAAGCTCACCTTCTACACCTCCGCCGACACCAGCCTCGCCTCCGGCCTCATGAATGCCTACCTCCGCGCCCTCAACGACAACGCCGTCGGCATTCTCAACATCAGCTTCAGCGGCTGCGAAGCCGACGAGGGCTCCGGCGGCAATCAAGCCCTCCTCGAAGCCGCGCAACAGGCCGCTGCCCAGGGAATCACCGTCACCGTCTCCAGCGGCGACGGCGGCTCTGCCGGATGCGACGACTTCGACACCGCCACCCAGGCCCAGCGCGGCCTCGCCGTCAACGGCATCGCTTCCACGCCTTACACCGTCGCCGTCGGCGGCACCGACTTTGGCGCGCTCGCCTCCGCGTTCAGCACCTACGTCAACAGCGCTGCCAACGGAACCGCTCCCTATTACCGCACTGCCCTCGGCTACATTCCCGAACTGCCGTGGAACGAATCCACCAGTGTCAACGCCACCCTCGCCAACAACGTGGCTGAACGTAACGGCGCCGGCCAAACCAGCATCGTGGCCGCTGGCGGCGGCCCCAGCACCTGCGCTGCCCAGAGCTCCACCGGAGCCTGCCTCGCCGGCTACGCCAAACCTGCCTTCCAAACCTCCCTCACCCCCAACGACCACGTCCGCGATCTGCCTGACGTCTCTCTCTTCGCCTCCAACGGCTTCTACGGAGCGTTCTGGGTCTTCTGCTCCGACAACGCCACCGACGGCAACAGCGGCAACGCCTATACCGAGTGCCAGACCACCGGCGGCCAGATCACCGGCAGCACTTCCTTCGGCGGAGTCGGCGGCACCTCCGCCGCCGCCCCTGCTTTCGCCGGCATGCTGGCCCTCGTCTCTCAGTCGCAGGGCGGCGCCCGCCTCGGCCAGGCCGACACCATCCTCTACCGGCTAGCCCAGTCCAGGCCCTTCGTCTTCCACGACGTCGACGCCGGCAACAATTCCGTTCCCTGCGCCACCGGCTCCCCCAACTGCGGAGCCAACGGATTCCTCACCGGCTACAACGCCGGCGCCGGCTACGATCTCGCCTCCGGCCTCGGCAGTGTTGACGTGGCCGCACTGATCGGCAGCTGGGGCTCGGTCGCCCTCAACCCCACCTCCACCTCGCTCACCATCGATGGCTCTGCCGCCGCTTATAACGGAACCCACGGCGCCGCCGTCCCCTTCAATACCGCCGTCGCCCCCACCTCCGGCAGCGGCACGCCCACCGGCACGGTCGCCATCACCGCCACCGCCGGCTCCGAGGTCGACGGCCAGTTCACCATCACTCTCAACAACGGCAGCGGCTCTGCCACCTGGAACGGCCTCCCCGGCGGCTCGTGGACCGTCTCCGCGCGCTATGCCGGCGACACTTCCAACGCCGCCAGCACTTCCGGCCCCATCAGCGTCACCATCGCCCCTGAAACCAGCGCCACCACCCTCGCTGCCGCTGCCGCCAACCCGCTCTCCGGCGCGCCCATCGCCAGCCTCGCGGCCATTCCCTACGGATCGCAGCTGGTTTTCAACGCCCAGATCGCCGGCGCCGCCGAAGCATCGAAAACCCAGGGAAATGCCACCGGCACGGTTACGTATACGGATGGCGCCGCGACCCTCGGCACTGCCTCCATCGACAGTCAGAACACCGCCTCCTGGCCGCCGCTCAGTTCCGCCTTTACCGTTCTGTCCACCGGCTCGCACACCGTCACCGCCCATTACTCCGGCGACGCCAGCTTCGATCCCAGCGCGAGCGCCCCCGCCACCCTCACCATCGTCAAAGCGGCCACCTCCATCGCGGCCACGGATACAACCGCGACCGTCACCTCCGCAACCAGTTCCACCATTACCGTCACGGTCCAGACTCCCGTCGGCCTGGGAGCAACGCCCACCGGTGCGGTCACGCTCAGCGCCAACAACTCCACGGTCGCAACCATCTCGCTCGCCTCCACCCTCCAGGGCAGCGGATCGAGCGCCCTCTGGGTGCTTACCGGCACTGGTTCCGTCAGCGGAGCTCAGCTCGCCTCCGGAAATAACAACGTCACCATCGCCTACAGCGGCGACGCCAACTACGCCGCCTCCAGCACCGCCATCGCCCTCGACAACACCACCGGCGGCGGCGCCGATACGCCTCCAACTCCCGCCATCGCCCTCACCAACAGCGGCAATCTCACCCTTCATGCCGGAGCCGGCAGCACCGCCACCATCACCCTCACACCCACCGGCGGATTCACCGGGCCCGTCGCTCTCACCTGCGCCATCACCTCAAGCCCCACCGGCGCCACCGCTCCACCCACCTGTTCGATCCCCTCGCCGCTCGCCATCGCGGGAACCGCGGCCGCCACGGCGTCGCTCACCATCGCCACCACCTCTGCGACGACCTCCGCCCTCGATCCGCCCAAATTCTTCCTCGCCGGCGGAGGAGCAGCCTTCGCTCTCGTTCTCTTTTTTGGGATTCCCGCCCGCCGTCGCGCCGGTCGCGCGCTCCTGAGCCTGCTCGCCATCCTCGTCGCGGTCTCCGCCATCGGCTGCGGAGGATCGTCCGGCGCCGCTCCCATCCAGTCGACCAATCAGAGCACTCCCGGAACCACGCCCGGAGCGTACTCGGTCACCGTCACCGCCGCCGACACCGCAACCGGCAAAATCACGGCCGCCACCACCCTGACGGTCACGGTCGACTAAACCAACCCAACACCCTGAATCGCCCATCCCACAAAAAAATCCCGGGAGCCCCACATCCCTGGGTTTGGGATGTGGCCTTCCACCGCAGCCAGGGGATCTGGCATTTCCCATCCCACAAACAAATCCGGGTGCCCCACATCCCTGGCTTTGGGATGTGGGCTTCCACCGCAGCCAGGGGATCTGGCATTTCCCATCCCACAACAAAATCCCAGGTGCCCCACATCCCTGGGTTTGGGATGTGGGCTTCCACGTTCCCACCCCTCAAAGCATTCCCAGACGATTCGCGAAACCGACCGACCCTAATCGGCAGCTATCTCCGACACGACCGCGTCACTCCCACGCCCGTGTCTCGCGCGCATAATCGCCAAACCGGCCAGCCCCAGAGCCCCCAACGCCACCAGCGCCTCAACCCGCGCTCGCCGCCGCGTCGCCTTCCGCCGCTCCACCAGCTCCGCCTCTGGCTGCCCGTACACATCCACCCCCCGCACGCCCGCGCCTTCCTCCTGGGCCATCCGGATCACCTCCGCCAGATGCAGCGCCTGCCGCTCCGTCTCCTGCGCGATCTGCGTCCGGCAGCTGAAGCCGTCCGCCATAATCACCGTCGATTCCTCCGCCTCCCGCACCGCCGGCAGCAGCGCCCGCTCCCCAATCCTGAGCGAGATGTCGTACTTCTCCGCCTCGAACCCGAACGACCCCGCCATCCCGCAGCAGCCCGACGACAGCAGCTTGTGGTCGAGCCCCATCTTGTCCATCACCTTGTTCTCATCATCGAAGCGGATCACCGACTTGTGATGGCAGTGTCCCTGCACCAGCGCCTTGCGCGCCATGCGCGGCATTTTGAAATCCGGCGCTTTCTTCTCCAGCAACTCGCTCAGCACGAAGGTCTGCTCCTCGAGCTTCTTCGCCAGCTTGTCATTCGGAAACAAATTGTGCAGCTCGTCGCGGAACACCGTCGCGCAACTCGGCTCCAGCACCACCACCGGCACGCCCGCCTCGATGTCCTTCCGCAGCGTGCGCAAAATCTTTTTCAAATATCCCTTCGCCATATCGAGAAAGCCGTAGTCGTACAGCGGACGCCCGCAGCACAAATGCTGCATCGGCACCTTCACCTCGAATCCCGCGCTCTCCAGCACCTCCGCCGCCGACTGCGCCGTCTCCGGGAAGAAATAGTTGTTGAACGTGTCCGCCCACAGGATCACCCTGCCGCGATTCTGCCCGTTCGGCTGCTTCTTCCCGCGCGCCCTGAACCAGCTCCGAAACGTCTCCGGCGCGAACTCCGGAATCGATCTCCCCTGCGGCATCCCCGCCGCCGCCTTCGCCAGCGCGCTCAGTCCCGGCGTCTGCGTCACCAGATTCACCAATCCCGGCCACAGCGAAGCCAGCCGCGACCACTGATCGATCCACCCGAACGCAAACGCATACCGCGGCCGCATCCGCCCTTCCCAGTAGTGCGACAGAAACTCCGCCTTATACGTCGCGATGTCCACGTTCACCGGACAATCGCCCTTGCACCCCTTGCACGACAAACAGAGGTCCAGCGATTCCTTCACGCTCTCATCGCGCCACCGGTCTTCGAGTATGCCTCCGTGCATCATCTCCCACAGATGGTGCGCGCGCCCCCGCGTCGTGTGCTCCTCTTCATGCGTCACCATGAAGCTCGGACACATGGTGTCGTTGTCCGCGCGCTCGGCCTCCTTCCGCCGGCACAGCCCAATCCCCACGCAGCGCATCGCCGCGTGCGCAAAGCTCCCCCCATCCTCGGGAAACTGAAAATGGGTCTTCGCTTCCCATGGATGGTAGTCCGCACCCAAACGCAAATCCTCGTCCATCCGGTTCGGCTCGACGATCTTGCCCGGATTCATCTTCCACTCCGGATCCCAGATCGACTTGTACTCGCGAAAGGCCTCCATCAGTTCCGGCCCAAACATCTTCACCAGGAACTCGGCCCTCGCCTGCCCGTCGCCGTGCTCCCCGCTCCAGCTCCCGTCATACTTCCGGCACAGATCCGTCGCCTCTTCCATGAACGAACGCCACTTCCGGATCCCCGCCGCGCTGGTCAAATCGAAATCCACCCGGCAATGCACGCACGCCTGGCCAAAATGCCCGTACAGCGCCGGGTTGTATTCGTACTTGTTGTAGAGCGCGCGCAGCCCGCGCAGATAATCTCCCAGCCGCGCAGGATCGACCGCCGAATCTTCCCACCCCGGCCACGTGTCCGGCTCGCCCGGCACAAACGCCGTCGCCCCCAGCCCCGACTCGCGCAGCTCCCACATGTGCACCATATCTTCCTTCTCGGTCAGCAGCTTCATCGTGGGAGCCCCCCGCTGCCTGCCCAGCTTCTCCATCACCGCCCCTGCCGTCTCCAGCGCATCCTGCCTGCGATCTGCGCCGAACTCCGCCATCAGCCATCCGCCCCCTTCCGGCAGCAGCGGCAGAAACTTCGTGTGCGGGCCGCCCTTCTTCACCATGTTTTGCTTCAGCCGGTCGTCGATCCCCTCCAGCGCCACCGGATCGAACGCGTCGATCTCCAGCACGTGATCCGCCGCCTCGTACACGTCGGGATAACCCAGCATCAGAATCACCCGCTCCGCCCGCGCATCGATCAGCCGGACCTTCGCCTCCAGAATCGTTACCAGCGTCCCTTCGCTGCCCACCAGCGCCCGCGCAACATTGAACCGCCCATCCTTCCCCGGCACCAGATCGTTCAGGTTGTATCCCGACACCCGCCGCGGGATCGGAGGATACTTGTCCCTGATCTGCCGCCCATACCGCTCCCGCAACCGCCGCAGCCGCCCGTAAATCTCTCCCTCGCGTCCGCCCTGCGCGATCTTCCGCTCCATTTCTGCGTCCGTCATCCAGCCCACCGTCATCCGCGTGCCGTCGTAGAGCAGAATTTCCAGCTCATCGACGTTCTCTTCCACCTTGCCCGCCATCTGCGCGTGCGCCCCGCAGGAATTGTTCCCAATCATCCCTCCAAAACAACAGCGGCTGTGGGTCGCCGGATCGGGCCCCCAGTTCAGCAAATTTCCCGTCAGCTGCAACACCCGGTTGCGCAGCTCGTCGCACACCGTGCCCGGCAGCACCCGTGCGTACCGCTGCTGCGCGTTCACTTCCAGCACCCCGTGCATGTACTTCGACCAGTCGATCACCACCGCCGTGTTCACCGTCTGCCCCGCCAGACTCGTGCCCCCCGCCCGCGACAGCAGCGGCGCCCCAAACTGCCGGCACGCCGCCACCGTCTCCACCACATCGTCCTTCGACTTCGGGATCACCACCCCGATCGGAATCTGCCGGTAGTTCGAAGCGTCCACCGCATACATCGACTTCGTTCCTGCATCGAACCGCACTTCCCCCTCGACCGCGTCCTCCAGCGCCCGCCGCAGTCCGTCAACGTCCACCTTGCCCCCGCCGCGCCGCGCAGCCATCGGTCGAGTCAGTTCTTCCGGCGAAATCAGCGGTGCAGCTTTCGCAGACATACGTCCTCCTTCATGTTTCGGGATCCGCTGCAGCAGGCTTTCACGCCGCAAACTTTTCCGCGTCCACGCGCCGCAGTTCCAGCCCGTTCCCCGGCCGCGACAAATCCGGCTGCAGCTCGCCCTTCACCAGCTGCGGACCGCCCTCGAACAGCATCGTCTCGATGCGCACATGGTCGTGGAAGTATTCCATCTCGGTAAATGGAACCGCGGCGCAAGCCACCGCCGCATGCAGCGCCGGAGCGGTGTGCGACGACAACGGAACATGCCACGCCTCGCACAGCGCCGCCGCCTCCAGAAAGCCCGTTACCCCGCCGCACCGCGTCATATCCGCCTGCAGCACGTCCACCGCGCCCGCCGCCAGCATCCGCTGAAAATCGAAACCCGTATAGCCGTACTCGCCCGCCGCAATTCGCATCCGCGCCGGCGCGCGCTCCCGAACAAACCGCATTCCTTCCAGATCGTCCGACGACACCGGCTCTTCAAACCAGCGCACGTCGTGCTGATCCAGCATCTCTGCCTGCTCCAGCGCCAGCCGCGGCGTGTACGCCCCGTTCGCGTCCACATACAGCCGCGTCTCCGCGCCAATCGCCTTCCTCGCCGCGCGCACTCGCTGCGCATCCCGCGCCGGATCCCGCCCGATCTTCATCTTCACCGCGGCCATCCCCGCGCGCGCCCATCCGCTCAGCTGTTTCTCCAGCCGCTTGTCGGAATACGATGTAAATCCGCCGCTCCCGTACACCGCCGCGCCCCGCCGCACCGCGCCCAGCAGCCTCACCAGCGGCACACCCAGCAGCCGCGCTTTCGCGTCCCAGATCGCCGCATCCACCGCCGAGATTCCCATCGACGCAATCCCCGGCCGCCCCAGGTTGCGGATCGCCCGCCACATCGCCATATAAGGCGCGCGCGGCGCCATCGCATCCATCCCCCTCACCGCGCCGCGCAGCACATCGTGGATCAGCGCCGCCGTCGCCGTGTCCGCATACGTGTAGCCCAGCCCCTGCACGCCCCCCGCCCGCACCATCGCAATCACGATGGTCGTGTGATTCCAGGCCAGCGTCCCATCCGATTCCGGCGCATCCGTCGGGATCGTATAGCTCGCGACTGTGACAGCTTCGATAGCGGCGGAATTCGAGCGGTTTCCCATGCGGCGGAAGAAGAGCCTGGATGCCGCGCACAAAGCATCGGCCCAGCCCCAAACCGTTGGGATGGCGAACCTGCCTCTGCGGTTATCCCCGCCTCACTTCTGCCCGCGCCCCGCGCCAAAACACCTCGCAGAACGACAGATTCCGCATCCTACTGAAAGGAGTTATTCCTGAGGGGGAATCACTGTGAAAATGCCCGAAGTCGTTGTCATTACCGGCGCCTCTGCGGGTGCCGGCCGCGCCAGCGTTCGCGAATTCGCCCGCCACGGCGCGCACATCGGCCTCATCGCCCGCGGAACCGACGGCCTCGAAGCCGCCGCCCGCGAAGTCGAAGCCCTGGGCGGCAAGGCCCTGGTCCTGTCCCTCGATGTTGCCGACGCCGCGGCCGTCGAAGCCGCTGCCGATCGCGTCGAACGCGAGCTCGGTCCCATCGATATCTGGGTCAACGACGCCATGACCTCGGTCTTCGCCCCCATCAAAGAAACCACCGCCGACGAGTTCCGCCGCGTCACCGAAGTGACCTACCTCGGCTACGTCTACGGCACTCTCGCTGCGCTCAAATACATGCTGCCCCGCGACCGCGGCACCATCGTTCACGTCGGCTCCGCGCTCGCCTACCGCAGCATCCCGCTGCAGGCCGCTTACTGCGCCTCCAAACACGCCATCCTCGGATTCTTCGCCGCCCTCCGCACCGAGCTCCTCCACGACAAGAGCAACGTCCGCACCACCATGGTCCAGATGCCCGCGCTCAACACCCCGCAGTTTGGATGGGTGCGCAGCAAGCTGCCCCGCAAAGCGCAGCCCGTGCCGCCCATCTTCCAGCCCGAAGTCGCCGCGCGCGCCATTTACCACGCCGCCCATCATCCCGGCCGTCGCGAATACTTCGTCGGGGGCTCGACCGTCAAAGCCATCTTCGGCAACAAGCTCGCTCCCTCCTTTGCCGACCACGTGCTCGCCCGCGACGGCTACGACTCCCAGCAGTACGACGGCGCACGAGATCCCAACCGCCCCGACAATCTCTACCACTCGGTCCCCGGCGACCACGGCGCCCACGGAAGCTTCGACGATCGCGCCAAAGATCGCAGCTGGGAATTCCGCGCCGAAGCCCACGCCAGGACGGTCGCCACCGCCCTCACCATCGGACTCGGCATCGCCGGCTTCGCCTGGAAGCGCTTCAGCGCCCGCCCCTCCGCTGCAAAGAAAATTGCGCAGGGGCGGAGAGAAGAGAAGAAGGAAGTCACCCGCCGCGCCGCCTGAACCGGCCTTCGGCAATCCCTTCGCAGCGCCGCCGTTTTGAAGGGGCACAGCCGTTTTGAAGGAGCGCCGCCGTTTTGAAGGGGCACAGCCGTTTTGAAGGGGCACAGCTTTAGCTGTGCCATAAAATCCCCAAAAGGAAAAAGGGGCTTCAGCCCCTCACCGCAACGGAACCCGAGCGTCCCCCTCCACCGCAAACACCCGCACTGCCCGATTCGGCGCGAACAGCGTCACCGCGGCAATGCCCTCCCGAATCCCCACCGCCTCGCGCAGCTCCCCCGTCGTCGTCCCCACCACCCGAACCACGCCTTCCACCAGCGCCAGCCGCCGCCCTCCGAGCCACAGCTCCCCTGTGCTCCCCTCGTAGCGCAGCTCGGCCGTGGTCCCGCCAACCGTCCGGCTAAAGTGCGACCGCCCCTGCACCTCGGGGGGCCGCACATTCCACTCCACCATCCCGTCCTGCTCCCGCACTCCCGACAGACGCCACAGAAAATCGCAGAACACCAGCGCTGCCGGCGAATATCCGCCCGGGTCCTTCATGGTGAAATCCCCCGAGATCGGATCCATCTGTTGCCGGAACTCCCCCGCCCGCAACAGCGCGTCCAGCCAGCGCTGCATCACGTAACTCAGCTCCGCCGCCTTCCCGTAGTGCTCCATCCAGCGCGGAGCCCGCAGCGCCGTCAGCGCCTGCGCCGCCCCGCCCCACGAATTGCGCGGAATCGGCCGCACGAACGTCGGATCGTTCAACGCCGCTGAGGGAAACGGATACGGCGCCCAGAACGCCGCCGGATTGTGCACCTGCTTCCGCCAGATCGTCTCGAACAGCGCATCATCCACCACATGCTCGCCCAGCACCCGCAGCGTCGCCGTGCTCCGCACTTTCACGAAACGATGGTTCGCGTCCAGATCGTAGAAGGCTCCGTCCGCCGGATCGTACAGCCGCTCCACAATCAGCTTCCGGATGGTGGCCGCATCCTCCGCCCATCGATCCGCCTCGCTCCGCTTGCCCAGCGCCTTCGCCATCACCGCCAGCGCTATGCGCCCGCCATACACCGTCGCCGAAAGATCCGGACACAACCGCGGCATCCCCGGCATGCCGGGACACTTCCGCGCATCCGCATTTGGACACCGGTTCGGCACCCCCCGCCACCTCGGACTGTTGTCCATCCCCGTGTCGTACGTGCAGAAGCCTTCGCACAATCCCGTTCCCCGCGTGTTCCGGTACCGCCGCAGCCACCCATCCCACTTCCCGCACGCCGCGTAAGCCTTCTCCAGCAGTTCTTCGTCGCCCCATCGCTCGGCCAGTTCCCACGCCGTCGCCGCTATCGGCACCACCATCTGGATCTGCCCAAAGCCCGACCCGCCATCCTTCACCGCGCAGGGCAGCTGCCCATCCGGCTTTTGCAGAGCGAAAAAGATCAGGTGATTGTTACGCGCTGCCGCCCGCGCTCCCTCCGCACCCACCTCGCTGTCGACCAGCCCCTCCAGCGGGCCGCACTCCAGCCACACTCCCCGATACACGCTGCCTTCGATCAGCACCCGATCGGCATACGCTCCCAGCTTCACCACGTTTCCGCGGAGCGCCGCTAAAGCCGCCTCATGGACCCGCGCCAGCCCCCCGGCCTCGGTCGCGAAACTCCACGCCTCCACGCCGCCCGCCGCCGGAGCGCTCCCCGCCGTCCCAAAATTCGCGCCGTACGCCGTTCGCCCCAGCGCCCATCCCGCGGCCGCCCACCCGGCCTGCCTCAGAAATTCACGCCGCCTCATCGTTCCCCGTTCCTGAGCGCTGCCTGCTCCACGCGCTCCTCACCCCCGCAATTCCATCGATACCGAGCACATTAACACTCTCTTCTGCCGGCTCGCCCTGTGGATGCACGAAGATGCCCGCCCTCCCCGTCGTTTGAGCCGCATCCAGCCCCCAATGCGATACCCTGCTAAAGGCGGCCGCAGTTTCCGCCAGCTCCGGCGCGCACCATGATGATTCGCTTTCTCTTCGACCTTGGCCTCTTCGGCCTCTTCACCTCCGCCCTATCCGCCGCTTTGGCCCTGCTCGGACTCATCGCCTTCCGCCGCGCTCACCGCCGCGCTCTATTCCCAGCCGGCCAGGGCCGCTCCGCCTGCGAGCCTGCCCTGAGCGGAGTCGAAGGGCCGCCCGTTTCCCTCCTCAAGCCTCTCGATGGCGACGAGCCCAACCTCGACGCCCACCTCGAATCCTTCTTCCGCCAGGATTACCCCCGGTTCGAAATCCTCTTCTGCGCCCGCTCCCCGCGCGATCCCGGCCTCCAAACCGCCCGCCGCGTCGCCGCCCGCTTCCCCCACATCCCCGCGCAGTTCCTCTCCACCGGCGAACGCACTCACATCAACGCCAAAGTCTCCTCCCTCGAGCTCATGCACGCCGCCGCCGCCCACGATCTCCTGATCGTTAGCGACAGCGACGTCCGCGTCGCCCCCAACTACATTCGCGAAGTCGCCGCGCCTTTTGCCGACCCCGCCGTCGGCTCCGTCACCTGCCTCTATCGCGGCGTTGCCGACCGCAGCTTCTGGTCTCAGCTCGAAGCCGCCGGCATGTCCATCGAGATGACCGCCGGCGTCCTCACCGCCAATCTCCTCGAAGGCATGAAGTTCGCCCTCGGCCCCACCATGGCCGTCCGCCGCCGCGCCGTCGAGCAGATGGGCGGCTTCGGCGTCCTCGGCCCCTATTGCTCCGACGACTTCCTCCTCGGCGCCAAAATCGCCGAACAGGGCCGCACCGTCGTCCTCTCCCATCACGTCATCGATCACATCATCCTCAACCTCAGCTTCACCGCCTCCCTCCGCCACCAGATCCGCTGGATGAAGTCCACCCGCTTCTCCCGCCCGCTCGGCCATCTCGGCACCGCGCTCACCTTCAGCGTTCCCTTTGGCCTGCTCGCCTGCCTCACCGCGCTCGCCCTGCACCGGCCCGCTCTCGGCCTCGCGCTCCTCTCCTGCGGCATCCTCAATCGCATGATCCTGGCCGCCCTCATCGGATCGCTCGCGGTCCACGAGCGCCACCTGTTCCGCACGGTTCTGCTCTACCCTCTGCGCGACCTGCTCGGCTTCTGCTGCTGGGCCGCCAGTTATGGAAGCAGCACCATCCTCTGGCGCGGACGCCGCTATCGCCTCTCCCGCGAAGGCCTCATGCACGCCATCGACGCTCAACCCTCCGAAGAAACCGAGCACGCCTTCACCACTTAGCAGCCGCGGCATGCAGCATCTCCGCCGTCACCGCCATAAGAATGGGTGACCGCGCCGTCTCCAAATCCCTGAACTCTGATCCCTGATCCCTATACCCTCGACCCTGTACCCTATACCCTGTTCTCTTCATGAAGACCGCCGTCATCATTGGAGCCGGCCCCGCCGGCCTCACCGCCGCACTCGAACTCCTCCGCCGCTCCGGCGTCCGCCCCATCGTCCTCGAAGCCGGCGACCGCATCGGCGGCATCTCCTGCACCATCCGCCACCACGGCAACCGCATGGACATCGGCGGCCACCGCTTCTTCTCCAAATCCGACCGCGTCATGAACTGGTGGACCCAGCTGATGCCCGTCGCCCCCGGCGAAAACAGCTCCGCCGAAACCATCCGCTACCAGAACCAGCAGCGCCAGGTCGCAACGTCAGACGCCCCCCCCACCGACCCTGACCTCGTCATGCTCGTCCGCCCCCGCCGCAGCCGCATCTACTTCCTGCGCAGCTTTTTCGACTACCCCATCGCCCTCAACGGCCGCACCATCCGCCAGCTCGGCCTCCGGCGCATGACCAAAATCGGCCTCGGCTACCTCCGCGCCAAACTCTTTCCCCGCCGCAACGAAACTACCCTCGAAGACTTCCTCATCAACCGCTTCGGCACCGAGCTCTACCTCACCTTTTTCAAGTCCTATACCGAAAAAGTCTGGGGCGTGCCCTGCAATCAGATCAGCGCCGAGTGGGGAGCCCAGCGCATCAAGGGCCTCTCCCTGCGCACCGCGCTCGCCCACTTCCTCAGGAAGGCGTTCACCCGCAAAAAGTCCTCCGACATCGCCCAGAAAGACACTGAAACCTCGCTCATCGAGCAGTTCCTCTACCCCAAATACGGCCCCGGCCAGCTTTGGGAACACGTCGCAGACTTAGTTACAAAAAAAGGCGGCGAAGTCCGCATGGGCTACCGCGCTCACCAGCTCCACGTCGAAGGCGACCGCGTCGTCTCCGTCCACGCCACCGATCCCCACGGTGCCACCCACACCATTCCCGCCGACTACGTCTTCTCCACCATGCCGGTGCGCGATCTCATCCACGCCATCGATGCCAAAGTCCCCGCCCAGATCCGCACCATCGCCAACGGCCTCGTCTACCGCGACTTCATCACCGTCGGCCTGCTGGTCGATCGCCTCGCCGTCAGCGAGCCCGACGGCTCCCCCCTCAAAGACACCTGGATCTATATTCAGGAGCCCGACGTCCTGGTGGGACGACTCCAGATCTTTAATAACTGGAGCCCCTTCATGGTCGCCGATCCCTCCAAAATCTGGATCGGCCTCGAATACTTCTGCTACGAATCCGACCAGCTCTGGAACCTGCCCGACCCCGAAATCGCTCGCTTCGCCATTGCCGAAATCGAGAAGATCGGCATCCTCCGCGCCGCCGACGTCCGCGACTCCCACGTCGTCCGCGTCCCCAAAACCTACCCCGCCTACTTCGGAACCTACGACCGCTTCGACGAAGTCGTTCGCTATACCGACCGCTTCCCCAACCTCTTCCTCATCGGTCGCAACGGCATGCACAAATACAACAACCAGGACCACTCCATGCTCACCGCCATGACCGCCGTCGACCAGATCGTCGCCGGCCACATCGACAAATCCGTCCTCTGGCAAATCAATACCGAGCAGGAATACCACGAAGAAAAAAGCGTGTAAGAGGGTAGGGAACAGGGTGAAGGCTCTGTACCCTACCCCTGCTTCTTCTTCGCCACCATGACCGGCACCGTCAGCATCCCCAACCGCCCGCTGGTCAGATCCCACACCCCGATGTCGAGATAATCCTGCCCATGCGGCAGGTTGAGCTGCTGATCGAAGCTGACGACGGCTTTGGGATCGGCATGGACTTTGACCTCGTCCACCCCAATCGTCGCCCTCTCCGCAATCCGCATCACCGGCTGCCCGTTGCGATCCACCGCCAGAATGGCCGCCATCATCTCATCCTCGCCCACGTTCCCCTTCACCCTCGCCGGCACAATGTCGCCCGCCGACAACAGGGGGAACCCGGTGCGGGGGCTGCCGCAGGGGGAGTTCCGAATCTTCGACAACCGCCGCTTCCAGGGCCCAGTGTCCCCTGCGCAGGGCTCGCGTTCACCCACCCCCGCCAACCCCACCAATCCCTACCCCCTACCCCCTACCCCCTGGCTCCTATTACCTATTCCCCGGCCCTGGCCCTGGCCCCTGCCCCCTGCTTTTACTCCCACTGGGTGGTGTGCTTCTTCAGCCACCAGCAGGCCGGCGCCCCGCCGTGCGGAAACAGCGCCCGCGCACAGTTCTCCGTCGCCGTCCCCATATAGTCGTACTCCGTCTTCGATCCCTTCAGCGGAGTCGACAAATACTGCTCCACCTGCACCGTGTCGTATCCCGTCCCATGCGCCGCCCGCACCTCGAAGACCCCCCAGTCGACCCCATATACCACGACCGCCGCCACCAGCAGCACCTTCACCGCTTCCCCTACCCACCCCAGAATCCGCCGGATCATGCCGTCGTCCTCATCCCTCGCTCCCGCATTCTACTCGCCCGGCTCCCGGCTCTCGCCCCAGCCTCCCGGCTCCCGGCCGCTCCATGTGACCTCAGCGTCCCGCCGGCGTGAATACTTCGACATCCCCCGTTTTGACCCCTGTTCGCTGACCGCTGATCCCTATACCCTGTTATCAGATGAATCTCGACGCAATCCAGTCCGCGTTGCGCGAAGCGCGCATCGACGCGTGGCTTTTCTACGACCACCACCATCGGGACCCGCTCGCCGCCGCCATCCTCGGCCTGCCCGATACCGGCCTGGTCAGCCGCCGCTGGTACTACATCGTCCCCGCCCAGGGTGAGCCGCGCAAGCTCGTCCACCGTATCGAAGCCGGCAAACTCGATTCCCTCCCCGGTTCCAAAGGCGTCTACTCCTCCTGGCAGGAACTGGAAACCGGCCTCGACGCCATCCTCGAACCGTGGACCCGCATCGCCATGCAGTACTCCCCCAACAACGCGATCATGTACGTCTCCATGGTGGACGCCGGCACCATCGAGCTGCTCCGCTCCTTCGGCAAAGACATCGTTTCTTCCGCCAACCTCGTCAGCCGCTTCGAGTCCGTCCTTACCGAGGACCAGATCGACAGCCATTACGCCGCCCAGCGCGCCCTCGACGAGATCCTTACCCAGGGCTTCCACCTCATCGGCAGCCGCGCCCGCGCCGGCCTGCCCGCCGGCGAGTACGAAATGATGGTCTGGTTCCAGGATGCCATCCGCAATGCCGGCCTCACCACCGACCACGGCCCCAACGTCTCCATCAACGAGAACTCCTCCGACTCCCACTACGAGCCCACTGCCGAAACCAGCCGCGCCATCCGCTCCGGCTCCTTCCTCCTCATCGATATGTGGGCGCGCCTCGACCGCCCCGGCTCCTGCTGGTACGACATCACCTGGACCGGCGTCGTCAATCGTGAACCTACCGACCACGAGCGCCTCATCTTCGCCATCGTCCGCGACGCCCGCGATGCCGCCATCGACGCGGTGCGCACCGGCTTCACCGACGGCGGCCACTCCATCGCCGGTTTCGAAGCCGACGACGCCGCCCGCTCCGTCATCAACGCCGCCGGCTATGGCGAGTACTTTACCCACCGTACCGGCCATAACATCGCCGCCGAGCTCCACGGCCCCGGCGCCCACCTCGATAACCTCGAAACCCACGACGAGCGCCGCATCCTGCCCTTCACCTGCTTCTCCGTCGAGCCCGGCATCTATCTCCCCACCTTCGGCGTTCGCAGCGAAATCAACATGATCGCCACCCGCGACAACGCCACCGTGACCGGCCGCATCCAGCGCGAGCTGGTCCGCGTTTAGCGTGATGGGTCTGATTCCTCCCGCCGGCTGTCATCCCCAACCCCGCGCGGAGGGATCCGCGGCGGGATCCGCGGCTGCCTCCGGCAGGTTCGTCGGCGTCACTCCAAAGCTGTAAAGACACTTCAGGAACAGCGGCGCCAGGCGCCTTCTGCCGATCGGAGAATTGTCAGAAATGAGCCGCTCCTTGAAGGAACCGCCGGCACGGCTCAGGAACATCTCTGTCCCCTGCCTTACTTCCGAATCACCCACATCAGCCAGCTCGCCGCAATCACCGAACCCACAAACAGCGCCCAGCAATACGCCCCGTAACGGATCATCGCCCGCGGCGTCGACCGCTGCGTGATCCCAAACACCACCGAAGCGAACGTAGCGAACAGCAGCACCGAAGTGAAATGGGAGAGAGCCACTTAGCCCTTCCTCCCAATTCGCAGATTGTGCGCATCGACCGCGGCCACAAAATTCAGCAGTCCCGCCACCACCACGAACTTGGTCCCGTAATCGGCCGTCACCAGCTGCACCGTGCTCTGTCCCAGCGAGAAGATCCGCGCGATGAAGTACAGCAGACCCGTTCCGATATCGCCCGCGAAACCCAGCATGTCCAGCGGATCGCCGGTGTTCGGCATGTAGACCTTCGCCTGCATCGCCAGACCCAGCGCAAACATCGTCGTGATCGCCACAAACAACAGCAGCGCGCGAATCCAGTGCCGCGTCAGCAAATGCCCTGCTCCCGGGATCAGCCACCCCAGAATCAGCGCCGAATATGCGAATCCCTGGGCTGCAGGTGGAGCTGGAGTCTGCGCTTTCGAGGCCATCTCTGTATCAATATACAGGCTGCCCGCCGCGCCCTGCACCCTGCTCCTGACCCCCGCTCCCTGCCTCCTGCACCCCGATCCCCTGCCCCCTGTTTCTCCCGCGCGCCCTCACCGCCCCGCCGCCCGCGTCCGAATCGCATACACCGAACTCCGCGCCCCAACGAACAGCGTCTTCCCATCCTCCCCGCCAAAGCACAAACTCCCCGGCCGCTCCGCAACCTCCAGCACCCCGATCAGCGTCCCCCCGCGATCGTAGACATACACCTGGCCGCTCGCGATATACACATTCCCCATCGAGTCCTCGACCACCGACGTCCCACCCCGCTCCACAAACAACTTCACCGCCAGTCGATCGCCGTCGCCCAGCGTCCCCTGCCATGTCTGCGCATCGTTCTCGCTCGCAATCAGCCGCGTCTCTCCCGGCGCAAACACCGCCAGCTGCGCGCTCTCGTGCAGATTGCGAAACATCGGAATCGGCATCGCCGGCATTGCCGTGCTCCCTGCCTCTTCGCTGCCCGCATAGAAGTAGCTTTCCGGCACATCCTCCAGTCCGCTCCGCTTCGCCGTATTGCTCCCCACGCGGTACTGATAGCCCTTGTGCTCCAGCAGCAGCGTCAGCTTCTCCAACTCCGCATGCAGCCCCACCGGCAGCAGCAGCTTCGTCCCCTCCGGCAGCGGACCCGGCTTGTTCTCGAGCGCCGTCCCCTCCCAGCCTCCGGCTTCCGTCTTTGCGATCTCCCCCACGCTCCCGTCCCGATTCAGCGTTACCAGCACACCCGGCGCCACCACCCCCACCGCCATCGGCGACTGCGGCACTTCCGCAATGGCCTCCGCCTTCTTCTCCGCGGCATCCAGCCGGTACACCGTGTTCTTCACCGCATCGCTGAAATAGATTGTGCCGTCCTCATCCGCCGTCAGCCCATCCGCGTTGCTGAACCCGGTCGCCACCCGCTCCAGCGCCGCCCCATCTGCAAACACCGCCGGCAGTTCCACCGGCCCGCCCTTCTTTACTTCCGGCCCCAGCACGAAATCGACAAAATGCCGCGCCCGCACCTCCACCCCGCTGCCCTCATCGAACACGCTGTTATCGAACGCCAGCCGCGTCTGGCTGAACACCTTCACGTTCTCAAAGCGCGCTGCCGAGTCCTTCCCCTCCACCGCATACAGCTTCGGCAGCACCGTCCGCGACACCCGATACATATAAGTGTCCGCGAACGTCACATCCTGCGCCCCCTCCAGCGTCACCGGCACCGCCTCCTGCCCCGCAGGAACCTCCTCCTCCGTCTGCAAATCCAAAATCCGCCAGTGCGCCGCGTGATCGATCACCACCTCGTTCTTCATGTGGTGCTCGCACGAAAACTGATAGATCACCCCTGGCGTCGTCGTGTTCTCGATCACCAACCCCGCCCGCGCCGTCGTCGCATGCGACCAGATCCCGCGAAAGATCCCGCCACCCCCATCCTTCACCCACAAGCTCGGCTCCTGCGCGCTGGCCTGCATCTTCGGCCGCTCCGCAAACGGCAGCGGTTTCGCCGCCGCCGGCTCCAGCGCCTGCACGTACTCGCTCCGCCCCTCCCAAAAATCCACGTCCTCCAGCAGCGACCGCGGCCCCGCGCTCCACACCACCCCCGCCGCCCGCGGATTCGCATTTCCCGTCGCAATCCCAATCCCCGTCACCATGTCCGCCCCGCCCTTCGGCGCCACCACCAGCGGAATCGCCGCCCCCTCGCCCTGAAACGCCCGCTCCCCATCCGCCAGCACCAGCTGCGTCGTGAACGGACTCAATCCGATCAGCGCGGTATTCGCCCGCAGCCGCAACGACCCCGTCAGCCGATAAAATCCGCTGGGGAAATACAGCGCCCGGGTTTTGCCGGCCCCGCCGCCATCGATCGCCTTCTGGATCGCCGCCGTGTCATCCGTCCCCCCATCTCCCTTCACCCCCAGCGTCTTCACGTTCACCCACGTCGCCATCGCAGGCAGCGCCGGAACATCGCTTCGCACCGCCGGCGCCTCGCCGGCCAGCATCCGATGCCGCTCGTGCACCGCGATCCCGTCATCGCGCCCATCCCGCCCAACATCCAGCCCCATCGTGAATCGCTCTTCCAAAAAATTTCCCGCTGGATTCGGCACCGCAGACCCCTCGCCCTCCGCCCCTGCCCCTGCACCCTCCACCAGCTGCCCCACCCGGGCGCACGCCACGTTCTCCAGCGTGATCTCGTTCCGCAAATTCTCCGCATCCCCCAGCTTCAACGCCGTCCCCACATCCCGCATCGAGAGATCCCGCCCGTACAGCTGCTCCACCTCGCCCTCAGGAATCTCCACCGCCACCGGGACCCGGACAAAGCTGTCCCGCACCAGCGTCATCCCCGCCTCATGGGTGCCGATCGCCGCCACCTTCTGCCCCGCAAAACTCGAATCCATCAGCAAAAACTGCCACGCCGGCGACGTCTTCCCCGTCACAATCCCGTACTGCCCGCCCTCCACGTGGATGTCGTACGCCTGGTTCCCAATCGCCTCCAGCGCCGCCCGCCCCGACCCCAGCCGAAAATTCGCGTGCGCCACAAAACTGTGCTGCGCCACGTTGAAGCGCACCGCCACCGCCCCCGGATCCCCATCGCCAATCTCGAAATCGATGTTCTCCACCGCGCTGAAGAACGTAAATTCGCTCCCGTCCCCTATCGCCTCGCCCTCGCGCGGCCGCTCGTCGGTGAACCACAGCATCGAGTGGCTCCCATCCGAGTCCGCATCGCCGCCCGAATCCGCACCCCCGCCCCGCCCCGCCTCAAACCCCGGCGTCTTCGGTCCCAGCACCAACACCGGCCGCTTCGCCCCATACCCGATCAGCCGGATCCCCGCCCATACATGAATCGACCGCGTCAACCGATAGCGCCCCTCCGGCACAAACACGATTCCGTGGTGCACCGTCTCCTGCGCCTCATCGATTGCCGCCTGCAGCGCATCCGAATCATCGGCAACCCCATCCCCCTTCGCGCTCAGATAAATCGCATGTCCATCCGCCGGCCGCAGCGGAAACACCGACTCTCCCGAATTTTGTCCGAAAGCGGCGCAACCCATCGCCGCCAAAAGAAGATAGAAGACCCCACGCCGAGCCATGGCACCACCGCCTCCTCAGCGCGGATGCCACACCTTCCGCGCCACGCCCGATGGTACCGCCAAGTCCGCCCACTCTAAAGCCTTCGCGAACCGCTCCTTGAGCTGACCGGCCTTTAGCAACTCCCGCCAACTGTAGGAAAATAGAAGCAAAGGTCGACTGAGGAACGCTGGTATGGGATTTCCGATTCGCAGATGCGTGATCTGTTCTGAGGAATTTGAGCTGAAGCCCGACAAGCCGGGATTTGCGAACCGCTGCCCCGCGTGCAGCGCGGACGAGGACGCACAACCAGTCGGGAAGAGCGGCGCGGACGCGAGCAACGTGAGCGCGGAAATGAACGCGGAGCGGCGCAAAGCGATCCGGGATTTGCTGTACCGGAAGGAAAGCTGAAGAGCAGGGGAACAGCCGGTTGGCGCATGACCGGCCTGCTTCTCCGCCGACCGGCTTTGCGCCAACCGCTTTTTAGCGGACCAGCCTCCCCCGCACCACCACCACCCGCGTCGCATACGGTGCAAACTCGAGCTTCACCTGCAGCGACCCACTCCGCCTCTCGCTCTCGAGCGCCGTCACCGATCCCGTCTGCGGATCCCAAACCTCGGCTTTCCCCGCCGCGCTCGACAACGTCACCGTCGTATTCAGTTCCTCTCCGCCCGCGTTGAACAGCAGAAACACATCCGCATCCCGCCACCGCCGCTTCATCACCTGCAAAGCCGTCTCCGGAGCGCTCGTCCGCACCGCAGGCTTTGCCGCCGCCTCCACTGCCTTCACCACCTCCGGCGCAATCGCCTGCGGTTCCGGAGGCCCACTCGGCGCAAACTGCGGCGGCGTCGGCGTCGGCGGCAGCTGTACATCGATCACCGTAGCCCAGCCAAAATCCGCCGCCGTCGCCTCCCGCGCGTCGCGGATCGTCCGCCCCGCAATCCACCGCGGCGTCCCGCCCAGAAAAACCACTTTCCCCCCGCCCTCGGCAAACGCCCGCAACCGGCCAAAAGCCGTCTCGCTCAGCACCTCCGGCTCCGGCAAAAGGACCGTCCGATACACATTCCCGCTCAGGCTTTCGAGCCCGCCCTTCTCCCCCTTCAAATCCCGCGCCAGCGCGTCATCGCTCACAATGTCGAAGTCAATCTGGTGCTCGCTCAGCAGCCGCTCCGTCGACACAAACTGGGTGTCCGCGGCATCGTCCCCCAGCCACATCGAGCTCGAGGGCAGATACAGCGCCACCTCCGCGTCCGGCCTTCCCATCGCCATCAGATAACTCATCCGCCGCACATACGCCGTCAGCTCCGGAAACCCCGCCTCCCCCATAAACGACGGTGGAGGCCGCGCCCCCGCCGACGTCGCCGGAAAATACATCATCTCCACCAAATTCACCCCCCGCACAAACTGCTCGTTCAGGATGTACCGCGCCATCGCCACATCCGGAACCGGCCGATACGCCGCGAAGCTCTCCGTAAACGCACGCGGCTTCCCATACACGTGCGCCACCGAGCTCGCCAGCCGCGGATAATCCGAAATCGTGTCCGTCCAGATCTGGTGCCATATCGCATCGATCCCCGGCACCTCCACATACCGCATGTCGCGGAAGAACGATCCCTCGCTGTGCGTCAGCGCCATCTCCATCTCTTCGTGGTTCAGGTGCACCTGATACTCCAGGTGGTTCGCCGCGCACCATTCGCCCTGCGGCTTGAAGAACCCCGCCGCAAACATCTGCGAAAACACATCGTAGTAATCGCCCTTGATCCGCACCTGCTCCGGCGTCAGATGAATCGCCACGCCCGGATTCCTCCGCGACGGCGTCTCCGCAAACAGCGCCGTGTACGGCTGCACATCGTAGCCCTTGATCTCCCGGAACCGCGCAAAGAACGCCGGCGTCCACGGCAATCCGGCAATCGAGTAGTCCGGCTCGTCCCCCCGAAATCCCTCGATCGTCTTCCCAAATTCATCGCCGACATACTTCTTGTACTGCTCATGCGTCCACGCCAGATACTGCGCCGTCGCCACCGGATTCATGTAGTCCTCCAGCGACTGCTCCGTATCCTTCACCCGCTTCGAATTCGTGTCCGACCGCGTAGGCGACGTCTTGAATTCGTGATCCACAACCAGCACCGTCCACTCGCCTGCCGGAGCCGTCCAGTCCAGCCCATCCCCATCCAGCTTCAGCGCCCGCGCGTTCCCCTCCGCATCCACCGCCGCCGCGCTCACCGCATCCGGCCCCAGCGTCTCGTGCACCGTCGCGCCGCCCGCCACCGGAATCGTTCGCGCCACCTCGAGGCCCTGCATCCGCAGCTCCGGCTTCTCTGCCGTGAACCGCCCGCCCGCAAACCCGCTCGGATACCCGGCATCGTCCACAATCCACACCCGCATATCCCGCTTCTTCGCTTCCTCCACAAATTTCCGGAAGAAAGCAAAGTACTCCGGCGACAGATATGCGAACGGCATGTTGAACCCCGCCTGCACCGTCACCGCCTCGAAGCCCAGCCGCTTCATGGTGTCCAGATCGCGCTCTACCTGCTCCACCGTCACCGGCCCATTCAGCCCGTAATACGGCTCCGGCCCATACTCCGCCGGAGGCGCCTGCCACGCCGCAGCCACCTGCGCCGCCGTCGGACTCTGCAGTTTCTGCCACGTTTCTTTTTGCCCGGGTTCAGCCGCATGCAGCGCCGCCACCCACGCAGCAAACACCAGGGCGAGGATTCCGGCAGCACGGAGAAGAACCTGCAGTCGGCGAATCATGGGGGTCTCCTGGGGTGCGCATCGAAGCGCGAGAAACGTTATATACCCTCAGAAGTGCAAAGGGGAAATGATTCCCCCATTGAAGCTCCCTATGACTATGCCCTGCCTCTACCCCTTATCCCCTGTCTGTCCTCTAACCCGGCGAACTCGAAGCCTTAAGGTGCCCGGCCTTCAGGCCCGGAGGCAACGGGCCGGCCGCGCGCAAAAACTGTCAAGCCCTGCGCCCCCGCACCAACGTAATGACCCCTCATTCCAAGTGACTTACCAGCTTCCAAACCCCAACAAAGTTGGCAGCCTTGAGCCCCAAACTTGGTATTCTTAATATAGGGTTGATAAAAGAAGATCCGAAAGATAGCTTGACCAAAGAAGAAAGGCTGCCCCCTCCGGCAGCCTTTTCTCTTCATGCAGGAAGGAGATCCGCGTGTCGAACCGCCCATGCACCCCAACCGCAACGCCGTCTCCCGCTCCTGTCCTCCTTCATCTTCGTGCCGCCGCAATCGCGCCCGCCTGTGCCTCATTGGCACTCGTGAATGCCGCATTCGCGAGCGTTTCCCCGCGCTCCGCGACCGCCAGTGCCGCACTCACGCTCGCCACCTATCTGCCCGGCACACAATCACTTCCCTCCATCGCGCTCGTCATTGCCGCACTCACACGCGTCACTGCAGCAGTCGCACTCCCCACCCAAATGCCCTGTTGTCCATCGCTTGCCGGGGTATCGAGAGGGGATTCCACCCTTAAATCACTGAAAACAAAGCATCGCTCCGGGGGGGGGTCGAAGCCCGGTCTCCAGCCATGACCCCAGCCCCTGACTCCAAATCCCAGCTTCGCAAGACCATGGGCTTCTGGGACGTCCTGCTCTTCAACATCGCCACCGTCCTCGGCCCTCGCTGGATCGCCGCCGCCGGCCATAACGGCACCTCTTCCATCAGCCTCTGGATCCTCGCCGCCGTCTTCTTCTTCGTTCCCGGCGCCCTCGTCATCAACGAGCTCTCTTCCCGCTTCCCCCAGGAAGGCGGCCTCTACATCTGGGCCAAGGAGGCTTTCGGCGACTTCCACGGCTTCATCGCCGGCTGGACTTACTGGATCTACACCGTCTTCTACTTCCCCGGCCTGCTGCTCGCCTCGGCCTCGATGTCCGCCTATGTCTTCGGCGCCCACGGCGCCGCACTCTCCCAGAATCGCGGCTTCCTCCTCTGGGTCTCGCTCGGCCTGCTCTTCATCGCCGTCTTCCTCAACCTCATCGGCCTCAACATCGGCAAATGGCTGCAGAACGCCGGCGGCGTCGGAACTTTCCTGCCCCTCTTCATCCTCGTCGTGGTCGCCGCCATCGTCGCCGTTCGCCACGGTCCAGGCTTCGGTTCCGTCACCCACTTCACCGCGCGCAACATGCTCCCCACCCTCAACTGGGATACGGTCAACTTCTGGTCCCAGATCGCCTTTGCCTTCACCGGCCTCGAGCTCGTCTCCGCCATGAGCGAGGAGGTCCGCGATCCGCGCCGTACCCTGCCCCGCGCCGTCTACGCCGCCGGTGCGATCATCGCCTTCATCTACATCGCCGGAACTTTTGCGGTTCTCGCCCTCGTCCCCGCCGGCAGCATCGATCCGCAAAGCGGCGTCTTCAACGCCATCGCCGTCGGCTCCGTCGCGCTCAAGGTTGGATTCCTCGGCATCCTCGCAGCCATCCTCGTCACCGTCGGCAATGCCGGAGGCGTCGGTTCGACCGTCGCCGGCATCGCCCGCGTCCCCTTCGTCGTCGGCGTGGACCGTTATCTGCCCGCTGCCTTCGGCAAAATCCATCCAAAGTGGAAAACCCCCTGGGTGGCTATCCTCGTCCAGGGCGGCATCTCCGGCGCTATCCTCCTCGCCAGCCAGGTCAATCAGACCACCCGCAGCGCCTATCAATTCCTCGTGGACGCGGCCATCATTCTCTACTTCATTCCGTTCCTCTACATGTTTGCCGCCGTCATCAAGCTCTCCGGCCGCCGCGACCGCGCTGAGAATCCGCACGCCGTCCTCGTCCCCGGCGGACGAACCGGCGTCTGGATCTGCGGCAGCCTCGGCTTCCTGGTGGTGCTCATCGGAATCGCCGTCTCCCTCGTCCCCCCCGGCGAAGTCGCCAGCAAACTCGGCTTTGAGCTGCAGCTTCTCGGCGGCACCATCGTCTCTATCCTCTTCGGCCTCATGCTCTATGGGCGCGGCAGGCGGAAAAAGGCGCGGTCCACATGATCGACGCCTGGAACTCAGAATTTCCCTGCATAGAATCCCCG
>DATAWS010000003.1:0-55263 GCA_036267095.1 Acidobacteriaceae bacterium
CGACGAACGCAGCCAGCAGCTTCGCCCCTGGCTGCACCAGTACAACTGGCATCGACCCCATGCTAGTCTCGGTTCGTTGCCACCCGTCAGCCGATCAGCTCTCGACCGGAACAACCTGTTGACACTCCACACCTAGGCAGCGAATTTCAGGCCATTCACGAAAGCTGGTTTACAGCCACTCCGGGGCGGAGTAGGATGCCGCCGTCTCTCCAGCCTGGGTATTCCCCGATGCCCGCGCCCAAAATCCCACGAAACCCCAGGAGGCTCCCATGCCTGTCTGCTCCAGAACCATCCGTCCCTTTCCCCTGCTCGTTGCCGGTGTCGCCGGGCTCTCTCTCGCCAGCTTCGCGAGTTCGGCTCTGGCTGCCACCTTGTGCGTCAATCCGAACGGCAAGCTGGGCTGCAAAGCCACGATTGGCGCTGCCGTTGCGGCCGCGTCCCCGGGCGACGTCATCCAGGTTTGGCCCGGCGTTTATGACGAACAGGTAACCATCAGCAAATCCCTTTCGCTGATGTCGACGGTACCGCTGGCCGCGGTCATCGACGCGACCAATTCCGCCAACGGGATTTGGGTCGATGGCATGAGTGCGGCGCCCAATCCAGGCGTAGCCAACGTGGTCATCTCCGGATTCAAGATTCGCAACGCCAACTATGAAGGCGTTCTGCTCACGAATGCGACCAACGTGACGCTGATTGAGAATGAAGTGATGGATAATGACCGGTCGCTCGATTCGGCGGGCGGCACCTGTCCCGGGATTAACACCGCCTTTGAGACCAACGAGCAGGATGACTGCGGCGAGGGCGTTCACCTGATGGGCGTCGATCACTCCACGATCCTGCGCAATGAGGTCGCGCACAACGCAGGCGGCATTCTCAGCAGCGACGAAACCGGGCCCACGATGCACAATCTCATCAGCGAGAACTACGTGCATGACAACGTCTACGATTGCGGCATCACGCTTGCCTCGCACGCACCGGCGACCGCGATCATCCCGGCGGCCACGCTGTCGTACGGCGTCGGGTACAACACGATCTCCCGCAATGCGTCGATCGGCAACGGAACGCAGACGCCGGGGGCTGGAGTGGGTATCTTTGCGCCCTCCCCGGGCACCACTGCCACCGGCAATGTGGTGATCAACAACATCATCTGGAATAACGGGGCGACTGGAGTGGCCATGCACAACCATGCCGCACCTCCGTCTCCCGCGCCCCCCATCAACTTCAACGACAACACGATTGTCGGCAACGACTTCTCCGGAAACGGTCCTGACAATCCGGGCGCGCCGACACCAGGTCCGACGGCGATCAACATCTTCAGCATGGCCGCGATCACGGGGACCGTGGTGGAACAAAACACCTTCGAGCACGAGTCCATCGACGTCGGCTTCACCGCCCCGGCGGGCCAGCTGAACGTCCACTTCAACAACTTCTCCAGCGGCATCGCGATCGACAACTTCGGCGCGGCGCCCGTGGACGCAACCGAGAACTGGTGGAACTGCGCAGCCGGCGCCAACGGCAGACACTGCGCCACCGTCCAGGGATCGGGTGTTTCCTTCACGCCATGGCTGCTGGCTCCGGTCTCAGGGCTCGATGACCTGCTGGGGCCAACCGGCCGTTACTGAAACAGGCGGAGTTGAGAAAGGGGAGCGCCCAGGCAGCACTCCCCTTCCGCCGCTACTCCTTCGCCAGCACGATCTGCCCCAGGTGGAACGACAGATGATTCGTCCGGCTCAGCACCACCGCCAGACGGTTCCGCGTAGGATCTTTCGCGAAATCCTCGTCGGAAACCGAGGTGTGCTTTTTCAGCCAGTCCGCGGGCGCGAAGCCTTCGAGCGCCGCCGTCAGCTTCCCGTTCACCGCGCTCCACGCCTTCCGCAACTCCGCGGCCGAAACCGGATCCGCGAGCGTCCTGTCTGGATTTGTGATGAACGCCTCATCCAGTTCCGGGTGCAGCCGCTCGCCCACGCCCAGCAGAGGAAACAGGCGATCGTGCACCGCGGTCAGATGCCCGAGCAGATAAAAGACGCGGTTTCTGCCCGGCGCCACCGGTTTCTGCAGTTGCTCGTCGTTCCGTTCCGCAAGGATCTTGTCAAACTGCCCCAGCACCTGTTTCCACGAGCGCAACGCCGCGTTGGCGAGAAGTTCTTCGTTGGTCATAACACCTGCCTGTCTGAAGATAGGGATTGCGATCTTTAGATGTCTGTCGAAGCGACGCGCTTCGAAAAAACTCCTGCATCATTCCGGGCGAAGGGGGCCCAGCCGCATCCGGGAGCCTTTCCACTACACTTGCTCCGCGGCGTGAACCTGCCCGGAGTCCGCTGCGAAGGAGATCCCTGGTGCATTCGTTCCGCCCGCTCGCTCTCATTTTCACTCTTGCGGCCTGCACTCTGATGGTGCACGCTCAGGCCACTCCGCCCCCGCCCCGCGCCGATATCGTCCACCGCAAACATGTCCTGGTGATCGGGGAGACCAAGGGCTACGAGCACGATTCGGTCACCGACGCCATGGTCGCGGTCTACGAAATGGGGAAAGAAACCGGCCTGTGGGACACCGTGATCCGCACCGACACTGAGCTTCTCAGCAAAAAGGATCTGGGCCGCAACGCGAAAAATCTGAATTCCTTCGACGCCCTCGTCTTCGCCAGCACGACGGGGGAGCTCGACATGGACGCCTCGCAGAAGGCCGACATGATGTCCTTCATCCACGACGACGGTAAAGGTTTCGTCGGCATTCACGCCGCGCTCGACACCAACTATACGTGGCCGGAGTACGGCGAGATGATCGGCGGCTGGTTCGACCAGCACCCCTGGTCCACCTTCGATGCGCCGATTATCAATGAAGATCCCAGCTTCCCGGCCGTGCGCCACTTTCCCCACGCATTCGTGAAGTACGACGAGATCTATCAGCCCAGGGACTGGTCGCGGGACAAGGTCAACGTGCTGCTCAGCCTCGACCCCACAAAGCTGAACTACGACAACAACCCGCGCATCCACCGCGCCGACCACGATTTCGCTGTCGCGTGGTCAAAGATGTATGGCAAGGGCCGCGTCTTCTACTCCACGCTCGGGCACACCCCGGAATCGTGGCAGGATCCCGACATCCGCACAATGTATTGCGAAGCCATCCAGTGGGTCCTCGGCATGACCGAAGGCAGCACGGCCTCGCACCCGCGCCCCACTACGCCCTAGGCGTGTGGACGGCACCGGCGCTCACTCGCAGCGCAAGGCAACCTGCGGATCCACCTGCGCCGCGCGCCGCGCCGGAACCAAACAGGCCACGAGCGCCACGCCGGCGAGGAACACCGGTGTGACCATGAAGGTGAGCGGATCGTGCGCGTGGATCCCATAGAGGAAGCTTTCGCAGAAGCGTGCTGCCATCCATGCAGCGCCCAGCCCAATCGCCAGGGCAATCGCGGTCAGCACCATGCCCTGCCGCACGATCAGCCGCTCGACCCCAGCCCGCTGCGCACCCAGCGCCAGGCGAATGCCGATTTCCCGCGTCCGCCGGCTCACCGAATAGCTCATCACGCCATACAGGCCCACGCCCGCCAGCATGAGTCCCAGCAGGCCAAACACGCCGAACAGCGTGCCAGCCAGGCGGGGCAGAAACAAGGCGCTGCGCAGGTGCTCTTCCATCGTCTCCACGTTGTAAACAGCCATCGCCGGATCGAGCGTGTGGATCGCCGAGCGCACGCTCTGCGCTGCCGCGCCGGGAGCTCCCGCCGTGCGCACGATCAGCGTGTATCCCAGAAACGCCGGATCGCTCCCCGTGCTCTGCTCCAGCGACCGGAAGAGGATGGGCCGCGTGTCTTCGCCCAGCGTCCGCGAGCGGATGTTGCCGACCACGCCGATGATCCGGTAGGTTGCGCCGCCGCCGGTCACTCGCTGCCCAATCGGATTCTCCGTTCCGAACAGCTGGCGCACAAACTCGCGGTTCACAATCGCAACCTTTTCCCCGGTCGCGTTCTCGTGCTCGAAGTCGCGTCCCGCGAGGCGTGGAATCCCGAGCGTTTCGAAATAGCCCGCGCTGCCCATGTACTCATCCACGCTGGGCCGATCCTCGATTCGCTTCCGACCCTCCACCTCAAAGCCATCGCTGCGGTTCCCACCCGCCAATGGAACCGAGTCCGTCGCGGCCACCGAAACCACGCCAGGAATTGCCGCAACCCGCTCCTGCGCCTGCTCCAGGAATTGATTCGTCTTTTCCGGCGTGTATCCATGCAGCCGCGGATCGACGGAGGCCATCAGGAGCCCGTTGGATCGAAAACCGATATCGATGCCGGTGGCGCGTTCCAGGCTGCGCAGAAAAAGCCCTGCCACGCACAGCAGGACCACACACATGGCGACCTGCGCCACCACCAGAATATTGCGCAGGGTGAACCGCCGTCCGGGCCGGGCCAGCGCATCCTCGCCGCGGAGCGCGCTGGCCAGCATCGGCCGCGACGCGATCCAGGCGGGGATGGCTCCGAATACCACGCCCGCGCCCACGCTCAGCAGGAACGTCCAGGCGAGAACGCGCCCATCCACGCGCAGGGTTAAATCCAGCGGCACCGGCGCGGGGAAATGAAATGCTCCCAGGGCGGACGTGGCCCACAACGCCAGCAGCGTTCCCATCAGGCCGCCTGCCAGGGCGAGCAGCGTGCTCTCCAGCAGCATTTGCCGCAGCAACTGCCCCCGTGTGGCTCCCAGGGACAGGCGCACCGCCATCTCGCGCTGGCGCGCCGCTCCCTGCGCCAGCAGCAGGTTCGACACGTTTGCGCAGGCAATCCCCAGCACCAGCAGCACCACCACCAACAGCGCGCCCAGAAACAGCAGCACCGTCGATTTGTCCCGCGGCGGCAGCGATCCAGCCTGATCCAGCAGGAATCCGTTCTCCGTGTCCGACGCCGGATAGGCTGTCGCAAGATTTTTCGCCAGCGTGTCCAACTCGGCCGATGCCTGTTCCCGGGTCACGCCGGGCCGCAGCCGCCCGACCACCGCCAGCCAGTGGCTGGTGCGCGAGGTGCGCGGCGGAACACTCGGCGCCAGCGCTTCCACGTTGCCCAGCGAAACCCAGAACTGCGGATCGAGAATCGAATCCAGGCCGTGAAATCCCGGCGGCGCCACGCCTACGACCACAAACGGCTTGCCGGAGACCGTGATCTTCCTGCCCACGATGGCCGCGTCGCCGGCAAACTGCCGCTGCCACAGGCGATAGCCCAGCACGATCACCGGCTCATTTTCCTCGGCCGGCGCAAAGCCGCGTCCCAGGGCCATCCGCAGCTGGGTCACGTCGAAATAATTGGCGGTGGCGGCCTGTCCCCACACTCGCTGCGGCTCGCCCGCGCTGCTCAGCGAAGCCGGCAGCAACTCGTAATACGCCACGACGCCGGAGAACGAGTGCGCCCGATCGCGCACGTCTGTGTAGACGGGGTAGGGGAAATTGTTGCAGCACTGCCGGCGATCGTGGGTGAGGTGCAACGCCAGCAAGGTGCCGGGATCGCCTACCGGCGGGGGTTGCAGCACGAAGCGGCTCACCATCGAGAAAATGGTGGCGTTGGCGCCGATCCCCAGTCCGATCGAAGCCACCACCGCCAGCACAAACCCCGGCATTCTGGCCAGGCGCCGCACACTATGGATCAGCTCCTGCCGTAGTCGCATCGCGGAACCCCCGTTGACTCAGTTACGGGGAAACCGCGGGCCCGGTTCCCGGGAATCGGATGCGCCCTCAGTAGTAATAGGGGGTCTTGCTGGCCCACTCCGACTGCGGATAGCGGGCGTGCAGCAGGGTGAAGGCGGCCTTGCCGACCGCCGTCACCGCAGCCTGTTGTGCCTTCATCGCGTCCTGATTGCCCGACCAGTCCTGCGCCTCGTAATGGGTCGCCCGCACCACGAGCGCGAGCGCCTCGGGCACCGAGGTGTCGTTCGCATGGGTCTTCGCGTAGTCCACCACGCGCTGCCCAATCGCCGCCGCCCCATTCGAAATTTTCTGCACGCGCTGCGCTTCCGCGGCCCCGGCTGCGATCTGCGCCGCGGTCAAAAATCCCGACGCATCGACCTTTCCCAGCGGCGACGCGCTCTGGTACCGGCTCTCCCAGTTGGTCGACCACCAGTTGTCGCGAAAATCATCGAGCATGTTTGGATCGCCCAGCCGCGACGCCCCGGTTTCGACATACGGCCGCAGCCCCGGGTTCTCGAGAATGGCCAGTTCGGCCGCATAGCCCACACCGGTTCCCGCCGTCTTCTCGACCGCGGGCGGCAGCAGCCGCGCCAGGGTCGCGGCCGTCGCCGCATCCTCCAGCACCACGGCCCGCGTCCATCCTGCCAGCACGACGTATTGGTGCAGATTCGGCGGCAAATCCGGCGATTCGGCCGCCCTCACCCATAACGCCAGCGGCGTCTGCTCATTCAGCACGGCGACCGAGTCCACATCGAAGCCTGGCGGCTGTCCTTTCGTCGGACAATGCCCCAGTTCCGTGAGCCAGGCTGGATGCCTGGTGCATGGCCACAAGGGCGCTGTATCCGCCGTCAACAGGTCTCCGGACAAGATCGTCCGCGGCGCGTAGGTCAGAAATTCGTCGAAGCTTCGGGCGACCGCCATCCGCTCCGCCAACAGCCCGTTCAGGAACGAATCCGGCTTGCCCGCGATCCGCTCCGGCAGGGCGGCTTCGAGCAGCGTGCGGGCCTGATCCTTCTCTCCGGTCTCGATCAGCAGTCGCACGCGGTGATAGAAGACCGTCTGATACGCCGGCGTCGCTGGCGCGACAGCCTTCGCTGCCGCGAGCAGTTGGGGCACGTCCGCATCCTTCGGGCCGGCCTGGGCGATCGCCAGCACCAGCCATGGCAGCGCATGCGTCTGCTGCCAGACGGCCGGCGCCGAGCCGCGCGCCGGCTTTCCCCGCCATGCCTCAATCCATGCGTAAAGTGGCGCTGGATTCTTCACCGGCAGTTGCTTTTCCAGCGCGAAGGTCAGATCGTCCAGGTCCTGGCGGAAATTCGTATCCGGCCCGGGTCCTGCCAGCGCCGCACAAATCTCATTGACCCGCTTTTCCGGCTCCGTGCGCAACCGGACGAAGTTCAGCTCGGCCGTGACCGCCTCGCGCGACGGCTCCGGATGCGACAGCAGGCCCTCCAGCATGGTCTGCGCCTGCTGCATGGTTGCCATGTCGAAGCTGGCCAGGTCGCCGCCGTAGGGATTCGTAACTTTTCCGGTTGCAAATGCTTTCCGGACCAGGGCTCGCGCCGCCAGATAGGTTCCCCACCGGCTCCACGGTGAGCCTGCATCCTTCGCGATCGCATTGAAATGCTGCGCTGCCGCGTCAAACTGCATTGCGTAGAACTCGGCCGCCGCCGTCTGATAGGCGCGATCCTGCCGCAGCAAGGCCGGCGCGTTCCCCGGAACCGCGCCCGGCATCACCGGTTCCGGCGGAGCCGGCTTCGGTGCATCTGGCGGTGGAAAGGGATCCACCTTTCCGTTCCCGCAGTTCGCAAACACCGCATCCTGGGCGTGAATCCAATCAGCCAGCCACGGACTCCGCCCTCCCCACGCACCCGCCCTCTTCGCCAGGGTGAGGGTCGCCGTCCGAAACGCCGCATCCGGACAATCCAGATACTGCGGCTCGTAATACAGCGCCGCATCGCCGGACGGAGCCAGCTGCCTGGCATTCGGGGCAGCGGTGGTTCCATATGGTTCTCGCGCCGCCAGCCACTGCCCCGAAGCACCAGCCGCCAGCGCCGCCGCTTCCTGCGCTTTCTGCGCCTGTTCGACCTCCGCCGGCGTCAAATGGCTCCAGTCCTGCACGGTGGGCGGCTCCATCTTCCCCAGAAACGCCGTTTGCTCCGCCGGCGACAGCCTCCCGCCGTTGAGATAGCGGTGCGCCACCGCGTATACAGTCGAGTCATAGCCTGCGCCCAGCAGCCCCAGCTTTCCCTGCGCAAAGGCCGCCAGGTTGTCCGGCGCACTCGCGCGAATGAAGACATCGGGCTCAAAATCCGGCCCACACGCCTCCACCCCAGCCCCAAAGAACAGCATCGCCACCACCGCTCCGGTTAGCGCCGCCGCCGCAATTCGCCGTGTTCTCATCGCAGTTCCTCTTCCACTTTCGCCGGCGAATCCCTGCGCCAGCCATTGTCCGAAAACACATAAACGCGCTTGCCCGCGAGATCGCGCGGCCAGGGCTCGGTGGTCGACACCCCGTACGACCCTTCGCACAGTGGCTCGCGAATCGCAAAGTCCGACACATCCGGCGGCGCCTTGCGGTGATCCGGCTCCATGCGGAACATCATCGGCACCGCCTCGTCCACCGGAACTTCCCTGAGCCAGCGGTCCCACGAACACCACGATGCCAGCGCCGTGATGGACAATGGCAACGCGGGCGGCATCTTCGCCCGCAGTTGCTGCAGCAAAGCCCGGTAGAACGGCCGCTGGCTTCGCGTTGCATCGAAATCAATCTGCAACGCTGCGATCCCTGGTTCCCGAGCGCCTGGGAGAATCGCGGCCACCGCCGCGTCCCGATTGAACTCGTTCAGCACCGCGCCGCGCTGCGTCTCGATCCGGACGACGGCGATGCGCGTCGCATGGGCAGGGAAAATCACCGGATCGCGCCGAGCCTGATCCGTCACGACCAGCCCGATCGTCAGCGTCCGGTCGAGACAGGCAATCGCCATTTGCTGCGCATCGACCGCGCGCAGATCCTCCGGCCGCTCCCACGCCCACAGCGTGATCCGGGGCAGTGCATCCATCCGCGATAGGCGCCGGGGAACCGCATCCGAGCGCACCGCCGCGCAGCACAGCACGGCGAGCAGCGCCAGCCCCGCCCCACCCCGGAAGCGCTCAGCGCAGCTCACAGGAAAAGTGATGGAATTCGCAGAACCACCATGCATCAGGAAAGGCTGGAATTCAAGGAGAGACAGGCGCGTACGCCATCCCGCGCCCCAGGCAGCGCGGGCTCTTCCGTCCGCTTCTTAGTCTCCGGGGATGCGACGCAGGCTGGGCTTCTGCCTCCGCGATCCGCGCGCGTAGTTGCGTGGCCATTCCCGCGGAAGCGTCCCAGCTTCTGCTTATTACTCCCGCCCCTCAGGGACGAACCCCAAAGTACTCGCGGGCAAGGTACCCGCAGCGCCAGGCGCCGATTTTCTGCATCCTTCCCCGGCTCGCCAGGCGTATACACAAATGAAGGCAAGGGGTTTTACCTGAAAGACTCTGAGCACTCCTTCCGTGCCCTCATGCTGGAGCACCAGTCCATGGTCTTCAGCATTGCTCTCCGCATCCTGGGTGACCGCTCCCTCGCTGAAGAGACCGCGCAGGATGTTTTTCTGGAGTTGTACGCTGCGCTGGACGGTCTCGAGTCGGACGCCCATATCCTGCACTGGCTCCGCCGCGCGACGGCGCACCGCTCGATCGACCGGATCCGCCAGCGCGCCCGGCGGCCCGAAATCGCAACCGATCCGGCCGAGTTGCGGGAGCTCGCCCTGCCCGAGCTGGCTACCGAGGCCAGCCCTGGCGATCCGCTTCTCAGCCGCCAGCTCCGGCAGCTGGTGGCCTCGCTTCCCGAGGCGCCGCGCGCGGTTCTCGTGCTGCGCTATCAGGAAGACATGATGCCGGAAGAAATTGTGGACGCGCTCGGCATGCCCGTCGCTACGGTGAAAAGCCATCTGCGGCGCACGCTGCAGCTCCTCCGCGAAAAAATGGCTCGGGTCCTGGAGCGAACGTGACGACGCTCACACCTCCCGGAACCAAATGGGAGAACACTGGAGAGGGAGGCTGATTCCAGGGAAGCACGAAGAGTGTCATCCGCAGGCCGCGCGCAGATTTTCATGGCGCGACAACGGATGTGAGAGCTGCGGTTGACCGGGGCGCCCAGCGCGCCGTCATCCCTGCAGGCAGATGGGGAGCAAGAAGCATGATCGACGACGACGACAAACTCGAACAGGCGATGTTCAAGGCGTTCAACCGCGAACCCGCTCCGGAAACGCTCCTCCCGCGCGTCGAAGCCCGGATCGATCAGAGCATCGCAGAGCTGGCCACGGTGGCAACCCGAAGGTTCTGCGCCTCCGGCCAGGAGTTTATCCCGACCTTCGCCGGCCTCGAGATCACCACTCAGTCGCGCTGGACGAGCATTCTCTCCTTCGGCACGCACATGCTGCTGGCCTCGCTTATCCTTCTGCTCGCCCTGGGCCGCTGGCACGAACGCCAGATCGAGAAAAAGCTGGTCGCCACCAGCGTCGATGTCACGCCCTTCGTGCCCAGCTCGCCGCTGAAAGACACCATGGGCGGCGGTGGGGGCGGCGGCAATCACGAGATCCTCGAAGCATCCAAAGGCAAGCTCCCCGAATTCTCCAAAAAGCAGATCGTCCCGCCGCAAATCCTCCGCCTCGACAATCCGAAGCTTCCAGTTGAGCCGACCGTCGTCATGCCTGCCATCAAGCTGCCCGACGCGCCCAACATGCCGGACCTCGGGATTCCGCAGTCGCCTCAGGTGGCGTTCTCTTCGCAGGGGTCGGGCTCCGGTTCCGGCTTGGGGTCGGGCTCGGGTGGCGGCATCGGATCGGGGAACGGCAACGGCATCGGACCCGGCTCCGGCGGCGGCTATGGTGGCGGGGTCTACCACGTGGGCGGAGGCGTTTCGAACCCCATCCTTATTTACGCTCCCGATCCTGAATTCTCCGACGAAGCGCGCCGCGCCAAATACCAGGGCATCTGCGTTGTCGGCCTCATTGTCGACGCTCAGGGAAACCCGCAGCGCCTCCGCATCGTTCGTCCGCTGGGCATGGGGCTCGATGAAAAGGCCCTCGAAGCCGTCCGCGAATACAAATTCAAACCAGCGATCTTCCGGGGAAAACCCGTGGCCGTGGAAGTGGACATCGAAGTCAACTTCCGCATTTACTGATTGGCCCGGGCGGCGGCCGCGGGTTAGATGCTACACTCCGGCCATCTTCCCCGCATCTCCTGCCGCGCGACCGAGGTACCCATGCACCGCCGCCGCTTTCTGCAATCGTCCGCCGCGCTCCTGCCTCTGCCTCTGCTGGAACGCGCCGTTCTGGCCGCTCCGCCTTCCGAACCCGAAGTCCACGTGATCCCAGCCGGCCAGGACCGGCTCGGCGAGTATCACACCCTCGGCTTCAGCACCATTTCTTTCAAAGTGCTGCCTCGCGAGACCTCCGGCGGCCTGTTCCTCATCGAGCACACCGGTCTCCGCAAAGGCGGGGGTCCGCCGCTGCATCTGCACTACGCCCAGGACGAATACTTCTACCTTATGGAGGGCACCGTTCTCTTCCAGGTGGGTGATCGCCGGGTGCAGCTGCACCCGGGCGAATCGGTTCTCGGCCCGCGGCTCACCCCGCACACTTTCACAATCGTGAGCGACCAGCCGGCGCACATGCTCATCGCCTTCACGCCGGCCGGCCAGATGGAAGACTTTTTCCGCGCCGCCGGAAAACCGGGCGCGTCCCTCAACGACCCCGCGCTGTTCGCCAGCCACGGCATGAAGAAGCTCGGGCCTCCGCTGTCGGCGAGCTAGAGGTGCCGGGCTAGTCTCCCCCCGCACTCCATTGAATTCGCTTGATTTTCGCCGTAAACTTGAGATAACCGGATGCTCAGGCTCACCAAAAAAGCCGATTACGGCCTCATGGCCCTGAAATATCTCGCGGAGCACTCCAACGATGCTTCGTTGAGCGCTCGCGACATTGCCGAGGCCTATCACATCCCGCCGCAGCTGCTGGCCAAGATCCTGCAGCGGCTGGCGAAGGTCGGCATTCTGCAATCCCATGCGGGCATGAGCGGCGGCTATTCGCTGCTCAAGAATCCGCGCGAGATCTCCGCTTTCGAAGTTATCCACGCGATCGACGGCCCGCTGTTCATCACCTCCTGCGGGCCCAGCGCTTCGGCCTGCGACCTCACCGCCAGCTGCACCATCAAAGAACCACTGGCGCGGGTCAACGACTCGATCTCCGGACTGCTGCGCTCCATCAGCATCGCCGACCTTGCCGAGCCGGCGGCGGACGCGGAAGTGCGCACCAGGCGCAATGCCGATCTCGTGACCATCCAGTTGTAGCGCAGGCGTGAAGCTCCGATGAACCTGCCCATCTATCTCGACAATCACGCCACCACGCGGATCGATCCGCGTGTGCTCGAGGAGATGATGCCCTTCCTCACCGAGTGCTACGGCAACGCCGCCAGCCGCAGCCACTCGTTTGGCTGGACTGCCGACCACGCGGTGGAGGAAGCCCGCAGCCAGATCGCCGCCCTGATCGGCGCCACACCCAAAGAGATCGTCTTCACCTCGGGCGCCACCGAGAGCAACAACCTCGCGCTTAAAGGCGTGGTGGAAGCCGCCCGCACCGCCGATTCATCGCGCTCTGTTCACCTGATCACCCAGGCCACCGAACACAAAGCGGTTCTCGATCCCTGCCATTGGCTGGAACAACAGGGCTGCCGCGTCACGGTCCTGCCGGTTGAAGCGGACGGCCGCATTCGCGTCGACGACCTGCGGCGCGCGATCGAAGCCGACACGCCTCTCCTCGTCTCCATCCTGTTTGCCAATAACGAGATCGGGACCATTCAGCCGATCGAAGAAATCGGCGCTCTCTGCCGCGAGCACGGCGTCTTCTTTCACACCGACGCCGCGCAGGCCGCCGGCAAGCTGCCCATCGACGTCAACCGTTTGAATATTGACCTGCTCTCGCTGTCGGGCCATAAGATTTACGGCCCCAAGGGCGTCGGCGCGCTCTACGTCCGCCGCCGCAACCCCAAAGTCACGGTCGCGGAGCAGATGCATGGGGGCGGCCACGAGCGGGGCATGCGCTCCGGCACGCTCAACGTTCCCGCCATGGTGGGGCTGGGCAAAGCCTGCGTCCTTGCCGCTGAGGAGATGGCAGCGGAAGCCGCGCGCCTCGCCGCTCTGCGCGACCGCCTCCAGCAAAAGCTTCTCGCCGGGATCGACCGTCTCCAGGTCAACGGCTGCCAGGAGCACCGTCTCCCCGGCAACCTGAATGTCACCTTCCAGGGCGTCGATGGCGAATCGCTGATGATGGGCGTGAAGGATGTCGCCCTCTCCAGCGGCTCTGCGTGCACTTCCGCCGCCATCGCGCCCTCGCATGTCCTGCGCGCCCTCGGCCTCTCGGAAGAAACTGCGCACTCCTCTCTCCGTTTCGGCATTGGCCGCTTCAACACGGAAGAGGAGATCGACTTCGTTGCCGAGCGACTCATCGACGTCGTGCCGAAACTCCGCGAGCTGTCGCCCGCCTGGGCCGACGTCACCTGAAGCTCACTCTGCTTCGAGCACCACGCACTTCAGATACTCGGTCTCCGGAATGTTCAGCACCACGGGATGATCGGGCGCCGCGCCCCGCACTTCGAGCACGCGCACCCGGCGGCGCGCGTCGCCGGCAGCCCCTCGCAGCGTCTCCATGAAATCGCCCAGCCCCACGTGGTGGGAGCACGAGCAGGTCAGCAGCCGTCCACCGGGCCGCAGCATCTTCAGCGCCCGCAAATTCAGTTCGCGGTACCCGCGCAGAGCCCCTTCCACCGCGCGCCTGGTCCTGGCAAAGGCGGGCGGATCGAGCACGATCGTGTCGTAGGCCGCGCCTGCATCGCTCCAGTCGCGGAGCAGCGTGAAGGCGTCGGCCTCTACCCAGTCCACTTCGGCGCCCGGCAGCGCGCTGCGATTCTCTTCGAGGTTCTTCTCCGCCACCTCCAGCGCCGCCCGCGACACGTCCATGCCGGTCACGCGGCCGCAGACCCGCGCCAGGTGCAGCGCAAACCCGCCCTGATAGGTGCAGACGTCCAGCGCCTCGCCCTTCGCGTAACGCGCCGCCGCCGCATAATTCTCGCGCTGATCGAGAAACGCCCCGGTCTTTTGCCCACTGGTCGCGTCGAAGTGGAACCGCAGTCCATTCAGCCGGAAGACAGTGCTGGTCACCGGCTTCTCCGCGTCCCTGGCGAACAACACGGCGGAGGCCGGCGCGCTCAGCTGCTCCAGTTCCCGAATCCGCGGGTCCTCGCGCTCGAGAATTGTGTCGGGATCGATCGCCTCGCGGATGATCCCGGTCACCGCCGCGCGCACCACGTCGGTGTCGAGCGCCTTGTGCCGCAACTGCACGATCACCAGACCCGCATAGCGGTCCACCGTGATTCCCGGCAGCGCATCCGCCTCACTGAAGACCAGCCGGGTCGCGTCGTTTTCGGCGTCCAGCATCGGCCGACGCTGTTCGATGGCGGTCCGCAGCCGCTCCCGCAGACTCTGCAGCCACTCGGCCTCGCCGATCGCCTCCTGCGACACCAGGCGGAGGGCAATCTCCGATGCCGGACTGTAGAGTCCCGTTCCCAGCAATGCGCCGCGCCGATCCGCAACCGGCAGCAGTCCGGCCGCCAGCTCGCCCTCGGGCCACGCCTCCACATCCGACCGATAGACCCAAACGTGGCCGCCCTGCAGCCGGTCCGCCGCGCGCCGCGACACGCGCACCGCGCCGGCCGCTTCGGGTCCGCCTCGCTCCCCGGCAGGATCCGGCTTCGCGGCCGGCTTCCCGGCCGGCTTCCCGGAATGCGTTGCGCCTGGCCGCGCACCCGCGGGACGCGGGAGTTTCTTTCGCTTCGTTTGTTTCTCTCGGGACGATTCGCGCTGTGGGGGGTTCGGCATGTGATTCTCACGACACCCGTTTTTCCCAACGGATGCAAGCTCTGAGACTATAAGGAATCTCGCACGGCGGAAAGGAGCGTCCTTGCCCGGTCCTCTTCGATGCGCGGCCTGGCTGGTGGTTTGGGCCGCAATTCAGGTCCTGCCAGTGGCTCTGCCTGCGCCGGTTCCGGCTCGGGCGCAGGCCGCCCCCTCCGTTCACGGGGCACCGCCTGCCGGCGCCCCGGAATCGGCGCCGCCGCCGACCCATGCGGCATCTGGTCCCTCAGCCACGGTTTCCCCGAGCTCGACGCCGCCGGCCGCGGCGCCCGCGGTTCCTGTCAGGACGGAAACCGGCCGTATCGACGGCGCCTCCTTCCGCATCGATGTTCCGAAGAACTGGAATCGTGGTCTGGTCCTGTACTTTCATGGGTACGAGCCCACACCTCTCACCTTCGATCCCAAATATCCGCCCAGCCGCATTCTTCAGGAGATCCTCAACCGCGGTTACGCGGTCGCCCGTTCCGGCTATGCGGCCGGCGGGTGGGCCGTTCCCCAGGGCGCGTCTGAAACCGAGGCCCTCCGCCGCTACTTCCGCAGGAAATACGGCCAGCCCAGCGAGACGCTGCTCATGGGCCATTCGATGGGTGGCCTGCTCACCGTCATGGGCCTTGAAGAAAATCCCAAAGAGTACGCCGGGGGGCTGGCGCTGTGCGGCGTCCTGGCGCCCGCCGACCTGGTGATGCAGAAAGCCTTCGCGGTCCGCGTCGCCTTCGACGCCTTCTTCCCGGGCGTTCTGCCCGACGTGGACCACATTCCCGCGGCCTTCCGCATGAACGACATCCCCACCATCAGCAACGTGCAAAAGGCACTCGACTCGAATCCCGATCAGGCCGCTCTGGTCCGGGATCTCGCGAACATTCACACCAACCGGGGCCTGGCGGACGTGCTGGTCTTCAACACCTTCGTGATCGAAGACCTGCGCCTCAAATCCGGCGGTAATCCCTTCGACAACCGCAATGTCGTCTATACCGGGACGGCGAACGATCCGCTGCTCAACGAGCGTGTGCGCCGCTACGCCGCCGATCCTGACGCTTATCGCTTCCTCGCCGACTGGTACTCGCCCACCGGCAACCTGCATCGCCACCTGCTCGAGGTCCACACCATCTACGATCCGCTGGTGCCCGCCTCCACCACCGGCTGGTACAACGAGCTGACCCGCCGTCTGGGCAATGGCGACGAGTTCGCCGAGCAGTACGTGGATCGGGATGGCCACTGCAACATCAGCGCGGATCAGACCGGCCTCGCCTTCGACGAGCTCCTGTCCTGGGTTCACGAAAACAAGCGTCCCACAGCGGGCCTGCTTCCGGGCAGCCCGATTCCCTCGGCGAAGAACCCGCCCAGGCCCAAAAACCCAGGCAAACCGCAGTAGCGGCCCTCAACGATTGGCCAGGGGCCGTGGGTCATGCTGCTCTTGCCCTGTCCGCCTATAATGAGACATGGCGAGTGTTCAGCCCACTGCGCTGGCCGTTGAGCGGGTCCCTGACCTGTTTCCGGAGAAATTCGCGCAGCTTCTCGACACGGTTCGCCACAATCGCCCCTCCGACGACCTCGACATCATCCGCAAAGCCTGGGAATTTTGCCTGGAGCATCACAACGGGCAGTTGCGCGCCTCGGGCGAGCCTTATGTCCTGCACCCGCTCGAAGTTGCGCTTGTTCTCGCGGAAATGAAGCTGGACTCGACGGCCATCGCCGCCGGCCTGCTGCACGACGCCGTCGAAGACACCCCGGTCACCACCCAGGACATCGTCGCCAAATTCGGCGAGCAGGTCGCCCACATCGTCGAGGGCGTCACCAAGATCGACAAGATCCAGTTCGCCAATCGGGAAGACCGCCAGGCGGAAAACGTTCGCAAGATGCTGCTGGCCATGGTCAGCGACGTGCGGGTGGTGCTCATCAAGCTCGCCGATCGGCTACACAACATGCGCACCCTGGAGCATCTGTCGGCTGAACGACAGCGCTCCATCGCCCGCGAGACGCTGGACATCTACGCGCCGCTGGCCCACCGTCTGGGCATGGGCAAGCTGCGCGGCGAGCTGGAAGACCTGGCCTTCCGCTGGGTCGATCCCATCACCTGGGAACAGCTCCACGACGCGGTCGAGGCGCGGCGCAGCGAAGGCGAGCAGTTCCTTGCCGGGGTTGATGGGCTGCTCTCCGAGCGGCTGCACGAGAACAACATCCAGGCCCGCGTGGAGTGGCGCATCAAGCGCCTCTACTCCATCCACCAGAAGCTGGTGAAATCGCAGACCTCTATCGATCAGGTCTACGATCTGCTGGCGCTGCGCGTCATTACGTCCAGCGTGCAGGACTGTTACGCCGTCTTCGGCATCATCCACAGCATCTGGCGTCCGGTGCCGGGCCGCATCAAGGACTTCATCGCCATGCCGCGGCCTAATTTGTATCAGTCGCTGCACACAACTGTGATGGGGGAGGGCGGCCACCAGTTCGAAGTCCAGATTCGCACCGAAGAAATGCACCGCATCGCCGAAGAGGGCATCGCGGCGCACTGGAAATACAAGGCCGGCGGCTCACCGGTCAGCGCCCGCGACGAGCAGCGCCTCGCCTGGGTGCGTCAGCTGGTCGAGTGGCAGCGCGACATGACCGACCCCAACGAGTTCCTGTCGACGCTCAAAATCGACCTGTACCCGGAGGAGGTCTACACCTTTACCCCCAAGGGGAAAGTGGTTGTGGTGCCCCGCGACGGCACCCCCATCGACTTCGCCTACACCATTCACACTGAGGTGGGAAACACCTGCATCGGCGCGAGGGTCAACGGGCGCATGGTGCCTTTGAGGACCAAACTGCGCAACGGCGACATTGTCGAGGTCATCACCCAGAACGGCCACACCCCCAGCCGCGACTGGCTCACCTTCGTCAAGAGCCCGCGGGCCCGCAACAAGATTCGCCACTGGCTCAACGAGCACCAGCGCGAGCGGGCCATTGAAATCGGCCGCAAGCTGCTGGAGCGCGAAGCGCGGAAATACAAAATCGGCTTATCGCAATTTGAAGAAGCGGACTACGCCCGCGTGGCCGCCGATCTGAGCGTCGCCACGCCCAACGACCTGATGGCCGCAGTCGGCTTCGGCAAGTATTCCGCCCGCCAGGTTCTGAACCGCCTGGCTCCCGGCCTCATCCATCCGCAGCAGGAGCCGGAACCCGGCCCGGTCGCTCCCGGCGAGGCCGTGGTCACGCGCGTCGCCGCGACCAGCGGCACCGATTCGCTGATCGTCGAAGGACAGAACGAGCTGCTGGTTTATCGCGCCCGATGTTGCAACCCCATCCGCGGCGAGGAGATTATCGGTTACGTGACGCGCGGGAAGGGCGTCGCCGTCCACGCCCGCAACTGCCCCAACGTCCAGAACCTGCTGTACGAAGCCGACCGCCGCATCGCCGTCGAATGGGCGCGCACGCCGGAAGAAAAGACCGGCCCGCGGCAAACCTATCCCGTGAAATTCACGGTGCACTGCGATGACCGCGCCGGCATGCTCAAGGAAATCACGGCCGTCATCAGCGACGAGAACACCAACATCCGCACCATGGAAACCCATCCGGGCGAAGCCGGCGACGCGATGATCGAATTCGTCGTCGACGCCGAGGATGTCCGCCACCTCACCCGCCTCGTCCAGGCTCTGCGCCGCCTGCCGGGCGTCCGCGACGTGCAGCGATCGCAAAAACTCTGAGCAGACCGGAAACCGGGGGACGTTGCCTCAGATCTGCGCCACTGGTGGGATGACGTCTACTTCTGTCTCGGGCTGCATCCTGGTCTTCTCCCGCCGTCCCACGATCCACGCCGCCAGCAGCAGCAGCAGGCCGCCGGCGATTTCCAGCGGCCCCATGCGCTCGCCGAAAATCATCCACGCGAAGATCGCGGTGAGCGGAGCCACGGTGAGAAACAGGATCGACGTCACCGTGGTGGGCAGATGTCCGAGGGCGTAGGTCAGTCCAAAATAGCCGCCCACCTGGCAGATGATTCCCAGGCCCACCAGCGCCCACCACGATTGCGCGTCGGGAACGGCCAGAGAGAAGTGCGCGCTTTTGGCCGCGACCAGCAGCGTGACCGCGCTGGCTGTGGTCGACAGAGTCACCAACATGGCGGTATCGCAGCGATCGCGCAGCCGCCCGGTGATGACCAGAAACAGCGCGAAGCAGATCGCGGCCACCACCGCGAGGGCGTCCGCACCGGAGCGAGTCAGGGTATGCCGCAGGTCCGCCAGCACAATCAGCCCCGTGCCGGCGAGCGCCACTGTCAAGGCCATCCAAAACCTTCGCGACGGCAGCCGCTTCGTGATGGCCCACGTGAACAGGCCGACAAAAACCGGCGCGCAGTTGCTCAGGAAGGTCGCGTTCCCCGCCGATGTGTGCAGTACCGCGATGTTCCACAAGCCCACGTCGCCCGCGAAGAACACGCCGCCCAGGCTGGTGACCCAGAAGGTCCTGCGCGTCAGGCCGCCGCGCCCTCGCCGCAAGAGGAGAACCAGCGGCCACAGCAGCGCCGAGGCAATCGCAGTGCGATAAAACGCGGAACTGATGCCGGGAATCTTCGCCCAGCGCACGAAGATCGCCGACCACGCAATCGCCAGCACTCCGCCGGCCAGCGCCACCAGCGCCGCTACTCGCCTTTCGCCTCGCATCCCCCTATCGTAGGGGACTCGACCAGCGGGCGCGATGCGGGCTTTCTCGGGTCTGGCTCCGAGAGACGGTTACCGGCCAGGGGCTACCGGCGGCCTTTTCACTTCCCGCCCTTCGCGGTGAGCTTCACCTCAATGTTTCCCCGCGTCGCATTCGAGTAGGGACAGGCCCGGTGCGCCGCCGCCACCAAATCCTCCGCGCTCTGCTGGTCCTGCTCCGGAATCGTGATGTCCAGCTCCACGCGCAGGGTGAACCCCTCCCCCTGGCCTTCGTCGAACGGGCCCACACTCACGCGCGCCCGCACGCTCACCACGCCGGTCTTCTTGCCGGCCTGTTGCGCGATGTACTCCACGGCGCCGCCGAAGCACGCCGCATATCCGGCGCCAAACAGCTGCTCGGGATTTGTCTTGTCGCCCCGGCCGCCCATCCCCGGCGGCAGCGCCAGATCCAGATCCAGCAGCCCATCCGAGCTGCGCACGTGCCCGTGCCGGGCACCCTCCGCGGTCACATCCGCCGTATACAAAACCTGCATGGCTGCCTCTTTCCCGACCCTTCACTGAATTTCGAATCACTCAACTCTAATCCCCAGCCTCCGGCTTTGCGGAATCCTCAATCTCCTGCAGCAACGCTTCCAGCTTCGGAGGCAGGGGCGCTTCCAGGTGCATCGTCTTTCCCGTCTCAGGATGGGCAAACTCCAGCTCGGCCGCGTGCAGAAAGTTGCGATTCAGGGTCAGGCATTCCGGCTCCGGATACATCCGCACCCGCGACGGCATGGCCGTCAGCCGCGCCGGCGCTCCATACAGCGTATCGCCGACCACCGGATGTCCCAGCGATGCCAGGTGCACCCGGATCTGATGCGTCCGCCCCGTTTCGATGCGCACCTGCACCAGGGTATACGGCCCGAAGCGCGAGCTGATGCGCCGCAGCACCGTGTAGTGCGAGACCGCGGAGCGCGCGCCCGTCCGGCGCCGCGTCGTCATACGCGTCCGGCGCAGGAGATCCCGCGCAACGGGCGCATCGATCGTCCCGCGATCCTGCTTCAGATGCCCGTGCACCAGGGCGATGTAGGTCTTCTTCATTTCGTGCTCGGCAAACATCGCCGCCAGCCGGGCGTGGGTCAGATCGTTGCGCGCCACCACGATCAGCCCGCTGGTTTCCTTGTCCAGCCGGTGCACGATCCCCGGCCGCAGCTCGCCGCCCACGCCCGACAGGCTCTGATAGCGGTGCAGCAGCGCGTTCACCAGCGTGCCATCGCCCTCGCGCACGCCTGCGCCGGCGTGGACCACCATCCCCGCCGGCTTATTAATGACCGAAAGGTCGTCATCCTCGTAGATCACATCGAGGGGGATGTCTTCCGCCACGGCTTTCAGAGGCGGAGGCGTCGGGCTCCCCAGCACTACCACCGTTTCGCCGCCGCGCAACCGGAGCGATGCCCGCGGGGTGGTCCCCGCAATCTGGACCTTGCCTTCCGCGAGCAGGGTTTGCACGCGCTCGCGGCTCACTCCTTCCATCTGCGCGGCCAGCCAGGAGTCCAGCCGCTGCCCGGCCGCCTCTCCGGGAACCGTATACGTAACTTGCATGATTACGATTGGCCGGGAAGCTCGCCCGGCCCGGTCAGTCCCGGAATCCAGGACGGAATATTCGGCGCCGGCGCCGGGGCCGCGGGCGCGTTGGGAGGAATCCATCCCCGCTGCTCCAGCCAGTTGCGCAGCAGCATGGGCCAGGTGGAGAGCGGCAGAATCGATCCGCACAGCCCGCACCCGTGGTTTGCGTAATCGAAGACGTGCATCTCCGCGGGAACGTGGTGGTCCTGGAGCGCGCGGAAGAAGTCCAGGCTGTTGGCCACCGGCACCGTCGGATCGTTTTCCGTCGCGAACAGGAAGGTCTGGGGGGTCTCGGCGGTCACCGCAAACTGATTGGAATACTGGTGCTCCAGCCTGGGATCGACATCGGGGCCGAGCAGATTCATCCGCGATCCCGCATGCGCCTCGGGCAATTCCATGCTGATGACGGGATAGGCCAGCACCATGAAGGCCGGCTTGCAGCTCAGCGCATCGACGGTATCCGGTTGGGGCACGGGCACGGCATCCGCATCGCAGTGCGTTCCCAGGGTGGAGGCCAGGTGGCCGCCCGCCGAGAATCCCCACACCCCAATCCGGTTGGGATCGACGCCGTACTCCGCGGCGTGCGCGCGTACCAGCCGCATGGCGCGCTGGCCATCCAGAATCGGGGCCGGGAAGTGATACGGCGCCACCCGGTAATCGAGCACAAAGGCCGCGATGCCCTGCGCGTTCAGCCAGGTCGCAATCTGCATACCCTCGTGCCCGATGGCCACATGCTCATAGCCACCGCCGGGAATGACCAGCACGGAGGTGCTGGTCGACCGCTGCTTCGGCAAAAAGGGATACAGCCGCGGTTTATCGGTCTCGCTTTGGCCCCATGCGCCGGGGGCGCCGTTCGGCCACAGGAAGACCGGCTGCGGGATGCCCGCCGGAACCTGCTGCTGCGTCGGAAACGATGCGAACGCGACCACCAGAAACACCGCCGGCAGAAACAAAAGATGGAATCGCTGCTTCATCCACTCCAGTATAGAAACCTCGGCCTGCGGCCGCGATCACCCATTCGGGCCGGGACGCTGTTTCATCCCCGGACATCCACAACCTCACCTGCGCTCCGGGCGCGGAACCCCTGTCTGCTGGAAGACGCGCTCCATCACAAACTCCGGCGTCACCTGCTCGCCGGAAAGCAGCATCGCGGCCAATTCTCCCCCCAGCACCTGCGGCGCGATCACCACGTCGGGCTGCACCAGCTTCACCCGGCTGAGATGCCGCGCGTCGTTCACCGCCGCCACCGTGCGCGCGCTGCCGCCCAGTTCCCGCACCGCCAGCACGCAAAATGCGTTTTCCGAGTCGTCGGCCATCATCGCCAGCACGGCCTCCGCCTTGTCCGCGCCCGCCTCGCGCAGCGTTTCCGTCATGCTGGGATCGCCGACGACCAGGTCGACGTCCTGGCCCACCGCCCCCTCCTCCGGAGCTTCGCGCAGAATCCGGGTCACCGGGCGTCCACGCCGCGCCAGCTCCCGCCAGGTGTTCAGCGCGAGGGGAGTATTTCCGATCACGACAAAATGATTTTCGCGTTTCATCCGAGGACCTTTCCGGTTGATGATGCGTTGCAGGCTCTGTCCGACCAGCGGCGCAATCACCGCCGTCAGCGAAGTGGCGAATACCGCGACTCCCAGCACGATCACCGACAGCGCAAACAGCCGCGCCTCGATGGTGAGCGGCACGATATCGCCATAGCCCACTGTGCTCATGGTCACCATGGCGTAGTAGAGGGCAGTGACCAGATCGTGGATGGGCGGCCGGAATTCCGTCCCCAGGTAGTAGCTGCCGAAGGTCGCGTACAGCAGCAGCATCAGCACGGACGTGATCGCGAACAGGGTGCTCGCCGCCAGACTCGAGCGGTCGAAATAGCGCCACGCGGCCAGCAGCGCCGCGGTGGTAAAGCAAAAGTAGGCAAGCAGCAAGTGCACGTGCGCATGCCCGGTGAGCCCGGTGTTGATGGCCCCCACCGTCGCCAGCAGCACGGCCATCACCCAGGCCAGACGCGAGCGCCACAGCAGCGCCAGGCCCATGGTCACCATGCCGCCGCCGATCAGCAGCGGAGGCAACATCGCGGGGCTGAGGTGGAATTCCCCGTGCAACAACTCGTCGCTGTAAGAGCGCCAGTGGGTGCCAAAGCGCGCGTCCAGCATCCACAGGCCGCCCAGGACCAGCAGCAGCGACAGAGGAATGTGAGGGAACCAGTAGTGACCGCCGTATTCGTGGTGCAGGCGCTGGAAACGCGCCCGGAATCGTTGCAGCAGGGGGTGGGTCATCGATTGGGCGTCTTCAACGGCTCATCCTTCCAGGCATTAGGATGCCACCGCGACACGTCTTTCCGCGAATGCGCCGTGGCCTTGTCCGCAGCGGAGCTACTGCAGTTCGCCAGGTCTCCCTGCTTGCCACAGGAACGGAGACGCGGGCTTCTTATCGTCCTTGCCCCACGTCCAGTACATCCCCGCGTAGGCGTAGTTTTCCGTCTGTCCCGCGACCGAGTGGCCGTAGCAGAACAAAAGCTGCTCATTGGGATTGTGTTTGAAGTGGTAGTACCCGCCCAGATCCACCATGGTCGAGGCCTGGGTCTGGGGTGCCGCGATTCCTTCCCGGCCGTGCGCGAATACCTCACCACCGAACTCCAGCCGGTCGCCGGGGAAGGTGTACTTCAGCAGAAATCCGCCGTAGGGAAAATTCCGGTAGCCAGTCTGCGGCACGAGGGTTTCGCCCGCCCCGCCATCCAGCAGCCATGGACCGATGTTCTTCTGCAGCCACACCGGAAGCCGGTACCACACCTTCCCAATGCCGAGCCCCTTGTCGTAATTGCCCGTCGGCATCTCGAACATCGTGAAGGTCCCGATCTGCGGCACGTACTTCGACTCTTTGACGTATGCGATCTTCGCGCCCAACTCCATGTCGGTCAGCCCGAACACAGTCGGCCCGTGGCCCGCGCCCTCTGCCGCATAGGCGGGATGATTCAGCGGGGCCGCGACGCCCCACGGCAGGATCGCATGCAGTTGCACGCGCGGAATCGCGCCCCAGTTGAACTCGAATGCCGGCCCCGTCGAATCCACTTCCACCGGCGTTCCGTCGGTCGCGCCGAATATGTAGAACTCGTAGTGGTGCAGGTCCACCGGCACCGGATCGTCCGTCTGGTAAGGAGGTCCCTGCGCCCACAACCGGGGAACCGCCGCGAAAAACAACAGCAGCACCGCCCAGCGAAGCTTGCGCGCGATTCTCATGGAGACGGTCCGGGGACGGTGCAAACATACCACTGGCCCCGCGCTGTGATCCTTAAGAAATCGTCATTCGCGGCTCCATCCGCGGCGTGCGCCGGAGCCACAGCGCGGCACCCACAATCACAGCCGGCAAGGCGAGCGCCTGGGCCAGCGTCAGCGCTCCGCCGAACAGCCCAGCGCCTGTCTTGTCGCCGAGGAAGAAATCGACGAAGAACCGCGCGAGGCCGTAGAGGAACAGCCAGGCTCCGGCAACCTCACCGGCCTGCTGGCGGCGGCGGCGCGCCATCCACAGCAGCAGCGCAAAGATAGCCAGCGAGGCGAATGCGTCGTAGAGCTGAACGGGGTGCAGCTTTATCCCCAGCGGCGTCCGGTACCAGACCCACGCCAGTTCATCGCGACAGGCGACGCCCCAGGGCATTGTGGTTGTCGTGCCCCATGCCGAGCCGCCCAGGAAAGCGCCCACGCGGTTGACGGCAAACCCAATCGCCGCTGCTGGAGCAACCGCGTCCGCCGCGCGCAGCAGCGGCAACCTCTCCGCCAGCGCGTACAGCACCGCGGCGCCGAAGCCGATCGCTGCTCCGCCCAGCGCAATCCAGTCGCTGGTGATCGTGGCGACGCCCAGCAGCCAGAAGGGGTTGGTGCGAAATGTCTCGAGATGCGCCGCGACCAGCAGCAGCCGGGACCCGATCAGCGCGGCAAGGATCGCCACGAGGCCAAGGTTCCACATCTTCTCCGCAGGCATTCCGTCGCGTCGCGCACACCCGACAGCGACAGCCAGCGCCACCAGCAGAGCGACGGCCGTCAACACGCCATACGTCGGAATCGCCGTACGTCCGATATGGAAAAGAAGTGGATGCACCGTTCGTGCGAAGGAAGGTCAGGCCCGAAAGAGGGCTTCCCCGCAAGCCTCGCGCCGGCTCGCCGGGTTTAAAGAGGGTCCGACCCGCTGGGCCGTGGGGCGATGCGCCGGTGAACCCGTCCTAAGACGGTGGGAACTCTCCGCGGTTCTTTAGGCATTCCGGACTGGCGGACACTGCACACCGAACCGATTAGTCGAGTCGAGCTCCCTGTTCAATGAATGTAGGTTCAACCAGCGTTGACCGCCCCACCTGCTTTGCAGGCCGGTCTCTTAGCTGGATGCTAACCGCACTCTCGCCTTCCTGGCAAGCGTCATCCGGGTGCCACAAAAGAGTGAGTTCCATTTCCAATTCCCAGTTCCATTTCGGCAACACGCCGCCTGACTCTCTTTCGCCGCCTCAATGCACGCCTTTGGTTGGATCCCAAACCCCCTGCAGCTTGCGCACATAGAGGATCTGTCCAATGTGATACGCGTTGTGCATCGCGACGTGTTCCACCAGCGAGGCATTCGCTGCCAGCTTCGCGTCGTCGGCGCCGGCAACTGCTTTTTCCCAGTCCACCTGCACCTGATCCAGCTTCTTCACCAGATCGTCCCACTGCGCCGGCGTGAAATCGCTGAAAGTCTCATTGTTGTTGCCGTCGTAGGGGCCCGGCTTCACGCCGTTGAACCGGTCCAGCGCCCGCGAGTCCCAGTACCAGAGGTGATAGGCCAGCTGCCCGACCGAATGGCCGCCGTGTCCCGGGTTCCACTTCGCCTGGTCGGCGGTGAGTCCCGCCACCGCCACCTTCGCCGGCACGAACCATTCTTCCTGGTCGTGGGTTGTCTTCAGCTGCTCCAGTAAAATCCCGCGCAGCGTGGTGGGTGGTTGTTTGCCGGCCTGCGCAAATGCCGCCGCCGGCAATGCCAGCAGGAGAAAGAACGCCACTTTCTTCATCGCAGAACTCCTCCAAAGATGGGGAATCTGCCGAAGATACTACGGTCACCGCTCTCCGCCCATGACCACTTCCTTCTATAATCCGATTGACTCCGACTATGACTCTGGCCAGCGGTTCTGTCCTCGGCCCCTACGAAATCCAGTCTCTGCTTGGCGCGGGGGGGATGGGGGAGGTTTATCGCGCCCGCGATCCCCGCCTCGGCCGCGACATCGCCCTCAAAGTCCTGCCGCCTTCGTTCGCCGCCGATCCCGACCGCCTGCGCCGCTTCGAGCAGGAAGCTCGCGCGGTTGCCGCGCTCAGCCACCCTAACATCGTCGCGCTGTACGACATCGGCCAGAGCGACGGCACTTCCTGGATCGCCACGGAGCTTCTCGAAGGCGAAAGTCTGCGCGAGATCCTCGGCCGGGGCCCGCTGTCGCATCGCAAAGCCGTAGCCTGGGCCACGCAAATCGCCCAGGGCCTTGCAGCCGCGCATGCCCGCAACATCGTCCACCGCGATCTGAAGCCGGACAACCTGTTCATCACCCGCGACGGCCAGGCCAAAATCCTCGACTTCGGCCTCGCCAAGGCGGTAGAAAAATCGGGCGCGGCCAAATCCGGGGCCCATGCCGACGCCACCCTCACCGTCCCCGGCACCGCCACCGGCGAGGGCATCGTGATGGGCACCGTCGGCTACATGTCGCCCGAGCAGGTGCGCGGCGCCGCGGCCGATGCCCGCACCGACATCTTCAGCTTCGGCGTGGTCCTCTACGAAATGCTCACCGGCCAGCGCGCTTTCAAACGCGACACCGCCGCTGAGACCATGACCGCCATCCTCAACGAGGATCCGCCCGAGTTCCAGGATTCAGGCCAGCGCATTCCGCCGGCGCTCGAGCGGATCGTCCGCCACTGCCTGGAGAAATCCCCCGACCACCGCTTTCAGTCGGCGCGCGATCTGGCGTTCGATCTCGACTCGCTCTCCGCCCTCACCGGCTCTGCCCCCATCGCCGCCGCCAAAGGCAGCCGCTCCCGCGCCTGGATCGCCCCGGCGGTGCTGGCCGCGCTGGTTCTCGTCGCAGGCTTCCTCGGATGGCGTCTGGCCCTCATCCTGCATCCCGCTCATGGCGCCCGCTTCCACGAGCTCACCTACCGTCGCGGCGCTGCCGACAACGCCCGCTATTCCCCCGACGGCCGCACCGTCTACTACACGGCCGCGTGGGAAGGTGCGCAGCCGGAAATCTACTCCGTCCCGTTGAACGAATCGTCCGGGCACCCCCTCGGCATCGCCAACGCGCGTCTGCTCGCCGTTTCAAAGCAGGGGGAACTCGCGGTCGCTCTGGCGCCCCAATCGGTCACCCTGCTGGACCCCGGCGCGCTCGCCCATGTCGCGCAGGACACCGCGCCCCGGCCCGAAATCGAGAACATCCAGGCCGCCGATTTCGATCCCGATGGCTCGCTCGCCATCGTTCGTTACCTGCCCGCTCAGGCGATGTGCCAGCTTGAGTACCCGATCGGGCACATTCTCGTGCGCGCACCGGCCATCCTCAGCGTCCGCTTATCGCCCAACGGCAAATATCTCGCCTACGACACGCACCTCGATGCCACCGACGACCGCGGCAACCTCGTCATCGTCCGTACGGATGGACGCCAGGTCGCGCTGAGTCCCCTCTACGAAAGCGTTCAGGGTCTCGCCTGGAATCCCTCCGGCAGCGAAGTCTGGTTCACCTCCCCGCTTGAATCCGGCGAGATTCACGCGATGTCCCTTTCCGGCAAAATGCGCACGCCGCTTTCCGTCGCCGGCCGCCTTTTCCTCCGCGACATCGCCGCCAACGGCCAGATCCTCGCCGATCAAGGCATCGTCCGCCGTGGCTTCATCTACTCCACCATCGACGGAACCACCCAGCGCGACCTGTCCTGGCTGGACTACGGCTTTTTCCGCGCCATCAGCAACGATGGCAAAACCGTCCTCTTTGAAGAAGAGGGCACCGCCGTCTCCAACTCCACCTACACCGTCTTCGTCCGTGGCACCGACGGCTCGGCCGCCGTCGCGCTCGGCCCCGGCTACGGCCTCGCCCTTTCACGCGACAAGCAGTGGGCGCTCGCCGACAAGCTCGCGCAACCCGTCAGCGAAGTCTGGCTGCTCCCGGTTGGCGCCGGCGAAGCGCGCCGCCTCAGCCCGCCCACTCTCAGCCCCGGCATCGCCGCCTCGTTCCTCCCCGACGGCCAGCAGGTCGTCTACATCGCGCATGAAGCGGGCCGCCCCATGCGCTCCTGGCTCCAGAACGTCAACGGAGCGCCGCCCCGTCCCATCACGCCGGAAGGCGTCCGCGGCTGGCTGGTTTCGCCCGATGGCAAGTGGCTCATGGCCGGAAAGGGCGCTGCGGACGCGCTCCATTTCGATCTGCTTGTGCCCCTCGACGGCGGACCAGCGCAGCCCATTCCAGGTCTCAAACCCAACGAGATGATCATCGGCTGGACAGCCGACGGCCAGATCTACAGCTTCATTCCCGGTTCGCCGGACAACTCCATGCTGCACTTCGAGAAGGTCAATCCCCACAGCGGCGCGCACACACCCTTCCGCGACATCGCCATTCCACGTATTGCTGGAGCCTCTCTCAGCGACCTCTTCTTCACACCCGACGGCAGCGCCTACACCTGGGGATACCGCTTCGCCCTCTCCGATCTCTACACCATCGACGGCGCATCGTGATCGGAAGGTCCGAAGTGTTCGGCTGAACCCTGTGATCTGAAAGCGGGCTAGCCGGCTTTTCGCTCCTGGCCCAGCACCTCGTCCAGCATACCGCTGAGCGAATGCGCGCGGTTTCGCATGGAGGCCACGCTCTCGCCGGAGCCCGTCACCGCGCTGTAGCGTTCTTCCGCTCGGGTCAGCTCGTCGGCAAGGTTCAGCGCCGCCAGCACCGCGACTCGCAGTGAATCGACGGTGCGACCCTGTGCGGCCACCGCCCGCATCTTCCCGTCCACCAGGGCTGCCAGCTTTTCCACGTAGGCGCGATCCGTCCCGCGCAGGCGATAGGTTTGGTCGTAGATATCGACCATGATCGCCACTGCTTCGTTCGGATTCATCGGACTCTCGGTCATATTCGTTCTCAGACCGTCGCTGGCTTACGCCGCGATCTCGTCGATCTGCTTCAGCAGCCGCTCCACTCTCTGCCGCACCTGCTCCCGTTCCCGCTCGAGGCCCTTCAGTTGCTGCTGCGCCTGCTCCAGAAGCGCGGTCTGCGCGTCCAGCAGCTTTTCCAGGCGCCCCACGTTCTGGTCCGCCTCGCTGCGGGCCGTCCGCTCCCGCTTCACCAGTTCCACCGCCCGCAGCACGCGCTCTTCCAGCGCGCTGAAGTCATCCACCACCATGGGCAATTCCGTTTTCTGCAGGGTCGCCGTTGCCATCCACATCACCTCAGTGTTTCTCCGCGCAGTATAGCGCTCTCCACCACAGGAAAACCCGGCCGATTCGCTGCGGAACCGCTGCGGGTTCGCTTTTCCCGTGTTGTCTCCGGCGCCCGGCAGGCTTCTCCCGGCTTCCAACTGCAGGCTCCCGGCTGCTCCTCACAGCTCCCGCTGCTTCGACCCCTGATAGATTTCCTCATTCGTGCCCGGCCGCCCCACGTCGCCCTTGTGCGGACGAATCGTGTGGGCGCGAATGTCTTCGCTCAGCGACCTTTTGCCCTCCGGCTCGCGCTCCATGCCGTGGGTGGTGGTCTCCGTCGGGGCTTGATCGTGATACCGGGCCGCTTCGGCCTGCGCCTCATCTGCACTCCTCGGGGACTCGTCTGGTTTTTTCATCGGCTCTGCCATGGGCTCACCCTCCTTCTTCCAAAAGAAGAGGCGCTCTCAAGCGCCGCCGTTGCCCGCGCACAGCCTCTGGAAAAGACTTTTGCTGGATTTTGGCCGGTTTTCGTGGCTGCTTTAGACCTAGCGGTGCGGCAGCCGCACCAGCAGGAACACCACGGTCCCCGCGAGCCCCAGCACCAGAAACACCAGAACGCCCAGCGCCACCTTCATCAGCGTCCGCACCGACTTCACGTCTTCGCCCAGCTCGGCGAGCTCGAACGTGTTGCGGTCCGTGGCTTCCTGGGTCTTGGCCACGCTCAGTTCCATGCGCTTGAGATCGGAGGTCTGTTCGGTGATCGATGCCTGCAGATCGTGATGGGCGATCTCCAGCGCGCCCACCGTCCGCCGCACCTCCGCGGTCAGCGTGGTCGCTTCCCGGGTTGGGCTGCTGACCTCCAGCGCCCGGGCCACCACCGGCAAAAATGACCGCAGCTGCAGCAGGCCCTGCCACAGGGGATTGTGTTCCAGGTCGCGCGCCGCCGGCAGTCCCGGATCGCTCGGCAGGGGAACCGCGTCCAGCTCACGACCAGAGCTCGGCCGGGCGGGGACCTCGTCCAGCGCCAGCGCGATGAGCCGGTCCACCGCCGATTCGCTAGCATTCTTCATCGGGAGTTCCTTGGACCACTATAGTCAAATCTCCCGCAATCCCTCCAAGGTTCTTTTGCGGGGTACTGTCGTCATCAGCCGGCCGATTCCGGAAATCGAGCCCGCCCTCTCTCGGCCCGCCTGCGGTCCTGCCCAGGAATCGCCGGCAATTCAGCCCAGGCGCAGCCTGGTCGACAAACCTGGAGGGCGATTTTTCCGATATCGAGACACGGCAGGAGCGCGACAAAAGCTCGCCGCAGAGCATTCGCCCGAGCGGGATTCTGGTGGCTGACATTGCAACCTGGAACTAGGTCCTGGCTTCCTGGCGCAGCGCATGCACCACCACCCGCAGCATCTCTTCCTCCGGAGCCGGCTTCCCCGTCCAGATTTCGAACTGCCGCGCCCCCTGGTGCACGAACATCTCCACGCCCGTGACCACCGGCAGCCCTTTCTCGCGCGCCATCCGGATCAGCGGCGTATCGATCGGGTTGTAGACCAGGTCGAACACCAGCCGCGTGTTCAGTTCCTTCGGCTCCAGCAGATTGGCCGGCTTCACGCCTTTCATCCCCACCGGCGTCGCGTTCACGATCACGTCGAAATTCATCTTCGCGATCTGCTCTCGCTTGATGGTTTTTGCCTTTGCCTGCCGCGCCAGCTTCCTGGCCTCGTCCGCGGTGCGGTTCCACACCCAAACCTCGGCCCCGCGCTCCGCCAGCCCGAACACCGCCGCCCGTCCCGCGCCGCCCGCGCCCAGCACCAGGATCTTTGCTCCATGCAGCGGCAGCCGCCGCTCCAGCGGACGCACGATCGCGGCCACGTCGGTATTGAACCCGTACAGCTTGCCATCCTGGGCCCGCACCACCGTGTTGCACGCGCCGATCTTCTCCGACAGCGCGTCCGTTTTGGCCAGATGCTTCAGGATGTCGCTCTTGAACGGCATGGTCACCGCCAGCCCATGCAGAGGAACCTCCCGCACCAGGGTCAGCAGGTCTGCCAACCGCGTGGTTTGCAGAGGCAGGAATACACCATTCACCGTCTCGCGGCGGAAGGCCATGTTGTGCATCAGCGGGGACAGCGAGTGCCGCACCGGATTCCCCGCCACCCCGTACACCTTCGTCGAAGCGTCGATCTGGTCGATCCGCCAGGTCTCGCGCAGCGTTCGCGCGTCGATCTGCCCTGAGCCCGTCTCTTCGCCGGCCTGGGCCGAGGCAAAGGTGAAGACGCTGCCCGCCCGCAGTCCCAGCACCCGGCTGATCGTTCCCTGTTCGCCCATGGAAATGCCGATCAGGTTCGCCTCATCGCGCCGCCGGTCGAGGAACCGCATCATGGTTACGTTGTCCGCCAGGGTCTTCGCCGTCGAAACGATCTTCACGAACTCCGGCTTGAACGCCCGGATCCGCTCGAACACCTTGTCCAGATCTTTCGTTCCCTCGAAATCGTGATAACTCACGATCAGGGCCGCCCCGTGCGAGCGCAGCTTCTTCATCTGCGCGGGCTTGGTGTGCTCGGCGGTCTGCAGCTCCACATCGATCAGGTGGCAGCCGGCCTGCGCCGCTTTCTCCAGGACGTCGAGCTCGGCGGCAATTGTGCCCTTGAATTTCCCGCCCGTCTGGGCGCGGCGGCAGGTGGCAATCGCAGTGATCTCGCTGCGCTCATACAAAAGCTGCTTTAGCCTGGGAATGATGGCTGCCGGAATCGCCAGATAATCCAGGCGGAACTCCACAAAATGGTCCTCGCGGATGATGGTCTCCGCATTGCGCATCATGTCCGCGGGTGTCGCGCCGGTGATGGCCACGCAGATCTTCCCGATCCGCGACCGGATAAAGTGGGTCGACACCACCGCTGGACCCGCAGCCGGAGTCGGCCGGCTTACCAGGGGAGGTCCCACGCCGTCGTTCACCGCGGCTTTTGAACTTCCACCTGCAGTCCCGCCCGCATGCCCAGACATTGCCGCTGTCCTGGAACCGTTCGTTTTCACTGATTTTGGGGGACTTATCCTGGTGGCTGTTGTTTTTGCCACGGTCACGCCTGCTTTCATACCCGCAATTGCCGCATATTAAAGACCTTTGCCCCGCGATGCAACAGCCATTCGCGAGTTTTTTGCCCAGTCCGCTTCTGTCGGCCGCGGCCTTCCCTGGCTCACGCGACGGCGATTGGCGCTCACTCCGTTGCGTCCTGGGGTCCTGCGGTCAATCATCGCATAACCAGCAATAATCCAATCACTTCTGCGCAAGATAAATGGGGCCTTGCCACGCGCTTCGGCGCCAAAAATCGACATTCAGAGGGCTTCCACGGCCGGGCCGTGGCCGACCTTCTACAATGGCCCCTGACCCATGAAAACAGGACCCATGAAAAAGATCCGGATCGGCATCCTCTTTGGCGGGCGCAGCGGCGAGCACGAAGTCTCGCTCCTTTCGGCCGCCTCGGTCCTCCAGGCCATCGATCGATCCAAATATGAAGTGGTCCCGATCGGCATCACCAAAGAGGGCCGCTGGGTCATGGCCGCCCACGCGGAGCGGCTGCTGAGCGGGGACAAATCTGAAAAGCGGCTCCGGGCCGGCGATCCCGACGCCACCTCGGCCGCGGCGATTCTCCGCCGCGGCGAATCGGTCCTCGTCCCGCCTGTCCCGTCGGAAGCCATGGTCCCTTTTGAGCGGCCCGCGCAGGACCTGACCCACGCCGCAAATGAACAGGTTCTCGCCGTCGATGTCATCTTCCCCGTTCTGCACGGAACGTTTGGGGAAGACGGCACCATCCAGGGCCTCTTCGAGCTGGCCGGCATGGCCTACGTTGGTTCGGGAGTTTTGGGATCGGCCACGGGCATGGACAAGGACACCATGCACCGCCTTTTCCAGTCGGCCAAACTCCCGATCGCCAAATGGATTGCGTTTCTCCGCGCCGACTGGGAAAAGTCTCCCAGGAAAGTCCGCGCCCGCATTGAGGGGGCGCTCAAATATCCGGTCTTCGTGAAGCCTGCAAACCTTGGCTCCTCGGTCGGCATCACGAAGGCCCACAACGCTCTCGAGCTTAGGCCCGCCATCGAGCTGGCCGCGCAGTACGATCGCAAGATCGTCGTCGAGCAGGCCATCGGCGGGAAAAAGAAACCCCGCGAGCTGGAGGTCGCCGTCCTCGGCAACGACGCCCCTGAAGCCTCGGTGGTCGGCGAAGTCGTCCCCTCCAAAGAATTTTACGATTACGAGGCGAAATACCTCAGCGAAGGCAGCGATCTCCGGGTCCCCGCGCCGATCACGAAAAAGCAATCGAAAGAAGTGCGCGAGATGGCCATCCGCGCTTTTCAGGCCTGCGACTGCGCCGGGCTCGCACGCGTCGATTTCCTCATGGAGCCGGGCAAGACGGGGCGGATCTTCGTCAACGAGATCAACACACTGCCGGGATTTACCTCGATCAGCATGTATCCACGGCTTTGGGCGGCCACGGGACTCGCGTATCCGAAGCTCATCGACCGGCTCATCGAACTGGCCATCGAACGCCGAGCCGACAAGGACCGCAACCACTATTCCCTGTGAGGAGAAATGGGCAGCTCTGTGCCTGGTGCCGGACATGGGGTTCTGACGCGAGCGCCCGTCCCCGGCTCTTCTGTTGTCCTCGCCCTGGAAACTAATCTTTCCGTTCCGGTGTCACAATAGAGGGGAAAGTTCTGTCCTTTCTTTCGGGTCTCAAAGACATTTAAGGAGTTTCGCGGAATGACCCTGCTGGATGCTCCTGCTTTCAATGCGCGCCACGCTCGCCGCATTCAGATCTTCTCCATCGTTGCCCTCATCGTTGTGATCGTCGCCGGCATCAGCACGTGGCTCTGGATCCTCGAGCTTCCCTGGCAGGTCTGGCACTGGCCCTCCGACCACCGCATCAACAGCTTCATGAGCGCGGTCGAGAGCAACGACTTCCAGAAGGCCTTCGGCATCTGGAACAACGACCCCAACTGGCAGGCGCACGCGCAGCAGTACCAGCCCTACAACTTCGCCCAGTTTCAAAAGGACTGGGGCCCGGGCAGCGACTATGGCGTCATCAAGAGTCACAAGATCACGGTGGCTCACCGCGTCGGCAACGGAGTCGTCATCGGCGTGGACATCAATGGCGGCCCAACGCCGATCTTCCTCCGCGTCGACAACAAGACGAAGACGATCGGGTTCTCGCCCGTCGAGCTGTACTCCGGGCCATGAGGTTGGCGCAGGATCGTTCGCTGGCATCGAGCGCGATGAAGAAGAACAGCAACCTTGCAAACAGCAGCGGCACGATCCGTGTCGCCGCGAATCCTGCTGCTCTGGCTTTGGGGTCACACGCCTGTCACGAACGTCGACGTGATATTTGTCCTGATTCCAATCGTGGCGGCGATATCGCTCATCGCAGCCATCCTGGCCTCCGCAAAGGGCTCGCAGTGGTGGTTGGTCGCGCTGATTCCGCCAATCATGACCTTGATGGATGTGCTCGCGGGGGGTTGAGCGCAGCAGAGGAGCTAGAGGCCAAGAGCTAACAGCTTCTCCAGGCTCGCTCCATCCTCCACGTTCACGCAGGTCTGGCCGCGATCGATCTGCCGCATCAGTCCACTCAATACCTTCCCCGGGCCTGCCTCGATAAACGCCTTCGGCCCCTGACCGATCAGCAATCGCATCGACTCCACCCAGCGCACCGCGCCGGTCACCTGGCGGATGAGCGCTTCCCGCAGCTTCTCTCCATCCGTTTCCAGCCGCGCGTCCACGTTCACGCAGAGGGGAACCGTCGTGTCCCGGAATGTCAGGCCGCGGAGGAGCTCCGCCAGCCGGTCCTGCGCCGGCTGCATCAGCGCGCAGTGGAAGGGCGCGCTCACGTTCAGCATCACCACGCGCTTCGCGCCGCGCTCTTTCGAAAGCTCGGCCGCCCGGGCCACCGCCGGCGCCTCGCCCGAAATCACCGTCTGCTCCGACGAATTGAAGTTCGCGGCCGAGACAATGTTCCGGGTTTCCGCCGCGGCATCGTCGCAGGCCCGAGCCGTTTGCTCCGAGCTCAGCCCCAGCACCGCGGCCATCGCGCCCTGTCCCGCCGGTACGGCCTCCTGCATGAACTTGCCCCGCTGCCGCACGGTCCGCACTGCGTCGGCGAAATCCAGCGAGCCGGCGGCTACATTCGCCGCGTATTCTCCCAGCGAATGTCCGGCCACCAGCGACGGCGCAATGCCGTATTCGGCCAGCACCCGCAGCGCCGCCACGCTCACCGTGCAGATCGCCGGCTGCTGATACTCGGTCAGCTTCAGCTGGTCTTCCGGCCCATCGAAGCACAGGTTTGAAATCGAGAATCCCAGGGCTGCATCGGCCTCGTCAAAGGTTCGTCGAGCCGCTGGAAATTTTTCCGCGAGGTCTCGGCCCATCCCCGCGTACTGCGAGTTCTGTCCTGGAAAAAGAAAGACGAAGGATGTCATATCGATTCAGAAGGCGCGCTGCTGCACCGCGGCGCCAATCGAAACTATAGCGCACGCCGGCAGCCGCTTTGCGCCCGGGTCCGTCCGCAACATTCCACAGAATTACGGCTTAACCTTCCGAGCCCCTCATCCGTCTAAGGGGGCAGAGGCGCGTGGGGCGGCGCATCAGCAGTTCACCGCCCCCGTCGCCCTCCATGCAAAAGCCCCGGTGGTTCGTGGGTCCGCCGGGGCTTTTCTTTTGTCGTTCAGGTGAGTTTCAGGCCGTCGCCGCGATATGCGCTGCAGGCCGTGGCGTGCTGGCCACCGTTGCCGCCGTTCCATGGTGGGTCAGCCGATGCACAAAGTGATACGGCGGCCATGGTCCCGACAACTGCATCTGGCAGTCCTTCATGAGCACGCTGGCGCTCGAGTACTTGTTCTGGTACCGCTCCACCATCGACGAGTCGATGAGGTGGGCGATATCCAGCAACATCTTGCCGGTATCGATCCGCTTGCAGGTCACTTCCTCGGCCAGGGGGAGGAACATGCGGTGCATTTGCACCGTGACCGCCCGCGCCTTGGTCTGCCGCTCGCGCTGCAGCGCCGCGCTCTCTCTCAAATTGGAGAGATACGCCTTGCCCACCGAGCCTTCGGGAAGATACTTGCGGATCTGATCCTTGCAGCAATCGTCGAGCAGCACCTTCAGGTGCATCTCGGCCTTGCCGCGCAGCCGCTCGATGTTGGTGATGAACTGCCTCTGGTTCGACCGGATCGACCGCCGGAGGGCTTCGTCGTCCGCAAATACCGTCCCAAACCGGAAGGGCAGCACTGTTGATGTCTTGAAGCAATCAGAAATGACCCGCGCATGCTCCAGGCCGGCCTGATGATTGAGAGTTTCAGATGAGGAATATTCGCTGACGATTACGGCTAGATCACTGGCTGGATAAAGGAAGATTTGGTTTCCCTGAATACCGGTGGCTGCTTCCATCGGAATCGGTTTCCGATGCCTTAGCAGTTCGGGGAAGGCGGTTCTTTCGGTGATGCAATAGGCATACCACGCCATAGAAAATCGCTCCGCACGCTGGATTGGGTAACGGTTGGGAACTTCAGCTTCTCGGGGATGGACATGGCTTGACTTCTAAGCGATCGGGCTCTTGCGGAAACTGCTTTGAACTGCCCCGTATCCTAGTCCGCCCTATCAACGACTCGCAACCGAACTCCGGCGCATCTTGGCAGACGTGAGCAGCGGGAACCGAAATCGCTTTCACGATATGAAGTATCAGTTCATTGTATGAATATATTCCTGAAAGCCCTTCCTTTTCCCTAAGGAGGTGCTAGTCTATGCGGCGCAAATCTTCCGGGACATCCAGGTCCACCGTACCTTCGGGCCAGGGAATTCCCTTGGCCTGCCCTGCGTGGCTCCGGATCAGCTCTCGTGCGCCCCGGTCCCCCTCCAGCCGCCGCAGTTCCCCAAAGAGCGCCTGCGCGAACACCGCCGGCACCCCCGTCCTGCCCGCATAGGCCGAAGCCGTGACCCCGGCCCGGCCCGACTGATGCCGTTCCAGCAATGCCCGCAAATGCTTGACCGTCAGCCGCGGCTGATCGCACACCAGCACCAGCACCGCGTCAGGAAGCGGCTCCATCCGGCTCACCGCCTCGATCCCGCAGCGCAGACTCGATCCCATCCCTTCCGCCCACCCGGGATGCAGGGCGGCGACGGCATCCAGTCCCTCCAACTCCGGCCGCATCCGCTCGGCTTCGAAGCCCAGCACGGCGACCACCGGCGAGCAGCCCGCTTCCACTGCCATGCGGACGGTCCGGTGGAGCAGCGATTCGCCCCCGACCCGCACCCTTTGCTTCGCCTGTCCCAGGCGGGTGGACGCGCCCGCCGCCAGCACTACTGCGGCGACGCGCTGTACGCGAAGGGGATCCATGTCAGAAAGAAGAGCGGAGCAGGGCTCGCCTCACGCGATTACCGGCTGTCCCTGCAGACTCAGCGCCGGCCGGCCGGCAAAGATCGCCTGCAGCTCCGCCGCGATCGACAGCGCGATGGTGGCCGGCGCGTGGCCGCCCAGATCCAGACCCACCGGCGAATGCAGCCTCGCCATCGCGGCCTCCACGGTCAGCCCCAGCTCTTCCGCCAGTTCTTCCACCAGACGCTCGGTGCGCCGCCGCGGACCGAGCACGCCCAGATACCGCAGCGCGCGACCCAGCAGCTCCGGCCTCAGCAGCGCCCGCAAAATCAGCGCATCCTGCTCGTAACTGTGCGTCATCAGGACGGCCGCATCCTCGGCGCCCGCCGCGGCAAGTGCCGGCTGCAGCCCGCACACCCGCGCCGCCTGCGGAAATCGCTCTGCCCGCGCCAGCTGCGATCGTCCATCCGCCACCGTCACGTGCCAGCCCAGCGTCGCAGCAAAGGCTACCAGCGGCTGCGCGTCGTCTCCCGCTCCGAAAATCAGCAGCGAAGGTGGAGGCGCCACAAACTCCACGAAGAAACCGCCTGCATGCCGGGACTGCCGCGTCGCCAGCGTCTCTCGCGCCAGCCCAATTACGTCCGCGTCCGGATCGGGGCCGTATACCAGTGTCCCCACCCCATCCAGAACCAGCACCGTTCCGGGCGAATTTGTATCCGTGCTGGTGACAATCACGGACGCGGTTCGCTCCTCGACGCTGCTCCGCAAGGCATCCAGGTGCTGCTCGGCCGCCGCGCCGCGTTCCAGCAGAACCACCACCGTCCCGCCGCAGCCGAGGCCATAGGGAAGATCGCCGTCATCGTCGAAGAAGCTGGAGTAGCGCTGCACCGAAGGTCCCTGCTCCGTGAGCCACCACGCCTTCTTCGCGATCTCCGCTTCGAGGCAGCCGCCGCTTACCGTGCCCGCGCGCCGTCCTGCCGACGTCAGCAGCATGCGCGCCCCCGGCCGCCGGTAAGCCGAGCCCTGGACGCCCACAACGGTCGCCAGACACACCGCGTCTCCCGCTGCCTGCGCGCTCTTCCACAGCTCGAGAATGTTTTTCAACTCCGACATAGCCAGCCCAGCTGGGTACCGCATGCAATCGACAGCGGAAGGCCTAGATGTTCATCGGTCGGATCAGATTCTCGATCCGCACCGGCAGCTTCCGCACCCGAACTCCGGTCGCGTGAAAGACCGCCATGCACAGCGCCGGAGCCACGCCCGCCAGCCCGATCTCTCCGATGCCGCGGGCGCCGTATTCATTCAGATGGAGATCAGGATACTCCACGAAAATGCACTCCAGCTCCGGAATGTCCGCATTCGTCGCCACCAGGTAATCCGCAAAATTGTTGTTGAGAGGCTTCGCATTGCGCGGATCATAAATCGTCTCCTCGAATATGCCCATGCCGATACCCATGACCACCGCGCCGAGGATCTGATTCCGCCCGGTCTTCTGGTTGATGATCTTGCCGGCATCGATGACCGTCAGCGCGCGGCTCACCCGCAGCCGGGCAATGCCCGGATCCCAGGTCACCTCGATGAACTGCGCGCCGAAGGAGTGCGCCGAATACTTGTGCGCGTCCTCCGGATCGGGCGCCGTCCGCGCTTCGTCCTCCAGCGCAGCCAGGTTCCCGGCCCGCAGAATTTCCTCGAACGGAACTCCGCTCTCCGGCGGCTTGTTCATCGCGTGAATCCGCCCCGCCGTCATCGTCAGCTGCAGCGGATCGCCGGCCGGCAGATTGTTCGGGTGGAAAGGCGAATTGGGAATGGACTGCGCAGCCGCGATCACCCGCTGCACGGCGCCCTGCGTCGCCTGCGACACTGCCGGCGACACCGTGGCCGTGACCGTCGATCCGCCCGAGGTCGGCCCGGGCGGCAGCGAGCTGTTTCCCAGCGCCACCTGAATCTTGTCCAGGGGAATCCCGGTCTTCTCGGAAACGATTTGCGCAAAAATGGTGTAGGTTCCGGTCCCGATATCCTGGGTCGCGCAGCTCGCCAGCGCGGTTCCGTCGGCGTTCAGCCGCACCCGCACCGTGGCCGTGCCCCGTCCCGCATGCCAGGTTGCGGTCGCCATGCCCCAGCCCAGGATCTCGCTGCCCTTCTTCATCGAACCCACCTGCGGCGTGCGCTGCGACCAGCCCCACTTGTCCGCGCCGGCCTGGTAGCACTCGCGCAGGCGCTTGCTGGAGAAGGGCCGCGGGGGCGAATAGCTCTCGTCCTGCTCCGCGTAATTCTTCAGACGCAGCGCCAGCGGATCGAGGTTCAGCTTCACCGCCAGCTCGTCCATCGCCGATTCCAGCGGATAGAGGCCGGGCACGATGCCGGGGCCGCGCATCGGTGTCGGGGTTCCCAGATTCCTCTCCACCAGCGTCTGCTGCGCCGTCAGGTTCTGGCAGTCGTAGAGCATTGTGGTCACGCCGGTGCACGCTTCCATATAGGTATCCACCATCGACGTCGGCTGCACCACGTCATGCTGGACGGACACGAGCTTCCCGTCTGTGGTCGCGCCCAGCCGCATCCGCTGCCGGGTCATGGGGCGATGCCCCACCGTCGTGAACATCAGATCCCGCGACACCTGAACCTTGACCGGGCGATTGACCTTGCGCGCGCCGACTGCCGCCAGCAGCGAGTGAGGCCATGGAAACAGCTTTCCCCCAAACCCCGATCCCTGAAACGGAGAGATCACCAGAATCCGGTCGATGGGGATTCCCAGCATTTCCGACATCACCTGCTGGTGGTTCATCACCCCCTGTGTTGTCTCGTACAGCGTGACCTTGTCGCCATCCCAGACCGCGATGGTGGCGTGCATCTCCATGGGGTTGTGGGTCTCAGCCGGGAGTTCGTAGGTCTCGTCGATTTTTACCGGCGCGCTCGCGAACGCATCGGCCGCGTTCCCGCGCGCGTAGTGGACCCGCGGCTTCTGCGGCACCGGCCCGTCGTCGAAGGAAATCGACGGCTTCTGCGCGTCGTACTCGATTTTGACTCGCCTGGCTGCTTCCTGCGCCTGCTCGAATGTATTTGCCACAACCAACGCTACATATTGGCCGTAGTAGTAAACGTTGTCGTCTTCGAAGGGCGGGCGGGCCTCGCTGGCGCGGCTGTGCTCCCACTGCCCGGCCGGCCGGAAGAGCGGCTCGGTATTGCCGTGATGCAGCACTGCCAGCACTCCCGGCATCCGCTCGGCGGCGCTCGTGTCCATGCGGACGATCTTCGCTTTGCCCACCGTGCTGGCCACCGGCGCGCCCCACGCCACATTGTCCAGCGGATGATCGAGCGCATACGCGGCCTTCCCCGAAACCTTCAGCGGTCCATCCACCCGCGTCACCGACGCGCCAATGATCGATGTGCTCATCTCACTCAACTCCTTTATGCGGTCACCGTCTCCAGCGCGCGTACGATTGCCTTCTTCGCCAGCTCAATTTTGAATCCGTTGTATTCGAGCGGCTTCGCGCCGGCCAGCGCGGCTTCCGCCGCCCGCTCGAAGGTCGCCGTGGCAGCCGTCTTTCCTTCCAGCACCTTCTCGGCCTCCATCGAACGCCACGGCTTTGTGGCCACGCCGCCCAGCGCCACGCGCGCATGCTCGATATGGCGTCCCTTCGCCTTCACCACCACCGCGGCCGAAGCCAGCGCGAACTCATATTGCTGCCGGTCGCGCAGCTTGATGTAGTACGACCGCGTTCCCTCGGCCGCCGCGGGCAGCGTCACATGCGTGATCAGCTCGCCCGGCTCGAGCACGTTCTCTTTCTGCGGAGTATCTCCAGGCAGCAGATAAAACTCATGCAGGGCGATCGCCCGCTGGCCTTTCGGTCCCGAGGTGTGGACCGTCGCCTCCAGCGCCATCATCGCCACCGCCATGTCCGACGGATGCACCGCGACACAGTGATCCGAGCCGCCCAGCACCGCATGGATGCGGTTGTATCCACCCAGCGCCGCGCATCCCGATCCCGGCTGGCGCTTGTTGCATGCGTAGTTCACGTCGCGGAAGTAGTAGCACCGCGTCCGCTGCAGCAGATTGCCGCCGGTGGTCGCCATGTTGCGCAGCTGCGGCGAAGCTCCCGACAGCAGCGCCTCCGATAACACCGCATATTTCGCTTTGATGGTCGGATGATTCGCGAGATCGCTGTTGCGCACCATCGCGCCGATGCGCACGCCGCCGCCGGGCTGCGATTCCACCTGATCGAGCGGCAGGCTGTTGATGTCGACCACCGTTTGCGGGGTCATCACGTCGAGCTTCATCAGATCGATGAGCGTGGTGCCGCCCGCCAAAAACGCCGCCGCCGCTCCACCGGTCCGCAGCGCGCCGTCTACGGTTCGCGCCTGACTGTATCGAAATGCCTGCATTGGCTTCTCCTGCTGGCTTTCTGCTTTGACTGGTCTCCTGCTGAATGGCTAACTGGCCGACTCGCTGGTTTTTCGGGCCTGCTGGACCGCGGCCACGATGTTCGTGTACGCGCCGCAGCGGCAGATATTTCCGCTCATGGCCACGCGCACGTCGTCATCGGACGGCCCAATCGGTTCGCGCAGCAGCGCGGTTGCCGACATGATCTGGCCTGGCGTGCAGTACCCGCACTGGAAGCCGTCATGCTCAAGAAACGCCTGCTGCACCGGACTCAGCTGCCCGTTCTGCGCCAGGCCCTCGATGGTGGTGATCTTGTCGCCCTCGTGCATGACCGCGAAGCTCAGGCACGAGTTCACGCGCCGCCCGTTCACGTGCACGGTGCACGCGCCGCACTGCCCGTGGTCGCACCCCTTCTTGGTTCCGAAGAGTTGCAGATGATCGCGCACGGTATCCAGCAGCGTGGTTCGCGGATCGAGCATCAGGCGATGCTCTTCGCCGTTCACGCTGAGCGTGACGGCAACCGCGCCGGGCACGTGCGCTGCGGTTTCCTCGGCGGTGTCCGTCTGCGCTGCATGCGCCAGCGAGGTGGTGCTTGCGACGACCCCCGCCGCACCCAGCTGGGCAATGAACGCGCGCCGCGAGAACCGCCCGAGCAATGGCTGGTGCCCGTTCGCCTCGCCCTGCGCTGGTTCGTTCTGATTGTGGTTGGTAGTTTCGGCTTCCGATTCCGTAGCGACGTTCCCATTCGTCTGGGGATTCCTGGGATGGTCCATTGCGGCTCCTGTGCCTTTGGATGATTCCGCCATTCCGAAGGACGCTCTAAGTTTTTGTCACCCGGGATTCGCGATCCTCTCTCATTTTTCGACTGCGCGCTGCTGGCCGCTTGCTGATTTTTCCGCTGGTTGCCGGCTAAACCGCTGCTCTGGCTCCGGGTTCCGGGCGGTTCCTGCCTTATCCCGCATGCCCTGCCGGCGCGGTGCTGTCCTTCTTCCGCCGGCTCAACACAAACTCATTGTCCCGCGAGCGCCGCGTGGCCGTGGCCTTGTCGATCCTGCGCCAGAAGGCCCAGAAGTAATCGACCGCGGAGATCACCGAGACCGCCGCAACATAATAAATACCCACCACCGCGAACCAATCCACCTGGATCGTGAACCATCCCCAATGCCACGCGTACCACGCATGATCCAGAATCGCCGCCACCACCGAGACGATCTGGATCACCGTCTTCAGCTTGCCCACATCGCTGGCTTCGATGGTGAAGCCTTCCGTCGACGCGATCGATCGCAGGCCGCTGACCAGAAACTCGCGCCCCACCACGACCACCACGATCCAGGCCTTCACCACATGCGGGTTGAACTCCACCAGGCATACGTACGCCGAGGTGATGAGCAGCTTGTCCGCGATGGGATCGAGCAGCATTCCCATGGTGGTGATCTGTCCTCGATGCCGCGCCAGGTAGCCGTCGATGCCGTCCGAGATCGACACGATGATGAAGAACAGGCTGGCGATCACTTCCTGCTCGCCGTGCCAGCTGCCGCGCGGAAAATAGGGCGACAGCATCCAGATGAGCACCGGGACGCAGAAAATGCGGCCCATCGTAATGGAATTGGGCAAATTCACGGCAGGACAGGCACCGGCTCGCGCCTACAGACATTATGCTCCCGGGCCATATACACGCGGGTAACCTCCCGGTTGTTTCATCGGGTGAACCGGCCGGTTCGGCGCGGTGGGCCGGATTTCGGCTTGCCCTTCGCTACCGGCTTAGGCTCGTTCGCTGTCCAGAACGCGCATCTGGTGCTCGTCGTACCGGCTTCCAGCCACCTGCTCCCAGGGAACCCGCTTCTCCAGCTCCTGCACATCCTCGGGACTCAGCCGAATCGCAGCCCCCCGCAGCGCCTCGTCGAGTTGCCGCCGCGTGCGCGCGCCCATCACCGGAACCGCCAGCGGTTCCTTCGCCAGCACATAGGCCATCGCTATCTGCGCCGGAGTGGCTCCCTGGCCTGCGGCAAACTCCTCGAATGCGGCCAGCAGCTTCTGATTCTTCTGGTAATTTGTCCCGCTGAAGCGTGGCAGCCGTCCGCGCAGATCTCCCTGCTGCTGTGGCCTGGACCTGCTCAGCAGCCCGCGCGACAGGACGCCATAGGCCGTCACCCCGATGCCCAGCGCCCGCAGCGCCGGGAAGATATCCTTCTCCGGCCCCCGGCTGATGAGCGAATACTCAATCTGCAGATCGCTGACCGCATGCGCCGCGGCCGCCCGCCGCGCTGTTTCCGCGCCGACCTCCGACAGTCCCACATAACGCACATAACCCTTTTCGATCAGCTCCCCAATCGCGCCCACCGTCTCTTCAATCGGCACTGCCGGATCCAGCCGTGCCGGCCGGTAAATATCGATATGGTCCACACCCAGCCGGGTCAGGGTGTACGCCAGCGCAGTCTTCACCGCGGCCGGCCGCGCGTCGTACCCGAGCCACGCTCCATCCGGCCCGCGCTGGGCCCCGAACTTGACTGACAGCAGCACGCGGTCCCGGGTCCCGCTGCCCATCTCGCGGAGAGCGCGCCCGATCAGCATCTCGTTGTGTCCCATGCCGTAAAAATCGCCGGTATCCAGCAGATTGATGCCCGCGTCGATCGCCGCGTGGATCGTCGCGACTGACTCCTTCTCGTCGGCTTGCCCATACATGCCGGACATGCCCATGCAGCCCAGCACGATCGCCGAAACCTCAGGCCCGGATTGCCCCAGCCTGCGCATCGCAAGTTTTCTCTCACTCATGCCAGATAGGACGCAGCACCCCCGCGCCCGGATGCGGGAATCGCGGGCGGGGCGAGAATCGGAATTTGGACGGAGAAGGTTTAGCCCAAGCCGAACCCGGGCGCGAAGCGTCCGCCCGTCGGGCCGGCTCCTTTACCACCGGAACCGCGCACTCACCTGCATCAGCCGCGGCGGCGCCGCTGACACTATCTGCCCGAAGGTCGCGCTTCCCACATTCCCTTCCACCGACGCCGGCCCGAAGAACTGCGCGTGGTTGAACACGTTGAAGGCCTCCGCCCGCAGTTCCAGTTCCTTCCCATCGAGCAGCGTGGTCCGCTTCTCCAGCCCCAGGTCGGTGTCGTCCGACCCGGGCCCGTGGAAGAACCGCCGCCGCGCGTTCCCAAAATCGCCCAGCGCCGGAAGGCTGAATAAGGAAGTGTTGAACCCTGGTCCTGCGGTCGGCCGGCCCGTGAGCCGCAGAGGACCCGGCGTAAACGCCAGCTCGTCGGCGCCCACGGTGTTGACCCCGTTCGGCTGTGTGCCCAGCAGCGACGTGTCGTTGTCGTTCACCAGCGTCACCGGGAAGCCGGTCGTCAGCCGCGTCAGGCCGAAGACTTGCCATCCCGCGGTCAGCGTCTGAGCTGCGCGCCCATTCGCCCGCAGCTCGGGCAGCCGCCAGTGATAATTCGCCACAAAGTTCTGGGTCAGGTCGAAAGCCGACAGCCCGCGGCTGGCTCCCGGATCGACCGGGTCCACTGGGTCGGCCAGGCTCGAGCCCTGATCGATCGACTGACTCCACGTGTAGGCCAGCGAAAATCCCAGCGGCCCGGCATCGCGCTTCAGGCTCACCTCCAACGCGTTGTCGTGCGAGTTGCCAATCGTCTTCTGCCAGGTCACGCTGCCAAAGGCCGGCGAAAACCGCGTCCGCGTCCCCTGGACGACCTGCCCATTGGCGCGCGTATACGTTCCGCTCTCGCCCAACGGTCCGCAGGTCGCCGACCCTGGAGCCACCTCACTCAACTGGCTCAGGCCGAGGCAAATCGAAGGATCGCCCGGATTCGCCTCCTCGAGCGTCAGCAGATGATGGGCCTGGGTTCCGGCGTAGCTCACGTCGAGCACCGTTCCCCGACCCAGCTCCTGCTCCACGCTGAACAAATAATCCTCCGCGTAGGGCGTCACGTTCCCCGGAGCCACGGCCGGGATACCCGTGAAGGGCTCGAACTCAGCCCAGTCCACGCTGGTCACCGGGTTCTTCCGGCTCGCCCCGAAGGGAACGTTCGCCAGGGGAAAGCGCGGCTGCCCATTCGCGTCAAGGCTGGTCCCATCGGCGGCGGCGGTCCATGGCGAGTCGAACAGCGTGGGCACGGCGCTCGTGTAGGTGTAACCATGCGGTGGATTTCCACTCATCACCGCCGGGGACAGTCCCTCCACCGGGGTATAGAACATGCCCCAGCTGGCGCGCACACTCGTTTTCCCGGCGCCGCCGAGGAATCCAGGCAGGTGCGGCGCCCAGGCCAGCCCTGCGCGCGGCCCAAAGTCCGTTTCTTTGGTCGCCGCCAGCGTGTCCGGAACGCCCGGATCGCCGGGAAATACGATCCCCTGCGGCGCATTCGGGAAGACCACGCTCTGTTCCCCCGGAACCACCGTCTGCAGCTGGTTGTACTTCTCCTGCCAGAAGGGCAGCCGGTCCCAGCGCAGGCCGTAGTTCAGCGTCAAGCCCGGCCGCAGCTGCCACGAATCCTGCGCGTACAGCCCGGTCAGCAGATTCCGGTTGTAGAAGTGCTGTCCATCGCCCTGGGTGTAGTTCGAATCCACGCCCAGCAGAAAATCGGCGAAGTCCAGGCCCGTCTCGTTCCCGGTGAAGGCGAAGCTCCCGTTGAAATACACATTGGGATGGTTGCTGATCTGGTCGCCGTGGACATCCACGCCGAACTTCAGGCTGTGCTTTCCCATCACGCGGGAAAAATCGTCGCTCGCTTCGACGATGTTCTCCGCCTGGAACAGCGCGGTCACATCCACGCCCATGGTGAAGTCGTTGAAGATGGTGTTCTCGACTCCCTCGGTCTTCGGATCGAGGGGGACAATCCCGTGGAATCCCTGCGACGCCACGGTCGGCCCCACGCCCCCCCGCGGTACGCCCACGTTCGCGGCGTTGCGCATGTAACTCACGCGCGCCAGATTCACCGTATTCGCGCCAAAGGTTTTGGTGTCGCTTAGCCCCAGCAACTGCGCCCGCCCAAAATTCAAAGCGTCGAATCCGGGGACGCTCGCGCCGCCCTCGCCCGTCGGGTAGGGATTGTCCACGTTGTAGTCATCCAGGAAGTAGTACCCACTCACCGAACCGATGCGCGAATTCCAGTCCATCCGCACCGATCCTTTGTCATCGCGGATCGACTCCTCGGCCGCCGACGTCGAAAATGTGCCTGCGCCCTGATTCGCGAGAGGCACCGACGCCAGCAAATGCTGCGCCGCCGTCGACCAGGCGGTCGCTGGAATCTTCGCTCCTGGAAAAACGCACTGCGCGGCGCTGGTGCACCCCGCGGCGTAGTACGGCTCGCCCTGGGTCACGGCGTAGCCCAGCTTCTGCGTGAGCAGCCCCGCCAGATACGGCCCGCTGACGGCGCCCGTCAGCGAACTCGTCATCCGGGAAAAATCACCGCCCCGTTCCGCTGCCGTCGGCACTGAGATCAGGCCGGTGTCGATTCCTTCCGCTACCCTCGTTCCCTGGTAATCGGCAAAGAAGAACAGCTGCTTTCGCTTCCCCAAACGCCCCAGAAACGGCCCGCCCATTGTTGCCCCAAACTGGTTCTGGTGAAAGCCCGCCCGCTGTGACGAGAAATAATTCCGCGCATCGAGATTCGTGTTCCGCAGGTATTCAAATGCCGACCCGTGCCACGCGTCCGTCCCGCTCTTCGTCACCACGGCAATCTGTCCCCCGCTCGCCGTCCCGTACTCCGGAGCATCGTCCCCGGTCAGCACATTCAGCTCCGCGATCGAGTCGAGCACCGGCACGATCGCCACGCCCATGCTCACGTCTTCCTGTGCGTCGGCTCCATTGACGCGGAAACTGTTGGCCGTCTCCCGCTGTCCACCGATCGACAGCGTTCCGGCGTCCAGTTCGCCGGAAGGAGGAGTGCTCGCCACGCCGCTCATCACAATCCCGTTGGGCTGCGCTGAACTCGACGGAGCCACGCCCGGCTCGACTGCCAGCGCGTCTGTAAAGCCCCGTCCATTGAGCGGAACGGTCTGCATCGCCTTTGCGTCCAGGAGGCCGCCGGTCGAGGTATCCGTTGTCGCCAGTGCATCGGCCGTCGCGCTCACCGCTACTGTCTGGCTCAGCTTTCCCACCGCCAGCGTGAGGGTCACCGACAGCGTCTGCGTCCCCACCGTTACCATCTGTTCTGCCGGCGAAAACCCCGGCGCACAAGCCCGCAGCACATACGCGCCCGGCGTGAGCGCTGCAAAGCGGAACGCGCCCGCTCCATCCGCCGTGGCCTTCAACTCGCCCGCCGCGCCGCGCCCCGCCTGCTGCGCCGCCACCGTCGCGCCGGGAATCACGGCCCCGGAAACATCCGCCACCGTGCCGCTCACCGCCGTCGTCTGCTGCGCCTGTCCCCTGCACAACCCGGCAAGACAAATCGCCGCCAGCAGTAACAGCACCTGCGCGCTTCGTCCGATGTAAAAGCGGCTCCGCGCCGATGCCGCGACCGGCCTGCGTGCTCCTTTACCCGCTGCCCAGGAGCAAATCCGGCTCCGTTTCCGCTGCAGCATTCCCCAACCGCCATGCACGCCGCTTCCGGCCATATCCGACCTCGTTAGTCCGATTTAAACCCGGACCAATTTGGTCCGACGGTGACCGCCATCACACCTCCTTGCCCGGACCCACCCTGGCTGACCAGCCTGGAACGATCGCGGTCCTGGCAGGATCCGTCCGCGGCCATCTCCCCCGCAAGGACTGGGTTCCGGGGAAGAAAGCTCAGAAGATGAAGAACTTGTCGTCTTCCCCAACCGCAATATACGACAGGATTGGTCCTATTTTAGGATCTGTAGCCGCAGCTGCTCAGCCTTACGAAGTGAACCCCGTTGGGCGATTCCGGGGTCCAGCGTGGGGGCTGCGCAGTCTAAGAAAATGACGAGGCCCCCCAATGTGCGCTGCTCTTTGTCTACTCTCCGCTGCAGTGGTGCTGGGCCTCGCCGCCACGGGCTGCGGCGGACATCGCACGGTCGCCGGTGAATCCGGCGGCATCACCAGCGGAGGCATCGGCTCCGGCGGTTCGGGTGGAATCGGCAGCGGCACTACCTCTGGCGGAACGACTTCAGGCGGAACCACCTCGGGCGGCACTTCCGGCGGGACCTCAGGTGGGACTTCTGGCGGGACCTCAGGCGGCAACGGCGGTTCCGGCGGCTCCGGCGGCTCTGGGGGATCGGGCGGTTCCGGAAGCGTCCTGCCCGTGCCTCCGGGCCTCGGACCGTCCACTGGCGGCGAGCCCGCGGGTCTGGGCGCAGCGCTTGAGCCTCCCGTCCAGGGAGTGGTCAACGGCGGTCGTGACCGCGCCATCGTCGGCGCGCGGGTTTACGTCCTCGAAGCCGCCGCAGCCGGCTCGGGCCAGCCTTCCCTCTCGCTGCTCACTGCGGCCGCCGGCCATCCCGCCGACTCCATCGGCCACTACGTCGTCACCGGCGAGTTCGGCGGATTCTCCATCGCCGGCGACTACACCTGCACCGCCGGCCGCCCCGTCTATCTCCTTGTACGCGGCGGCAACAGCGGACGCAGCGGCCTCAACGACGCCATCGGCCTGATGGCCTCGCTGGGCGCATGCCCGGCCAGCGGCAGCTTCACGCAGGCTCAGCCCTTCGTCTTTGTGAATGAAGTCACCACCGTGGCTGCGGCCTACGCTCTCGCCGGCAACGCTACCGACGCCACGCACGTCTCCGACGCCGCTGCGGGAATGGCTATCGCCGCCCGGCTCGCCAGCGTCTCCACCGGCTTCGTCGATGCCCGAACCACCCCCGAGCTTTCGCGGAAGATGCTCCACACCCTCGCCAACATCCTGGCCGCCTGCGTCAATTCCAGCGGCCCCGGCTCCGTCGTCGAGTCGGCCGGCACAAACCCACGAATCTCGCGGTGCACGCGGCCTTGCGGGTCCCGCGCTACCATCGTCCAATAGGTCCGCGCGACCGTCCCGCCGCCGATCAGCGGGTGGTCCCATTCCACCACCACTTTGGCGGTGAACGGGGCTCCAGGAACGGGCGGAACCTCGATCCCCTGAATGCGGGTTCGGATGCTGCCATCCGCGCTGGGCGGCTGGGCTGGAACCTGAGCGCCGGCAGTGGCGCAACCGACAACCACAACACCCATCACCCACCAGGCACGCATATGAGCCCCCATTCGACGCCGACCACGATCCCGTCCCGGGGCTGCCAACGGCAGCAAACCGGCACCACTTCTGAGACGGTCCCGCCAGGGGGTTGGTTTCTCTTTTTCCTGCGCCTTCTCCCGAGGACGCTCGCGCTGATCGTCCTTGCAGCCGTCCTGACAGCCCACTCCCAAACGCTCAGCCCATCGCCTGCCCTCAATCCTGCCCAGACCCCGTCTCCTGCGAATCCTGGCCAGCGCCGCTACCTGCAGTTCTGCGCCGGCTGCCATGGCGCCGACGCTCGCGGCGGCGACAAGGCCGCCTCTCTCGCTACCCAGCTCAGTGTCATCACCCGCTCCGACGCCCAGCTCCTCGACATCCTCCGCAACGGCACCGATTCCGGCATGCCGCCCTTCGCCCAGCTGGGCGACGAGAACCTACGCGCGATCGTCCACTACCTCCACACCCTCGAAGGTCCCGCCCCGGAGAAGCCGCAGCCTCCTGTGATCCCGGCCGGCATCCTCCACGTCAACCAGGCCGACCTCACCCCTGCACTTCTTCGCGACAACTGGACCTCGTACAACGGCGACACGACCGGGCGCCGCTTCTCCAGCCTCACCCAGATCAGGCCTGCCAATGTCCATCGCCTGGCCGCGCAATGGGTCTTCCGTCCCCATACCGTCAGCCCGCTCGAAGTGACCCCGGTCGTCGACGCGGGCATCATGTTCGTTACCAGCGCCAACGACGCGTACGCGCTCGACGCCCAAACCGGCAAGCTCCTCTGGCATCACGCCCGCGCCGTCAGCTCGGGCCTCATCGACGACGCCGCCATGCACCACAACCGCGGTGTTGCCATACTCGGCGACCGCGTCTATCTGGAAACCGACAACGCCCACCTGCTCGCGCTCGACGCGCGCTCCGGCAATCTGCTGTGGGACGTCGCTTATGCTCCCGCCGACAACCCCAACGATGGAGCGACCAGCGCACCCCTGATCGTGAAGAACAGCGTCATCGTCGGCAGCTGTGGCGGCGACGAAGGCGTCCGCGGCTTCATCGCGGCCTACGACGCGCAGACCGGCAAAGAGAAGTGGCGCTTCTGGACCATTCCTGGTCCCGGCGAAAAGGGCAACGAGAGCTGGCCCGGCGACATGGTCCAGCACGGCGGAGGCGCTACCTGGATGCCAGGCACCTACGATCCCATTCTCAATACCCTTTATTGGGGCACCGGCAATCCTTCCCCCGACTACGACGGCAGCAAGCGCCCCGGCGACGACCTCTACACCAGCTCGCTGGTCGCGCTCGATCCCGACACCGGCCGGCTGAAGTGGTATTTCCAGTTCTCCCCGCACAACCTCTACGACTACGACGCCGTCCAGACCCCGGTCCTCGTCGACGCCCGCTTCCAGGGCCGCCCCCGCAAGCTGGTCATCACCGCCAATCGCAACGGCTTCCTCTATGTTCTCGATCGCACCAGCGGGCAATTTCTGTTCGCGAAGCAATTCGCCGGCCTGCTGAACTGGGCCAAAGGCATCGATGCTGCGGGCCGCCCCATCACCGCCGGACTCATCCCCGACGAGAAAGGCGTTGAAGTCTGCCCCGCGGACGGTGGCGCCACGAACTGGTACGCCCCCAGCTACGATCCCGGCACGCGCCTCTTCTATTTCCGCTCGCTCGACGCCTGCGCGCTCTTCCGCGCACAGACCGAGCCCTGGGAGCCGGGCCACAACTGGTACTCCACCGGCACGTGGCACACCGGCACGCCGCGCCGCCAGCAGATCAACGCCTTCTCCCTCGACACGCTCAGCTTCGCCTGGCGCAACACGCTTCCCGGCAAATTCAAAGGCTGGAGCGGCCTTCTCTCCACCGCCTCAGGCCTCATCGCTTATGGAGACGACGACCAGAACTTCGTCATCGCCGGCGCCGCCACCGGAAAGACTCTGTGGCAATTCAGCGTGGGCCAGCTCATCCACGCGTCGCCCATGACCTACGCGGTCCACGGACGCCAGTACATCGCGATCGCGGCCGGCAGCGACATTTTCGCTTTTGCTCTGCCGGCAATCCCTAAACTCTAAACGCTGTTCTTCCCGCACCGCGGCGTCCCGATCAAGTACCGGATCGCCACCGGACCGCCCTGCTGGTCCCCGATCTCCCACCCATAATCCGGAGCCGACAATCCCTCTGTCAGCTCGTGCAGGTCCTCGAGCGAGTAGCTGCGCAAACACGACAGCACCCCGTCGATCCACAGGATCGCCGGAACCACCGGGATCACGCAGCTCCAGAAAATGCGCCTCCCGCGCGCGCGCCGCGCCGTCAGCGCATTCCGAAATGCCAGCAGGGGAACCGCGGTCGTCGCCACCAGCGTCCATGCATTGCGCCGCGCGCCCTCGAACACCGCAATCCCCTCGCGCCGCTCGAACGCGTCCGCCAGGATCGCCCGCGCCGCCTTGGGATCGAAGTGGTGGAACGACGAAAAAATGGTCCGGAAGCCATCCAGGAACTCGGGTACATGCTGCGCATCCACCGGCACAGTTCTCGCCGTGATCTCGCCGTTGCCTCCCATCGCGCGCAGCATGGCAGGCGTATTGGGATACATGTCCGTGAGGCGGACTTCGAGCGGCCGTCCGTCGGCGACCGCGTCGTAGAGTACCGGCCACGGGCCGCCACCGCCCGAGCACAGATCGACCACCCGCTCCGCGCCAGCCTGCGCCAGAGCGTCCCGCAGCCGCTCTGCGATCGGATGGTAGGTGCGATTCGACGCCCACATCGCTTCCAGCGCCGCCGTCACCTCGTCGCGCAGGAAGCCAGGGAACCACGGCTGATCGTGTATCTCGAACCACCGTTGCCGTTGCACGTTCTTTCCAGAATGCCCTGATGGCGGCATCCTCCGCCACCGGCCCAGACCTGGCCCCGCTGTCCCAGGCTTCCTTCTTCAGAGCGAAAACGCGGTATCCTCCGTCTTTAGAGCAGACGTATGGATTCTTCCCTGCGCCGGGCCTCGAAACCCGCGCAGAGAATCGCTGGAAATGAGGAAGGATGAGTTGCTTTGAAGGCCAGCTCGCCTCCTGGACCGCGCCTGCTCTTGCGAGAACCGTGGACTCGAGCCAGACGATTGCTCAGTTGGTGGCTGAATACTCAACCGCGCTCTATCGCGTGGCCTTTTCCGTAACCCGGAACGCCGCCGAAGCCGAAGACGCCGTTCAGGAGACCTTCCTGCGGGTGCTGAAACACGAGTCGCGCCTCGGCGAGATTCGCGATTACCGCGTATGGCTGGTTCGCATCGTCTGGAACATCGTGCTCGACAAGAAGCGCCGCGCGAAAACCCGCCCGGAGGGCGAAGACGTCGCCGACCACGCCCGCACGCTGCCCTCCGGCGACCGGCCGGCCGAAGCCACCGTGATCTCGTCGCAGGAGCAGGCCCGCATCCTGGCGGTCGTCGACCGTCTTCCCAGCCGCGAGCGCGAAGCCCTGCTGCTCTCCGCCGTCGAAGAGCTGACTACTGCCGAAATTGCCGCGGCCCTCGGCACCACGGAGTCGTCCATTCGCTCCCGTATCTTCCGCGCCCGCCGGGAACTGGCGGTCCTGCTCGAGAAAGAAGGAATCGCGCGATGAATCCTGAATCCGATGCCCGCGCCCAGGCCGTCATCGACGCCGCGCTGCGCCGCTTGGGAACAGCCGATCCCGCCCGAGATTTCCAGGGGCGCATCCTCACGCGGCTCGCCGCCGAGCGGATGAAGAGGGACGTTGCTCCGCTGGGATCTCCACTTTTCTTTCGTCTGCGCCACATCTGGCGCGCGACCGGTCCGGCGCTGTACTGTCTCTCGGCCTGTCTCATAGCCGGCATCGTTGTCGCCGGATCTGTGACCCATTCGCACCGGCTGCACGCAGCGCCTTTCGGCGGGCCACCCGTTCTCACCCTGCCTTCCCAGGGTGTGGGAGCGGCGTCTGCCGTTCATCCCGCCGCGCCGGCCTCCACGCCCGCGCCGATCGGACACCCGGGCCGCGCTTCGCATACGAACAGGAAGGGGCGCGCCCGCATCGCGCCCCATGCCCACAAGGCGCCCGGCGTCGCTCTCCCCGCGCCTGCGCCCGATTCTCAAAACTAGCGGCCAGTTTCTAAATTCGTCAGAGAATTGTCCCTGATTCGGCACCAGGGCACGACTTCGCCTGGCCTGCCGTGATTCGGCGATTTACCTCACCGCGCAGGTCCTGGCGAGTCGTCCGGCAAAGATCACTTGCCCAACCGGGCGGTGAGACACCGAGAAGGTTCCAGAGACAATCCGCATTCCTCCTGCCTCTAATGCCAGCGCCAATAGCCCTGCCAGCTGACCCCTCTCGCGCAGAGTATCAATCAGCGCAGGTGTCAGGGATCAGGGAACAGAAATCAGGAATGGCAAAATTCACACTTGACATTGGCCAGGCGATATACAACCATATGGTTGTGGATCATCTGGATACAACATTCGCGGCTTTGTCGGATCCAACCCGGCGAGCGATGCTCGAACGGCTTTCACATGGCCCTGCGACTGTGCATGGATTGACGGAACCGTTCGCACTCTCACAGCAGATGATTTCAAAACATATTGCCTGCCTGGTGCGGGCGCGGATTGTGATCAAGACGAAGCGTGGACGAGAGAGTGTGTGCACGCTCAAGCCAGAGACTATCAAGACAGTCAGCGACTGGGCGATTAGCTATCGCCGATTCTGGGAAGAGAGCTTCGACAAACTGGATGTAGTTGTAAATCAAATGAAGAAAGAGGGGGGCAGAGATGACAGAAGGCACGGCTAACGAAACTGAGCGGATGGTTGTCACAAGAGTTTTTGATGCTCCACGCGAGTTGGTTTGGAAAGCGTGGACAGACCCGAAGTACATCATGCAGTGGTGGGGACCCAAGGGCTTTACTGCGCCGGTTTGTCAGATGGATTTTCGCGTCGGAGGAAAACTTCTCTGCTGCATGAAGGCTCCGGATGGGCAGGAGTTCTGGAATGCGGTTGAATACCACGAGATTGTTCCGCACGAGAAGATCGTTTCCTTGATGTACTTTTCGGACTCGAAGGGAAACAAGATTGATCCTGCAGAATTAGGGATAGAACATGAGGCTGTAGACGGTGCGTACGACGTGGCTCTCTTTGAGGATCTCGGCAACGGCCGGAC
>DATAWS010000004.1:0-14501 GCA_036267095.1 Acidobacteriaceae bacterium
GGGCCTCGGGCACCTCCCCGATGCCCACAAACCCCGTTGAACACTGACCCAACGCACCATTCAGACAGATTTCAACTCTGCAGCAAAGCAAATCCCCAGTAGATCCGCCGTGTTGCAGCGAATTTCAACAAGTTCCTAGGCGCCAATTCCTTCGACACCGCCGGCCAGCGCGAGGACTCCGCTAACTTCATGATCAACGGCATCAACCTCAACGATGCCTCCCAGAATCAGATCACCTTCCAGCCCTCCATCAACACCACCGCCGAGTTCCGCATTTCCAACTCTACCTACTCCGCCGAGTACGGTCACGCCTCCGGCTCCATCGTCAACGTGGCGACCCGCTCCGGCACCAACGCCTTCCACGGCGAAGCCTTCGACTATCTCCGCAACAACTACTTCGACGCTCGCAATTTCTATAACCGCAAGCCCCTCCGCCAGAACCAGCTCATCCGCAATAACTTCGGAGGCGACTTCGCCGGCCCTGTCTGGAAAAACCACACCTTCTTCTTCCTCAGCTATGAAGGTCTCCGTCAGTCTCAGGGAATTCTCTTCAACGGCAACGTCCTCAGCCCCGCGCAGCGCGCGTCCTTCGCCGCCAGCCCCGCCGGACCCGCCTACGCCCAACTGATCAGCCTCGTCCCCGCCGGCAACAACGCTACCGGCACCGTTTTCCAGGGATCATCGTCCGGTCCGGTCAAGATCGATCAGTTCTCCGGCGACCTCCTGCATAACCTCTCTGCCGCGGATAGCCTCCACCTCTACTACGCCTGGCAGCAGGATGCCCGCACCGAGCCTAACCTCCAGGGCAACACTGTCCCCGGATTCGGCGACCATCGCACCGCCCACCGCGCCATCGGCACCATTAACGAGGTCCACGTCTTTTCCCCGAACCTCGTCAATGAGGCGCGCCTCGGCTTCAGCCGCATCGCCATCGCCTTCGTCCCCAATACCCCGGAGAACCCCCAGTCCTACGGCATCCAGAACGGCGTCACCTATAACCAGGCGCTGCCCCAAATGACCGTCCAGGATATCGGCCTCAACTTCGGCGGTCCCTCGGCCTTTCCCCAGGGACGCTTCGACACCACCGGCATCCTCTCCGACACACTCTCCTGGACTCACGGCAAACACATCATCAAAACCGGCGGCGAGTTCCGCCGCTTCATCAGCGACAGCTTCTCGCAAACCGCAGGCACCATCACCTTCAGCACCACTCCCAATTTCATCAACGGCATCGCCAGCTCGTTCGGCGTGACGCCGACCCAGGTCACCAGCCGCATCTTTGAGAATTCACTCGGCGCCTTCGTGACCGACAATTACCGAGTCAACCAGCGTTTTCAGGCCGAACTCGGTCTCCGCTATGAGTGGAACGGTACGCCCACCGACGGCGGCAATCGCCTCGTAAACTTTTTCCCCGGCACTGCTTCTCTCCAGAGAGTTCAGCAGGCCTATAACCAGAACTTCAACTACGAGCCCCGCGTCGGCTTCATCTGGGACCTCCGCGGCAACAACAACACTGTCCTGCGCGCGGGTTACGGTTATATGGTGGATGAACCGGTCTCCGGCGTCGTTACCGGCCTGGCCAGCAACCCGCCCAATGCCAATCCCGTCAGCGAGACGGGCACCCTTCCGGTGGGAACGCTCTATACCACCGCTGCCGCTTCCGGACTCGCTCCCAGCGCTACCAATCCGAAACTCTCCAACGCCTACACCGAGAGCTATAACCTCAACCTTCAGCAGCAAATCGGCTGGGGTTCCATCCTCGAAGTCGGCTATATCGGGTCGGAAGGCAAGCACCTGCGCATCGAGCGCAATATCAACCAATACATCTATCCCGGCGGTGTGCAGACGCGGCCCTACCCCAAACTCTCCGCTTCCAGTCCTCTCGGCACCCCTGGCGCTGCTCTTGGCAATATCGGTTACATCGATTCAGATTCCCTCTCTAACTACAGCGCTCTCTGGACTACATTCCGCAAGGCGCTTTCTCATGGAGTCGAATTCGATACCACTTACACCTGGTCGAAGTCCATGGACCTCAACTCCCTCGGTTCCCAGGGCGGCTATAACCTGCAGAATAACTTTGATCCGAAGGGCAATTACGGTCTTTCCGACTTCGATGCCCGTAACCACTTCGTCTTCTCCGGAACCTGGAACCTGCCCTTCAAGGGCAACCGCCTGGTCAATGGCTGGCTGCTCGCCAACATCACCCAGCTGCAGTCCGGCAATCCGTTGAACGTCACCACCACCTCGCTGTATAACGGCGTCTCCGGCACCATCCGGCCCACGCAGATTGGTCCCTACAGCACCGGCCGCGGAGCCATCCTCGCCAACGGCAACGTGCAGTTCATCCATGGAACCGCCTGCACCACCATCATCTCCGGCTGCTCCTTCTACGCTCAGTCCACCGGCTTCGGCAACCTGCAGCGCAACGCCCTGACCGGTCCCGGCTTCGCGGATACCGACCTGTCCCTCGAGAAAACCACCCACATCACCGAACAGACCGCGTTTGTCCTTCGCATCGATTCCTTCGACCTGCTCAACCACGTCAACTTCGGCAACCCCACCCTGAGCGCGACCGGAGCTTCCACCAGCACCTTCGGTCAGATCTCCGGTACCCGCACCGCCGTCGGCGACGCCGGCTCCTCGCGGCAGCTCCAGTTCGCTGCGCGCTTCGAGTTCTAAGCGCAGCCGCATCACTCAGGGGACCGGCGTCCATCGCCGGTCCCCTTTTCTTTGCGCAGGAAAAGCAAAAGTGCCGCGAGCGCGCCGCAGCAAGCGCGAACCAATCCAACCAAGCCCGCACCCCGGCGCCTGTTCTACACTCAACTCGAGACCATTCCTGAGGAGATTTTTCGTGCGCCGTCGTCAGTTCCTTGCCACTCTGCCCCTCGCCGTTGCCGGATCCTCGGTCGCCAGTTCGGTCACCGCCAGCGCCTCTACCGTCGCCCCCGCCCCGGCTGACGCCTCTCAGCCGCTCCCCCAATTCCAGGCTGCCGGTGAAGAGCGCTTCGTCCGCCCCGACGTGCACGCCGGCGATCGTCCCTCCGGCGCGAGCTTCGCCTCGCGCTCGCCCGCTCTGGGATGCTCCGGCGCCGCCGGCACTGCTCACCCCATCGCCACCCAGGTCGGCATCGAAATGCTCAGGCGCGGCGGCTCTGCCGTCGACGCGTCGGTCGCCATCAATGCCTGCCTCGGTTTCATGGAGCCCACCAGCTCCGGCCTTGGGGGCGACTGCTACGCCTTCGTGTGGGATCCCAAACTCCGCAAAGTCCAGGGCATGGCCAGCTCCGGTAAATCGCCGAAGGCGCTTTCGCTCGCCACCGTCCGCGCCCACGCCAGGAATGGAGTTATCCCACCTCTCGGCGCCATCTCCGTTTCCACCCCCGGCGCCCTTGAAGGCTGGTGGGCTCTCCATCAGCGCTACGGCAAGCTCAAGTGGGCTGAGCTTTTCGAGCCCGCCATCCATTACTGCGAAACCGGCGCCCCTAATCCTCAGATCATCGGCTGGTATATCAAGCGCAACCTGGCCGCTTTCCTTCGCCCCGGCTCCGGCGTTGAAGAAACCGCCAACGCCATGCACACTTACGCGCCGGGCGGAATCATGCCGAATGAATACGACGTCCGCCGCAATCCCGACTTAGCCCGCACCTATAAGTTCATTGCCCAGGGCGGTCGCGACGCTTTCTACGAAGGTCCCATTGCGGACACCATCGACACCTACTTCAAGCGCATCGGCGGCTGGCTTTCCAAAGAAGACCTTCGCGAGATGAAAGCCGAGTGGCTCGACCCGCTCGTCACCAACTACCGCGGCGTCGATGTCTGCGGCATGGCCGCGAATACGCAGGGCCTCGCCACCCTGCAGATGCTCAACATTCTCGAAAACTTCGACCTCCACGGCATGGGCTTTCAGTCGCCTCACGCTCTCCACGTCATGGTCGAAGCCAAGCGCCTCGCTTACGAAGACCGCGCCCGCTATTACGCCGATCCTAACTTCGCCAAAATCCCCATCGAGTGGCTGAATTCAAAGGAGTATGCAAAGGAGCGAGCCAAACTCATTTCGCTGGGTAAGATCCTTACCCCCATCTATCCCGGCCAGGCGCCCAGCCACGGCGATACGACTTACTTCTCGACCGCCGACTCCGACGGCCTGATGGTCTCGCAGATCCAGTCCAACTTCCGCGGCATGGGCTCGGGCCTCGTGGCCGACGGCCTCGGCTTCATGTTTCAGGATCGCGGCGAACTCTTCTCTCTCCACGACGGACATCCCAATATCTACGCTCCCGGCAAGCGTCCTTTTCAGACCATCATTCCCGGCTTTGCCCTTCGCAACGGCGAGCCCTGGCTGGCATTCGGCGTCATGGGCGGCGATATGCAGCCCCAGGGGCAAAGCCAGATCATCATCAACCGCGTTGACTACGGCCTCGACGTCCAGTCCTCCGCGGACTCGCCCCGCTGGCATCACGAAGGCTCTTCGCAGTCCATGGGCGAAGACCCGCCTAACCTCGGCCCTCTCGGCGTTCTCCGTCTCGAAGCCGGCGTGCCCGAAGAAACCCGCAAAGCCCTCATGGCTCTCGGCTGGCCCATGGGCCGCAGCGACGGCGGCTTTGGCCGCTACGAATGTGTCGAACTAAGAGGCAAAACAGAGGGCCCGTATGCAGGGCGCGTCTACGCTGCCGGCAGCGAAATGCGCGCCGACGGCTGCGCCCTGGCGTACTAAAGCGCGGGGCGTCCCCTGGTGGGATGCGCGAACGAGTGGGTTCTTACCCCACCCCCCTGTGACTCTGGCGGATGATTGATTCTGTGGAAGTTAGCTGCGCGGTCGCGCGCGACACACCGGCAACCAGCAGGAAGCAAGGCGGATACGATGCAGTCGTATCTGCCTCACATACGATCGCGTCTGAGGCAGAGACGATGGCAGGAGAGGCAGATGATTGGAAAAGGGGCAGTTGCGATTCAGCCGCATGTGCAGCACATGCAGCCGGACCTGACGGGGGAGACGGCCGGATGTGCCGCATCTGAGCTGAGAGCAGGAAGCTGACGCCGGCTTTGCGTGAGCGGATCTGCGTATTCCACCAGGCCGAGCAGCACGCTTTTTTCTCCTCTCCGTCAATAAGAATGGCTGCCGAAGAGGCAGCCTTTTTCTTTCTCTACTCTATAAGTTCAGGATATCAGTTTCAGAGCTTATCCCTGCCAACTTTGTTGGGAGTTATCGGGGTATAAGTGATTTGTTTTGTGAAGTTGTTACTTTTGCGTTGGAGCTGGGGGCTTGACATGATCGGGGATACGAAGCTTCGTTGCTGCCGAGACTGGTCCTGGTGTCCCACTTCTCGCCGCGGTTGGCGAGGGTGGGCGAGCTGCCACCGATCACGAAGCCAGACCCACCAGGTTCGCGGCCAGGATGATCATCGCCATGCCGGCCCAAAGAATCCGCACCGGACGGCCGCCCGCTCCCTTCCACTCGCCCAGAGCGAGTCCCACCAGTCCGCCGAACAGCACGTAGCAGCTCATGTGCAGCATCCAGTTCACGTAATACAAGTGGGCGGGAATGTTGGCCTGTCCCCACGCGTAGAAGAAGAACTGGAAATACCACATGATGCCGCCCGAAGCTGCCAGAGTGCCGTTGATGAGCAGCACGCGCTTGGTTTGCGACAGGTCCTGGCGGATGGAGATGTCCTTTTTCCATCCCAGCCGGCTGAAACAGTAGAGGAAGTTGACCAGGCCGCCGCCGCCCATGATGATCACGTAGCTGGGCAGAGCCGCATAGAGTGGCTTGACGCCCGCGTGGATTGCCGCTGCGGCCATGGGCTGCGACGCGTCGATGGCGAACGACATGCCTGAGGAAAAAATGCCGCACAGGACCGCCAGCATCAGCCCTTTGGCCAGGCTGAACTCTTCCGCTCGCATCCCCAGCACTTTTTCCTTCTGGTGTCCGGCGTACGAAACCACCGCGATGCCCAGCAGCGCGACCGCGATGCCGCCCAGGGCAAATCCGCCGCTGCGGCTGGTGAACAAGGCCACAAACTGCCCGTGCAGCAGGGGAGGGACCAGCGTGCCCACCACCAGCGTTACGCCAATGGCCACGCCGATGCCCAGCGACATGCCCAGGTAGCGCATCGTGAGCCCGTAGTTCACGTTGCCGATGCCCCACATGCAGCCGAAGAGAAACGCCTTCTCCAGCACCGAGGGGTCGATCCCCGCGTAGAATCCGTGAAAGCTGGGCAGCAGCATGAGACTTACGGCGATCGGCAGGATCACCCAGGAGAACAGGCCCGCAACCGCCCACGTTGTCTCCCACGACCACTTCTTTACTTTCTCAATCGGCGCATAGAACGAAGCCGCGGAAGCGGCGCCGATCATATGCCATCCGATACCGGCAACGATGGCAGACAATCAGGTCTCCTGAGGAGGAATAAGGATGCGATCGATCCGGGAAGGCCGGAATCAATAGAGCAACTATTTCTATACAGGTGCCGGGGCCGCAAAAGCAACAGCGATCGCAGAGAAGATTGGTGAGCGAGGAGGGGGCGGCCGTGTCAGCGGGCTCAGCCCTGGACGGAAACGCCGGAGAACGACAGCACGGCGACACCCTTCACCGCCTGCCCGAAGCGCTCCGCCGGCTGGAACTTGCTGGACAGCAGCAGGGTCTCCAGATCGGCGCGGGTCGCGGGGTCGCTGGGGCCGGAAACGATGTCGTAGTCGTACACGCAGCCTTCCGCGTCCACGTAGACTTCCACCGTCACCAGGCCGCCTTTCTCGGAAACCGTCCCGGCATTAGCTTCCACCGTCGAGTAAAGGAAGCGAGGGCTCGAGGCCATGTTGAGGGGTTCGTCGCGCGCTGCGGCCGGCTCCGGAGCGGCGAAGGCTCCGATCAGGAAGGCCATGGTGCTTACCAGCACCAGAGAGCTGGCCAGCCCTGCTCCAGCCTGCAGCAGGAAGGGAGCAACCGAATTCTGCCACCTGACCCTCCAGGTGGCCAGCCGGTTGCGCGGGGTTTTCGCCAGTTCCTGGGACAAGGCGACGCGAATGCGCAGTGCCAGATCGGCCGGCGGACGCATCGGGCCCAGGTTGGCCAGCGACTGCTGCATGCTCCGCAAGGCGGCGAAATCCCCGGCGCAGGTGGCGCACACCTCCAGATGCCCGGCGACAGACTGCATCATGACGCCGTCCAGATTGCCGTCCAGATAATCGGAGAACTGCCCGCGAATGATCTCGCACCGATTCATAGAGCCTCCTCGGCTGAGCAGGCATGGGGGACCCGGGAAGGAGAAGCGGGGGAAGGCCGACGGTTCGCCGCTTCCATAAACGGCGCCAGGAGGCTCTTCAAATGGGCGCGGCCGCGCATGAGCCGCGATTTCACGGTGCCCAGATTGGCGTTGAGAATTTCGGCGATCTCTTCGTAGCCGAATCCCTCGATGTCGCGCAGAACCACCACCGTCCGGAACGGCTCCGGCACCTCGCGCAGAGCGGCTTCGACGCGGCCGGCGATCTCCGCATGGGCCACGGCGTCAAATGGAGATTCGCGGGAATCGACGAGGGTTTCCACAATGGCCTGCTGGTCGTCGCCATCCTCAGAGAGGGTGAGCTCCTGGCGGCGATGGCGCGACCACCAGCGGCGCTGGTTCAGGGCCTCGTGCAGGGCGATGCGGTAGATCCAGGTCCGCAGGCTGGCTTCCCCATGGAACCGGGAAATACCGCGAAAAACTTTGATGAAGACGTCCTGGGTGATGTCGGCGGCGTCGCCGGGATTAGGAAGGACGCGATAAATGAGGCTGTAGAGGGGCTGCTGATACCGGGAGATCAGCCAGGCAAACGCGTCTTCGGATCCCGCCTTGAGCTGCTCAACGATCGCAGCTTCTTCGGGATGTATGCCGATGACTCCTGCCAGGTTCCCCACGGCCGCGCCTGCCATTCAACAACTCCCTTCAGCCTAACAGCAATCCCGCCAGTTCTGGTGGATCGGTTGGGCGGAGCGATCCCGGAATGCGGCACGCGGAGCGGCGGGCCGGTTCGGGTGCCTGGCTCCCTCTGTCTTCTTAGACACGGGGGCCAGCGCCAGGGTTCCCGGAAATCGCCCTTTTACCTCCAAAGTGCTACTGCGGGTTGGGCTTGGTGGTGTCGGTTTTTGCCGGAGGCTTTTTGGTTGTCGTGTGGTGATGCGTCGTGGTCTCTTTCCGGGCCTCGCGGGCTGGCCCGTCATCGACGACGGTGGTCCTGGGCGGCTGGCGCCGGGCCGCGGCCTCAGCGGCGGCGATCACGCTGCGCATCCGGACGAACTCCGCCTGCTGCGTCTGGGCGGAGCTCAGGATCGAATCACTCAGGTTGGTGCGCGCCGATTCCAGGTTGGTGAGCGCGGCCTGCAGCGAGCCCGCCTCGTTCTCCGGAGCGGCCAGATCGGCGGTGAGAACCACGCGCAGCAGCGTGTCGTAGAGCGCGTCTACATTGCGGTAAACCGCGAACTGCGCCGGAACCGATGCCGGCGCCGCGTCCGCCTGGTCGAGAAGCCCGGCCAGCGTACCGCTCAGGTCGCGCTGGATCGATGCCACATCCTGCTGGGTGGCATCGCGCACATCGCCGGGCGCCTTCCAGCGCCGGACGCTGAGGCCGGCCACGGCCTGGCTGATCCCGGAGAGAGCCGGGCGCAAACGGGCAGAGACCAGGCGTGGAGCCGGATCGCCGGCCCCGCCGGGCGCGAGGGGTGGAGCGCTGCCCTGCGCCCCGACCGGGAAAGGAAGGAGGGCCAGAGCCAGGCCAAGGACAACCGGAATGAGCGACATATCACCTGGACGATGCGGGCTCAGCCTGCCTGGTTGCACGCGGCAGGGGAGGAAGCGGGCAAACCGGGGGTTGGGTTCGTTGACGAATCCAGGCGGCTCCATGAGAATAGGATAGTCCCTCCTGTGGGCCTGTGGCGCAGCTGGGAGCGCGCTTCCATGGCATGGAAGAGGTCGTCGGTTCGATCCCGACCAGGTCCACCAATAAATCAATAATTTACAGCTGCACTCCTTTCTGACTTGGTGTCATTTGGTGTCAAATTCTGAATGATGCGATCAGGAACCGCACTGCGCTGAGGCGGTTTTCCAAGAGAGACTTGTACGACAGTCCTCTTTGAATTTGCCCGAGGCTTCCGAGCCGGCCGCGACTTCCTCAACTCCCGATTGATCGAGTTAACCGTCGCCTGCACGCTCTCGGGAATTTCCTGCATATAGACATCGGTGGTCGTCGCCGTGCGGGAGTGCCGGAGCACGCCCTGCACGTCTTTCACGGTGCCCTTCTTCTGGGCCAGAGTGGCAATCGTCCGCCGTATCACTTGAAATGTCAGTTTTGGCAATTCAAGATTTCGGGCCAGTTTGTGCAGCACCCGCTTGCGGTAGTTGTCCGTGTCCAGAAAGCCCCCATCCTGGTTCGGGAAGATGTAGGCGTCGGGAGACGGGTTGGGGCATTTCGTTCGCCAGTCCACAAGATCGGCGGCAAGGATGCTCGGGATATGCACCGTCGCGAGGCTCTTCCTGGTCTTGCCCCACGGACGGATCTTGCCCTTGTAGGCCGTTTCAGTGACGCTCATGGTGGATGCCTCATTGTCGAAGCATTTCCATTTGAGAGCGAACAGCTCACTGGGGCGAAGAGCGTTGGTCATATCCAGTTCCAGCAGAATGCGATCCCTTGGAGGCAATTCCAGAAGGGCGCCTCGGAGCTGGTCCCAGGTGAGTGTTGTCGTGTCGGTGGCGCGAAGCTGCGTGGGCACCTTCACCTTGCGCGCCGGGTCCTTCGGGAGAAAATCCTGATCGGCTGCCTCCGCGAAGATGTCCCGCATGTATGCGCGCATTTGCAGCACTCTGTCCTTGGATCGGGTTAGAGCCAGCTTGTTCAAATGAACCTGCAAGCTGAACTTGTCGAAGTTGACCATCGGAATCTCACCGAGATCGTCGATGAGATCGCGCTGGATAAGAAGTTTCTTGACCTTGGCTGTCTCTTCTTTCCAGGCAGCCTCTTTCAGCGGGATAAACCGATTCCTCACGAACCATTCAAATGTCACAGAACCATCGTTCATGATCCTGTTTGCGGAGCCGGATTGTCCCATTTGCTTTGTGATTTCGCGTTGCAGTGCTTCGCGGGCTTTCCCTTTGGACATCTGCGACTTCGATCCGAGAATGACCGAAATCCGATCGATTCTCTCTTCGTTCGTGACCGGGTCGTTGACGACCTTTCGGAAATATCCGTACCACTGCTTACCGCGAAGGGTGACGTACCCCCGTTGGTGCGATGTACCCATTCATTCCTCAGTTCTGTGGCGGGAACAATTGGGCCTGCATCCATTTTACCGGCGTTTGCGGCGCAAAGTGGAGAGGCGTTCCCGCTCATTCACGAACTCGTCTATTTGGCTGGAGCGGTAGCGAAGAGCGCCGTCACCCATGCGGATGACGGGCAGATAAGGAGCTTTTCGTGAGGAATGATCCCATACCCAATCCTTCGATACCCTGAGCCGTTCTGCGACTTCTTCAACAGTCAGAAGAAGGTCTCGTATGGGCATTTGTTCGACCGTTGCAGTCATAGCCATATATGTCTCCAGAGTTGTCGCAGCGGCACCGATAGAATGCCGAGGATCTGCTCATAGCCTCCGGCGAATCAGCTTCCTTGTCTAATAGTTTGGATTTATCGGGTGATAGCTGGAAGCTATCGGGGTACGGCGACGGCTAGCAGATTGATGAGCGCAGATTATGAAAATAGCATTAAAATCGAGCCGATCTTGCACCACATCTGTTGATTAGTTGGCTACTTTCGGCCACAATTTCCACAGGCAAGAACGAATCGGTTCGATTTGACCCGATGTTTGCCTGAGAGAACGTTTCATACCTCAATGAGGAGCCTCCCCAGTATGAACGATTGGGCTGAGTTTCGTCACTTTCGGTATTTGCTTGAGATTGTGAAACAGGAAGGATTCAGGGCCGCGGCCGAGTCTCTTCACACGGCGCAACCGAATCTGAGCGCCCAGGCAAAACAGTTCCAGGATCTCTCCGCCATTCACCTCTTTCGACGATGTAAAGATGGCCGAATTAAGCTGACCGAAACCGGTGTCGCTTTTGGTCCGATTGCGCAAGGGCTGCTTGATGCTCGTGATGAGGCGATCGCGGCTCTCATCGCCATCGAACGCGGGGAGATTCGAACTCTGCGATTCGGATCCACATCCCTCATCGACCCGGGACTCTTCCACACGTGCTGCCAGATGCACAAAGAGATCGTGCCTGAGTGCCCGATCCTTCCTACGCACGGCGATATGCCGCAACTTGAAGCAGAACTCGCCGCCGGAGAGATCGACGCAGCGGTTGTCACACTTCCTGTCAATCATTCGAGCCTTTGTGTCGAAGTGGTCCGTCGGGAACGTCTGGTGGTATGTCTTCGCGGCGATCACACGCTTGCTGCAAAGCCCATCTTCCAGCCCCCCGATTTAGAGGGAAATCTAACGATTCTTTACCACCCGGAGCACCATTTCCATGCGCACCAACGTCATCGGGAATACCTGAAAGGGATCGGTATTAACGTGGAAAGCCATTCCAGAGCGAACCATCCCATCGAATTGAGAGAATTGGTCAAGCGGGGTTATGGATTTGCCTTGGTCCGTGAGGGCTCGAAGATCGATAACGAACTCACCACGCGGCCTGTTGCCGGCGTCGACTGGCCGGTCAGCGTTGCAATCGCCTACAACCAGCAACGGCACCCCAAGACGATCCCAGTGCTTATTCGGCATCTGAGGAGAGAACTGGCCGCTTCCGCTCGCACGAACAGTTCCGGCGCGGTCGCCACATCGCCACGGAATGCGAGCGGTTTAGGCAAGCGTCGGCCCCGCTCCGTTGGGACGAATCCAGATCAGATGAGGCTCTTAGGCTGAATGCACTGCGGCTAATTCCTTCGTAGACCCCGCAGCTTCCGGATTGCCGCTGATTCGACGCTCTCGATGAGGACATTGGCGATATGAGCTTTTCGAACAATTGTCCGATCTCGAACAGCATCGACAGAATTTCGGACACGAGGCCGAATAGAGCAAGAAGTATCGGCAAGTGAACAGGCGATTTTGCGTCAGGCCAGAATTCCTCCCGGTTACATCGGCGTTTACCGTTACATATCCGTCGCCATGGCCGATTCTGTCCGCCGAGACTCATTGACACTCGATAAAATGAGTACGCGACCCAATGCCAGTTAGCGCTCAGTCAGCCGTGGACCAAGCTCAGCTCGCCCGCATCGAAAACGTGCACGGCGGGTTCCTGTACCAACATCTCTATACGGCTTCCGTTCTTCTTCAATCAGCCTCGCTGAACTGGCATTCCGTCAATGTTGAACACGACGAAGATCTCGAGATTCTCTCTGCGGACTTCCATCTTTATGTCCAGGTCAAAAAGAGATCCGACCGCTTAACATTCTCCGATATCGAGGATGCGATCACGCGTTTCAACGGGATTCGGGTTCTACACAGCGAACAACAGCGATCTCTCATCCCCCAACTCTGGATTGTATGCAACTCAATGTTAGGCCCAGACTTGGTGAGCCGCATCACGCGTGCCGACTGGCCGCCTGATGTTTTTCTCCGTACCCCGGCCTATTGCAGCGGAAAACCTGATTTGTTGCCTGCGCCCGCGGCCGGCATCGTCGAGGCCGTCGCAGTGTGCGCGGCTCTGGCTAGACAGGTGCCGCACTCCACACTCTCGCCGGACACCCTCGTATGGAAACTCGCAGCGTGGGTCCAACTGGTTGCCTCAGGGACCGCGAATGACCATAGAGTCACAGCGGCTCAACTGGTTCCTCTCTTGGAGCAAATTGTTGTCCAGTTGCAGCAATTCCCGACCACCGTGATGAACTACAGGCCGCACGAGAACGAGCCAATATTGGTGAGCCCAGCTCCCGTGCGACTGATTACTGGTTTTTCCGGTTCGGGAAAGACGTCATGGGCTTCTGAAGTCGATCTTCATCAGGCCGGCGTGCCCGTTTATTTCGATGTGTCCGATTTGCCCGGATCGGGAGTCGCCAGCTCACTTGTCCGGGAACTGGCGGCCCGACTACTTCCGGCAAATACCGACGAAAGGCAGGCCATCCTCTTGCCAGGTGTAATCGGGTTGCAGGGGCTGCGCTTGATCGATCGGTTCATTTACTCGACATGCGCTAACGTGACGGTCTTCCTCGACAATGCACATCGAATGTCGAGCACCGATATTGCGGAGTTAATTGCGGCTCTCGCCCACGTTAAGTGGATCGTGCTGGCCCAACCATGGCCAGGAATGGCACACATCGAGGGTCGATTCGGAATCGTTCAGGAGAGACTTTCCGGGTGGTCGATCGTAACGATTTCCAAGGAAGTTGAGCTCTCTGAGTGTTTTGCTTCGCCCACCACATGCGAACGACTACGGGGGATTACGGGGGGACTTCCGCTGTTTGTTCGCGACACCTGTAGGATAGCGAAACTGGAATACGGCGGCGATATTGAGGCGTGCTGCCGGGCGATCGCGGACCTTGTGACCGTGCAGACGACCTCGCAAGAGGTGATTGCTACGGAGGTTTTCCGGAGACTATCGTCTCCGGCTCGTCAATGCACAGCCATTCTATCTCTTGCAGCGATGCCCCTTAATCGTGAGCAAGTGTTCTCCATGATTGCTGCGGGATCTTCTGAGAACCCAAGGTGGGTGGCCAAGTATCTGCGTGAGCTCTCCGATTGGGGTATCGTGCAGCATCTTCGGAATGGAGAGATCCGTCTGCATGACATGTTCAGCGGGCTCGCTGTGGGGGAACAGGACCAATTGTCTCCAGATGTTTTGACGCGCAGCCGTGAGACGCTGCTGAGGCGACTTCTGAGGATAGAATCAGGCGGAGGAATTGAGCGGTTTCGACTGATGTGCCGCCTTCTCTTCGACATTGGGCGCATCGAGGAGCTCGTAGATGTAGCAACCGGTAACGCCGAAATGATCAATGAGTATGGCGTCGCCGAAGAAACCGCCGAACTGATCCGGGAGGCCGCCTCGAACCCAAACCTGTCCTATGAAAATCGATTTTGGGCACAGGATACCCTCGCCTTCTGGGCGATTCAGGAGGGAGAATTCGACGCTGCGGCAGCACTCATCGATCAAATGTCGGCTGACACGAAGCGATTTCATCCGACCGACCGGGCTAGAGTTGCCCTGGCCATAAAAAGCCTTATGATCACAGGCCTACGTGGACGACTGGGCGCTCTTCGAGCGGCATATCGAGCCTTTGATCTATCAACGGCAGACGAAGAGATCTCGCGTATCGTTCGCTACAACTACGCCCTCGCACTTCGCAAGTGCGATCGGCCACAGGAGACGATTGAGCTTACTGGCGAGCTGATTCCCGAGTACTATGATGCCCTAGGAACTTGTTGAAATTCGCTGCAACACGGCGGATCTACTGGGGATTTGCTTTGCTGCAGAGTTGAAATCTGTCTGAATGGTGCGTTGGGTCAGTGTTCAACGGGGTTTGTGGGCATCGGGGAGGTGCCCGAGGCC
>DATAWS010000005.1:0-24627 GCA_036267095.1 Acidobacteriaceae bacterium
GTTGCACAATCTGCAGCTTCTCCGAAACCGACCGCCGCCTCCTGCCGCGACGTCCTACCACCGCATCGTCTGCATGGATCATGCAGACATGCTTACCCGCCGAATCGCTCTCTCGCCAGAGGGGAAGTTCCCACGCTTACCGTATGCGATGCGAGTGACGGTTTGGAAATTTGCCGGAGGCACCCTGGCAGCGGGGTGTTTCTGGGGGGCTGTGCTGGCCGGGCGGGGCCTCACACCGCTGGTGCTGCGAAGGATTCCGGAGAAGACCGTGGAGGCAGCGGCGACGCTGGCTGCCTTGCTGGGTGTGCTGCTGCTGATCGCGGCCCATGGCCGGCTGATGCTGATTACTGCAGCGGCCTGGGCCGGGCTGGCACTGGCGCCGATCTACCCCCTGACGATTTCTTTGTTCATCGGCCGTGCGGGAGAAACGCGCAACGCAGGGTTGGTGTTCGCGATGGCCGGATTCGGCGGCGCCGTTGTTCCCTGGCTGACGGGATTGGTTTCCTCCAGCGCACATTCGCTGCGCATTGGGCTGTTGGTCGCACTGGGTGCGGCCATAGCGATGTGGATGCTCACCCTGGGCATCCCGGAAGACATCGCTGTGCCTTTGCGGGTGCCTGCGAGCAGCAGCTGAATCAGGCTGTTTCTGGAATCAGGCTGCTCCGCCCCACAGCAGGGTTGTGACGGAGTCGGGCGGGAGGGTCAGGGTCGTGGCCTGGTCGCCCATCGTACACGGCAGCGTCTGCTGGTCGCCGCGATTGGTGAGTACGAGCACCCGGCTGCCGTCGGGATTTTCGGCGGCCACGTGATCGATATTTGCAAGATCGCTGATGGAGGCGAAGACGCGGGCGCCGCGCTGGATAGCCCGGGAATAGTGAGCGAAAGCGTAAAACTGGCCGCTGCGCGTAATCTCTCTGGTTTTGGAGTTCAGCGTGACCACACCGCCGCAGACAAAGGGGCCAATGTCGGGCCGGCCCTTCTCATCGAGGACGAGGTTCCAGCTGACGATGCAGCGGGCCCAGTTACGGAGGATGCCGGTGAAGTTGCTCGACCAGTAGGTCCAGTTGGCAGCGTAATCCGGCTGGTTATAGTCGGGGCCTCCCTCGGTCCAGTAGGCATTTTTGGCGGGGAACATGTCGTGAACACGGGTCATCGATGACGGCGACCCCATGTATCCGTGCCAGGCCACTCCGTCGACGTAGCGGCAAAGGTCCGGGTCGCTTAGTTCGTCGAGGGCGCGGCCCCACAGGTTGTAATTGTGATCGAGGATCCAGATTTTTGTGTCCAGCGACGCCTGCTGGAATGCCGGGCCAAGGTACTGCTTGACGAAGTCGATCTCATATTCCTGGCCCCACAACGCCTGCGGCATTCGGCCGTCTTGGTCGGTGTCGACTTCGTTCTGGACGGTGACGGCCTGAATCTTCACGCCTGCGGCGGCATAGGCCTGCAGGAATCGAACGAAGTATTGGGCGTAGGCGGAAAAGTAGTGGCTGCGCATGTTTCCGCCATAGAGAGATCCGCCCGTCTTCATCCAGCCGGGCGGGCTCCATGGCGATGAGAAATAAAACAGCTCGGGATTAACCTGCAGGGCCTGGCGGAGAACCGGCAGGATCCAGGAGCGGTCGTGATCGATGCTGAAGTGGGCCAGATCGGGGTCGGGAATCGCCGAATCGTCGTAGCTATAGGCAGTCAGGGAGTAGTCGCTGGAACCGATGGTGGTACGGGCAACGGAGAGACCGAGACCGGCAGGAGCAAAACATTCATCGAGAAGGGCGCGGCGTTTCGGCGGGTCGAGTTGTTGCAGGAGGTAACAGGAAGCACCCGTGAGCGCCGCCCCGAATCCCAGAATGGATTGAAAGCGCTGCGCTGGCTCCAGACGGACGCCGGAAGGGGAAGCGGGCTGCGCGGTTTGCCAGGTGAGCGCATCGAGCGGCTGCCAGAAGCCGCGGGGAGTGGTCTGCCAGGCCCTGATCTGTCCTGTTTCCAATACATTCGCCCAGATGCGCCGGTTGGAGCAGGCCGCCAGGGCGGCTAATTCTATAAAAGTGCGACGATTCATGTCACCCATTCCCGAAGCCGCTGCGATCCCCAATCAGAGAAAATGCTCAGGGTTCCCTAGACAAAGGTTTGCCTAATGAATATATGCCTCAAGAAATATCTTGACAATGGCCTCCGAAGTTGTTTTCATGTTTGCCGGCTCAGAGGAAGCGTTCGCTGGCGGTCCGTAAACAAACGCTTGTCCTGAGTGCAGCGAACCCGGGGAAGGAAATGACGCAGCGGAAAGTTCCCTGGATAGTGGGCGTCCAAACAGGACCGCTCCGGCGAAGGGCCGGCGGCCAACAGAAAGAAACCTTGCTCAGGAGGCAACTATGAACAAACGCATGCGCAGTGGCCTGATGATCGCGGCCTTGCTATCGAGTGCGTTTTGCTTCGCACAAAGCACCAACTCAGGCGATATACGCGGAACGGTGACCGATCCTTCGGGCGCCGTCATTCCCGGCGTGACCGTCATCGTCACAGACATCGACAAGAATGTCACGCACACCTTTACGACTGATGGAGCGGGCCTGTACGACACCAACTCCATCGTCCCCGACCACTACACTCTGACATTCAAGAAGGACGGCTTTCAAACGCTGGTTCGCGGTCCGATCACGCTGGTGGTTGGCATCCAGGGCATCAGCGTGCAGCTGTCTGTCGGGAGCAGCCACCAGGAAGTGACGGTACACACCGACGTGCCGCTGCTCGAGACGGAGAACGGAGCCCAGGAACAGACGCTTACCGCGCAAACGATGGACGCATTGCCGCAGGTGGGAGCGGACTGGGAAAACTTCATCTGGCTGCAACCCGGCGCGGCAGGCACGCCCGAGAACTCCAGTACGGTGGTGCAGCCGAACGGTGGGCAGGTGGCGATCAACGGCAATTTGCCTTTTGAGCAGTATCTTGCCGACGGCGCAACGACCAGTTTGCCGATGAGCCAGAACTCGGATGTCACCATCTTCGAAACCACGGCTGAGGTCAAGATCAGCGACAGTGCGTTCTCGGCGCAGTACGGCGTCGGCAATGCCGTCTACAACCAGATCACCAAGGGCGGAAGCGACCAGTTCCACGGCGAGGGGTACGAGTACTTCCAGAACGACGCCCTCGATGCCGTGCCTTACGCTTTTGGGACCAACGCCAAGGTGCCGCTGCTGCGCTACAACAACTTCGGCTTCAACGTGGGCGGCCCGGTTCTGAAGAAGAAGATGTTCTTCTTCTTCGACTACGACAAGACCATTGACAATGGCGGTGCGTCCATCGGTTTTGAGACGGTACCGAACACAGCCCTGATGTCCGGCGACTTTTCCGGAACGGGACTGCCGACGCTGTACGATCCGACGACCCAGACCGTCCAGACCACGGGTACCTATATCTACACCACGCCCGGCGGCAGCTATACCCAGACTTGCCCCTGTGTGATCCGCAAGACGTTTGCTTCTGAATATGGAACCAATGCGATTCCGAGCACGATGATCGACGCGGTCGCGGCCAAGGTCCAGGCGTATTATCCGAAGCCCAATACGACGGGACAAGTGACCAGCGGCATTGCGGAAAATAACTTTACCTACAACACGCCCAGCACGAATCCCTTCATCAAGTATTTCGGCCGGCTTGACTGGGATCTGACGCAGAGCAATCGTCTGACGATTTCGGAGACAGAAAGCGACAACCCGGCCACGTACCTGAACCAGGGCATTTGCCCCATTCAGTGCCAGGCAGGCGATGTCAGCCGAGACAACGCGCAGATCTCCGACGTATGGACCTTCAGTCCGACGATGATTAACGAAGCCAGGATAGGGTTCACCGATCAGCTGAACTTCTTCACGCCCTACACGATCGGTCTTGGATATCCGGGTAAGTTGGGATGGGGGTTTGCGAAAGCGGATAACTTCCCAAACGTAGGCATCAGCAATTTCTACGGTTTGGGATCTCAGTCGAACTCGGTTTACAAAGAAATGGTCTTTGATCCATCAGATGTGGTGACGCTGATCCATGGGCGGCACGTTCTGCACTTCGGTGGCGAGTTCCTCATCAACCGTGCTGACTCGACGGCCTGGGGCAACATCAATGCCGGCAGCGTGAACTACAACGGCGATTACACGTCGATCAACGGCCAGACAGCCCTGACCATTAGTCCGACGTCGACGTACGCGTCCGGGGAAGCCTACGCGGATTTCCTGCTGGGCCAGACAGACAGCTGGAGCGCGGGGGTGACTCCGGAGTTCGGCGGCCGCTGGAAGACACCCCAGCTGTTCGCGCAGGACGACATTAAGTGGACTCCGAGGCTGACCCTGAACCTTGGCCTCCGCTGGGAGGGTGAGACGGGGTGGTCCGAGGTCAAGGGCAACGAAGCGGCCTTCGATCCCACCGTCCTGAACCCAACAAGCGGCAAGGATGGCGCCACGTGGTATGGGTTCAGCCATGCAAACGGGCGCACATCACTGCAGGACCCGAAGTACGACATCTTCCTGCCCCGCGTTGGTTTCAGCTGGGCACTCAACGACAATACCGTGGTGCGTGGAGGGTTCGGCGTCTACGCCTCAACGTGGAGCGAAGACACCTACGGCGGCGGCATGGGCGGCGCCTTCGGCAGCAGCGGTAATTACAGTGATACGACCAACGGCAAGTGCCCGGTGGTGCAGTTGAGCGGCACTGGAGCGGCGCCGGATACCACGGACCCAGGCTGCGGAACTGGCTCTTTCAACAGCAGCAGTGTCAATGCCAAGTATCTGACGGCTCCGACCACGCCCGATGCATTCAACGGTCAGGGCGTGACTTATAACGAGTACCACACGCCGGTGCCCACGAATTATCAGTGGACCGTCGGAGTGCAGCACCAGTTCGGTGGCAACTACGCCGCCGACCTCGCTTACGTCGGCAATCATGGGGAGAACCTGAACTTCCCCGTGGATATCGATCAGGTGCCCGAGGCAAGTCTGGGGCCGAACGACATCCCTTCGGAGCCTTACCCCTGGTACAGCTCCGTTACCGGCAGCACGAACAACGCGATCTCCAACTACAATGCGCTGCAGGCTCAGTTGACGAAGCGCATGACCTACGGGCTGGAATTCGCGGTTAATTACACGTGGTCCCATTTCCTCGACGATCTGGATTCTTCCGGTTGGGGAAGCCGGGAAGGCTATCAGAATTACCAGAACGCCTACGATCCGTCGGCGAACTACAGCAACTCGAACTATGACATCCGCAACATGTTCAAGGGGCAAGTGGTTTACCAGTTGCCGTTCGGCGAGGGCCGGCAGCTCCTCAACAACAATCGTTGGCTGAGCGAAGCGGTGGGCGGCTGGAACCTTTCCAGCACGTTCGTGATCCAGGGCGGCAATCCCATGGGGATTACGACGGGGGGCAACAATTCCTCTAACAACCAGTCGGGATCCTACACGCAGTATGCCAACCGGGTCGGCGACGTGAATCTGTCGGGGAGCACCAAATCGCGGCTCAAAGAGTGGTACAATCTTTCCGCTCTGACGGTGCCGGCTCCCTACACCTACGGCAACTTTGTTCGCAACACGGTGTACGGACCGGGAGTGACCGACATGAACGCTTCGCTGGGCAAGGTTTTTGCGCTGTGGCCTGAGCACGGCGTGAATCTCGAAGTCCGGGGTGAATCCTTCAACGTACTCAACCACCCGAGCTTCGGACAGCCCGGCAACAATGCCATCGGGCCGGGTCAGTCGGCTCAGATCACCGGCGTGACCGTGGGCGGCAGAACCATGCAGCTCTTCGGGAAAATCAACTTCTAACCTGTGCCTCCTTCCACCCGGGGAAGAGCGGTTTGACAACCGCTCTTCCCCATTTTTATTCCTGCCACGACCGGATATCATGGACTGAATCATGTCCAGCAAAGCCGCGTTTTTGCTTGTGTGCTGGGTTGCCGTCGGCATTCCCTGGTCACAGTCTCAGACCCCTCCTGCAACGAAGGACCAGATCGAGACACATTCGCGGCGGGCTCACGAATATCTGGCGCAACAGCGCCCGGACCTGGCCATTCCCGAGCTCAGGACGGTTGTTGCTCTGGATCCGAACGACCTGGATGCGCGGGTCAATCTGGGAGTCCTCCTTTTTTTCCGCGGCGATTATGCAGGAGCGGTTCCGCAGCTGCGGGCCGCCGTTGCGATCAAGCCTGACTTGTGGAAGCAGAAGGCCCTGCTGGGACTGGCAGAGGGGCGGCTCCACGATCCAGGCAGCCAGGCGGATCTGGAAGCCGCATTTCCGCACCTGACCGAGGAGAAATTCCAGCGAGAGGTTGGCCAGGTTTTGATCGATCAATACACCGCGGGCGGAGATCTGGATAAGGCTGCGATGGTGGTTTCAGAGTTACTGGCGACGCGACCGATGGATACCGGACTTTTGTATCTCTCGTATCGACTCTATTCGGATCTGGCCGGGCGTTCGATGTTGACTCTGGCGCTGACGGCGCCCGACAGCGGGGAGATGCACCAGGTGATGGCGCGCGAGTTGGCGCGGCACGGCGACAACGCATCGGCCATTGCAAACTATCGGGAGGCGATTCGCATCGATCCGCGACTGGCGGGTCTGCACAGCGAGCTGGCCGATCTGCTCTACCATTCGGACGACGATAAGCTCAAGGCCGAGGCCCCGGCAGAGTTTCAGGCGGCGGTCGCAGAGAACCCCAATGACGAACAGGCCATCCTTTCCCTTGGCATGATCGCCGCGGAGAACTCAGACCTGAAGACGGCGTACGCCGACGATTCGCGCGCGGTGGAGCTGGACCCGAACGACAGCGACGCCTGCACCGAACTGGCGAAGGTTCTGGTTCTGATGAACGAGCCCGACAAGGCCGAACAGATGCTGGAGCGGGCCGTCCAGGCCGATCCGAGCAATTACGTGGCCCACTACCGCCTGGCCGGCCTCTACCGCCAGCATGGAAAGATCGACCTGGCAACGAAGCAGGTTGCCGAGTATCAGAAATACAAGCAGATGAAGGACAAGCTGCAGAAAGTCTTCGAGGACATGCGTGTGGCTGCTGCCCGTCGGCTTGCCGATGAGGGCACCGGATCTGCGCACTGAATTGGGAGCGCGTATCAGGAGCCTGGAATCGCAAGTGACTCCATCTGTCCGATGCCGATGCCGCTGGCAAATTCACCTGACGGAAGCCGCGGGTACAATCTCGCTGTGACGCGAGCGGGCGGGGTGGACCGATCGGGCAACTCGAAAGGATTTGCCGCGCGTTCAGGTTTCGTATCGCGCAAGTGTGCTGCGCCTGTCGCCTTCCTTCTCCTCTCTTCCTGGCTGTTCGCGCAGTCGGAGCAAACGCGCATGCCTTCCCCATCCTCGGGCGGGACGGCGCATGAAGCTGCTTCCGGAGCTGGTTCAACGATTCATTTTCGCGATATCAGCCGTGAGGCGGGGTTGACGACGGTTCCTCATTCGTCGGCCGAAAGGCGTTACATTGTCGAGACGATGGGGGGCGGGGGTATCGCGCTCTTTGACTGCGACAACGACGGCAAGCTCGACATCGCGGTGGTCAATGACAGCACCATGGACCGCTATCTGGCGGGTGGCGACCCCATGATCACCCTCTATCACCAGGATGGATCCGGGGGGAAGATTCATTTCACCGACATCACCCAAGCGGCCGGACTTGCGACGCGCGGCTGGGGAATGGCGATTGCGGTGGGCGACTATGACAACGATGGCCTGCCGGACCTCTATGTAACGGGCTATGGACACAACGTGTTGTATCACAACCTTGGAGGCTGCCGGTTTGAGGATGTAACCGATCGAGCGGGGGTGAAGCTGAGCGGCTTCAGTACCGGCGCAGCCTGGGCCGACTACGATCGCGATGGGCACGTCGATCTGTTTGTGGCCCGTTACGTGGAGACCGACCTGCATCACCTGCCTCCTGCTAACCCCGAGGCCAAAGGGTATCGATCCGTCATCCTTCAGGTTCCCGATGAAATGCAGGGTGAAAGCGACTTCCTGCTGCGGAATCGGGGCGATGGCACTTTCGAGGACGTGTCGCAGAAGGCCGGGGTCAGCAACCCGGCAAAGCTGCATGGCATGGGCGTGGTTTGGGGAGACTACGACAACGATGGGTGGCCCGATCTGTTTGTCGCGAACGATGGGGGAAGAAACTATCTCTATCACAATCGGGGAAACGGCACGTTCGATGAGGATGGTGTCGTTACCGGGACGGCGTTTGGGGCGGATGGAGAGATTTTCGGCAATATGGCCGCCGATTTCGGGGACTTTAATCACGACGGCCTGCTGGATCTGGTGACAACTCGCTACAGCCGTCAGCCTGCCAGCCTGTACCGGAATGACGGGGTAGCTTTTACCGATGTAGCCTCCGAAGTGGGACTTGCGCGCGATACTGTAGCGCCGGTGAAATGGGGGACCGGCTTCGCCGATTTCGATAATGATGGATGGCCGGACATCCTGATCGCCAACGGCAATTTCTCTTCGTTGATGGATAAGCTGCCAGGAGAGGTGAAGTTTCGTGAGCCCATGCAGCTGTTTCGAAATATCGAGGGACGTGCTTTTGACGATGTCTCCAGTCAGGCTGGTTTGAACACCGGCCCTCTCGAGTCGCGCCGGGGGATCGCGTTCGGCGATATCAACAACGACGGCAATCTGGATTTCGTCGTCTTCAATGTGGACGGGGCGCCTTCTCTCTTTATCAATGAGAGCCACAATGCTAACCACCGCGTTCTGTTCCGGCTGGTGGGCAGCAAAAGCAATCGGATGGCGATCGGCGCGCGGGTTACTGTCGATGCCGGAGGCATGCAACAGATCGACGAGGTGCGAGCGGGAGGCGGGTACAACTCGAGCAACGATACCCGTCTGCACTTCGGCCTGGGCAAAGCGGCCATTATGTCCCGAGTCGAAGTGCGCTGGCCGAGCGGTCTCCGCCAGGAATTCCAGAATTTGCCTGCCGACGCGCTCTACGAAATCGACGAGGGGCAGGGAATCCACAAGCTCACGGCTTTCCAGCCGCCCCCCACCCGGTAGCGAGCGGCATTCCGTCTGGAAATGGAAAAGGCTGCCACGATGGCAGCCTTTTCCCCAACCTTCTCTCGACCTCCACGGAGGTGGGGGGACGAGCTTGCCATCTTCTGCGGTACCGCTCCCCTGGAGCTTAATTTCCCAGCGCGCCGCCGGAGAAGGTGAGGACGTGGACGGTGGGCCCGCCGAAGGCGGAAGCGGCGATGCCGGGCTGTCCGGTGGTGTAGACGTTGGCCGAGTCGGTAAAGGTAATCAAGAGGGTGCCGTTGAAGTAGACGCGGTGGGTGGAACCCTGCGATTCGAGACGCAGGCGGCGGGGCGCGGTGCCGAGGGTGGCGTTGGCTGAAGCCACCAGGGTGAATCCCAGGGAGCCGGAATCGGTCGCACGATAGAGCTGGACCTGTCCGTTATAGGCGATGGCAAGGTAGCCGCTGCCGTTCGAAGCGCTCTGTATGCGGGTCATGACACCGGCCCAGGCGGAGTTGCCGGGATCCTGGTCGTAGGTGATCTCGCTGAACTGATCGGCGGAGACGGTGGGGGTGAGGAGGCGAGCGGCGCTGGAGACGCCGGTGGCATAGGCTCCGTTGTTTTTGGCCAGGCGCGTCCACGAACCGGCCGCGCTCCACATGCCGCTTTCGGACAGTGGATTCTCGACTCCGGTAAAGCTGCTGGTGGCGGTGGTTGTGCCGCCGCCGCTACTGGCGGCGACCGAGAAGGAAATCGGATAGTCGTCGGGATTGGCGTTGCCAGAGGTGTCCTTGCAGCGAACGTAGTAGGTATAGCTGGCGCCGCTTTGCAGCCCGGTGACGGTGGTGGACTGCGAAGTTCCGCCGGTAGTGCTGAAGGTGCTGGTCATGGCGGAGTAAGCCACGCTCGCGGTGGTGGAATAGCGGCAGGTGGCCGCCTCATTGGTGGTGAGGCTGAGGCTGGTCTGGGTAGTTCCGGAGGCCAAAGCTCCGGTAGGCAGGCCGGCGGAGCGGACAGGAGGGGTGGTATCGCCGCTGCTGGCGGCGACTGAGAAGGAAATCGGATAGTCGTCGGGATTGGCGTTGCCGGCGGTGTCCTGGCAGCGAACTTCGTAGGTGTAGCTTTTGCCGCTCTGCAGGCCGGTGACGGGGGTGGACTGCGAAGTGCCGCCGGTAGTGCTGAAGGTGCTGGTCATGGCGGAGTAAGCCACGCCCGCGGTGGTGGAATAGCGGCAGGTGGCCGCCTCATTGGTGGTGAGGCTGAGGGTGGTCTGGGTAGTTCCGGAGGCCAGGGCTCCAGTGGGCAGGCCGGCGGAGCGGACGGGCGGTGTGGTGTCCGTGCCGCCGGTGCTGAGCGCGCCGCCGGAGAAGGTAAGGATGTGAATGGTGACTCCACCGAAGAGGGAAGCGGCGATGCCGGGTTGGCCGGCGGTGAAGACGTTGCTCGAATCGGTATAGGTGATGAGCTGAGTGCCGTTGAAGTAGACGCGGTGGGTGGAACCCTGCGATTCCAGGCGCAGATGGCGAGGCGCGGTGCCGAGGGTGGCGTTGGCGGCGGCCAGCAGGGTGAATCCCAGAGCGCCGGAATCGGTCGCGCGGTAGAGCTGGACTTGACCGTTATAGGCGATGGCGAGGTAGCCGCTGCCGTTGGTGGCGCTTTGCACGCGGGTCATGACGCCGGCCCAGGCGGAGCTGCCGGGATCCTGATCGTAGGTGATCTCAGTGAACTGGTCGGCAGAGACGGTGGGGGTGGCGAGGCGAGCGGCGCTGGAGATGCCGGTGGCGTAAGCGCCGTTGTTTTTGGCCAGGCGAGTCCAGGAGCCAGCCGCGGTCCACATGCCGCTTTCGGAAAGAGGATTCTCAACTCCGGTGAAGCTGCTGGTGGCCGAGGTGGTTGTGCCACCGCCGCCGCTCGTGGCTGCGACCGAGAAGGCGATGGGATAGTCGTCAGGGTTGGCGTTGCCGGCGGTGTCCTGGCAGCGGACATAGTAGGCATAAGTGGCGCCGCCCTGCAGACCGGTGATGGTGGTGGAGTGCGAGGTTCCGCCGGTGGTGGCGAAGGTATTCGTCATCGCGGTGTAGGCGACGCCGGTGGTGGTGGCATAGCGGCAGGTAGCGGCCTCGTCGGTGGTGAGGCTCAGCGTGGCCTGCGTGGTTCCGGAGGCCAGCGTTCCGGTGGGCAAGCCAGCGGAGCGCAGGGGCGGAGTGGTGTCGGTGGTGCCGCCGCCGGTGGTCAGGGGACCGCCGGACCAGGCAACGAGCCTGACGGTGGGACCGCCAAAGACAGAAGCGGCGATGCCGGGCTGTCCGAAGCTGTAGACGTTGTTGGGATCGGTGTAGGTAATGAGCTGTGCGCCGTTGAAGTAGACGCGATGGGTGGAGCCCTGTGATTCGAGACGCAGCTGGCGGGGTGAGGTGCCGAGGGTGGCGTTGGCGGAGGCCAGCAGGGTGAAGGTCAGAGTGCCGGTGTCTGCGGTACGGTAGAGCTGGATTTGTCCGTTGTAGGCAATGGCAAGGTAGCCGCTGCCATTGGAGGCGCTCTGGATGCGGGTCATGACGCCGGCCCAGCTGGCGTTGCCCGGGTCCTGATCGTAGGTGACCTGGGAGAACTGATCGGCGGAGATGGTGGGACTGAGAAGGCGGGCGGCACTGGAGGTGCCGGTGGCGTAAGCCCCGTTATTTTTGGCGAGGGGAGTCCACGAACCGGTGGTGCCCCACATGCCGCTTTCGTAAAGGGGATTTTCGGCGCCCTGGAAGGTGCTGGTTACGGTGGATCCGCTGGAGCTGGCGGAAACCAGGAAGCTGATGATGTAGTCGTCGGTGTTGGCGAGGCCGGTGGCGGTGTCCTGGCAGCGAACGTAGTAGGTGTAACTGCCGCCGTTCTGCAGACCGCTGATGGTGGTGGACTGGACGTTGGCGCCCGTGGAGCTGAAGGTATTGGGCATGGAGCCGTACGCGACGCCGGCAGTTGTGGAATAGCGGCAGGTGGCCGCGTCATCGGTGCGCAGGGTCAGCGTCGCCTGGGTGGTACCGGCATTCAGGATTCCGGCGGGTAGTCCTCCTGTGCGGGGAGGCGCGGTGGTGGTGCTGGGGTCGGGCGCGGTTAAGGTTGCGTTGGCGTCGAGGTCGGTGACTGCGCCGTCGAGCCATCCGCTGTTCCAGCTATGAGCGCGGGTGGGGCCTGCGACCCAGGTATGGGCGATGGCGACGGCGTTCATCTGATCGTTGAGCTCGTCCATGTCGGCGGTCCATGCGGCCTGATCGCCGCTGATCCACAGGCGGTTTTGCTGACGGAAGGGCAGGGGATTGGCGGCAACGAGAGCCGGGATGTTGTAGGTGTTGTAGTTTGCCTGGGTGCCGAAGTTCATGGGCAGAGCGGAGAAGGCGGCAAGACTGCTTTGCTGAGCGGGCGAGTCCCATGCGGCGCCGGCATTAAAGACCCCGGGGTGGCGAAGCATGAGGAAGAGGACGCCGTTGCCGGATTTGCTGAAGCCGATGAGATAGCGCTGGGGAACGGTGCCCTGGGCAAACGTGTCGCCGAAGGGAACGAGGTTGTCGATGATGAAGCTCTCCATGCGAAAGGAGGCATCGATGTTGTTGTCGCCAAACCACGGCTCGTAGTTAAACGAGGGGGCGATGAGGACCATATTGAAGCGGTCCTGGACGTCGAGGAGGCGGAGCTCCTCGAGGCCATCGCTCCACTGGGAGGAGGTGGTGTCCACGCCGGCATCGACGGGCAGGACGAAGAGGATGCGCCGCGGCTTGCCGGGGGCGGGATTGGTGGGCTCGAGGACGCGAATAATTTGCTGCTGGGATCCCTGGTAGACGGAGGAAACGGGGTAGTACTTGACACCGTTGGCGTCGGTGACCGGAGTACCCACGACCATATCGGAGCCGACCTGAGCGAGGGCTGCGGGGCTGGTGGCGCTGAAAACCAGGAGGAGGCCGAGGGCGCAGACGAGGGCGCCGGAAAATCTGGTTTTGGCCGGGGCGGAGGCGGCAGAGGCACGCGTATGGCCGGCGGTGGATTCGTTTTTTAATAACAAGGCAGATATCAACCAGTTGTGCATAGTTTCGGGGATCGAGTCTTTCCGTGGGATGGGTCAGGCTAACACGGGTTCGCGGAGACCGGAATGGCTTTCAGGTAACCGGAACAGCCCCCTGCGGTACCTTGCGAGGGCAGGGCAGAAAGGGAGGCGCGAGAGTGACTTGCGGGTTACCAAGGTGGGACGGATGGGGGTAGCCGTTGCCATGGGCCGCGGCGGAAAAGGCGCGCTGCGGAGGCTACCCTCTTTGTTTCAGACGTATGCCGGGCTGGGCACCTATGAGGGCAGCCTGGGGTGGAGTTTTTCGAAGCCGGTGGCCTGCTGATAGGCGCGGGCGAAGGCGCAGAGTTTGGCGTCCTGGTAGTGATTCGCCAGGAAGGTGATGCTGACCGGGGTACCGGGGCCTCCGATCTGGTCGTCGTCGCCGGTGTCGGTGGCGGGGGGCGCGGGCGCGTCCTGGCCGCGGAGGCCGTTGGGGAGGATGCAGGCGGGGTGGCCGGTGAGGTTGGTGACGGTGAGCTGCAGGGAATTGGTGGTGGCGACGATGATGTCGGCCTGCTGGAACACGGCGGACACCTGGCGGATGGCGATGGAGCGGGCGCGGTTGAGCTGGATGTACTCGACGGCGGGGATGAAACGGGCGACGCGGAAGACGTTGGGCCAGTCCTCGGGGGTTTGGCGGGTGAGGAGCTTGTCGCGGCCGGAGAGGGTGAGGGAGTCGAAGGCGGCGGCGGCTTCGGCGTTGAGGCCGGGGACCATGGCGCCATAGGGCAGGTGGGGCAGGTCAATGGGGATGAGGTTGACGCCCATCGCGTGGAGCTTGTCGAGGGCGGCGAGGTCGAATTTGCGATCGTAGGCGCGGCGGGCGCGATAGGAGGCGGCCTGGGCGGCACGGCGCTCGCGCTTCTTCCTGTCGTCGGGAGTTTCGTTTGGAGGCGCAGGCTTCGCTGGCGGCGGAGGCTGGTCGGCGTCGAAGCTGGCTTTGATGTAGCCGATGCGGAGGGAGCGCCAGTCGAGGTCGGCGTTCCAGTTGAAGGCGGCGTCGCGGACGGAGAGGTCCTGGTCGTCGGGTCCGCAGATGACGGAGAGGACGGCGGCGCAGTCTTCGACGGCGCGGCAGAGGGGGCCGAGCTTGTCCTGGGTCCAGGAGAGAGCCATGGCGCCGGTGCGGGGGACGAGGCCGAAGGTAGGGCGGAGGCCGGTGACGCCGCAGCGGGTCGAAGGGGAGGAGATGGAGCCGAGGGTTTCGGATCCGATGGAAAACGCCACGCAGCCGGCGGAGGTGGCGGAGGCGGGACCGGCGGAGGAGCCGCTGGAGCCTTGTTGGGGATTCCATGGATTGCGGGTGCGTCCGCCGAACCACCAGTCGCCCATGGCGAGGGCGCCGAGGGTGAGCTTGGCGATGAGGACGGCTCCGGCCTGGTCGAGGCGCTGGACTACGGTGGCGTCTTCGTCGATGGCCTGATGTTCGAAGCCGCCGGCTCCCCAGGTGGTGGGGTAGCCTTTGACGGCGAGGAGGTCTTTGGCGCCCCAGGGGAGTCCGTGAAGCGGGCCACGGTAATGGCCGCGGGCGAGATCGGCGTCGGCTTCGCGAGCATGGGCGAGGGCGCGGTCTTCGGTGATGGTGATGACGAAGTGGAGGAGGGGATCGAAGCGGCGGAGGCGGGCGATGTACATCTGCGTCAGGGCGAGGGAGGAAACCTTGCGGCGGCGGACGAGGTCGCCGAGGGACATGGCGGATTCGAAGGCGAGGTCTTCAAGGTTGCTCGGGACGGTGAGGGCAGCGGGAGCTTTCGAGTAGACGGGTTTTTCGCGCTGGGTGTTGAGGGCGGCGCCGGGCGGCAGAGGATCGAAGACGAAGGCGGGGGCGACGGAGTTGGGGATGTCGAGTTTGCGGATTTCTTCATAGCCATGGCGATCGTCGTTGAGGCCGTCGAGCATGGCGTCGCGCTCTTCGGGCGGGATGGTGATGCCGGCGAGGGCGGCGGCCTGATCGATCATCTCGGGGGTGATTATGGAGGGCTGCGGCGGTCCGGGCGCGGGTGGCGTGGACTGGGCTGAGGATTGGGTCGCGAGGGTGTAGAGGGCTCCGGGAAAGAGGGTGGAGGCGAGGCCGAAGCGGCTGGTGACGTCGAGGAAGTGGCGGCGATCCATGGGGAACAGGTTACAGGGGGCAGGGTACAGCGTGCAGAGATCGGGGTGCAGGGATCAGGGTGCAGAGATGGGGACAACAACGATCAGGGAGCGCTTCGTTCAACAGCGTTCGACCGCGGTGTGATGACCAGGAAGTGTCTCTGGTGCAGAGTCGGGAGCACCGTTGTACCCCGCAATCGATTACTGTTCTGGGCCCCGTCTTCCCCCATTCTCGGGATAGTCAATCGCTCGATCGACGCCTAGCTTTGGGCCATGACATTCAATCAGGGACAACGCGTCCGCATCCGAGGTAAGCATTTCGTTGGGGTGGTCGAGAAGAAGCTGACCTCGCTCGACAATGTCTATGCGGTCGTGATCGACAACATCTCGCCCAACGAGGAGAGACTCGTTCGCGGCGAGGACCTCGAGGTTTGCGCGGGCATGGAAAGGCAGACCGCCTGAGGGCGACGGTTCCTGGCACGCATTGAGCCGGTCTGGGGTGCGGAGAACCTGCCATTCCGCCCCCGTTCGGTGACGTTGGACGGGGCGCGTGTTATCTCGAGACCCCTCCTGCATTCGGATGATATTGCTAGCGCCGATTTGTCGGAACGACCGGTGCCTGCTCATCGGCCGCAGGAATTTTGAAACGATCCAGGTAGGCCCGTCACGATCAGCTATTACGGGAAAAAGGTTTCCTGGCTGGTCGCCTGGGTAACGGTTGTGAACCTTCATTCCTGTTCTGTCGTGGAAGAGAAGGAGCCAACCATGAGAGTTATCAATCTGGCGATCCTGGCGATGGCATCGCTGATGGTCTCGCTGATGCCCACGCTGTACGCGCAGAATAATTGCGGAAACGCAGCGGCGCCGCCGAAGATTACCAGTGCCACGGTCGACCCGAACGACCCAACGGGGCAGGGCCACCTTGACTTACAGAGCATTGAATACGTTGCGGGCGATTCGCTGCAGGTGCAGCTGCTGACCGACGGATGTACCAGCATCCAGTCGATTCAGGTGGGATCGATCACACTGACGCCCGCCGTGAATCACAGCGGGACTCTGCCAAACTACTACTGGTATAGCTCGGTTGACACACAGAATAATACGGCGGGCCACGGGTATTCGATCTCGATGGGCTTTCCGGAGATCGTCGACGGTTCGACCGATGAGGTCACCCTGACGATGGCGCGTACGGGGGGGACGGGCACGGCTGCGTTTTCATTTCCGCTGGTGCATGTCAGCCATGTTCAGCCGGCGAACGCTGATTCTGCGATCGGGATTTCCGGTGTCGAGGTCCACAATACGTTTGCCGCAGGATTGTCTCAGTACTTCTCAGTCGCAGCCAATTCGCTCATCAATAAGACCCGCGTCGAGTACCAGCCGGCGAGTCTGGACGCACGTATCGACGGCACAGGAATCTGGCTGAGCTTCAACCTCGAGGCGGAGGTCACGTGCAAGCCGAAGGTCAATGTCACCGGGACTTTTGTCCTGGACACGAATGCTCCCGGACATGTGGGTCTCTCGGTAAGGTGGGTCAATCCAGCAACTGCCCACGTTCAGGCAACCCTGTGTACGGTAGCCGGACAAGTTCTGAATGACATCACACTGGGGCTACTGGGGGGTAATACAGGCAACAGTTCGGCTGAGAGCCAGCTGACCAAACTAATTGAGCAAAACTTACCCGACACCAGCGCCGTCGACCTTTTTCTTGACGGCTCAACAACCCAGACCGACCAGCTCCTGATCAATCTGAAGCTGCCGGCGCCTTCGGTCGAGATTGATGTGCCTTATTCTGCGTTCGACGTAACGCGAAGTGCAACGCGTCTGCCGCCCGGCCAGGTCATGACGCTGATTGCGAATGGGCTCGGCATGCGCGACGCCATCGCGGGCGTAGTGTCCTCGCCGCCTGCGGTCCTGGAGTCCGGGCCCGATGGTGTTCCGGAGCACACAGCAGCGACCCTGTCGAACGAATATACGGTCGCGCGTACCGGGGCACTGGTTGATCCGGGCGCAGCCGTCGGCCAGCTGCTCGCTCGATTTCCAGCTTCCAGCATTGTGGTCACGGGAAGCAGCGACTACCGCTATCACTATGGTTGCAAGCTGACGGCTGCTGTCAAAAGCAGTCCGCTCACGGGGCCGCCGCAGATTCTTTTCGGAGTGAATGACACGACAGGGGATGCGCAGCGGCTGCGCGCCCTCGCTGCGACAGGCTACAAGCTGCGCGTCCTGTTTGGGCTGCCCGGAACAGCGTGCAGCGAATATACACATCAACTGGCCAATCAATCGTTATCAGCCCGTTGAACGAATCACAGCTGGGGTCGGGGTCAGCGCGCGTAGCTCGGCGCGCCCCGCCCTTGAAGCGATCAGACCCTGCACGCGGGAGTGGGTACGATTCTCGCTGGATACCAGTTCGGGGGCGCTTCGATCAGGATGACATGGTTATTTAAGGTTCCAGCAGCGCTCTTGCGGCCCATAAGACCGGGGCCTGGCCGTGGAAGTCGCCGGTATGGCGGGGGCGGGTGAGGTAGTAGTCGAGGCTGTCCTTTTTATTGGTGCCGACGCAGATGTTGGTGACGTCGGCGTTCTGATCGACGAAGTCGGCGAGGGCGATCCACGCGCGGCGGGCGGCGGGGCCGTAGCTGTCGGCGGGGAGCCAGCCGTGGCGGACGCCTTCAATCATGGCAAAGGTGAACATGCCGGTGGCGGAGCTTTCTTCCCAGGCTTCGGGGCGGTCGACGAGCTGGCGCCAGGAGCCGTCGGGGTTCTGATATTTGAGGAGCGCGGCCATCATTTTCTGATAACCGGTGAGGATTTCAGCATGGTTAGGGTGGTCGGCGGGCAGGGTGAGGAGCATTTCGGCCATGCCGGCGGCAAACCATCCATTGCCTCGTCCCCAGAAGAAGGGGACGTCGGGCGCGTGGTAGAAGAGGCCGTTGGGCTGCTGGAGTTTGCGCAGGTAGGCCACCATCTCGTTGGCGTCGCGGTCGAGGTATTTGGTGTCGTGGGTGGCGCGGTATGCCTCGAGCTGGAGGATGTTGAGCATATACATGTCGTCGACCCAGAAGCGGGTTTCGCCGGAGAGGCCGTCGGGGGTGGGGTGGTCCCACTGGCGGTCGGCGAAGTGGAGGCCGAAGGTGCGGTCGGCTCCGTCGTGGGTTTCCATGTAGATCTGGAGGGGGAGGATGCCGAAGATTTCGGCGTCGACGTGTTCGCGGTCGGGGATGAGGCTGGAGAGGTCAGGCTGAAGGAGCGGGCGGTAGCGGGCCTGGAGCTGGTCCTCGAGGGCGGTGTTGTGGGTGGCCTCGGCGTAGGTGAGGGCTCCATACCAGGTGCAGACTTCGGGATAGCCGATGGGGGTCATGTGGGCGCTCGCGAGGAAGTGGAGCGCGACGCGATCGCCGACGGTGTGGGGGTCGGCAAAGTCGGGCCAGTTCTGGAAGTATTTTTCCTGGACGGATGGGGCGGTCGCGTTCCGGGTGCTTGGCGGCGTCTGGGCGGGGGCGAGAGGGGCGGCGATGGCGACATAGCTCAAGGTGAGGCAGGCGAGGACTGGCAGGCGGCGCAAGGTGGGGTTCTCCTTCGGGAGGCAGTGTAACGCGGGGGGGTGGGGATGGTCGCCCTGGGGCGGGGAGTGCGTATCAGAGTGCGGTACAGGTGGATGATTCGTCGGAATGAAGAAGGGAAATGCAGGTTCATTCGACTCGCGACCGCACTGGTTGTTGCGCCCCAGCGGCGAGGCGCAACGAATTTTGAAAGCTCGCTCAGGATGACAGTTGTTTTTTGAACACGGAAGGTGATGGCTCGGGCAGATGCGGGCGGGTGGTGGCTCAGGGGCGGGTGCGTATGAGACTGCGGTACAGGTCGATGGTCTGGGCGGCGATGGCGGACCAGGAGAATTTATCTTCGACGCGGCGGCGGCCGGCTTCTCCATAGTGCTTTGCTTTGGCGGGATCGGCGAGGATGGCGGAGATGGCGGCGGCGAGGTCGCGGGCGAACTTGTCGGGGTTCGTTGGAAAGTTGGTGACGGGATCCTGGTCGAAGGGGACCAGAATGCCGGTGGTGTTGTCCTCGACGACTTCGAGGATGCCGCCGGTGGCACTGGCGACGACGGGGGCGCGGCAGGCCATGGCTTCGAGATTGATGATGCCGAAGGGCTCGTAGACGGAAGGGCAGCAGAAGGCGGCGCAGTGCGAGTACATCTGGATGATGTCGGGCTTGGCCATCATTTTTTCGATCCAGACGATGTGGGGGTGGTCGCGGCGGGCCGTTTCGACTTTCTGCCGCATTTCTTCGGCGACTTCGGGCGTATCGGGCGCGCCGGCACAGAGGACGACCTGGGTGTCGGGCGGAAGATAGCGGATGGCGTTGACTAAGTGGGTAACGCCTTTCTGGCGAGTGATGCGGCCGACAAAGAGGACATAGGGGAGGGTGGGATCGACGCCGTTGCGGATGAGGGCGGAGGTGTCGGCGGTCTTCTGGTATTCGGCGAGGTCGATGCCGTTGTAGATGACGTGGATTCTGGCGGGATCGATGGTGGGATAGGCGTGGAGGATGTCGGCTTTGGTGCCGTGGGAGACGGCGATGACGGCGTCGGCGTCGAGGATGGCGGTGCGCTCCATCCAGGAAGACATGGCGTAGCCGGAGCCAAGCTGCTCGGCTTTCCAGGCGCGAAGGGGCTCGAGAGAGTGAGTGGTGAGGACGAAGGGGATGTTGTAGAGCTTCCTGGCGAAGAAGCCGGCCATCGCGACATACCAGGTGTGGGTGTGGACGATGTCGAGGGAGCCGAGCGAGAGTTGCTGGGCGAGGTTGAGGGAGAAGGTCTCGAGGGCGGTTTTGAATTTTTCCTGGGTGCCGCTGGAGATGAGGGGCCAGGGCTGGCCGCCGCGGATGTGGAGATTGCCGTGGTCTGCGTGCTGATCGCCCCAGCAGTGGACTTCGACCTCGATGGATTTGGCGAGTTCGCGGCTGAGGTATTCGACGTGGACGCCTGCTCCGCCGTAGACGTTCGGCGGATATTCACGAGTCATGAGGCCAACGCGCACGGGGCTGCTCCGAAAACCAGGGTCAAGGTACCTGGTTACAGGTTACAGGCGGCAGGGAGCCGGGAGGGAGTGGACGGACCGGACCCGGGATTTGGGACTGGCGCACGGTTGGTGCGACACGGCTCGCTGAGGCGACCGGTCCGAAACTTTGTCAGTGACCTTTGACGCAGTCGGCCAGCGGGAGCACGAAGGCGAACAGTGCGACGGTGGCGGAGGTCACAGAGAGGTCGGTAATGAGGTTGAGGGCGGAGGCGAGGGCGCCGGTGACGGGGACCTGAGCGGCCACCCCACACAACGCCAGGGCAACCGTGGCGAGGGCGACCTCGCGAAGGTCAGCCCGATGAAGGCGATGATGAAAACGGTGGAGAGGGATCATGGATGCATCCTCCTGTTTCCCCGCCGGGGATGTTCGCGGGAACGCCATGGCGGCTTTGAAGGATTGATTGTGGGCGGTCGACGGGGTGGGCGCAATGGCGAAGGAGTCACTGCGCGGACGATTCTGCGGGAACTTGCGGATGGGTTACTGCGGAGCGTGGATGGGCCGCCGGTGTGCGGGAAATCCCGGACCGCGATCAAGAGCTGGGTTGCAGGCTAGCCGGCGGATCTGCGGGGTTTTGGCTTGCTTTTGCTCGCGACATTGAGGGCCACGGCGGCGAGGATGAGATCCTTCAGGGCCGCCTCATTCATTTTGTCGCCTTCGTGGATGTCGATGGCGCGGCGGACATTTCCGTCGAGACTGGAGTTGAACAGGTGGGAGGGATCCGGCAGCGAGGCTCCTTTGGCGAAGGTCAGCTTGACGGCGCTTTTATACGTCTCTCCCGTGCAGACGATGCCGCTGTGGGAGAAGACGGGAGTTCCCATCCACTTCCACTCTTCGACGATGGCGGGGTCTGCCGCGTGGATGATTGCGCGGACTTTTGCGAGGGTCTTCCCGCGCCAGTCGCCCAGCTCTTTGATCTTCTGATCGATGTATGCGGCAGCAGATTCCATGGGGGCTCTCCTGATAGAGCAATATGTGCACTTCAATTTAGCCGGGGGCGAGCGCCAGCTGCAAGCCGGGAGGGGATCTGCTGCAGGGACCCTGCCGCCAGGGGTTTTGGGAGCGTTCAGTCACCTGCGAGTAATACCTGGCGCTCGTTCTCCACGGAGGCCCGCGACGAACAGGCCCAGGATGGCGGCGCCGGCAGCGAAGAGCAGGTCGCCGGGCAGGTTCCGGGCAGTGACTTTAGTCGCGCGCCGTTGCGCTATGGATTGCTCTCGAGGATGGCGGTGAGGCCAGGCATGTCGCGGACGACAATGCTGCGCGCCTCGACGTGCAGCAGTCCTTCAGCCTGCAGCCGCATGAGGTTGCGCGAGACCAGCTCGCGGACCGTGCCCAACTGGTGCGCCAGGTCCTGATGGGTTCCGGGCAACTGGAATTCGATGCCTTGTGGGGTGCGGGTTCCTTCGTTTTGGGCGAGGCGGAGGAGAGCCGCCACCAGCCGCTGGCGCACGGTTGCGAACGACAGCTCCTCGATGATGCCGACCAGCCGCCGCAGACGCGCGCCGACCACGGCGAGGATTTTTAAGGCCACTTCGGGGTGGTCGAGGCAGAAGCGCCGCAACTCGTCCCGCGAGATAAAGAGGATCTGAGAATCTTCGACGGCGCTCACTGAGGCGGGGTAGGAACCGCCGTCGAAGACGGGCAGCTCGGCGACGGATCCGCCGGGGCCTTCGACCGCGAGCACCTGCTCGCGTCCGCTGGAGGAGCTTTTGAAAATCCGCAGCTTGCCGGTGGCGATAATGTGCAGTCCCCGGCAGGGATCTCCCTCGGAAAAAAGGAGTTCGCCCTGAGCAAATCTCTTGCGCACCGCATGCGCGGCGAGCAGGCGGAGTTCATCCGGGGAAAGCCCTGAGAACAGGGGGAGAGCGCCCAGAGCGGAGGCCACATTCGCGGGCTCAGGCATTGGGGAGAATTCTAGCGAAGAATCGTGTGCCAGTGACTTTAGTCGCAGCCTGGTGTTGCCGGGCCTGGTAGAGTCGGGGGCAGGAGACACCCCATGAACGCCGCCGCAACTACCGTCCGCGACATTGCCCTGGAACAACCAGCATCCATCCGCGTCTTTGAAAAGTTCGGCATCGACTACTGCTGTGGGGGGCGCAAGCCGCTCGCTGAGGCATGCCAGGAGCGTTCGCTCGACCTCGAAACCGTGCTCGCCGCCCTCGAGACCGCCGGGAAAGGCGGGAGTGAAGCGGCCCAGGGATGGGCCTCCGCGTCGCTCGAAGGGTTGTGCGAGCATATCGTGAGGACTCACCACGAGTACGTCCGCCGCGAAATTCCTCGTTTGTGGCAACTGGCGCAGAAGGTGGTGGCGCGTCATGGCGACACTCGTCCCGAGCTAGTCCGCATGCAGCAGCTGATTCGCGACGCTGGCGAGGACCTGATCCGGCATCTTGGCAAGGAAGAGCAGATCCTGTTTCCCTCGATCGTGAATATGGAGCGCAACCTGAGCAACTGCGGTCCTCGCTCGCTCGGCTGTTTCGAGTCCGTCCGCAAACCCATCCAGGTGATGATGGCTGAACATGACGCGGCGGGCGATGCCCTGGCGCAAATTCGCCGGCTCAGCCATGACTTCGTTCCGCCTGAGGGCGCGTGCCCCACCTACATCGGCTTTTACCGCGGGCTGTCAGAGTTCGAGCAGGATCTCCACCAGCACGTGCATTTGGAAAACAACATTCTCTTTCCCCGCGCTATTGAGATGGATGTGGCGAGACAAGCATGAGCAGGTAACGAAGATCGTGATCGATCTCCGGGCGGAATGCGCCGCCGCGCAGATCGCTGGTCGTTGGGGGGAAGGGTGGCGGGGTTTTCCGATCTCGCCTCTTGCATAAACGGTTGTCCCAGGGGTGCCGGGCGGGCTATGGGAATCGGTGGCCACGATTCGATTCCCTGCCTGTCGAGGGTTTTCTCGTCCGGGCGCTGGCTTTCGTACAGGTTCGGACAACTACACGAGTGGAATGGCCGCGGAAAAACCGAAGACCGAAGCGAATAGTCTCACGCGCGAGGGCCGCACTGCGCGCCATTCCAAAGGTGCCTGGGGCAGACGCAAGGCGATTCCTCGTCCAGGCGGAGACTGAATGCCTGTTTGCTCAAGCAGGTGGCGGTTTATTGACCGTTGGGACCTGTCCGCGGTCACCTTCAAAGCGATCGGAGTACTTATTCCAGGGATTGTCGCCGTGTCCATGGCATCGCTACTCACGGCGATGATAGAGACTTCAGGATGTGAAAACTTCCTGGATTTACATAAGATGCCACTCCGACTTTTCGGTCGGAACTGTCTCAAATGGATTCCCTGAAGTGGAACGGAGCAGAGGGAGGGAGCGCGTGCCCCCACTGTTCATCAGGAAAATCTCAGAGGCTTATATCAAGTGTCAGGAAATGATCGCGGCGTGACAGGGGAATATCTAACGAGTCAGCTTACAGATCTTGGGCCTGGCTCAGACTATCCGGAGTTACCGATCGACTTATCACGACACGAGGATGTGTTCTGACTAAATCATCGAGACGCGCCGGGATGACGTGCTTCGGGACGAGAGTTTGTTTCTTCTTTCCGATAGCAATGGGGAAACAGCCAGGCCAGGTTGCCCTGACTGATCGCAGTCTGCCGCAGGTGAGAGAACGGGACTTCGAAAGCGAACAGATGTTCCCGTCGAAGAAGAAGGGATCACCCATGAGCTGTTTTCCGTTGCGAAGTGGTTCGGCAGGGCGAGGACAGATGCAAGGCTGACCGGCAGCCTGGTGCTGTAGAGCGCAAGCTGGAGCTTCGCGACTGACATGCTGGACAGACGGGAATTAAGGTTTTGATGGGAAAGAGGCAGGCATCGCGGCGAGGGTGCTTCGCGGTGGTATTGCGTCCCGAACTGAAGGACGTTGCCGGCCCGGTCCACAAGCGCACAAAACGAACCAGGACGCGACTTGCAACATGGGTTTTGGTCTGGGCAGGAGGGACCAGCAGCCACGCTGTTGATTGGCTGCCCCCCAGGGATTCGAACCCCGATATGCTGATCCAGAGTCAGCTGTCCTACCATTGAACGAGGGGGCAGTCTGCGGTTGGCGCGCGCCCGCAAGGGCCACCTTTTCATACTATCGGTCCTCCGAGAGAGGGTCAAACGCAAACGGCAGGATCGGATAAGCGGTGTTCCGTTTCTGCCATTTTGTCTCTATGCGGTTTCCCGCGCTTTGTAGGGTGAGGACCGCCGGAATGGATCGTTGTTTCGCTCCTTCGGCGTTGGAGGGCGCGATGGAGGGTAAGTTTGACAGAGGGGAGTGGATGTTTGAGTCTTTAGGGGAGGGGCGGGGATGGAGGGGAGACAAGGTGGTGGTGGCAGGGAGGGGAGTTGGAATGAGGTGGTTTTGGGCATAGGGAAGCGTGGCAG
>DATAWS010000006.1:0-2151 GCA_036267095.1 Acidobacteriaceae bacterium
ACTGCTCAGATAGTGCTGCACGGTGGCCGCTTCTTCATCTTCCGGGAGAACGGGGCGGGCGCGTCGGAGACCGGTCTCACCGACGGCCAGTTCCCCGGCCATCCAGGCGCTCCGGCGCCGCCCAAGCACGCCAAGTAAAAAGCCCAGACAAACACACCTGCGAAGCCAGCTCAGGCGGGGCTGTGCTGACTCGCCAAAGCCCCGACGACTGTAAGGGCAAGAGGAGGCAGGAAAAGTGAGCCAGAGGGACACGATCCAGGAGCAATATCCTTATCCGGAAAGCCCTTACCCCGGTGGTCCCTATCAGGGCGCATACCAGGAGGCTCCCTACCAGGATGCCCCTTACCCGCAGGCTCCCTACGCGGACGACGACTATCAGGAAGCTTTTTATCCGGAGTATGACGAAGAACAGCCACGGCAGAAAGCTAAGAGGCGTTCTGTTGACGCCTGGATGGCCCAGAAGTCCACGACCCTGCCCCGTTTCAAGAGGCGGTCGATCGCGCTGTTCTTCCTGCGCCTTCCCGCGTTCGTCCCGTGGTTCTTCATCCTGCGCGGGTGGCTGTCGCTGAACGCCAAGGACGTGCTGACGCTTTCCGAAGCAGACGTGCTGGGGACGGGCGGCGAGGCCGCCTTCCTGATAGCTGTCTCGATAACTCCGCTCATCACGCTGACCGGAGCACGGTGGTATGCGCCGCTCCGGCGGTGGTACGGCATCTTCTTCGCGCTCATCGGTATCTCGGACGGAACCACAGCTGCCATCACGACCAGTTTCTCTGGCGGGGTCTTCGGCCGGCTCGCCGGGCACACCTTCCTGGTGACCGGGTTCCTCATCGTTCTCATAGCGGTACCGATCCTGCTCACGGCCAACACGCCGGCGCAGCGGAAGCTCGGGACGTACTGGAAGAAGCTTCAGAAGCTGACCTACCTGATCTGGGGCGTGGTCGTCCTCCATCTGGCGCTGCTCGACGGATTCCATCCCTTCGATGGGCCGCAGGGCGACGGCGACCCCGTGTTCCACCAGCGCTTTTATCAGATCCTGGCCATCAGCCTCCCGCTGGTCCTGCTGCGGCTGCCGCCGGTGAAGAGCTGGATTACCGACAAGCGCGCGGCAGGCCAGCAGTGGAAGGTATGGTGCACCGTTGCGCCGATGGCCGCCTTGTACCTTCTCGCCTTCGCGTTCATCCTCAACGAGGAGATCTTCACCGGGCTCCAGATCATGACGCTGAATCCGCCAGCGAACTGAGCAGAAACAGCGGAAGGTCGATTGAATGAGCGCGCTGTCCGGGGCGCAGGCCCCGCAGAGAAATATCACCGGCTTCCTTCTGATTGCGATGGGGTCGGTGATTGCCGCCGTCTTGGTGATCCTGGCCGTCCCCTACTACGCGGGCTCGTCGCCGAGGATCGCCAGCCTCTACACGAACGTTGCGGGTCCGGCCGACCGGATCCTCGCCGCTGATATCCACGCCTACGCCGTTAACCGGCTTCGCAATCTGGCCGCGGCCAAGTCGGATCTGTCGAATGAGGTGCAGGCGGAAACCGCGTTCGACAACCATCTGGGCACGGTCACGTTCCCGTCAGCACCCAACCCCCACGCCGACCAGCTGACCACGGCCGACGCGAAGCGGATCAAGCTGATCAAATTGCAGCTGCAGGTCAAATCGCTGAGGAAGCTGCGGGCGCTCGACAGCCAGGTGCAGGCGGCCAGCGCCGCCGTCGATGCACAGGTCAAGATCATGCGCGCGGATCTGGGTTTGCCCACGGTGAGCGGAGGTCTCTACTGAGCCGCACCGTCCGGCGGCGGGTGGCGCTGCATGATCGTCTCGATGGGGTAGCCGGGCCGCATTGCACTCATCGCATACTCGACGACGAGGTTCGAGCTGTCATACGTGGTCCTGGCGATCCTGAGCACCGGCTCGTCGGGTTTCAGGTCGAGCGCCGACGCATCGGCTTCGCCGGCGGTCGCAGCGGTGACCGCCTGCTTCGCGCGCACGATGCGCACCCCGTAGCGCATTTCGAGCATCGCGTACAGCGAGCCGTCCAGCAGGGGATCCCCGTCCAGGCCCGCGAACCGCGAGCACGGCAGCCACGAATTCTGCACCACGACCGGGCAGCCGTCCACCAGCCGCACCCGCCGGACCGTCACCGCAGCCG
>DATAWS010000007.1:0-105566 GCA_036267095.1 Acidobacteriaceae bacterium
GTTGCACAATCTGCAGCTTCTCCGAAACCGACCGCCGCCTCCTGCCGCGACGTCCTACCACCGCATCGTCTGCATGGATCATGCAGACATGCTTACCCGCCGAATCGCTCTCTCGCCAGAGGGGAAGTTCCCACGCTTACCAACAATCTGCAGTTACAGTACAAGAACCTCCGCACCGCGAAGACCGCTGTGATGGGGATGCTGGATCGCGAGAGCCGCCAAGTGCGCGCCAAAGTGGTTCCGAACGTGAAACGCGAGACGCTTCAGGAGCACATTTTGGAGAACATCGAAAAATGGTCCCACGTCTACACGGATAACGCCGTGTGGTACGACAAAGCCCTTCAGGAATACGTCCACAAGGTTGTCGATCACACGATGGAGTACGTACGCGGTGACGTGCATACCAATGGACTCGAAAACTTTTGGTCGCTGCTCAAGCGCAGCCTGCGCGGAACCTACGTTGCCGTCGAACCGTTCCACCTGGACCGCTATCTGGATGAGCAGATCTTCCGCTATAACAACCGCTTCACCAAAGACAATCCTCTGGATGACCGGGACCGCTTCATGCTGGCCGTGTCGCAGATTTACGGCAAGCGGCTCACCTATGCGGAGTTGACCGGCAAGAGGGAAGAAACGCAGCCTGAAGCGTTCTAATTTACCGTTTTGGTCGCAGTTGCCGAAACGCGGGAAGCGGAAGTCTTAGGCTTCCGCTTTTTCGCTTTCAACTCGTCCCGAATGTCCGCTTTCGACACGCGCATGATGTGGCGCATCGCGTCTGTGAATCGCTCGAATTCGGGATCGGACGGCGGTCGCTTCATGGGGCTATCATAGCGCGGAACGGATGGAGAATATGACAGAAGACGAAAAGCAGCGTATCCGTATCATGTTTGCCTTGATGCTTAGGCTCATCAAAACGGAGTCGGAAACCAGCAGCAAGATTCTTTCAGAGTTGGCTTCGCTCCCCGGCGTTCGACGAAGTGGTTGAACATCACCGCCGGAACGTCGAGGAAATAATAAATCCAGCACTTCACGCCGACGCTGCTCGTTTTGACGAGATAATTCAGAAAGTTGAGAGCGGAGAGTTTCTATAGAGATTTGCATATCGACACACTCCAGGTAGTGTCCAGAGTTTTTCGCACTTTCGATCTTCCGTCTTACTCAGGGCAGAACGATGATCCAGGTTGCCATAGGCCAGAATAGTAGCAGATGCTTTATCTATGTCAGTCAAGTCCAAATTGTTCTGTAGATTGCTATTCCTCAGGGTAGTTGGTCGCTTCGCTCGCCACTCAGCAGCTTTTACAGAACTTTACGGACTTAATCTCTATGACCGAAATCCGGGACAATCCGTTCGCCAACTCCTGGTTAAAGGTCGACAGGGCCGGAAAGCACATCCTGGAACTCCACAAGGAACTCACCGCCTTCCAGCGAAGCCATCCTTACGAAATCACCGTCGAGCACGATGCGGATACTGGATACGATTGTCTTCACATCATCCCGTTTGAAAGGGTGCCGGAAAGTATCATGTGCATCGTCGGAGACGCGCTTCATAATCTCCGAACCGCTCTCGACTACGCAGCCAGCGACATCGAGTTTGCCACTACCCGCGAGCGCACCAAGTTCACCAAGTTTCCGGTTGATGACACCAGGGATAAAGTGAAAAACGCCATCAATGGCGGATTCAAACATAAGGCCCCCGAACGGGTCCGCGACTTCATCCTTGACGTGATACAGCCTTACAAGGGAGGGAATGGCGAGTCCATTTGGGCGCTTCACGCTCTCGACATTCTCGACAAGCACATACTCCTCATCGCCCAAATCCATCTCCAATACATCAGGAACGTCCGCTACAAAGACGAGACGGGCAAATCGTACCGCTTTCTCGAATTGGCAACTACCATGAACAGCCTCGATCTCGTCCGCGTTCCGACCACGCGGAGAAATATTCAGATCACAGACAAGGGCAAAGCGGCCGTGGGCGTATTTTTCGGCGATGGAATACCGTTCGAGCGCCATTCCATCCTTAAAACGCTGCGCCATCTTTTTATAGTGGTCAGCGGGACTCTCGTGGACCTCGGGAGCAAGTTGCAGACGCCTCAAGCATCGTAGGATGTTTTCGCTGTTAGCTGCGCGTGACATGACATCCTGTCTTTATCACGCGATTCCGTCAAATCCGTAGAACACACACCAAAACCCTTGGTGCGGCAAGTATGTTTATACCGAGATTTTCCTTGACAGGGGATAACAAAGGCGGGGATACTTCTGCTTGTCAGGCCCAACCTATTGTATGTGAGCCGCACGTCCTGCCAGGGATAGTGCGGCTTTCCCATCTATCGAGAATGAGATAGTTTCCCGCCTATCCAGCTTCATGTCAATGGATAACCACAAAATCTAGTATTTTAGATGATTTTGGTGGATATCCTGACGCCGGTAGGGTGCGCCAAATATATTACTGCCGAACACTTTCGTAAGGGATTGACAGTTCGGAGGGGTGCCGGTGGGCAACGGTTGGGATGGTGGGCGCATCTCTCGTGCGAGTTATCTACAATACTGCTCACCTGGCGCTCGAGTTCGTGACTCGCTGCGGGCGCCGGTTCCCCCCTTATCAAGGATAAAGGTCTACTGAGCGAGGTTTCGCTGTGGATGCAGGAGAGGTGAGCGCGCTGCCGGAAAGACCGGCGCGCCGGCGTATGCGCGGCCGGGACGTTCCGGCGGCAGGGGTGTTTGCCGGAGGCGGCGAACTCGGGGAGCTGATGCAGGGGGTCGACTGGGGGCAGACGCCGCTGGGGCCGGTGGGGGCGTGGCCGCAGAGTCTGCAGACGGTGGTGCGGATCCTGCTGACATCGCGCTATGCGATGTGGATGGGGTGGGGTCCGGAGCTGACGTTTCTGTACAACGACACGTATGCGCGGATGACCCTGGGGAAGAAACATCCCTGGGGGCTGGGGAAACCGGCGAGCGTGGTGTGGAGCGAAATCTGGGCGGATCTGTGGTCGAGGATCCAGGGGGTGCTGCAGGAAGGCCGCGCGACGTGGGACGAGGGGCTGCTGCTGTTTCTGGAGCGGAGCGGATTTAAGGAAGAGACCTATCACACGTTTTCCTACAGCCCGCTGAGCGGGGACGACGGGCGGATCACGGGGATGTTATGCGTGGTCAGCGAAGAGACGGAGCGGGTGATTGGGGAGCGGCGGCTGAGCTTTCTGCGGACGCTGGCGGCGGGGCTGGGGACGGCGATCGTGGAGGAGGATGTGCTGGCGGCGATCAGGAGCTCGCTGGCGCAGAACAGGAAAGATTTGCCGTTTACGCTGACCTACCTGGCGGGTGCGGACGGGCGGATGCGGCTGCGGTGCACGAGTGGGATCGTCCCGGGCCATGGGGCGGCGCCGCAGGAGATCGAGGTGGAGGGAAAAGAAGTTTGGCCGGTGGGGGAAGTGCTGTCGTCGAAGGCAACGGTGACGGTTGACGAACTGGGGCGGCGTTTCACGGGGCTGCCGATGGGAGCCTGGGATACGGAGCCGAGGCGGGCGGTGCTGGTTCCGCTGCAGCGGCAGGGGCAGGAGCAGCCGGCGGGGATTTTCATTGCGGGGTTGAATCCATACCGGCCTCTGGACAGCGAATACACGGGGTTCCTCGAGCTGATCGCGGGTCAGATGGCGGCGGGGCTGGCGAACGCGCACGCTTACGAGCAGGAGCGGCGGCGGGCGGAAGCGCTGGCGGAGCTGGATCGGGCGAAGACCATCTTTTTCTCAAATGTGAGCCACGAGTTCCGGACGCCGCTGACGCTGATGCTGGGGCCGCTGGAGGAGATTCTGAGCGCGCGCGATTCCGAGCTGCCGGGGGAAGAGCGGGCGCAGGTGGAAACGGTTCACCGCAACGGGTTGCGTTTGCTGAAGCTGGTGAACGCGTTGCTGGATTTTTCGCGGATCGAGGCAGGGGGCATTCAGGCTTTGTACCGGCCGGTGGATCTGGCGGCGCGGACGGCGGAGCTGGCCAGCATGTTCCGGTCGGCGATGCAGCGAGCGGGGCTGCGGTATGAAATTCACTGCGATGCGCTGCCGGAGCCGCTGCACGTGGATCTGGACATGTGGGAAAAGATTGTGCTGAACCTTCTCTCGAACGCCTTCAAGTTCACGCTGCAGGGAACGGTGGAGGTGAGCCTGGGCGCGGTGGATGGGCAGGCGGAGCTGAGGGTCCGGGACACGGGGACGGGGATACCGGCGGCGGAGCTGCCGCGCATCTTCGAGCGGTTCCACCGGATTGAAGGCGCGGCGGGCAGGACGCATGAAGGGACGGGCATTGGGCTGGCGCTGGTGGACGAACTGGTGCGGCTGCATGGGGGCTCGGTGCAGGCGGAGAGCGAGGTAGGGGCGGGGACGACGTTCACGGTGCGGATTCCGTTTGGAACGGAACATTTGCCGGGGGATCGGATTGCCGCGAAGGGACCGTTCCCGGACAACGCTTTGGGGGCTGCGCCGTATGTGCAGGAGGCGCTGCGGTGGCTGCCGGGGGGGGCGGCGGGAGAAGAGCCGCTGGTAAGAGATCTGGCAAACGAGGATCTGGGATCGCTGCTCGATCCGCGGGAGCCGGCCGAGGGAGAGCGGGCGCGGGTGGTGCTGGCGGACGATAACCGCGACATGCGGGAGTACGTGCAGCGGCTGCTGGGGCGGAAATACCAGGTGACGGCGGTGGAGGACGGGGAGGCGGCGCTGCGGGAGGCGGTGGCGCATCCGCCGGATCTGGTTCTGACGGACGTGATGATGCCGCGGATGAACGGGTTCGAACTGCTGCGAGCGCTGCGGGCGGATCCGGCGACGGCGGCGACGCCGGTGATGCTGCTGTCGGCGCGGGCGGGCGAGGAAGCGGAGACGGAGGGCCTGGAGGCAGGGGCGGACGATTATCTGGTGAAGCCGTTCACGGCGCGGGAGCTGATGGCGCGGGTGGGGTCGCACGTATCGATGCACCGGCTGCGGCTGGAGCTGACCGGGCGCGAGCACGCGCTGCGGACCAAAGCGGAGCATGCGGAGCGGCAGTACCGGGAGATTCTGGAGAGCATCTCGGAAGGGTTTGCGTTTATCTCGCGGGACTGGAAGATCCGGCATGCGAACAGCCAGGTGACGCAGCTGAGCGGGCTGCGGGCGGAGAGTCTGATGGGGAAGAATCTGTCGGATGTGGTTCCGGGATGGGAGAAAACGAAATTCGGGGAATGCCTGCGGGAGGCGATGGAGACGGGCGAGGTGCGGAGCGCGGAGGAATACTACGAACCGTCGAAGCGGTGGATCCATGCGAACGCGTATCCGTCGGATGAGGGGTTATCGGTTTTCGCGCGGGATGTGACGGAGCGGCGGACGCAGCAGGAGAAGCTGTTGTTGTCAGAGAAGCTGGCGGCGACGGGGCGGCTGGCGGCGACGATTGCGCACGAGATCAACAATCCGCTGGAGTCGGTGCTGAATTTGATTTATCTGGCGCGGACGACGCGGCAGGAGATGAGCAAGATCCGGGAATATCTGGAGACGGCGGAAAAGGAACTGAACCGGGTATCGCATATCGCGCGGCACACGCTGGGATTCTATCGGGAGACGTCGGTGGCGTCGGACATCGATCTTGCCGCACTGATCGAAGAGGTGCTGACGGTGTATGAGAGCCGGCTGCGGGCGTCGGGAATCGCGGTGAGCCGGGATTTTGCGGTGGTGCCGGCGATCCGGGCGCTGCGTGGGGAATTGCACCAGGTGTTTTCGAATCTGATTTCAAATGCGATTGACGCGATGCGGGAGGGAGGGACGCTGAAGATCGGGGTCGAGGAGGAGAAGCGCGATGCGGGGGTGGCGGTCACGATTGAGGACAGCGGGATGGGGATTCCGGAAGAGAATCTGCCGCGGCTGTTCGAGCCGTTTTTCACGACCAAGCCGTCGGCGGGGACGGGGCTGGGATTGTGGGTGGTGCGGCAGTTTGTAGCGTCCTGGGGCGGCAGGGTCGTTGTAAAAAGCGACACGGATTCTCAAAAACACGGGACGACATTTACAATCTTCCTTCCTCTGGTTGCTGCGTCGGAGCCCGGGAGTCAGATGCCTCGACGGTTGATGTAGGTTTTGAGCCCATGTTCCAACACCCGGGGTGGTTTCAAACCCCGCGGTTTGGTTTCAAACCCGGGGTTGGTTTCGACCCATGTCCCAACGCCAGGGACATGGGGCACCCGGGGTTGGCCCGGGGGTTGGTTTCAGCCCATGTCCCAACACCAGGGACATGGGGCACCCGGATTGGTTTCAAGCCCGGTTTGGTTGGGAGGGTTCTGTGTTTGAGCGCGCCAACTTTTTGCCAGCGGATGGAGCTGCGCTTCCGCCTCCGGAGTACTCCGAATCGATGCACAAGGGCAGTGGGCGAATGCGGCCGCGGGTGCTGGTGGTGGATGACGAGCGGCTGATTGCGCAGACGGTGGCGGCGATCCTGAACGCGAATGGGTTCGAGGCACAGGAGACCTTCAGCGGGGAGGAAGCGCTGGCGGCGGCGCACTCGTTTCAGCCGGACATCGTGCTGAGCGACGTGCTGATGCCGAAGATGAGCGGGGTGGAGCTGGGAATCCGGTTGCGGAAGGAATTTCCGGCGACCCGGGTGTTCCTTTTCTCGGGGCAAGCGGCGACCAGCGCATTGATGCAGAAGGCGGAATCGGAAGGATACCGGTTCGAGCTGTTCCCCAAGCCGATCCATCCGGATGAACTGATCGCGCGCCTGCGGGGGAAGTAAGGGCGGGAGCGGGGCGCGGCGGCATCCAGCCGTCGCGACAGGTTAAGCAGCGACAGGAGCGAGGACCGCGGTGCGGGTGACGGAGATGACGCTGATGTCGTCTTCCTGTCCCCAGGACTGAGCGGCGGCGGCGATTTCCGCGGCGGAAGCGGCTTTGCGGAGCAGCTGGCAGGTACGCTCGAATCCGAAGAGAGAGCGGTTGGTGTCGGTGGCTTCGACGATGCCGTCGGAGATGACGACGAGGCGGTCGCCGGCGGCGAGGTGGAAGCGGAGGACGGAAAAGTCGGCGGACAAGGTCATGCCGAGGGGCAGGGAGCCGTCAACGGAGACGGGCTGGCCGTTGAGGTAGGGGGGCATGTGTCCGGCGTTGGCGAGGGCGACGCTGCCGTCGGCGGCGATGCGGAGGGCGAGGCAGGTGGCATGGGCTTCGCCGCGGCCGAGGAGGCGGCGGTTGAGGGCTTCGAGGATCTGGCGCGGGTCGGTGGTGGATTCGACGGTGCTGCGGATGGCGCCGACGAGGAGGGCGACGAGCATGCCGGCCTTGAGGCCTTTGCCGGTGACGTCGCCGGCGACGACGAGGAGGCTGGAGTCGGAGGGATTGGGAATGATCTGGAAGAAGTCGCCGCCGACTTCGAGGGCGGGGCGGTACTCGCTTTCGACGACGAGTCCGGGGAACTCGGTGCGGGGCTGGGGGAGGATGACCTGCTGGACTTCCTGGGCCTGTTTGACGTCGAGGGCGAGGCGGCGCTGATCGCGGACGGATTGAAGCAGGCGGCGGAGGAGGAGCAGCGCGAGCGTGCCGACGAGCAGGAAGCCGGCGAGATCGTTGATGGTGAGCTGGATGCCGAAGGGGAACCAGATCATGCGGATGTGAAGAACGCCGAGTTCGGCGGAAAAGCGGCCGATACAGACGAAGATCACGGCGGGGACGACGAGCCAGCCTTCGAATCCCTGGAGGCGGATGCCTTCGATGACGGTCCAGACGAGCAGGATCAGGAGGAGAATGCGCAGGATCAGGGTGGCTGTCTGAAAGGTGGAGGCGAGGGAGAAAGGGACGGGCACGAAGAAGAGATTCTCCGCCAGCATGGTTGAGAGCATATAGACGGCGGTGAGGACGGCGACGGCCCGGGGCAGCCAGGCGGGACGGTGGAGGCGAAACCACGTCCACCACACCATGATCCAGACAGCGAAGAGGAGTGGGCCGACCACGACATCGCCGATGCGGGTGATGGCGACATAGCTCATCCATTGCGTCCAGGAGCCGATGGTGGTGAGGGCAAACGTGATGGACGAAAGGAGGAAGGCGGTGCCCATCCAGAGGTACACGCGGTCAGAGCGGTCGAAGAGGATGAGGCTGAAGGCGACAACGGCAAGGAGGAGGAATAGGGTGGCTTCAACGGGACGAGGGGCGTAGGCACGCAGCAGCTCGAGCCAGCGCATCTGGTTTTCGGCGGCGATGGTGGCGAGGTCGCCGAGCATGGGAGCGGTGTGCATGCCGGCGGCATCGGGTGTGACCATGAGGGTGGCAGGCTCCATCCAGACGCGCAGGGCGAGGACCAGGCCGGAGGCGCCGGAGGCGGTCGTCTCGGGCAGGGGGAACATCATCGGCTGGGTGAAGTAGACGGTGGGACGGGCATGGGAGAAGTCGCCAAAACTGCCGATGTTCTGGCCGTTGGCAAAGATCTCGTAGATGTCGTCGACGTCGGCGGGGCCGGTGAGGGCGAGTTTTTCGCCAGGCTGGGCGGAAACCCGGAGATGGATGCGATACCAGGCGTAACCCCAGAGGCCGGGATGGCCGCGGCGGGTCCAGCCGGGACTATAGCCGGAGAAGCCGCCGACGGGGTCGAAAGAGCCGGCGGGAGGGGTGAGGTCGACGGATTCCCAGGAAGCGTCGTTGAAGGAGGGACTGGACCAGAGGGGCTGATGGGTAACGGGATCGAGGGGCGAATCGCCGGGCATGAATTTCCATGGGCCGTAGAGAGGGAGGACGGAGCGGCCGAGGGTGATTTGACGGGCGACGGGCGCGGCCTGCGGGGCGGGGGGCTGGGCGAGCGCGGTGGCGCAGCAGGCGAGGATCAGAGAAAGGGCGCATCCGTGGCGGCGTAGCACAGGGGATCTCCTGACGGCGGGGAAGGGGGATATCAGCTACAGTATGCAGGCGAGGCGGGAGATGGCAACGGGGAAGTTCCCTGGGTGGCGGGAAGGGTATTCTGCGGGGTGATTTCAGCGGGTGATTCTGGAACCGGAGCGGCGTCGGATGCGTATGATTGCCCATGAGCGCTGGAACCATCCCGTGGAATCTGGGAATGATGGGATTCCCGGCGGGCGGCAGGGCGGCACGGGCCGAGGCAGTGCGGCCAGGGCAGCCGCGGGGAATCTCCCAACCCCGGCCGGGCGACCGGTCGCAGCGGATGGGAGAACGCAGTGCGGAACGCGGTATCGAGCGCGGCGTCGAGCGCATTGGGGAGAGGCCCTTGGAAGCGGAGTGGCAGGTCCTGGTGGAGCGGTGCCTGAAAGGGGACTCGTTCGCCTGGACGGAGCTGGTGAAAGCGCATCACAGGCGGGTGTATGGTTTGTGTTTCCGCTTCACCGGATCGGCGACGGACGCTGAGGATCTGACCCAGGACGTGTTCCTGAAAGTCTACGGAAACCTGGCGGCCTTTGATCTGGCGCGGGGAACGTTTCAAACCTGGCTAACGACGATGACCCGCAACCTGCTGGTGGATCATTTCCGCCGGTCGCGGGCGCAGCGAGTAACGGATTCGATGGACGCCGGCTGGGACGGCGAGGAAGAGATGCCGCTGAACCAGCGGCTGGCGGATAAAGGGCCGACGCAGCACGACCGGGCGGTGCAGAAAGAAATTGAAAAGATGGTGCAGGAAGCGCTGACGAAGATATCGCCGGAGCTGCGGGAGGCGGTGATTCTGAGGGATCTGCAGGACATGGATTACAAGGAGATCGCGCAGGTTCTGCGGATTCCTGAAGGTACTGTGAAATCAAGGATTAGCCGGGGACGGGCGGAACTCGCGCGCATCCTGGAACGTAATAAAGGACAGATGGTGTAGCGATGGCAGGCGAGGAAAAATTCGGACAGAAGCCAGGCGCTACCCTGCGGTGCGAGGAGTGGGAGGCGCTGCTGGCGGATGCGCTGGACGGGCTGCTTGCGGCAAAGGAAGCGGGAGCGTTCACGGCGCACAGCGAGAGCTGCGCGAATTGCGGCGATCTGCTGGCGCATGCGCAACAGGGCCGGGACTGGCTGGTCTATCTGCACGAGGAGCCGGATGTGCCGGCGGGGCTGGTGGGAAAGATTTTGGAGAAGACCGCGGGACCGGGAGCGATGCCGGTGCCGGTGGCGGTGGGTGCGGGGCCGGGGGCAGTGGCGATGGCCATGCCGTGGCGGCGGAGCTTCCACGAGACGAGGTTGCTGATGACGGTGGCGATGGCGTTCTTCTCGATCGCGCTGACGCTGAACCTGGCGGGGGTAAAGCTGACGACTCTGCGGCTGGCGGATCTGCGGCCGGCGCAGATTGGAAGCACGATTTCGCGGCAGTTCTACACCGGGTGGGGATCGGTGGTGCGGTTCTACGACAATGCGCGGCTGGTGTACCAGCTGGAATCGCGGATGCGGGAGCTGCGGAGAGATGTGGAAACCACGCCGCAGCAGCAGCCGGCGCAGCAGCAGAACCAGAAGAAGCAGGAGCCTCCGAAGCAGGGCGGGAACAGCGAGACGGCGCCGGGCGGCGGGGCGAGGCTGAACGCCAGCGAAGTTACAGGGCGCAGGGTACAGGGAACAGAAGAGTGGTCGCGGTTCGGCGTTCCGGGTGGGGAAGAGGAGAACGCCGCGCTCGATTCGACGGAAATAGAAACAACAACAGAAGCACAGGTGTCGGCAGTCGATGGAAATTCAATTTCCCTGGGTCTTTCACGAACCGGGCTGCAGAACGGGTACGACGGAAGGAGCCTGGTATGAACTGCGTTAATCATCCCGAGGCGGCGGCGACCGCCTGGTGTCAGGATTGCGGGAAGGCGCTGTGCGTGGAATGTACGCGCACGGTGCAGGGCAACGTGCACTGCGAGCCGTGTCTGGCGGCGCGAACGGCAGCAGCGCCGGGCGCGACAGGCGGGTATGGACCGGGCGGATATGGACCGGGTGGGTATGGACCGAGCGGATATGGGCAGCCGGGGTACGGGCCGGGTGCGCCGGGATTTCCGCCGGCAGGGGTGCCGAATCCGGGAACAGCGGCGATCCTGGGGTTCATCCCCGGCGTGGGCGCGATGTACAACGGGCAGTACATCAAGGCGCTGGTGCACGTGCTGGTTTTTGTGGTGCTGGTCAGCATCAGCGGGCACTACGGGCTGTTCGGGATATTTCTGGCGGCGTGGGTAATTTACCAGGTGTTCGATGCGCACCAGACGGCGAAGGCCCGGCGGGACGGGCTGCCGCTGCCGGATCCTTTTGGGCTGAATGAGCTGGGCAATGCGATTGGCGGTCATGGGGGACAGCGGCCGTATGCGCCACCTCCTCCGCCAGCGGGAACAGCGGCGGGACCAGGGAGCGCGCCGCCGCCGCCGAATGCGGACTGGGCCGACCAGGTGAAACAACAGGCGCAGGCGTTTGGGCAGCAGGCGGGCCAGTGGGGTGAGCAGCTGCGGCAGCGCATTGTTGCGGAAGCCTCGCAAGCGCGGCCGGGCTATCCAGGGGGGGCCATGCCGGGAGGACCGATGCCGGGAGGACCGATGCCGGGAGGACCGGCGAGCTGGAGCGTTCCGCCCACGTACGGGGCGCAGGCGCCGGGTGCACCGGGTAGCGCGTATCCGCCTCCCTATCCGCCACCGTATCCGCCCGCGGCGGGGCAGGGGTGGACCCCTCCGGTAGCGCCGGAGATGGAGTTGGAGCGGGCGCGGAGGGAGCCGATCGGGGCGATTGTTCTGATCCTGCTGGGCATGCTGTTTCTGTTCAACACGCTGGGTTTCTTCAGCTTTCGCTGGGTGAGTCATGGGTGGCCGCTGATTATCGTGGCGATCGCGGTGTGGCTGATTGCGCGGAACAGCATGGGACGGTTTGGATCGAGGCCGTGGACAACGCCGGGGATGCCGCCGGGGATGCCGCCGGGGATGCCGGTGACGCCGGTGGAGCCGCCGACGCCGGCGGGGAGCACGACGGAAGAACCGCGGGCCGGGGGTGGGCAATGAACCAGTACATTTTCCTGCGGCGGATGCGGGCTCCGATCATGCTGCTGATTTTCGGGATCACGGCGATCCTCGACGAATATACGGGGGTTCACTACGCGGAGAGCTGGCCGCTGTACATCATTGCGTGGGGAGTGCTGAAGCTGGCGGAGAACGCGATTTTGGCGCAGAATCCGCCGTCGACGCTGCCGCAGTATCCGGGGTATCAGCAGCCGGGGTATCAGGCGCCGGGGTATCCACAGGCGGGCAGCGGATATCCGCCCTATGCGGCAACGGCAACGGGGACAAGCACGCCGATTGTGCCCCCGGATGACGAGGAGAGGAGGTAGTTATGGGAAGCGTACCTCCATCTTATTCGCGGGAAGCGCGATGGCAGGCGAAGCAGGCAGCGCGGGCCCAGAGAGCGCAGTGGAAGGCGCAGTCGCGAGCGCAGAGAGACTATTACCGGTCGATGTGGCGCGGGTACCGGAGGCCGTCGTTCACCGGGCCGCTGGTTCTGCTGGCGGTCGGGGTGGTGGCGATGATGCTGACGACGGGGCGGCTGGACGCGGTGGATTTCTGGGGTTGGTATGCGCGCTGGTGGCCGATGCTGCTGATCGTGCTGGGCGGGCTGCTGCTGGCGGAGCACTATCTGGACTGGAAGAGCCCGTGGGGCTATCGGCGGGGGATGGGCGGGATCGTATGGCTGGTGATCCTGATGATCTGCCTGGGATGGGTATCGCGCGAGGGGCACCTGGTGGGGCCGTTCTCGTGGCAGATGTCGGGAGACAACGACGACAATTTCTGGAACTGGATGGGGGCGGAGCACGATAACGACGTGCAGATGGATCAGGCGCTGACGGCGACGAAGCCGGTGGTGACGATCGACGATCCCGAAGGAGACGTAACGATTACGGCTTCAGAGGACGAGCAGATGCACGTGCGGGCGCACCAGATGGTGCATCGGGATTCGGAGCAGGCGGCGCAGAAGATTTTTAGTGAGCTGAAGCCGACGATTGAGGCATCGGGGGGCGGGGCGGTGATCACGGTTCCGCAGCAGCAGGGCGCGCGGGTGGATCTGACGGTGGAATTGCCGGCGGCGGCGTATGCGACGGTGACGGCAGGGCATGGCGACGTGACGGCGGATGGGCTCAACGGAGGCATCCAGGTTACGGATCATCATGGGGAGGTGAAGCTGGAGGACATTGGAGGGGATGCGCAGGGACACATCGACCATGGCGACTTTGCCGCGCATAACGTGCAGGGGCGGGTGCTGGTGGATGGCGAGGGCGACGATGTGACGCTGTCGCAGATCCAGGGCGCGGTGACGATCAACGGGGAATTTTTCGGAGATATCCATCTGGAGCAGATCGCATCGCCGGTTCATTACCAGTCGAGCATGACGTCGCTGGATATTCCGCACCTGGAGGGAGCGCTGACGCTGGACAAGAGCGATCTGAGTCTGAGCCAGGCGATGGGACCGCTGCGGATCGTGGCGAAGTCGAAGGACATCGATCTGACGCAGATTGCGGGCGACGCGCACGTGGAGGACAGCAACGGGGACGTGAATGTGGTGACCGCTCTGCCGCTGGGCAATCTGCAGATCACCGATGACACCGGCAATGTGATTGTGACGATGCCGCAGAGCGCGAACTTCACGGTGACGGGGAGCACGAGCGGCGACGAAGCGATCCGGACGGATTTCCCGCTGAAGATGTCGACGGACGGGGGACGGCAGACGCTGCAAGGCGAGGTGGGCCGGGGTGGGGTGCAACTCCAGTTGCAGACGGAGCATGGAAATCTGGAGCTGCGCAAGGGGGACGATTCGACGCTGGCGCTGAGGAAGCCGCCGGCGCCGCCTCCTCCGCCGGGACCGGTGAAGCATTTCAGGGCGCCGCCGGGAACGAATACGCAGGTCAACTAGCGATCAGGGAAAAACAAGCGGAAGAGGACCGAGAAATCAGTCCTCTTTTTTTTGTGTTGGGAGGCAGGGGGGTCAGGCGGCGCGGCGGCCGGTATCCTGCCGGCTCACGATCGCGTGTGGGTCATGGTGGAGCTGATTCTGGGGGAGAAGATGGCGGCCGGAATGCATGACGATGAGCCAGGCGCCGAGGAAAAACAAGGCGACGACAACCATGGCTGCGACGACGACCTTGAGGAAGTTGGGATCTTTGCTGCGGCCTCCGAAGCCGCCGGTGGCTGGGTCAGGCATACCTGTTGGGATGCGGGATCGGACCACGAGGGAAGCCGGGGGGCGCGTCTTACCGGGGGTGGGGCGGGGGTGGCTGATTGTCGTGTGCGGAGTTGAGGATGCGGGCGTCGGCGCGAAAGAGGTGGTAGTCGGTAAAGGAGACGTCGTTGAGGGCGGTGCGGAGGGTGGGAGCGATGGCTTCCGACTCGCCGGCCAGCGGTTCACGGGAGAGATTCACGGATCGGAGCGGGCAGATGTAGGTGCGGTCGCCGAGGACGACGGGACCGTATTCGACGACCAGCGCGGCCTGGATGGCCTGATAGGGCCTGGGCATAGCGGCGATGAGGGTGAAGCGGAGGACGGCGCCGGTGGCAGGGTCGATGGCGATCTCACCCTGATAGGGAGGGCGAATGCTTTTGACTCCGTCATCGGTGGGATACGCCACGATGTAATGCGACGCTCCGGCGGGAACGGAGTAGCGGAAGGCAGCGATGGGTCCGGCAGCGCTCTGCTCCCAGTAAGCCCAGTAGAGTTTTTGGCGGAAGGCATCGTCAAGGACGACGGCGAGGATGGGACCGAATTCGCCGCGACTGGCGAGGCCGGCGTCGACGTCGTTTTTGGAGAGATTCACCTGGATCTCATGGCCATCGCGGTAGGTGACCTGCATGCGTTTGCGGGCGGAGGGGGAAAGGGGCAGGAAGCAGGGTTTTCCCACGGCCAGAGAGGCGTTATCGAGGGAGAGGACGTTCTGATGAGCGTCGGGGGACTGCGCGTTATCGATTTCCTGACGCCAGGGTGAGTCCTCGAACTGGGTGGTATCGCGCACGGCCATGAAGTTGGGGAGGTTGTGCAGGACCTTGCCGAGGTAAGCGATGGTCATGGCGAGGATCTGGTGGAGGGCGGCGGCGTCGGGGGGTGGCTGGTCGACGATGCGGGAGTGGGGAAGCGGGAGAAAGGCGGAAGAGTCGGCGAGCAGCAGCAGGGCCTGGCGGGTCTGGCTGCCGGGAGCGGTTGCCTGCCAGCGAGTGAGAGTGTCGGTGTCGATGCGCTCGGTGGCTTCCAGAGAGGAGAGTTGGTCGGCCAGTTTGGCGTCGTTTTCGCTGTGGGCGGTAGTGAGGATCTGCTGGATTTGATCGACGGTGACGAGTTTGGCAGCGTGGGCGGCGGCGGTGGAGAGCAGCACGGCTATACACGCGAAAGCCGGGAGCAGGATGGGGGGCGGGCGCATGGCAGGATGCGCACCAGTATAGGCCGGGCGTGGGGTGGAGCGGCGATGTTTGACGGCCGGCCGGCCGGATCGGGAGGGATGGGGTCTCAGGCGTCGGGCCTATTTGTGGGGCGGATTGGCGGGGGGCTGTCCCTGGCTGGCGGGAGGAACGATGCCGTTCTGGCGGAGGTACTCGACCATTTGGCCGTAGTGGTCGCGGGCGTGTTCGAGGCCGAAGGTGGCGAGCGCGAGGCGGGTATTCATGGACGGGACGGGCGAGTTGGGAAGCGGGGTGAGGGCGTTTTCCGCGGTGAGAGAGGCCAGGGCTTTGTGGTCGAGAGCGAAGGAGGCTTTGAGGCAGGCGAGGATCTGGGCTTTGGTGCGGAGGGTATCGGGGCCGTTGGCGGCGCCGGCGACGGTGACGCCGGGGGTGATTTCGAGCGCGAAGGTGCGGACGCCGGCGAAGTCGCCGGTGTGGGGCGCGAAGGAGTATTGGTCTTCGGGCATGGCATCGGCGGCGGAAACGAACTGCTTCTCGATGCCGGTGAGTTGGGCATCGAGGACGGAGGCGAGGGTGGGTTGGGCTGGCTGGGCGGAGGCGGCGAGGGTGGTGAGGAGGGCGAGAGCGAGGGTGGCGGATCGGGTGCGGATCATGGTGGTTTCAGGATCCCGCTCGTGGGGATGGCGGATGGGGCCACTCTGCGGGGTTGGGGGAGATACCAGTTGGCGCGGATTTTTCGGCGGGCCGGCTGCGTTCCTGCGGAACTCCGCCGGCGGCCTGCGGCAGCAAGGAAGGCGCTGCGCGCCGACGAATGATTCCACGGGCTAAAGCCCCCGTTCGACTCGTCCGCCGGGGCGGACTCGCTCAGGGCAGGCTGCGGCTTTCTCCGGGGTCCCTTGCGCGGCGAGGGGCGCAAATTTCATTTCAGGCGCGATATTGGGTGAGGAAAAAGGCGGCAGCTCTAATTTGTTTTCTGAACCGATGCTCGGAGCTTTCGGTTTCTGTTGTGGCGCGGAGCGCGTCTGCCAGATAGGCTGCCCTGAGCGAAGCCGGAGGGGCGAGTCCTCCGGTAAACTGGGGTCTGAGCTATGTTTGAGAACCTTTCTGAGAAGCTGCAGCGGGCGTTCAAGAACCTGCGTGGGCAGGGAACGATCAGTGAAGAGAACATGGGCGAGGCGCTGCGGGAGATCCGCGTAGCCCTGCTCGAAGCCGACGTGAATCTGAACGTCGTGAAGGAACTGGTCGATCACATTCGGGATAAGGCGATGGGGCAGGAGGTGATGACCTCGCTGTCGCCGACCGAGCAGGTGGTGAAGATCGTGCGCGACGAGCTGGTGGGGATTCTGGGCAAGGATGTAGCGCGGTTCCAGTTTGCGTCGCGGCCTCCGACGGTGATTTTGATGGCGGGGCTGCAGGGGTCGGGCAAGACGACGACGGCGGGCAAGCTGGCGGCGTGGCTGCAGAAGGGCGGGCATCGACCGATGCTGGTGTCGGTCGACGTGTACCGGCCGGCGGCGCGCGAGCAGTTGCGGGTGGTGGCGAAGGCGATCAAGGCCAACATCTACGAAGGCGATGAGAAGGGCGAGCCAGCGGGGACGGCGCTGGTGGAACGGCTGGCGAAAGAGGCGCGGCGCGAGGCGGTGATTACCGGGTGCGACACGCTGATTGTCGATACGGCCGGGCGTTTGCATGTGGACGAACAGTTGATGGACGAGATGGCTCTCCTGAAGAAGCAGCTGGCTCCGCAGGAGATTCTGTTTGTGGCCGATGCGATGACGGGGCAGGATGCGGTGCGTTCGGCGGAGGCGTTTCACAAGCGGCTGGCGCTGACGGGGACGGTGCTGACGAAGATGGACGGGGATGCGCGCGGGGGCGCGGCGCTTTCGATTCGGCATGTGACGGGGCAGCCGGTGAAGTTTATCGGGACGGGCGAAAAGCCGGATGCGTTCGAGATGTTTCATCCGGATCGGATCGTGGGGCGGATTCTCGGGATGGGCGACATCATGGGCCTGATCGAGAAGGCGGAGGAGAATCTCGACAAGAAGAAGAGCGAGGAGTTTGCGCGGAAGGCTCTGTCGGGGGATGGATTTTCGCTGGAGGATTTTCGCGATCAGCTGCGGCAGATCAAGAAGCTGGGCTCGATGGAAAGCATTTTGAAGATGCTGCCGTCGGTGGGGCCGTTTGCGGGGATGCAGCAGATGGCGGGGCAGGTGGATGAGAAGCAGTTCACGCGGGTGGAAGCGATCATCAACTCGATGACGCAGAAGGAACGGAACCACCACGAGATTATTTCGGGGAGCCGGCGGAAGCGGATTGCGAATGGCTCGGGGACATCGGTGCAGGAAGTGAATCAGCTGCTGCGGCAATACGCGCAGATGCGGAAGATGTTCAAGGGGATGGGTAAGGGCGGGATGCTGCAGCGGCGGGCGATGGGGATGCTGGGCGGGATGCGGGGGCGGTAGGGACGGGCTGCGGTGGTATTCCACATTCCAAAACCAGGGATGTGGGGCACCGGGCAGGAAGCGGATGAGGAGCAGGGTGAGCAGAGCTCGGGAAATGCAGAAGAAGGCAGTGGTTTCGGCGGCGGGCGCGGTGGTGCTGGGGATGGCTCCGCTGCTGGCGATGAAGGATGGTCACCGCTGGGTGGGGTTGGTGTTCATCGGGGTGCAGGTGGTGCTGCTGGTGGTGGCGATCCGGTACCTGGTGGCGATGAAGCAGGCGAGAGCGGCGCGCGAGTAAATCGGCGCAGGGAGCTCGAGACCCTGCTCAGACATTAATCGAAAAGATTGGGGCCTGCGGGGCGGGGTTTGGATTTTGCTTCGTCGCGGTGGGTCTGCAGGTGTGCTGGTTTGGCGGAGAGGACGCTGAGGAGGTCGCGCAGCTCGGCGCGGACGCGCTGGAGTTTGGCCTTCACGGGAGCGGAGGGTGCGCCGCCTTCGATGAGCGGAAGCTGCGGGGCGCGGGCATTGGCGGCTTCCTGAGTGAGAACCTGGCGGGCTCCGGCGATGGTGTAGCCCTCGTTGTGGAGGAGGCGCTTGACGCGGAGGGCGAGCTCGACATCGCGCTTGCGGTAGAGGCGCTGGCCGGTGCCGCTTTTGTTGGGGCGCATCTGGGGGAACTCGGTTTCCCAGAAGCGGAGGACGTAGGTTTCGACGCCGCAGAGTTTGGCAACTTCTCCGATGCGGAAGTAGAGCTTGTCGGGGATGAGGGGTTCGCGCGGGGCGCGGCGAGCTGCGTGCTTGGGCATCGAGAGGCCTGAAGTTACGGGGCCAGTATAGGGCAAGCGCGCGCGGACGCATCAGGAAAACTGGGGCATCAATGCAGGTCCCGGGGAGGGGCAGGGGGTAGAGGAGGTGGGGGGGATGCTCAATCCTGATTCTCCGCGGCGGCGAAGGGGGCGCGGGCGGTGGAGGCTCGGGGGGCGGCGCGGAGATACTGCACGGGCCAGGCGGCGGGGACTTCGAGCGCGGCGGCGGCGTGGAGCGGCCAATAGGGATCGCGGAGGAATTCGCGGGCGATGATGACGAGGTCGGCTTGTCCGGTGCGGAGGATGGTTGCGGCCTGGGCGGGGTCGGTGATCATGCCGACGGCGCCGGTAAGGATGCCGGCTTCGCGGCGGATGGCATCGGCGAAGGGGACCTGGTAGGCGGGGCCGACGGGGATCTGGGCGGTGGCGGCGTTGCCGCCGGAGGAGACGTCGATGAGGTCGACGCCGCGGTCGCGGAGGATGGCGGCGAGGCGGATGGACTGAGGGAGATCCCAGCCGGCCTGGGGGCCTGAATTCTCAACCCAATCGGTCGCGGAGATGCGGACGAAGAGCGGGCGGGGGGCGGGCCAGGCTTCGCGAACGGCGGCGACGGTTTCGAGGAGGAGGCGAACGCGGTTGTCGAAGCTGCCGCCGTATTCGTCACTGCGGTGGTTACTGATGGGGGAGAGAAACTCGTGGAGGAGGTAGCCGTGGGCGGCGTGGATCTCGATGACGTCGAAGCCGGCGCGATCGGCACGCCGGGCGGCGGCGCGGAAGGCGTCGCGAATTTGGGTGAGGCCGGGGGCGTCGAGCGGCTGGGGCTGGGGGTAGGTGGGGGAAAACGGAATTGCGCTGGGGGCGAGGACGTTGGACCAGCCGCCGGCTTCGGGGGCGATGCGGCCTTCGCCGTCACCGGGGCGAAAGGTGCTGGCCTTGCGGCCGGCGTGGGCTAGCTGGATGCCGGCGCGAGCTCCCTGGGAATGGAGGAAGGCGGTGATGCGGGCGAGCGTTGCAATGTGGTCGTCCTTCCAGAGGCCAAGATCCTGGGGGCTGATGCGGCCTTCGGGGGAGACGGCGGTGGCCTCCGTGAAGACGAGGCCGGCTCCGCCGACGGCGCGGGAGCCGAGGTGGACGAGATGCCAGTCATTGGCGAAGCCGTCGTCGCTCGAGTACTCGCACATGGGCGAGACGACGATGCGGTTGGGAAGGGTGAGGGAGCCGATGGTGATGGGGAAGAACGGGTGGGTGGGATTTTGGGAAGCCATTCAGGGAATTGGATGTGGGAGGAGGGGATTCGTCGCGGAGAAGCAGCCGGGAGCGGGGAGCGACAAAAAAGAGGCTTCGCTCGGAACGAAGCCTCTTGAGGAGCGCAGGAATGTGGAGGAGGGCAAAACGTGGCTTGCCTCCGTTGGGAACCCTTCTCCCGGAAGTTCCCCTGGAAACGTCAACCCTCTACAACATCCTGGCAAGTAGCCTTCAAGCCATCTATATCTTGGGCGTTGGTGGCAGGTGCTGTCAAGAAAATTCTCCTATGGGGTTGGAGAAATCGGTGCGGCGAGCCGGGCGCAAAAAAGGAACCCGCTCTCCGTGGAGAGCGGGTTTGAGGTGAGTGGAAGGAACGGCTAGTGGACCACGGCCGTTACTCCAAGGGTGTGGGAGTAGCTGCCGGAGGTTGCGGTGACAGTGACCGGATAGTTGCCGGCAGCGGCCGATGCGGATGCGGTGACGGTGAGGTTGATGGTCTGGACAGGATTGGCCGCGGACGAACTGAGGACGATGGAGCTCGAGTTGGTTGCGCAGGTGAGGCCGGTGGATGGTCCGGCGGGTCCCGCGCCGACCGCACAGCCGGTAATCGTCACGGTTCCGTTGAAGCCGTTGGTAGGGGTGACGTAGACGGGGATCGGAGTTGAGGCGCCGTTAATCGGGGTTGGCACGACGGCGGCCGCGGCGGTGAGGGCGAAGTCGGAGAGCGGGTTGGCGAGCGGGTTGGTAACGGTGGACGACGAGGGGGCGTAGTGGCTGTCGCCGAGGTACTGGAAGGTGATGGAGTTGCCGCCCTGCAGCAGGATTGTGCTGTTGAGGCTGGCCGAGAAATTGGCGTAGGGCGCTGTACCGCCGCCGCCGCCCCCCCCGCCACCGCCGCCACCACCACCGCTGCTGCTGCCTCCGCCACCGCCGCAGCCGATGTCGAAGCCGGCGATGCAGGCGATGACGACGAGAGCGAGGAGGTTGCGCCAGGCGCGGCGACGAGCGGGAATGGCGAGAAGCAGGAAGCAGGCGAAGAGCGCGCCGCCGCCGGTCGAGAAGAACTTGAAGCCGGGATTCTCGAGGGAGGCGGTCGAAGCGGTGAGAGCGACTGTGCCGAGGATGTAGCCATTGGCGTAGAGCTCAACGTCGCCGGTTGGGGTCGATCCTCCGGAAGCGCCGGTGACGGTGCCGTTGACGGTGACGGAGGTGGTGGGCGAGATGGTGCCGGTTACGGTGCCGGCGGTGGTGGAAGCGGTGCCACCGACGCTGGCGTAAGGAATGCCCAGGGCATTGGTGCCCGTCGCGGTGACTCCGGCGTAGTTGACGTCGCCGGTGTAGGTCACGTTGAGGTTGAAGGTCTTGGTGGTGGAGGGGATGGTGATGGTGGCGACGCCGACCGGGGCGCCGGTGGATGGGTCGACCTCGGCAACGAGGGTGGCGGAAGTGGGGGTACCGGAAGGACCGCCGCTGAGGGTGAGGGTTCCGGAGGGGGGCGCGACGGGAATCGTCTCAACGGAACCGGAGACGGGCACCAGGTAGCCGCCGCTGGTGACGACGGCGTTGGTGCTGTTCATCAGCAGGATGGTGATGACGTTGGACTGGCCGCTGAGCAGACCGCTGGTAGATGGGGAGCTGGCGGTCCAGACGAGGAGAGGCGTGTTCTTTGTCACGGTGACGCTGAAGGGCGAGGAGGTGGCGGACGCGTAGGTACTGTCGCCGGGATAGTTGGCGGTGATGGAGTGGGAGCCGACGGTCAGCGGTGCGTTGTACTCGGCGGCGCCTTCGGAGTTGAGGACCACGGTGCCGATTGGGTTTCCGCTATCCGCGAAGAGGATCGAGCCGGTGGCGCTGGTGTGGCTGCCGCAGCCGTTCCCTGGGCAGGACGTGGAACCGTAGACGTTGGCGTCGAGAAGCATCTGGGTGCCGTAAGGGATGGAGACGCCGGTGATGAAGGGGACGGAGGTACCGAGGTTCTGGGCGACGAGCTGGACGGTGGTGGATTCCTGATTGATGGTGATGGGGATTTTGGTGGAGGCGCCGGGACCGTTCTTCGCATCGCCTCCGTAATTCACCCAAACGTTATAAGAGCCGCCGGGGAGGGTGGTGACGGGACCACTGAAATAGCCGCCGGACTGGAGAGTGAGGGTCGCGATGGCCTGGTTCGAGGTTTCTGGACTGTCGGTCATGATAACGACGCTGCCGGTGGGCGTCGTTGATGTGCCGGAAACGGTTCCCTGGAAGGTGATGGTCGCCCCGTGCGCAAAGGGAGTGGACGAGGGAGTGGGTAAGAGCGTGAGGCTGACGCTGGAGGCGGTGGCGGTGGCGCTGCTCCAGTTGGCGATGAGGTTGGCGGCGTCGACCGAACCGAGGCCGGTAGCGAGGTTATAGCCGGCAGCGGCTTTGTAGTCGGCGGCGGAACCCGTGCCGGTTTCCCCTTCGACCACGGCGACGGTCTGACCTAAGGAATTCTCTCCTTCGATGGTGAGGGGGTTGGTCACCGCGATGCAGTTGGCCGAGCCGGTCGCGCAGGGCACGGCGTTGGTGCCGGTGGAGATGTCGTGGAAGGCGGTGGGGGCCTTGGTCTTGAGGGGATAGAGGACGAAGCCAGCCTGGCCCTGGGGGCCATATTTTTCATTGACGAGCGCCATGATGCCGGCAAAGGCGGGGGCGGCACCGGAAGTGCCGCCGACGCCGGTGATCTGCCAGGCACTGCTGCCGGAGGGGGTCTGGCAATCGCCGTCGCTGGCGCAGATGGGATAGAAGCTTTCATTCAGGCCGTCGGCGGCGAAGAGGGAGACGTCGGGGATGTCGCGGACGCCGTCGGAGGGGATGCCGGTGACGCCGGTCTGCCAGGCGGGTTTGGGATAGCCGGTGAGGGTACCGGGGCAGGCGCCGGTTGTGGGGTTATAGGCCGAGGAGCAGAGGGCGCTGCTGCTGGCGCCGCCACTTCCGGCAACGATGGTGGTGTAGCCGCTGCCGCCGTAGTAGTTGATGATGTCGAAGCCGAACTGGCTGTCGTTCCAGGGCTGCTCGGGGACGTATTTCTGGAGGGAGACGGCGGGATTCTGGCTGGTGGTCAGGTTCCAGTAATTGGCGACGGTGGAAGTCTTGAGGTTGTTAACGGCGGTGGCGTAGTCGGTGTAGTAGAAGTCGGTGCCGCCGACGGCGATATCCCATGGAGTGGAGGCCCAGTTATTGACGCCGAGTCCGCTCTCCGCATATTCCTGGGAATCGGAGTCGCAGCCGGCGGATCCGCTGTCGCCGGCGGCGACGACGACGGTGATGCCTTCGGCGGCAGCCTGCTGCCAGAGGGAATCGATGAAGGGGTTATAGGAGCCGGTGGTTTGTTCGCAGCCGCCGATGTCGATACTGGAGCTGATGACGGGAGCGATGTTGGATTCGACGGCGCGTTCGGCGGCGAGGAAGCCGCCGTATTCAAGCTCGGTATCGGCGGCGACGATGAGGTCGATGTTGGCTTTGGGAGCGACGGCGTCGGCCCATTCGACGTCGAGGTAGGACTCGACGGCGGTGCCGGTCTCGGGACCTTCGGGATTGTTGATGCCGTCGACGCCGGGATCATTGCCGTCGACGATGACGTTGGGCGGGTTGGCGGGCAGGCCGAAGAGCTTCTGGAACTGGGTGACGAGGGTGACGTCGATGTTGGAGAAGTCGAGGATGGCGATGGACTGGCCGGTGCCGTCGAGGGTGGTTCCGGTGAAGCCGGCGTTGATCAGGGGATTGGGCAGGTCATATTCGACGCCGAAGTCCTGGGGGGCGAGGACGAGCTTGAAGCCGGTGGCGGTGGGGTCGGTCCAGTTGGGCGTGGTCTGGTTGCTCTTCGGGTTGTAAGAGGCGGTGCCGAGGACGCGGGCGTGGGTTTGCGGGTGGAAGTCGTTGAGGGAGACGAATCCGCCGATGACGGGGGCGAGGGCCGCGGGGATGGTGGGCTGGCTGGCGGTGGAATAGCGAGTGCGGCCGTTGACCTGGAACTGATGGATCTGGGCCTGGAAGGCGGTGCGCAGCTGAGCGACATTGCCGCTGAATTCAAGGACCTGTTTGCCGGGTTTGACGCCGTTGACCTCAAAGCCGTGGGCCGCAAGCCAGGATTCGACGGTGGCGATGTCCTGGTCCGAGGGTCCGAACTGCTGGCCGAACTGGGTGGGGGTGAGCCACTTGTGGTAGCCGGGGCTGGCGGGATTGTGGACGTCGGCGAGGAACTGGGTGAGGGCGGTTTGCTGCGCGGGGCTGTGCCGGAGGATCAGGTGGATGCGCTGGAGGGGCATGGAATCGGGCGCGGGTCCGCGATCGTTGGCGGGATTGGCCAGGGGCGAGAGATAGCCGTGGAGGGGGACGCGGGCGTTGTCGTCGACGGGTGCGACGATACGACTGGGCACGGCGCTGCTGATCTGGGCCGGGAGCGAGGCCGCGGCGAGGGCAAGCGCCGCGATTGCGAAGGGGCGAACCGCACGAACGATCGAGGAAACCATGGCCATCCTTTTACAGAGGGGAGGGGAAAAGGGAAACGCTGCGAACATCTGCGAGTGGAGACGCAGCGAACAGGATGTGAGAAAACGTGGCAATAGGATACCCCGGGGGCGCAAATTGCGCTGGACGGAGTATCCGGCAGGGAGTCATCGCGAGGATCCAGAGGTAAAAAGTAACCGCAGCGGACACTTCCCCGAGCGAGGGAGGGTGAAGGCGATTCAGGAGCGGACAGATACGCTGCCTTAGACAGGAAGAACTGGATTAAGTTGCGGTGCAGCGGGAAAAGGACGGTGGCGCGATCGAAAGGCCCTAAGGCTCATTGCCACCGGAGGGGTTCAGGACGAGCCATTTTCCGGACTGGTGATAGCGGAAGGCGGCGGAATGCTCGAGATGGGCGTCGTCGATGGCATCGTGGTCGAGGGCGGCGGCATTGCGGAGCTGCGGGGAGGAGCGGAGCTGTTCAACGGGAAGGGTAGAGATTCCCCAGGCGGAGCCGTGGAGGGAGCTGTCGGGCTCGGCGCCGAGCCACGTGGTGTCGGGCTGGGTGCGGAGGGAGATGGGCGCGTCGAGCTCACCTTCGAGGAAGACGTAGAGGGTGGTGGATCCTGAGACAGAGCAGAGCACGGCCCAGTCGCTGGAGCCGGGGGCGCGAAAGGCGCCGTGGATGACATTTTCCGGTTGGTGGGCTTCGAAGCTTTGGGGAATCATGCACTGGCGGCGGCTGAGCTGAGCCGCGACGGCAGGGGGCAGGAGAGGAAAGGAGGCGAGGGGCAGAAGGCGAATCCGATAGTGGATGGCGCCGGTGGGGGATTCGACCTGGCCGGATTCGGAGCGCTCGGTGGGGGGATTTTGAGCAGAGAGGGAGGGAGGGGTGGTTTGCGAGGCGGCGAGCAGGAGCGCGGCAGACGGGACAGCTGCGGAAAGGAGTGCGGTGGAGAGGAGCGCAGCGAGCGGGGTCGCAAGCGCCGAGCGGGTCATTTTGCGCCGAGGATGTTGGGAAAGGAATTCTGTTCGAGCCAGGCGGAGGCGGAGCGGAGCAGGTCGTGGAAATAGCCGAGGCCTTCATCGGGAAGGCGGACGGTGAAGCGAGGGGAGCGGAAGTCGTCGATTTCGGGGATGGGGGCGATGCAGTCGAAGAAGATTTCGGCCTCGGGAGGGGTTTCGGCAGCTTTGCCCTGAACGGCGGCGGAGAGGCCTTCGCGGAAGAGGTAGTTGAGACCGACGAGGCGCTGGTCGAGGCGCTGGAAGGCGGGCTGGAAGCGGGCGAGGCGGAGATAGGCATCGAACATGGCGAGAGCGCCGGGGACTTCGTCGGCATCGACTAAGGTGCAGGCGGCGCGATCGCCGTCGGCGATCCAGATTTCGAGGCCTTTGGCGAAGCCGGCGCCGAGGGGATCGAGGGCGGGGTCATGGAACTGGGTTTCTTCGTGAGGATGGAGGGGGTCGGAGTCCGAGTCCTGAGGAGGGTCGGTGAGATTGACGGCAAGGACGGCGGCGATGCGGATGCGGGTACGGAGGTGGACGTTGTCGTATCCGGTAGCCTCGGCGAGATGATTGCGGCGCAGGATGGCGGCTCCGGGGCGTTCGAGAAGGGCGCGGAGGCGGGTGGCCGGCACGGGGTGCGGCTGGGACGCGACTTTCAGTTCCAGGCAAGGCATCCGATTCCTCGAGTGGATGGGCTGACAGCAAAGTATACGCAAAGCGCGGCGGCGGATGAGAGGTGTGTGGTGAGGTGGGTGCCTTTCTGGTCAAGAAGGCAGCGGCGAGCGGGAGCGCGGATTGACACCTGAGGCGGGCAAAAGTAGCGTCAAAAAGGATTGTGGCGGCCAGCGCCGCCAGTGAGGAGTGGGAGAGAGCCGATGGGACTGGGCATAGTGATTATGGCTGCGGGCCGGGGGACGCGTCTGAAGTCCAGGCGGGCGAAGGTGCTGCATGAGATTGGGGGCAAGCCGCTGTTGTGCCATGTGATTGCGGCCGCGGCCCAGGCGGTTCCTCCGCGCGACATTGTGATCGTGGTGGGTCACCAGGCGGAGGCGGTGGAGACGGCGGTGCGCGACACCGGCGTGCGGTTCGTGGTGCAGGAGGAGCAGCGGGGGACGGGGCACGCGGTGCAGTCCGCGGAGAGAGAGACACGGGAGTACGACGAACTGATTGTGCTGTCGGGAGACGTGCCGTTGTTGCGGCCGGAGACGATTGTGGCGCTTCGGGATTTTCATCTGCGGGAACGGGCAGCGATGACGATTCTGACGGCGAGGCCGGAGAATCCGGCGGGATACGGGCGGGTTCTGCGGAAGCCGGCGGGAGGGCCGGAGGTGACGGCGATCGTTGAGCAGAAAGCGCTGAAGCCGGGGGAGGAAGGAGTGCGGGAGATCAACGCGGGCATTTACGCATTTCAGCGGGAGGCACTCTACCGGCATATCGGTCAACTGCGGGCGGACAACGCGCACCAGGAGCTGTATCTGACGGATCTGGCGCGGCTGCTGCATGATGCCGGAGAACGGGTGGTGGCAATCGAAGCAGCCGAGGCGAGCGAGGTGCTGGGAGCCAACACGATTGCCGAGATGATGGAGCTGGATCGCCAGCTGCGCATGCGAGCGGCCGAGCGGCTGATGAGGGAAGGCGTGACGATTTATCGGCCGGATACGGTGACGATCGATACGGATGTGGAAGTGGGGGCGGACACGGTAATTGAACCGTTCGCACAACTGCTGGGGAGGACGCGGGTGGGGAACGAGTGCACGATCCGGTCGTATTCGGTGATTCGCAATTCAACGCTGGGGGATCGGGTGACGATACTCGAGGGATGCGTGATCGCCGATGGGGAGATTGAGAAGGGCGCGCAGCTGGGCCCCTATGCTCACCTGCGACCCGGCTGCCATATCGGCGAAGGAGCGAAGATCGGGAACTTTGTCGAGGCGAAGAAGACGCGGATGGGAGCGGGATCGAAGGCGAACCATCTGACGTATCTGGGCGACGCGCAGATTGGGAAGGGCACGAACATCGGGGCGGGGACGATCACGTGCAATTACGACGGGGTGGACAAGCACCTGACGCTGATCGGAGATGGGGTATTCATCGGCAGCGACACGGCGCTGGTGGCGCCGGTGGTGATTGGAGACGGGGCGTATATCGGCGCGGGATCGGTGATCACGAAGGATGTGCCGGCGGATGCGCTGGCGGTGGGGCGAACGCGGCAGGTGACGAAGGAGGGCTGGGCGAAGAATCGTCGGGCGCAGCGGGAGGCGCGGAAGGCAGGGATCAGGGAATAGAGTTCAGGGGTTGGAAACAGGGGGACGCTCGCTGGAAATCGAGGTGGCGGCGCTCCGCTGGGGAGGACAGTTTAGCTATTAAGCGGCTTGCTGGTCCGACTGGCGCATGGTCGCGAGTTCGGCGCGGAGGCGGAGGCGGGCGGTGAGGGCGGTTCGCAGCACGGCGGAGTCGCTGGTTTGCAGCAGCTCGGCGACGCGATGAGCGGAGTAACCCTCGACATCCATCAGGAGAAAGACGAGGCGCTCGGCAGAGGGCAGGTAACGGATGGCCTCTTCGAGCTCGGTGCGCAGGATGTTATGGCGCTGCGGCAGGTAGCCGGTACCGGGAGCAGGGAGCTGGTCGTCGCTGCGCAGGACCTGCTGATCGCAGAGCTCCTGGACGAGGGCGGTATCGATGACGGCGTGATCCGGTTCGGGGACGCAGCGGAAGGCGCGGAGGAAGGCGCCCTGGAGAATCTTTTCGGCCTCGATCTCGCTGCCGGTCATGTAGCAGGAGACGGAGAAGACGCGGTGGTGATGGCTGTCGTAGATGTCCCGCTGCCTGTCTTCGAGGCGTTGCGGGGCCATCTCGCGGGCGGCCAGTCGGGAGATATGCTTTTCGAGGTCGAACAACATGGTCTGTTTGGGGACAGGCTACAACAGAAAGAAGATACCACGAACCTTGGATGCAGAAACAGTGGAATTTGGGCATTGGGGGAGGGCAGAAAGTGGCGCGAGGAGGGGGGAGGGGCTAGTGACCCAAAATGGTCCTCCGGGGTTCCACGTTTCGGGAATTGCATCTTGTGTACAAACAGCCCAGGATACGATAGATCGGGTTTATTCGAGCCAAAGAAGCGATCTGGGCCCCGCTGACGCCGGGGATGCGCGGCATTCTCCGCGGGGCGCCGGCAGGGTTTCGGCTTTGGGGTAACCGCTTCGCTGGTATCGCTCCGGCAGACCGAAGGGGCTGGAGGGCTGGCGGGATTCGGTTGGGTATGGAGGAGCAGTGGCGTCAGAGCGAATCCTGATCGTCGATGACGAGCCCTACGTGCGGACGTTGATGGCGGCGATGCTGGAGAAGTCGAACTACACGCCGGTGCTCGCCTCCAATGGTCTGGAAGCGATCGAGCATCTGGAGCGGGACGAGCCGTACGATCTGATCCTGTCGGACATCGTGATGAACGGTCTGGACGGGATTGGGCTGCTGGAGAAGATGCGGGAGAAGCAGCCGGATACTCCGATGGTGATGGTAACGGCGATCCATGACGTCGGGGTGGCGATCTCGGCGATGCGCAAGGGCGCGTACGACTATCTGCTGAAACCGTTTGAGAAAGAACAGCTGCTGGTGACCGTGCGGCGGGCGCTGGATTACCGGCGGCTGGTGCAGCAGAACTCGATTTACCGGCACAATCTGGAGCAGCTGGTGTCGGCACGCACGGAGATGCTGCGGCTGGCGATGGCTGATCTGGAGCGGTCGTACGACATCACGCTGGAAGCGCTGGGCGACGCGCTGGATCTGAAGGATCAGGAGACAGAAGGACACTCGCGGCGGGTGACGGCGTACACGATCGCGCTGGCGCGGCACTGCGGGGTGGAGATGGCGCAGACGCGGATCATCGCGCGGGGCGCGTTCCTGCACGACATCGGGAAGATGGCGATTCCGGACGCGATTCTGCTGAAGCCAGGCAAGCTGGACACGGAAGAGCAGGAGATCATGCGGGAGCATTGCGCGCGCGGCTATCAGATTCTGCGGAAGATTCCGTTTCTGGAGGAAGCCGCCGATATTGTTTATGCGCACCAGGAGCACTACGACGGCGGAGGGTATCCGAGGAATCTGAAGGGGGATGAAATCCCGCTGGGGGCGCGGATTTTCGCCATCGCGGATACGATCGATGCGATCACTTCGGACCGTCCTTACCGGAAGGCGCGTTCCTATGAAGTAGCGCGGAGCGAAGTGGCGCGCTGCGCGGGAACGCAATTCGATCCCAATATTGTGGAAGTTTTCCTGGGACTGCCCGACTCGCTGTGGGAGGATTTGCGCAGTGAGATGACGCGGCACCCGAGGTTCTCGCCGTTATCGTTCGCCGGGGCAATTGAAGATCTGAAGGTATGATCGAAGGCGGAAACTGATCTTCTCTCGAGTCCAGCGACTCGGGTAGATTCCACAAGCCCAGCTGTCAGCATCCCAGCGAGCAAGAGCGGTGGGAGCCTGGGCCGGGAGCTTTAGCCGGCGCAGAGAGTTGTTGAGACCCGTTCGAGCGTGGAGGAGCGGCCATGCCTGTCCTGGAAGAGCGAATCGTCACGGCCAAACTGAAAGGCCTGCCGCAGTGGAAGCTGGAAGGCGGCGAGTTGGTGCGGAACTTTGGCTTCGGGAATTTTGTTGAGGCGATGCAGTTCGTGAATTCCGTTGCTGAGCTGGCGGAGGGCGCCGGGCATCATCCGGATATCGACATTCGGTACAACAAGGTGCGGCTGGCGCTGATCAGCCACGATGCCGGGGGGCTGACGGAGCGGGATTTCGATCTGGCGGCGGCCGTCGACAGCCTAGGTTGAGGGGCGCGAAGGCTCTGGCAATCATAGTTTTACATGGATCTAAAAGTGGACAAGCTGCGTTACTGCGCCGAGGGAACGGTGCATTGGGCGCAACTTTTACGTCTCTTCTTCGTCTGGAGAGGGAGAAGGCTTTTTCGAGGGCGTTGGATTCTCGCGAAGGCCTGAGAGGGCATTTCGGTTCCAGAGAACGACGGCCAGGCCTCCAAAAAGGGCAGAACCGACGATCAAAAGGGCGGTGCCGACGGCATGCAGGCCTTTGTTAGAGGAAGGCTTAGGGGTATTAGGAGATTCGGGTTCCATGTTCTCAACCGTCGATAAGATTCGGGTAAAAGGGGAAAAGGTTCCGAATAAGAAATATAAAATTATGTATGGGACTTGTGCCGCAGGAGGAGTTGGGCTACACTATTCTGGAGATTGAGACTGTTGATTCCGAGTACCTCGAGAGGGAAAGCAGGCATCTCAGGGATTGAGTTTGAAGGCAGACCGGGTGACCGAGAATCACGGCTGCTGAAGAGTTTAAAAGAGTTTACAAGTTGCGTCACTGGCCTCCCGGCACGGACAAATTAACGTTCGTGCCGTTTTTTTTTGCCTTTTTCAGGCCAGGAGGGCGGGAATCGGTTGAACGGGCCTCCGGGGTGGGGGATCTGGTTTTGGCGGGGCTGCAGGGTGGAATCCGGCGAGCCGGGTTAGGATGGAAGCCGGAGAGTTCTGCGTGAAACGAGTTTTTTGGAGTCTGGTGGCGGCGGTGCTGGTGGTGGCGGGATATGCGATCCCGGGGAATGCAGCGCACGCCCAATTTACGGATCCGGGGCAGGATGTGCCTGCTTACCATGCGCAACCGCCGGCAACGGGGCAGGCGCTGCCGCCGATTCTCTCGGGAAACGAGCTGACCGGTCCATTTTTCCAGAAGAAGTGGCAGGCTGCGGTCTACAAGGAAGCGGCGCAGATCCCCAGGGTGCTGTACCAGCTGCCGTGTTATTGCCGGTGCGACAAGGAACTGGGACATACCAGCCTGCACAGTTGCTTCGAAGGGACGCACGGGGCGATCTGCGAGACATGCGCGATGGAAGGCGCCTACGCGTACAAGGTGACGAAGCTGGGGAAGACGCCGCGGCAGATTCGGCAGGGCATCGAGCGCGGGGATTATCAATCGATCGATCTGGACGCGCTGGGGCGGAGTTAGCGGTCGCAGTACGGCGGATAGCGCCCTTAAGAAGGTCAGAAAAGAAGAGCGGGGACGTCCTGCAGGGGCTGAAGCCGAGTGCACCTGGTGGGTGTTTCCGGCACGAATGAATTCGTGCGCTGATACAAAGCAGCGACAGCGGATCCCGAAACAGGGTTTTTCGAAGGGAATCCATCCAGCCCGTGGAGGGTCCTTTTTTGCGTTGTCGAGGGTTGGCTTGCGCGACCATGATGCGGGCAGCGTGCCTTGCGGCGATGACGTTTTTGTTGGCGAGCGGCAGTGCGGTGAGTGCTGGCGCGCGCCGGCCGGGAACGTACGTCCAGCGCTGCCGGGATGTGACGCTGACGGCAAGTTATCTGGCTGAGGCTCGGCCGGGAGCGGGGCCGGGGTTTCTGTTCCGGATTGAAAATCAGAGAACGAAAGCGATTCGGCTGATGGAGCCGGTGCCGTCGAGCACGGACTGGTATGCGCAGGTGGGCGAGCGGTGGATGTGGCGCGCGTCGGCGGGGATGGGCGGGTCGCTGGTGAACGCGCTTGCGCCGAAGGGGCCGATGTTTGCGTATCGGCCGGCGGGGGGCGGCGATGGGCAGGATGCAAAGGTTCTGACGGTGCCGGCGCACGGGGCGCAGGAGTGGATCGAGGCGATGCGCGACGATCCGGCGATTGCTTACCGGCCGAGTTGTGCGCAGTGCAATTATCCGGGCGAAACGCGATACCAGGCAGTGTTTGCGTACGCGTATATGGCGAACGCCGAGGGGCCTGCTTCGGATTTGCTGCGCTGCGGATTGCGCTCCGCGCCGGTCCCGATGCCGCCTAAGGGGCTGGCTGCTGCGAAGCCCTGAAGAGGGACGTCGCGCCGCCAACACCGCAAATTGATATTTGTTGCCGCGTCCTGCGCGCGAAAAGAGCCGTCTTTTTGCGTGAAGTACGAGGAATCCAGAGCGCGCAACACGACGCGGGCAGACGGGTTCACAGAGAGCAACGGAGGAAAGGAAAACTCACATGCGGAACAAGGTATTGGCAATGGCACTCGGCGGACTGATCGCGATCGGCGCGCAGGCTGCTCTTTACGCGCAGGATCAGACGGCGCCACCGGCAAACGATCAGCAAGCGGGGCAGGGCGGCGGACACGGCCACCGGGGGATGATGAATCCGGACCGGCAGCTGGAGCACATGACGAAGGTGTTGAATCTGAGTGCGGACCAGCAATCGCAGATCAAGCCGATTTTGCTGGATCGGCAGCAGAAGATGCAGGCGGTGTTCCAGGATCAGACGGTGGCGCAGCAGGACCGGAGGGCGAAGATGCAGGCGATCCGGCAGGACACGGACAGCAGGATCGAAGCGGTGCTGAACGACCAGCAGAAGCAGCAGTTCGCGTCGATGCACGAGCGCGGACCGCGGGGCGGTGGTGGAGCTCCGCAGAACGGAGCCGCGCAGCCTCAGTAAGGGAAGACGGGGCAACGAACGCAGGCCGCCCATTGGGCGGCCTGCTTCGTTGGGGGATGAAAGGCGGCAGGGGAAGTTGTAACCGATACGGTTTCTTATGCGCGGAGATACATTTCCATGAAGACGTTGGCGCGGGCGTAAGGAGAGGGATGGGGCGGAGCGGGGAGATGGCGGAAGCCGAGCTCCTCATAGAGATGCACGGCGGCCGCAGCTTTGGTATTGGATTCGAGATAGAGGCGGTGCGCGCCCATACGCCGGGCTTCGGCGATGGCGAATTCGAGGAGTCGGCGGCCGATGGCGTGGCCGCGGGCGGCTTCCGAGACGGTCATCTTGGCGAGCTCGAATTCGCCGGGCGCCATGGGGACGAGGGCGCAGCAGCCGACGGGCCGGGAATTCCGCTCGGCAATGCAGATTTGGCCGCCGTGCGCGAGGATGTGGGTTTGTGGATCGGCGAGGATTTCACGGTCGTGGGACTCGAGGACGAAGTCTTTGCTGATCCAGGCTTCATTGAGGCGGAGGAAGGCGGCTTCGTCGCCGGGGAGGAAGGTGCGGAAGAGAACGTCGCCGGCCTGGGGAGAGCTCATGCGCGCAGAGTAGCAACGGGAGCGGGGAAGGGCCGAGCGGATGGCAGCGAATGGGAAGGCAGCGGGAGCGAACGGTCGCTTCAGAGTTGCGGCGGCTGGACAACAGTGACGCCGGGTTGCTGGTGGGCGTCGGCGTGGAATTTGCGATAGTCGTAGTCGGTGATTCGGATGTTGGCGCGGAATCCAAAGACGCCGAGGGCATGGGCGACGAGCTGGACGTCGCCTCCGGTGGGCAGCCAGAGCTCGTTGTTAATGAGCTTCTGGTCGAAGGTGAGATTGCTGCCCTGGCCGAGGGAGACGAAGCCGAAGCCGGCGTGGATCTTGCTGTCGAGTCGAGCGACGAGGCGGCGGACCTGGCGGTCCTGCTCGTCGATCCAGACGGTGCCGGAGGTGTGGCGGGCGGCCTCTTCGGCGATGCCGTGGGCTTTGGCGCGGGGGTTGGGGTTGAAGTCGAAGGCGATGGTGTTGCGGCCGTCGAGCTGGACGCGGCGGGGGCTGGAGAAGTTGGTCATAGCGAGAATACGGCTGACGCTGATGACGACCTCACCGTTGGGGGCCTGACCGGGCGGGGTCTGCTGCGCTTTTTCGACGTCTTTGGTGACGCGGTCCTGTTCTTTCTTCTGCTGATCGGGGTCGAGGTCTTTGCCGTTTTTGCCAAGGAGGCGGCGGACTTCGTGGGTATTGACGTAGAAGATTTCGTATTCGTCCGTTTCGGTCTTCTTTGTGCTGCCGTCCTTATTCAATTCCTGGACAACGTCGGTTTCGTGGAAGGTGTAGTTTTCCTGGACGGCGTCGAGCCGGCGCTGGTGGTCCCGCACCTGGTTGAGCAGGGTGGGGACATCGGGGATGGGGGTGGTTTGCGGGAGAGAAGAGGCCGGGAGGGCGAAGGTCAGGGCAAGGAGGGCGGCGCGGGAGGAGCGGTGCAGCCGGGAAACCGGCGGAAGCTGGCGGGGGAAGCGCATGTTTCCGTTTGAGAGCATCATAAGCTTGAGCTCTTACAGCTTTACATCTCAGCTTGAACCGGCGGCACGGAAAGAAAGGGAACGACCATGATTCGATTGCTGGTGAAGTGGCTGTTGTATGCGCTGGCCTTGTTAATTACGGCAGAAGTGGTGCCGGGGTTCCATGTACGAAGTCTGGGAGCGGCGCTGGTGGCGGTGGTGGTGATTGGGCTGCTGAACATGACGCTGGGGCTTTTTCTGAAGCTGATCACTCTGCCGTTGGGGATTCTGACGCTGGGATTGTTTTTTCTGGTGATCAACGCGTTCATTTTGAAGCTGGCGGGGAATGTGGTGCCGGGTTTCTTCGTGGCGACGTGGGCAGCGGCGTTGATTGGAGCGATTGTGCTGGCGGTGTTGCAGATGGTGTTCTCGGCGCTGTCGGACAAGGACTGAGAGAGCGGGCGGAGAACCGCCAGGAGGCGGTTCGCTGAAAAAGCGGTTGGCTGAGGAGCGGTTGGCGGAAAAGCGGAGGGGCGATGGAAAATGTATTTACGTTGCGGTGGATTGCCGGAGGGAAACTGGCGGCGCAGGCGTCCCGCTACAATTTGTCCCGCTACAATGAGGGCATGGCGCCCGAACACTCCTCCTCCCGCCGCCGTCAAAAGAACCCTCCGCCAGGAGAAACCGGACAGGAAGCGCTGTATTTGCGCTCGCTGAGCGAGCGGCAGGTACCGGTGCATGTAAAGCTGCGGGACGGCGAGACGGTATCGGGGTGGATTGAATACTTCGACGACCGGATGATTCGGCTGACGCGGGAAGGGAAGCCGAATTTGTTTATTTACAAGCAGCAAATCCGGACGATCAGCGAACACGGGCGGGCAGGCCGGCGGCGCGTGCGGAAAGAGGCAGGCGCGGAGCGCGGGGCCGAGGACGCGCAGTGAAGGAGACCTGGGTCCCGGACGATTTGGCGATTGCAGGGCGGGCGGCAGCGATTGCGGTCGAGGCCGGCGCGCTGATACGCGGATATTTCGAGCGCGGCGTCGCGACCGAGTACAAGGGTGACGTGGATCTGGTGACGGAGGCGGATCGGGCTTCGGAGAAGCTGATTACGGAGCGGCTGACGGCGGCGTTTCCGGAGCACGGGATTTACGGCGAGGAGGGGGCTCGGCAGCGGATCGAGAGCGAGTACCGGTGGTATGTGGATCCGCTGGACGGGACGACGAATTTTGCGCATGGCTTTCCGGTATTTTGCGTGTCGCTGGGGCTGGAGCATCGGCGGGCCGGCGGGGGGATGGACGAGGATGGGGAGCTGATTGCGGGGGTGATTTACGATCCGACGCGGGACGAACTGTTTGCGGTGGAGCGCGGGCGGGGGGCGTGGCTGAACGGGCGCAGGGTGGGCGTATCGAAGACGGCGCGGCTGGCGGAGGCTTTGCTGGCGACGGGGTTTCCCAGCCGCAAGCGGCATGTGAGCCCGAACATTCACTTCTACCAGGAGATCACACTGCGGTCGCACGGGGTGCGTCGGGCAGGGTCGGCCGCGCTGGATCTGGCGTACACGGCCTGTGGGCGGATCGATGGGTTCTGGGAGTTTCATCTGAACCCCTGGGACACGGCGGCGGGGGTCCTGCTGGTGACGGAAGCGGGCGGAAGCGTGACGTGCTTTGATGGGACGCCGTTCCGGCTGAACAGCGATGAAGTGCTGGCGACGAATGGCCTGCTGGGCGAGGAAGTGACGGGGCTATTCGCGGACATGTTCGCGGGGCGGGGACTCGAACCGATTCCGACGCCAGCGGAGTTTGCGGCGGAGCGGGCGAAGCGGGAGGGCTGAGTCCAGGAGAACAGGGGCTAAAGCCGCATTTCTCCTGGAAGGTTTATGGCACGGCTGTAGCCGTGCCCCTGCAAAACAGGGGTGCTTCTTCGCCGGCGAAAGCGGTGGTTCTGTGAACGCCGGCAATTTCCCGCAGGCTGACGCAACGTTCCCAAAGTTATGGTGGAGGCATGCCGGCCCTTGTTGGGACGGGGCGAGCCCCTGCTAGAATGATCCGTTGTCGCAACCAGCGGGCTGAGGTTGCGGGACCGGAATTCGCCGGGGCCTGGAGCGGTTCGCACGAGGGTTGCACCTCACTTTCACTCCCGAAGAGGATTTTCATGGCATACGTGATTGCGGAACCCTGTATCGGCACCAAAGACACAGCATGCGTCGATGCGTGTCCGGTGGACTGTATCCATCCGAAGAAGGACGAGGCGAAGCACGCGGATTCGGATCAGCTTTTTATCGATCCGGTAGAGTGCATTGACTGTGGCGCGTGTGTGCCGGTGTGCCCGGTGTCGGCGATCTATGCGGCCGACGATCTGCCGGAGAAGTGGCAGAGCTTTACGCAGAAGAACGCCGAGTTTTTCGGCCGGTAGTTTCCCACCTGAGTTTGTGGCGCAGGCGCGTGGCAGAGGCTGCGCGTCTGCAGTCTCCCCCAATAGGAGAGGCAGTTTTCGGGACCGGAGCAACCTTCGGGGTGGGGTAGTGCGTCGAACGACTATCGCTTTTCCCCGGAATAAAGTTTGCCTATGAGCCTGACTGCGCAGAAAGTTACGAACAGCAGAACCTCGGGAGTTCTTTCTCATGGAACAATTACCAAGGAGAGGTTTGTTCTGATGGCCGGCCCGACCCAGCCCCGACCGGCCAACCAGCACCTGCGGCGCAATCCGCCGATAGCGGGCGAGCAGGAAGCGATCGAGAAGGCGCGCGAAGGAGACGGCCGCGCGTTCGAGACGCTGTATGCGATGCACAAGCGGCGGGTGTACTCGTTGTGCCTGCGGATGCTGGGCAACGTGGCGGAAGCCGAGGATCTGACGCAGGAGGCGTTCCTGCAGCTGTATCGCAAGATCGGCACGTTCCGGGGGGATTCGGCGTTTTCGACGTGGCTGCACCGTCTGGCGGTCAACGTGGTGCTGATGCATCTGCGGCGCAAGGGGCTGCCGCAGGTATCGCTGGAAGAGACGCTGGAGCCGTCGCAGGACGACGGACCGCGGAAGGACATTGGCGCGCGGGATTTGACGCTGTCGGGATCGATTGACCGGGTCACTCTGGAGCGGGCGATCGAGAATTTGCCACCCGGGTACCGGCTGGTTTTTGTTCTGCACGACGTGGAAGGGTACGAGCATAATGAGATAGCGGAGATGCTCGATTGCTCGATAGGGAACAGCAAGTCGCAGCTGCACAAGGCGCGGATGAAGCTGCGGGATCTGCTGCGGACGGGGCAGCGGAAGGAGCAGATCGCGTGATCGTGATGCGCGCGCCGGACAAGACCATGACCTGTGCCGAATTTCAGGAAACACTGCCGGAGCTGTTCGAATCGCAGAGTGGGCTGACGGACCACGAGCATTTGACGACGTGCGAGAACTGCGCGGCGCTGGTGCGGGATCTGGAGTACATCGCGTCGCAGGCGCGGCTGCTGCTGCCGATTCACGATCCGAGCCCGGCGGTTTGGGACAATATCCAGCAGGCGCTGCGGCAGGAGAAACCAGGCAGTTCGGCTTCGGCGGCGCGGAAATAAGCCACTGCCTGTCGGTCCGCCTTCATATAATCAACGGCAGGCATGAGCGGACCTGCGGAAACTCCGAAAATCCGTAAGATTGCGCGTGTCCTACTGACCGGCTTTATGGGCGCGGGCAAGACAACTGTGGGCGCATTACTGGCGAAGCGTCTGGGGTGGGATTTTGCCGATTCGGATGCCCTGGTGGAAGCGCGCGCGGCGATGACGGTGGCAGAGATTTTTGGCCGCCGGGGCGAAGCGGCGTTTCGGGAGCTGGAGGGCGAGGCGGTGCTGGATGCCTGCAGGCGAGAGCGGCTGGTTCTGGCGCTGGGCGGGGGCGCGCTGGAGCGCGGGTTGACGAGCAGCTCGCTGGAATCGATGGGCGAGACGCTGGTGGTCTTTCTCGACGCGCCGCTGGAGGTGCTGGTGGCGCGCTGCGCGGCTCATGAAGGGGGGCGGGTGCGGCCGGTGCTGGAGGATCGAGAGCGGCTGGAGGAGCGGTGGAGGACGCGGCTGCCGCGGTACCGGCAGGCGCATCTCACGGTGGACACCGTGGACGAGACGCCGGAGACGGTGGCGGAGCGGATTCTGGAGCATCTGGTGGGCGAGGATCGGGAAACCGTGGAGGATCAGAGCATCTGCGGACAGGGGCAGGCGACGCGGGGAGCAGGCGCATGACGGCAACGAAGCCGCTGAGCCCGCGGGGCGTGGTGCTGTTTGGGTTCGGCGTGGCGATCGTGCTGTATTTCGCCTACCTGCTGCATGACGTTCTGGTAGTGATCTACGTCAGCGCCTTGTTTGCGGTGGTGCTGATGCCGGTTGTCGGGGCGATTATGAAGCTGCATCTTCGCAGCTGGCATCCGGGGCGGGGGATGGCGGTTTTTATCCTGCTGCTGGCGACCGCCGGGAGTCTGGCGGTATTTTTCATGTTCGCACTGACTCCCGCATTTCGCGATCTGCGAGAGTTCATCCGGGAGCTGCCGCAGAAGGGGCCGCAATTCTTCAATCGTCTGGAGCAGGTTCCGGTGCTGCGGGACATGGATCTGGATGCGCTGCAGGAAAAGCTTCAGGACCTGGTGGCCAACTCTGCCACGTATGCGGTGAGGTTTGCGAGCGACTGGGCCGGAGCGCTGGCGCGGGTGCTGGCGGGCATGGTGCTGACGGTGTACTTCATCATTGAAGGGGACGAAGCGTACGCGTGGTTCCTGTCGCTGTTTCCGGTGGAGAGGCGGATGCGGCTGGATCAGACGCTGGCGCGGGCCTCGGCGCGGATGGGCCGGTGGCTGTTGGGGCAGGGCACGCTGATGCTGATTCTGGGGGTGAGCAGCACGATCGTGTTCGCGCTGCTGCGGGTTCGTTACGCGTACGCGCTGGGTGTGATCATGGGCCTGTTCAATCTGGTTCCGGTGGCCGGCGCGCTGGTTTCGGTTTCGCTGGTGGTGCTGGTGGCGTCGCTTGATTCCTGGGGGCGTGTGGTGGGGGTGCTGGTTTTCTACTTCATCTATGTGCAGATCGAGAACACATGGCTGACGCCGCGCATCATGAAGACGCAGGTGGATCTGGCGGGGCTGACGATTTTGATTGCGTTGCTGATCGGGTCGGCGCTGGCGGGGGTGATCGGAGCGATGGTGGCAGTGCCGACGGCGGTGCTGGTGGCGGTGCTGCTGAAGGAGTATGCGGTACACGATGAGGCGATTATCGAAGGGCCGCACCCGGTGTGAGTCGACAAAGCCGCTGAGCCTCTCCTAATATTCCGGGCTGGGCCGGACCCGGGTGGGAGGCGCTTCCGGGCTTGTATCATGGTGGGTGGGCGAGTCCCCACGGATCCTCGGACCCTTTCCTGCATGTTTCCAATTTTTCAACACAGCGTGAGCCGTCTGGCGGACCCTGCATGGCAATGAGCGGGGCGTCCTCGCGGATGGAGCCGGCAATGGCCGCGGCCGAGCCGCATGCCGTGGCTGGGGACGCAGCCGCGGCGCATCTGCATGGTCCGCGAGCGGGAGAGACGGCATCGTTGCTGGTGGATTACCGCGAGCTGTTCAAAGTTCGCGTGACGCTGATGGTGACGCTGACCGGCGCGGCGGGTTTTTACATGGGGTCGATGCGGTCGGGGATCAGCAGTCTGCAGCCGGAACTGCTGGAGACCGTGATTGGCATCAGCGTAGTTTCGGCAGGCGCGGCGGCGCTGAATCAGGCGATCGAGCGGAAGCTGGACGCGAAGATGGTGCGGACGGCGAATCGGCCGATGGCGACAGGGCGGATCGGTCTGGCGCATGGAATTATCGTAGGGCTGCTGGCGATTGCGCTGGGGACGCTGTGGCTGACCCGGGAGACCAACCTGGTGACGGGCGGGCTGACGCTGCTGACGGCGTTTTTGTATGTTGCGCTGTACACGCCTCTGAAGCGGATGACGACGCTGGCGACGTTTATCGGGGCGTTCCCGGGGGCGATGCCGCCGCTGCTGGGGTGGACTGCGGCTCGGGGGGTGATCGAGTGGCAGGGCGTGGCGTTGTTCGCGATCCTGTTCGTCTGGCAATTCCCACACTTCATGTCGATTGCATGGCTGTATCGGGAGGATTACGGGCGGGCTGGGATCCGCATGCTGCCGGTGGTGCAGCCGGACGGGTGGTCGACGGCACTGGAGGCGCTGACGTATGCGGTGCTGATGATTCCCGCGAGCCTGCTGCCTTTTTGGCTGCACATGGATGGGAAGATCTACGCGGTGACGGCGCTGGTGCTGGGGCTGGGGTACCTGGGGTACACGGTGCGCTTTATGCGGATTGTGCGGGCCCGGGACGCGACCGAATCGCGGATGTTTGCGCGAGATCTGCTGAAGGTCAGCGTGATCTATCTGCCGCTGCTGCTGATGGCGTTGACGCTGTGCGCAGTGGGGAAGTAGATCCATGGCAACGACGACGCATGCGGAATCTGTGACGAGCCATGGTGGGGCAGAGGCAGCGCCGATTCGCCTGGATGGCGTGACCCACTCCTATGAGATGAAATCCGGAAGCAGGCAGGCGCTGGATGCGCTGAGCTTTGCGGTGGGGCGGGCGGAAATCTTTGGGTTGCTGGGACCGAACGGCAGCGGGAAGACGACGCTGTTCCGGATTTTATCGACGCTGATGGTGCCGACGAGCGGGACGGCGAGGATCCAGGACTTCGATGTGGGGCGCGAGCCGAATAAGGTGCGGCAGCAGACGGGAATTGTGTTTCAGGCGCGGAGCCTGGATATCAAGCTGACGGTAAGAGAGAACCTGAAGCATCAGGGACACCTGTACGGGCTGAAAGGCGCATTGCTGAAGACGCGGATTCGCGAAGTGTTGACGCGGGTGGGGCTGGCAGAGCGGGCGAACGACCTGGTGGAGACGCTGTCGGGTGGGCAGCAGCGGAGGGTAGAGCTGGCGAAGGGGCTGATCCACTCGCCGCAGGTGCTGCTGCTGGATGAGCCGTCGACGGGACTGGATCCGGGGGCAAGGCGTGATCTTTGGCTTTATCTGAAGACGCTGCGGGAGCAGGAGGGCGTGACGGTTCTGGTGACGACGCACCTGATGGAAGAAGCGGAGCACTGCGACCGGCTGGCGATTCTGAACGAGGGCAAGCTGGTGGCGCTGGGGTCGCCGGCGGAGCTGAAGGCGCAGATCGGCGGGGATGTGGTGACGTTCGAAACGGCCGGCGAGGAGCAGGCGTCGCGGCTGGCGGGGCGGATCGCGAATCGATTCATGGTGGCGCCCGCAGTGTTGGGAGCAGCGGTGCGCGTAGAGCGGGAGCAGGGGCACCGGTTTGTGACGGAAGTGGTGGAGGCGTTTCCGGGGATGGTGGAGGGCGTGTCGGTGGCGAAGCCGAGCCTCGAGGATGTGTTCATCGATCGGACCGGGCATCGGTTCTGGAACGAAGGCGAGCCGGGCGAAGAGCTGGGCGGTTTGGCGGAGAAGAAGCCGAAGCGGGGGCGGCACTGATGGCGACGGCGACGGTTGCGCGCGCAACAACGGTGGCGAATCCAGGAGTGTGGACGCCGGCGTATTCGCTGTGGCTGCGGGAGATTGTGCGGTTTTACCGGCAGAAGGCGCGGGTGGTGGGTGTGCTGGCGACGCCGCTGCTGTTCTGGGTGCTGCTGGGGTCGGGATTTGCGCGGAGCTTTCAGACCAGCGCGGGGGCGGGATCGTATCTGGCGTATTTCTTTCCCGGGTCGGTGGTGATGATCGTGCTGTTCACGGCGATCTTCAGCATGATGTCGCTGATCCAGGACCGGAACGAGGGGTTTCTGCTGTCGGTGCTGGCGGCGCCGGTGAGCCGCTCGGCGATCGTGCTGGGGAAAGTGCTGGGCGGAGCGACGCTGGCGGCGATTCAGGGGATTATTTTTCTGGTGTTCACGCCACTGGTGGGAATTCGTCCGGACGCCGCGGCGATTGGGTGGAGCGTGCTGGTGATTGTGCTGGTCAGCTTCGAGCTGACGGCGCTGGGCTTCGCGATTGCCTGGCCGATGGATTCGCCGCAGGCCTTTCATGCGATCGTGAATTTGATTTTGCTGCCGTTGTGGATGCTGTCGGGAGCGCTGTTTCCGGCGGACCGGGCGTCGGGGTGGCTGGGATTTCTGATGCGGCTGAATCCGCTGAGTTATGGCGTGGATGCGCTGCGGAATGCGTTGTTCCCGACGGAGCACACGCTGTTGCCGATGAATCTGAATTTGGCGATCACGGCGGGATTCTGCGCGCTGGTGTTTGGAGCGTCGTGGGCGATTGTGAACCGGAGGACGCACAGGCCGGCGGCGTGAGGGCAGGGAACAGGGGTCAGGAAAACCCGCAAAATCATGACAACAACAGCAACGGCCAAACCTTCGGCGGCAGTACCGGTGGCGGCGCTCATTGGGGTGAGCGTGGTGGCGACCCTGTTTCTGTTCTGGCTGATCTATGTGCATCCAGCCTCGGACGCGGCGGCGCTGCATTACACCTTTCTGCCGAATCTAAATGCGCTGTTGAACGGGCTGGCAGCGATGGCGCTGCTGATTGGCTTCTATTTCATCCGCCGGCGGCGGATTGCGGCGCACCGGGCGAGCATGATGACTGCGTTTGTGTTCAGCTCGCTGTTTTTGATCAGCTATGTTGCGAATCATGCGCTGCATGGGGACACGCTGTATCCGGTTCACGATGGTGTGTACTATCGCGTGTATCTGCCGCTGCTGATCAGCCATATCGTGCTGGCGACGGTGGCGCTGCCGGTGGTGCTGATCACGTTTTACCTGGCGCTTTCGCGGCGGTTCCGGATCCACAGGAAGGTGGCGCGGTGGACGTTCCCACTGTGGCTGTACGTGTCGGTGACGGGGGTGGTCGTGCGGGTGATGCTGGTGGCGGCGCTGCGCAGTCGATGAGTCCAGAGGCCGGGATCGTGGAACGAGCAGAAGCAGGTCGAGGGGGAGGGGCGCAGCCCGATGACGGGACGCGGGCGCTGCTGGTGGCGGGAAGCTGGATTCTGGTGGCCGGCGCGCTGGCCGCGTTGCTGGCGGAGAGGGTTTTCGGAGGGATCAGCCGCCAGGGGCCGCACACGAATTCAGGCTGGCTGGCGCTGATGGCAGCGATGATGTGTCTGCCGTTCGGGCTGATGTTATTTACGCTGGGGGCGGCGAAATGGCTGCGGAACCGGCGGTTGCAGAAACAAGGGCAGAGATCAGGAGCGAGGGCGAGGTAACCGTGCTGGTTCGCCGGATTTCCGCGGGTAACCCGTTGCTTCCCTGACCAGCGTAGGCTCGTCCATAAGGCGACTTTTCCGGTAGCTGCAGGGCGGAAGCGCATGGTTCCGCTGGCTGGAGCGACTTTTCGGAACCCCGCGGGTTTACAACTGACGCACCCGGCTGCGGTGGGCAGCAAGGAGAGATTGGCTATGAGAAGTCCGGTTCGGATTGCGCTGCTGACAGCGATTGCCGGTTGTCTGTGTGGGTATACGGCGGCTGCCCAGTCGACGCAGCCGGGGCAGAACCCGCAGACGACACAGAATCAGGATTCATACACCGGTGTGTCGCGTCCGCCGGCGGATAACACGATTCAGGCGGACGAGGATCTGCCGGCTCCGGCGCCTGCTCCCAAGCCTTCGCCGGCAATTCTGAAGGCGACGACGCCTCCACCCGCGGCGCGGAATTCCACCGGGGAGAACCCTGCCTATGGAATGGTGGGGGACAACACTTCGGTTTCGCTGCAGCGGCGGGCAGGGGATGGGAGCGACGACATCGTGAGCTTCGTACCCGACAATCCGAATGAACTGGCAGAGGGAACGAACATCCGGGTGCAGTTGTCGGAGGATTTGTCGACGGCGGACACGGTGCGGGGGGCGAGGTTCAGGGCCAGGGTAACGGGCAACATCTATAAGGACGGGCGAGTGATTATCCCGGCGGGATCGGAGCTGCGGGGCCGGGTGGTGCAGGTTTCGCAGGGGCACCATCTGGGGCCGCATGCGACGATCCGGCTGCTGCCGGAAGAGCTGGTGGTGCCCAGCGGCACGGAGTATCACCTGATGGCCGAAGTGGTGGAGTCGGAGGTATCGGGCACGCGGGTGAATCAGGAAGGCGGCATTGAGGCCAGCGTGCGCTACAAGAAGGATGCGCTGGAATACGGTGCGGGGGCCGGGGCAGGCGCGGTGGCGGGAGCGGCGGTTGCGGGTCCTGTGGGCGCCGGGGTCGGATCGCTGGTGGGGGCGGGGGCGGTGTCGGCGCACATGCTGATGACGCATCCGGAAGCAGCGAATCTGCCGCAGGGCTCGGTGTTGATCTTTAGCCTGACGGAGCCGATGGAGCTGAGGGCGACGAGGGACTGAGCGGCGAAGCTCGGCGGAGGGTCGCGGTTCTAAGTGCCGCGGCCTCTGTGTTTCATCCATCGATAGGGTATTCCCGAGTTATCCGGCGACTTATCATTGGCGGGATGAGGCGTATTTCCGGCCTTCCCGGATTGAGACGATCAGCCAGAAAATCGCGCAGAAAACCATACTTGTTTGCTTGACACAAGCGCCAAGTTACGCCCATACTCCCCAGACACTCGAGGTCCGGCACGAATGTTTCGCCGGGCCGATGTTGTCTTCACCTTTCCCGTATGCGTGAATGGAACCGCGCGCCGATCGGCCGTCTGAACCGATCGTTGGAAGTCAGCTGAAGTTCGGACAAAGGAAAGGTGATGCGCGGTTGCTCCTGCACCGCGGAAGCCAATTCCTGCCTCCCAATTGTGCCGCCGGCGCGCGGCTCTGGGCCCTGGTCGCTGGGTCATGTGCTGAAAGGGGCTGGATTATGGTGAGCGCTTGTGCCAATCCGGGCTGCGGGAAGCCGCTTCATTATCTGCGGGACGGACGAATCTTCCTGTTTGAGGTGCCGACAGGCGTCGCCGATTTTGACGGAAAACCTGCGCGTCACATGGAGCATTTCTGGCTATGCGGGGAATGCTCGACGGGTTTGACCCTGACGAACGGGGTGGAAGGGATCACGATTGCGCGGAAGTTGCCCGCGATTGTAAATCTGGGAGACGAAGAGCGGGGAGACAAGGTCGCGCCCGGGATCCCCTTCTGAACATATTCTGAAAGGGTTCGGGTTGCGCGGCGTCAGGACATTCGGGCAAGCTGGCTAGATGCACTGCCGGTTGGTTCCGGGTCCACCGCTGGCTGCCTTTGTCCGGTGCTTCTGGTACTGGGAGGGGACGCCGCAACCGCATGCGCGCGAGCGCCTGATGCCGAATGGCGAGGCGTCGATCATCTTCAATCTGCGCGATGAGGAGATCCGAGTCTACGAGGGAGACGATCCCCGGCGGGTTGCGTCGTGTGGGTTGGTGGCGCTGGCGGGACCGCGGACCAACGGTTGCGTGATCGATACGGCGACCGAGGATCGAGTGATCGGGATCCAGTTCCTGCCGGGCGGGGAAGTGGCGAACTGTTCTGTGGCGCTCGAAGATGTGTGGGGCCGGGCGGCGGGCGCATTGCGCGAGCAGCTGCTGGACGCGGATTCAGTCGGGGAGATGTTTGGGATTGTGGAGCGCGGACTACTGGCGCAGCTGGCGCGGCCGCTGGAGCTGCATTCGGCGATTGACTTCGCGCGAGCGCATATTTGCCGGGCGCCGCAGGTGGCGACGGTGGCAGGAGTCCTGCGGCAGGTGGGGCTGAGCCAGCGGCGATTCATCGAGATCTTTCGGGATCAGGTGGGATTGACGCCGAAGGCGTTCTGCCGGGTGCGGCGGTTCCAGCGGGTGCTCGAGAGGGTTCACCGGCGGAAAGCGGTGGACTGGGCGCAGGTGGCGCTGGATGGGGGCTACTACGATCAGGCGCACTTCATCCATGATTTTCAGGATTTTGCGGGGATGACGCCCGGGGCGTATCTGGCGGCGGCGACCGAGCATTTGAATCACGTGCCGATGGGATAAGGACAGGGGGCAGGGAGCAGGGGAGGGCTGACGCTGGAACTCTGAGTCTGGGCATGCAGGGTCAATTTTTTACAATTCCGGAGTGGGGCGTTTGCGCCAGAATGGGTGGCATCGAAGGGAGAGATTGATGTCTTCAGTCAAAGCGATTCCCGAGGGGTATCACAATGTTCAGCCGTATTTGCATGTGCGGGGGGCGGCGCAGGCGATCGAATTTTACAAGAAGGTATTTGGAGCGACCGAGGTGATGCGGATGCCGCAGCCGGACGGGCGGCTGGGCCACGCCGAGATCCGGATCGGCGATTCGGTGGTGATGCTGGCGGATGAGGCTCCGGAACGAGGCATCCACGGGCCTGAGCATTATGGCGGCGCGCCGATGACGCTGATGCTGTACATCGAAAACTGCGATGGGGTGTATGAGAAGGCGATAGCGGCGGGGTCGAAGAGCCTGCGGGAGCCGGCGGATCAGTTCTATGGGGACCGGATGGCTGGAGTGGAGGATCCGTTTGGGTTCCATTGGTATATTGCGACGCATGTGAAGGATGTCTCGATGGAGGAGATGCAGGCGGCGATGAAGGAGCAGAAGGCATGACGACGGCGGGGTTTCGCAGGATGGCGCTGGAGCTGCCGGGAGCAGAGGAGAAGTCGCACATGAACCATCCGGACTTTCGGGTGGGGGGAAAGATTTTTGCGACGCTCGGGTATCCGGATGAGACGCGGGGGATGGTGAAGCTGTTTCCGGATCAGCAGGAGGCGTTCGTGGGCCGGGATCCGCGGATGTTTCAGCCGGTGCCGGGCGGGTGGGGGAAGCAGGGGTGCACGCATGTTTTGCTGAAGGCGGCCGAAGCGGGGCGGGTGCGGGAGGCCATGCGGGCTGCGTGGGAGAAAGCGGCGCCGAAGAAAGTGGAAGCGAAGACAGGAGCGAAGGCAAAGAAGAGCCGCGCGGTGTAAGAATGCAGGGGTTCGCTGATTTTGCCGGGAGCGGTGGATGGCGATTCGAGTGGTACGACTGGGTACAGCGCGCAGCAGGGATGAGGGGCTGCGGATCGGGACGGTGCGGCGGCCGCCGCGCGGGGTGCCGAAAGCGGAATTCGCAAAGCGAAACTTCTACGATGTGTGGCTGCCGAATCTGGCGCCGGGCGAAGAGCTGGTTAAGGCGATCCTGCATTCAGACGGCGGGGCGGCGGCGTGGAAGCGCTTCGAGCGAAGCTATCGCGCGGAGATGAAGAAGCCGGAGGCGTCGCGGGTCCTGGACGTGCTGGCGGCGCTCTCCGATCAGACGAACTTCTCCGTGGGTTGCTACTGCGAGGACGAGGCGCGGTGTCACCGGTCGATTTTACGGTCGCTGCTGGAGGAACGGGGCGCGCAGGTGGTCTGAGCGCGCTTGCCAGGCGAGGCAGGTTCGATCCAAGATGGTGATAACTGGAGAGGTATTCGTATGAGCCGCCGGTTCGCCTGGATGCTGATGGTTGTGATGATGGCCGGGTTTCTGCCGCGTCTGTGGGCGCAGGCGGATCAGAACGATCCACTGACGCCGGATGAAGTGCAGCAAATCCGGGACAACCGGACGAATCCGAACGAGCGGATCAAGCTCTACATCAAGTTTCTGGATCAGCGTGTGGATGCGCTGAAGCAGTTATCGGCCCAGCCGCCGGGCGGGGACACCTGGAGCGCGCAGGTTCGCGACAAGCTGGAGGAGTTCACACAGCTGTGCGACGAGCTGCAGGACAATCTCGACATGTACGATTCGGCGCATGCGGACATTCGTAAATCGCTGAAAGATTTGAAGGAAGACACGGCGAAGTGGCCGCCGGTCCTGAACGGCCTGCCGGAGAACCGCAACTACGAGTTTTCGCAGAAGACAGCGCTGGAGGCAGCGCAAAGCGCGGCGGATCAGACGAAACAGCTGGCGGAGGAGCAGGATATCTTCTTCACGGCGCACAGGAGCCTGAAGGGGAAGACCGGCAACGGGCCGAGCTAGCATCCTGAATCGCGCGCAGGGGCTGAAGCCCCTGGATTTAGCATTCTTTGCGGCACGACTGAAGTCATGCCCTGATACAAAGCCGGTGAGCATTCCTGAGCGAAAGCAGCGAACTTCCCTTACGAAAGCACTGAACTTTCCTTACGAAAGCACTGAACATTGTTAAACGAACTTCAGAAGCCCCGGGGTGCAGGGCGAGCAGAAGCATTTCGGGCGCGGAGAGCGCGGAACAGGCGCAGCGCGTAGACGAGCAGGTTGAAGCAGCAGACGGCGACGCCGAAGGCGATGATGAGGCTGACGGGAAGGTTCGGATAGACGAAGGCGTCGAGATAGTGGACGAGGAAGCTGCCGGTGTATGCATGCAGGCCGGCCAGGGATTCGAGGTGCTGCTCGAGGAGGGTGACCGGGCAGGGCCAGGGGCCGACGTCGACGATGATGCCCCAGAGCAGCGACGCGAGGTGGAAGCCGGTGAGCCAGGGGCGGCCGCGGGTGAGGAGTGCGCCGAGGATGACAAAGAGGATCCAGGTAAGGTGAATCGCGAGCACGAGCGCCGCCAGGAGCCTCATCTCTCTATGCTACGAGGGGGCGATCGCGGATAGGCTGCCAGCTCGCTTACACTGAAAAAAGCCCATGTTTTATCAAACAGACGATTTACGAATCCGGTCGACGCGGGTTGTTTTGCCGCCGGTTTTTCTGGAAGAGGAAATGCCGGTCACGGAGGCGGCCTCGGCGACGGTGTTTCATGCGCGGCGGGAGATTTTGGACATTCTGAACCAGCGGGATGCGCGGCTGCTGGTGGTGGCAGGGCCGTGCTCGATTCACGATCCGGCGGCGGCGCGGGAGTATGCAGGGCGGTTGAAAGACGCGATGGCGGAGTTCGGAGACCAGCTGCGGATCGTGATGCGGGTGTATTTCGAAAAACCGCGGACGACGCTGGGGTGGAAAGGGCTGATCAACGATCCGTTTCTGGATGAGTCGTACCGGATCAACGATGGTCTGCGGCTGGCGCGCAAACTGCTGCTGGATTTGGCGGAGATGGGGGTGCCGGCGGGGACGGAGTTTCTGGACATGATTTCGCCGCAGTATGTGGCGGAACTGGTGAGCTGGGGCGCTATTGGGGCGCGGACGACGGAGAGCCAGGGACACCGGCAGCTGGCGTCGGGATTGTCATGTCCGGTGGGGTTCAAGAACGGCACATCGGGGAACGTGCAGATCGCGATCGAAGCGATTCTGTCGGCGAGTCATCCGCATACGTTTCTGGGACATTCGAAATATGGGCAGTCGGCGATTTTGTTCACAGCGGGCAATGCGGACTGCCACATGATCCTGCGGGGCGGGCGGCAACTGGTGAACTACGATGCGGCTTCGGTGGAGGAAAGCTGCCGGTTGCTGGCGCAGGCGGGAATGCCGCAGCGGGTGATGATCGACTGCAGCCACGCCAACAGCCGGAAGGATTACACGAAGCAGGGCAGCGTTTGCCGGGATGTGGCGGGGCAGATTGCGGCGGGAGACCAGAGGATTGTGGGCATGATGCTGGAGAGCAATCTGGTGGAGGGCGCGCAGAAGCTGACGCCGGGCAAGAAGCTGGTCTACGGGCAGAGCATCACGGACGGGTGCATGGGATGGGAGGAGACGCGGGACCTGCTGGGAGAACTGGCGCGGGCGGTGGGGGCGAGGCGTTCGGCGCCGGTGCAGACGGCAACGGTCGCCGATTAGATCATGGCAAGATTCGCAGAACCGATGGCGCGGTTGATCGAAGAGCTGCGCAAGCTGCCGGGGATTGGGACGAAATCCGCGCAGAGGCTGGCGTTTTATATTTTGCGGTCGGACGACCGGGACGCGGAGGCGCTGTCGACGGCGATCCGCGAGGTGAAGGAGCGGCTGCGGCTGTGCTCCGTCTGCAACAACATTACGGATGTGGATCCCTGCCTTTATTGCGCGAGCCCGACACGCAATCAGCGGCTGGTGTGCGTGGTGGAAGAGCCCACCAACATTGCGACGGTGGAGAAGACGCGTTCGTGGAACGGGGTGTTTCATGTGCTGCACGGGACGTTGTCGCCGCTGCACGGAGTGGGGCCGGAGCATCTGCGGACGGATAACCTGCTTTTGCGGGCGGAGCGGGGCGATCTGGAGGAAGTGATCGTGGCCACGTCACCCACAGTGGAAGGCGAGGCCACGGCGAGCTGGCTGGCCGACCTGCTGCGGCCCAGCGGGGTGCGGGTGACGCGTATTGCCACGGGGGTGCCGGCGGGCAGCGATATCGAATATGCGGATGAAGTGACGATGACGCGGGCCCTGGAGGGCCGGCGGGAGATCTGAAGGGCAGCCCTGAAGAAATTGGCGTGGCGCCTGCCGGGGATGGCGTCCCGGGCAGGCTTTTCCGCAGATGAAGAAACGGTCATCCGCGACCGCTATGGTTACGATGGCGGATCGGAAAGCGTCCCAGAAGCAACGAACGGTCTGCCGCGAGCCGGCAGTATTTCTTTGATCTGTGCTTCCGATGGAACTCCGACACGACATCCGAACCGACGGGATTTCCGGCAGACGCTCGCGGTTATGCGTCTGGAGAGCCTGCGCGCAGCGGAGGAGGGCGCCGCGTTCTCTGGTTGTGCTGATGACGATGGGGGCCTGTGTGCTGGGGATTCAGGCGCAGCAGGCAAGCCGGTCGCTTGTGCAGGCAGATTTGCCGGATGCGCCGGGATTCGGAGCGCAGTCGCAGAGGGGAAGCGCCGGACAGGCCGCTTCGGCCGGGTCTGCAACCCTTTCAGGGACAGTCGTCGATCCGAATGGCGGGGTGGTCGAGGGTGCGCGGGTGATTCTTTCGGATGCAAATCCGGACGATCAGCGGGTGTTGGAGTCGGGTGACAACGGACAGTTCACGTTTGGCGGGCTGACGGCGGCAACGTACAAGCTGACGGTGACCGGTCCAGGGATGGGGACGGTGGTTTCGCCGAATGTCGAGGTTCGCGCGGGGGAGACGCGATTCCTGCCGGCGCTGGTGCTGCCGGTGGACGCGGGCATCACCGAAGTGCGGGTGGAGGGGAACCCGAAGCAGATCGAAGAGGAAGAGGCTGCAGAGGATGTGCACCTCGAAGAGAGCCAGCGGGTGATGGGGATCGTGCCGAACTTCTACAGCAGTTTCGACTGGAACGCTCCGGCGCTGAACGCGAAGCAGAAATTCAGGCTGGCGTTCCGGTCGGAGATTGATCCGGTGACGTTTGCGGGGGCGGCGCTCATTGCCGGAGGGGAAGAGTCCAGGAAGATTTACCCGGGATATGGGCAGGAGGTGGGTGGGTTCGGCAAGCGTTTTGCGGCGCAATATGTGAACGATTTCGACAGCCGGATGATAGGGAGCGCGCTGCTGCCTTCGTTGTTTCATCAGGATCCGCGGTACTTCTACAAAGGGACGGGAACGATCCGGTCGCGGGCGCTGTATGCGATCAAGTCGGCGTTTATCTGCCGGGGAGACAACGGGAAAGACGAGTTCGACTTTTCGCATATTGGGGGCGATTTCGCGGCGGGGGCGCTGGCGAACCTGTACTACCCGGAGGCAAACGAAGGGCCAACGCTGATATTCACGAACGGCCTGATCGAGATTGGGGGCGCAGCGGGGACAAACCTGATCCGGGAATTTGTGCTGCGCGGGATCACTTCGCACGCGCCGATTGGCGGCGCTGGAAAGCCGTAGGGCTGCAGGGAAACGCCCAGGGGTTCGATTCCCGAGAAACAGAACGCGGGCGAGATTGTGCAAATAGCGCGGCAACCTCGATGAGGGCGCGGGATTCCTAATTAAAAGACCATCCTGCATCGCCAGCCCGAACGACGATCCTTGTCCACCCATGTGCGTGGGCGCCTCTCCGGCGCCCGATCAAGGAGATTGGTATGTATCACCATGTGAAGAAACTGATGTACACCGTAAGCATCGATGAGCCGGACCCGCGGTTCGGCAGAATGCTGCTGGAGCAATTCGGCGGCGCGAACGGAGAACTGGCAGCGGCCATGCAGTATTCCGTGCAGGGACTGAACTGCGAGGACGAGGCGCGGAAGGATCTGCTGATGGATATCGGCACCGAGGAGCTGAGCCATCTGGAGGTGGTGGGAGCGCTGATCCGGATGCACCTGAAACCGATGAAAGAGAGCCGGGAGGCGGCGGAAGCCGATCCGCTGGTGGCAATTGCCGGCGGCGGAGGGGTGGCGCTCCAGGACTCGGTGGGAAATGCCTGGACGGCGAATTATCTGAAAGTGACGGGCGATCTGGCAGTGGATTTGCGGAGCAACGTGGCGGCGGAGGCGCGGGCCAAGATCGTTTACGAGCGGCTGATGAGCTTTACGCAGGACCAGGGATCGCGGCAGGCGCTGCAGTTCCTGATGACGCGGGAGATCACACACATGCGGGCCTTCTCGGCGGCGATCGAGAGCATGGACAAGCCGGCGTTTTCGATTGGGATCTTCCAGCCGACGCCGGGGTTGGTGGACGAGTACGTGAACGCGTCGACGGGCGAAGGGGAAGAGGGCCGGGATATGGAGGGTCCGTGGAACAACGGGCACGGGCTGCGGATCGTACACGCGAAAGCGGAGGGCGGATCGGGGCTGATGGTGAAGCCGTATGATCCGCGGCCCGGGACTGAGAAGCGGTCGCCGGCGGATTCCAGCCCGGTGGGCGAGTATGTGAACGGAGCGCGCGGCAAGAAGGGGACCACGGCGCAGCAGAGGCTGAAGGCGTCGTAAAGAGCGTGAGGTGCGGCAGAAGGGGCGCTTGCGGGCGCCCCTTTTGCTGCGAGGCGAAGGGCGTGTTTGAGGAATGCGCAGGTCGGTTCACGGTCGCCACAGGAATCGCCGTGATGGCCGTCACGCATGGCATTTACGCTGCTTTGTTAGAATTTGCGGTGGAACCCTCAACAAAAACGAAGGTGGAGAGCCTTCGATGACCTTTCTGGAAACCATTGGCTCGATTACCGGGGAAGCGATCCGTGTGGATCGACGGCCGAAACTCAGAGATCGCATCCAGCACCACATTGTGAGGAGCACTATGACGGAGATTGCTGCCATTCATGCGCGCGAGGTACTGGATTCGCGTGGAAATCCGACGATTGAGGCTGATGTGGTCCTGGAGAGCGGGGACCGCGGCCGGGCGATTGTGCCGAGCGGCGCTTCGACCGGGGAGCACGAAGCGGTAGAGCTGCGGGATGGCGACAAGAGCCATTTTCTGGGCAAGGGCGTGCTGAAGGCGGTTGAGAATGTGGAGAGCATCCTGGCGCCGGAACTGACGGGAATGGATGCGGCGAACCAGCGGCTGCTGGATGCCACGATGATCTCGCTGGATGGCACGGACAATAAGGGACGGCTGGGGGCGAATGCGATCCTGGCAGTGTCGATGGCGGCGGCGCGGGCTTCGGCGCATGCGCTGAAGATTCCGCTGTACCGGTATCTGGGCGGGGCGAATGCCTCAGGGCTGCCGACGCCGATGATGAACATCCTGAACGGCGGGGCGCATGCGGATAACAACGTGGATTTCCAGGAATTCATGGTGATGCCGGTGGGCGCGGAGCGGTTCTCCGATGCGCTGCGCTGGGGCGTGGAGGTTTTCCACACGCTGAAGGGCGTGCTGAAGAAGAGGGGCTACAACACGGCGGTAGGCGACGAGGGGGGATTTGCCCCGTCGCTGAAATCGAACACGGAAGCCATCGAAGTCATCCTGGAGGCGATCGAACTGGCGGGGTACAAGCCGGGCGAGGATGTGGCGATCGCGCTGGATCCGGCGTCGAGCGAGTTCTTCGACGCGGAAAAGGGGATGTACGTTTTCAAGAAGTCGGACAAGAGCGAGAAGACGGCTGAGGAGATGGTGGCGTTCTATGCCGACTGGGTGCGGCAATATCCGATCGTGTCGCTGGAAGACGGGCTGGCCGAGAATGACTGGGCCGGCTGGAAGATTCTGACGAGCGAGCTGGGAAACAAGATCCAACTGGTGGGCGATGACATTTTCGTGACGAATGTGGAGCTGTTCCAGAAGGGGATCGAGGAAGGGATCGCGAACTCGATCCTGATCAAGCTGAATCAGATTGGGACGGTGAGCGAGACATTCGAGGCGATCGAACTGGGACGGCGGTACGGGTACACGTCGGTGATTTCGCACCGCAGCGGCGAGACGGAGGACACGTTCATTGCGGATTTCGCCGTGGCCACGGGCGTGGGACAGATCAAGACGGGGTCGGCATCGCGGACGGATCGGGTTGCGAAGTACAACCAGCTGCTCCGCATTGAAGAGGAGCTGGGCCAGGCGGCGGAGTTTCTGGGTCTGGAAGCGGTGAATTACGGGGATTAGTGGCCCGCGGTCATCCGGCCGCGGTGTGCATCGATTCAATGGTTGTTGCCTGCTGTGCTTTCAGCGTTGAAGAGCGCAGGACAAAGAGAACAGGTTTCCTGTCGAGGTTTGCGGCGTTGGCCTGCGGCATGAGCCTCGCTTCGATGGCGGTTCATCCGTGACATATGAGCATCCCGGGTTTATGAAACCAGTTCAAGTCTCCATGTCGAGACGTGCGGCCCATCCGGCTGCGGAGGCCGGTCGCGCGCCTGTTCCGTGAGGGTGCCTGCCGGATGGATTGCGGGAGCAGATGACGTACGCTGAGACGATGGTTCGCGGGGGAGGCAGGATGCGAAGACTGGGTTGGGTGCTGTGGGCGGGATTGATGGTGAGTCTGCCGCTGGCGGCGCAGTCGGAGTGGAATCCGGACAAGGCGGCGGAAGAGGCGCAGCGGCCGGAGCATCCGGTGACTGCGGCCCAGGTCCATGAGTTGATGGTGCTGACCGGCGCCACCACTCTGCGGAGGCAGGTGATGAGCGGGATGGCGCCTTATTTGAAACAGGCAGTGCCATTTCTGCCGGAGGATGTGCTGGAGGACTTTGAGGGGCGGATGGAAAAGGCGGACTTCGAGTCGATGGCGGTGACGGCGTATCAAAAGCGGCTATCTTCGGACGACGCCGCGCAGCTGATCGCGTTCTACCAGACGCCGGTGGGGAAAAGGGTGATTGCGGCGATGCCGCAGATTGTTGCCGAGACGCAACAGGCGGGCGCGCAGCTGGGGCAGCAGGTGATGGCGGAAACGCTGCAGGCGCATCGGGCGGAAATCCAGGCAGCGGTCGAGAAATACAAGCGGGAACACGCTGCAGCGCCCCCGAAATAGCGGGGTGTTGCGGGCCGGGAAACTCGCAGGAGAAGACGACGAAAGATTTGAGGGGAGATGTTGTGGCTGGATCAGCAAAGCCGGTAGTCCTGACGATTTTGGATGGGTGGGGGTATCGCCCGCAGACGGAAAACAATGCCATCGCGCTGGCGCGCAAGCCGGTGTACGACAAGCTGCTGCGGGAGTATCCGAACTCTCTGCTGCACGCTTCGGATCATTTTGTGGGCCTGCCGGAGGGGCAGATGGGCAACAGCGAAGTGGGCCATCTGAACATCGGCGCGGGGCGCATTGTGCAGATGGACATTACGCGGATCGATGCGCTGATCGCGAATGGCGAGTTCTTCGCGCACCCAACGATTGTGGAGGCGATGGAGAAGGCGCGCAGGACCCAGCTGCATCTCTTTGGGCTGCTTTCGGACGGCGGCGTTCACTCGCACCAGGAGCATCTTTACGCTTTGCTGAAGATGGCGAAGCAGCAGGGCGTCGAGAAGGTGCTGGTCCACGCCTTTATGGACGGGCGCGACACGCTGCCCACGAGTGGGGCGGGTTATGTGGCGGCGCTCGAGCAGAAGATGCGGGAGTTTGGAGGGAAGCTGGCGAGCGTGTCGGGCCGTTACTATGCGATGGATCGCGACCGGCGATGGGAGCGGGAGAACAAGGCGTTCGATGCGATGGTGAAGGGGCAGGCCGAGGGCGGCGCCTGCAAGGATGCCGTTGCGCGGGTGGAGGAGTCGTACAACAACGGCACGACGGACGAGTTTATTGTGCCGTTCGTGGTTACGGATGAGCATGGCCGGCCGAATGGGGTGATTCGCGATGAGGACGTGTGCATCCTGTTCAACTACCGCGCGGACCGGGCGCGGCAGATCACGCGGGTGCTGGCGCGGAACAGCGGGCTGAGCGCGCAGGCAGGACGAGAGCTGCCATCGTGGGAAGAGCTGGACGCGACCATTCCGCGGAGTGAGATTCCGAGCAGGCTGCACTACGTGTGCATGACGCAGTACGACAGGAACTTTACGCTGCCGGTGATCATTCCGGCGGAGTCGATGGACAACCTGCTGGCGAACACTATGGCGCAGGCGAATTTGCGGAACCTGCGCGTGGCGGAGACGGAGAAATACGCGCATGTGACGTACTTCTTCAACGGTGGGATCGAGAAGCCGTTTCCGGGCGAGGATCGGATCCTGGTGCCATCGCAGAAGGTGGCCACGTATGACCTGGCGCCGGAAATGTCGGCGCAGGGGATCGCGGATACGGTGGTGAAGGCGGTCAACGATCGGGCCTTCGACGTGATTGTGGTGAACTTCGCGAATGCCGATATGGTGGGGCATTCGGGGAGGCTGGAGCCGACGGTGAAGGCGGTGGAGAAGGTCGACGACTGCCTGGGGCAGATTTATCAGGCGATGAAACAGCGGGGCGGCGATGCGTCCTGGCTGATCACGGCGGACCACGGGAATGCGGAGCTGATGGTGGATCCGGTGACGGGCGGTCCGCACACGGCGCATACGACGAATCCGGTGCCATTCATATACGTGGCCGAAGATGCGTCGCAGTATGCGGCGAAACCGGGCGGGTCGCTGCGGGACATTGCTCCCACCATGCTGAACCTGCTGGGACTGGCAGAGCCGGGGGAAATGACGGGCGGCGATCTGCGGGTGCGGAAAGGCTGATTCGGATCAGAAGTCGATGTGGCCGCGGACGGCGAAGACCCACACGGGGCCGCGGTCGCGGTTATAGCCAGGGTCGTCGATGTGCTGCACGTCGAGGGCGAAGAAGAGGCCCTGCCAGGCATGTGCGGTGTAGTAGCTCTCGACGATATTTTCGCGGCCGTACCTGAGGGTGCCGTCACCGAGCAGGAAGCCGACGCTTCCATCCTTCAAGTAATTCTGATGATCTTTTTTGATGGCATTGCTGACAAAGGCGGTGCCAATTTTGTCGTTGGGCCGGTGCCAGCGATCGCCGGTATAGTCGGCGGCGATGACGACGGTCTGCGCGTCTTCGGTATAGACGTAGGACTCTTCCTGGTCGTCATTCCAGCCGAAGCGGGTAGCGATGCGCAGGTGTTCGGTGACGTCCTGTTCATTGTTCCAGCTGAAGCCGTACTTGACGGTGCCGGGCCGCTCGACGGAGACGATGTCGGGTGTGGGGGTAAGGCCGGCGAAGTAGTGCTGCACCGCGAGGCGGTAGTTTCCCATGTGGGCGGTGTTGGCGAAGGCGAGGATTTTGGTGACGCCTTTGCGGTGGGGGATGAAGGAGCGGCGCAGCTCGTATTCCCAGTTTTGGCCGCGGGCGCGGGAGAAGGCCCAGTCGAGGTCGATGCCGTTGGCCATGACCGGCATAGCGAAGATGCCGTAGCGGGCGCTCCAGTTGCGGTCGTCGTATTCGAGCAGGCCGCCGACGGTGTAGCCGCGAGTATCGGCGGCGTAGTCCCAGGAGCCGTTGTCGTCGACGGTCCAGTTCATGAACTGGAGATGGCTGTCGCTGGCGACGTCGTTGGTGTCCATGAAATCGTTGGCGCTCATCTTGCCGATGCGGGCTTCGAAACGGCGGACGGGGACCTGGGGGGCGAGAGAAAACTGGTCGCGGTCGGATTCCACCATTTCGCTGGTGAGGCCGAAGGTCTGGTGAATTTCGCCGCGGGCGAGGTAGGGGCTGGAGCCGAGGCTGGGGTTGCGGACGACATCGAGGTTGGTGAAGCCGGCGAGACCGAGGGCCTGGCCGAGGCCACGGCCGCCGGCGCTTTCGAGATCGAGGAGGAGATCGGTGTTGTAGCGCAGATTGCGATGCGGCTGGTAGCCGAGGAAGAGGGTTTCGACCAGAGAGGTCTTATATTCGGGAGCGTTATCGAAGCTATTGGGGCCCTGGCAGGGGGAGTGGAAGCCGGGTTTGGCCTGGAAGATGGTGTTGGCCTGGCCGGAGATCCAGTAGCGCGCCGTCTGGCTGTGAGGGAACATGGTGAGTTGGGGAGCAGGCGGCTGTTCCGGGCTGGGGTGCCGGGCGATTGCTGTCGCGGCGTTGTTGGGATGCTGGTCGATGGGCACAGCAGGAATCATGGGGGGGCGGGGAGCGGGAGCGGCGGGGAGGGCAGAATTCTGCGCAGACGCGGTCAGGGGCGCGGATGGGAGAAGCAAGAGGAGCAGGATGTGGCCAGGCAGCCGCAGAGAGGCTCCTTCACGATGAAGATTCGGGGGCAGAGAACAAGGATCAGTGTATCGTTTTTTTGTCCAATATGTTAACCATGGTTAATTAAAATGCATTAATACACATTGGGCAAGGGAAGGCCTGATTTCGGATCGGGAACTCGGGTGAGGGGCGGTTCGTACTCCATGCAACGAACCGGGAGAATGGAATGACTCTGAAAGCGGATCCAGCCAGCGCACCAGGGAAGAGCGGGGGGCAGCGGAGGGCAAGGGCGGCTCTTTTCGCGATTGCCGGCGGCGTGGTGGTGTTACACCTGCTGACGAACGGGCGATACGGATTTCACCGGGACGAACTGCAGTTCCTGACCGATGCCAGGCATCTGGAGTGGGGTTTTGTGGCGTATCCGCCGCTGGATCCTTTTGTGGAGCGGGTATCGATGGCGGTGTTTGGGCTATCGATGGTCGGGCTGCGGCTGGCATCGGTGATTGCGCAGGCGATGGCGATCGTCCTGACCGGGATGATGGCGAAGGAGGTCGGCGGCGGGCGGCTGGCGCAGGTGGCCGCGGCGCTGGCGGTGGCCCTGGCACCGGCAACTCTGGGCAACGGAACGGAGTTTCAATACACGAGCTTCGATTTTCTGTGGTGGGTGCTGCTGGCGTATTGCGTGATTCGACTGCTCAGGTCGGAGAATCCGCGATGGTGGCTGGCGATTGGGACGGTCGCAGGCGTGGGACTGATGACGAAGTACTCGATCCTGTTTTTCATCGCTGGAGTGCTGGGCGGATTTGTGCTGACGCGGGCGCGGCGGCTGCTGGCGAGCTGGTATTTTGCGGCTGCACTGGCGATTACTGTGCTGATCGTCCTGCCCAATCTGATGTGGCAGGCGCATCATGGGTGGATTTCTTATCGCTTTCTCCACTCGATTCATGTGCGGGATGTGGGCGAGGGACGGGCAGACGGATTCCTGGTCCAGCAGTTGTGGCTGTGCACGGATCTATTTTCGGCGCCGTTGTGGGTTGCGGGGCTGGTGGTTGCGTTTTGGGATCGGCGATGGAGGGCGGTTGGGTGGATGTACGTGATTCCGCTGGCATTGTTTTTCTTTGGCAAGGGGCGCGGGTATTACATGGGACCGGCGTATCCGATGCTGATGGCCGTGGGCGCTGTGGCCGGGGAGAGGTGGGTTGGCTCGCTGACGAAGGTGTGGCGGCGGGTGGTGACGATCGCGTTTTTTGGAGGGGTGACGGAGTGCGGGGTACTGATGGTTGCGGCGATTGTGCCGCTGGCGGGGAGTGGTCCGCTGATGCGGTTTGCGATGAAGAACAATGGTGACCTGCGCGAGGAGACCGGGTGGCCGCAGATTGTGCAGGCGGTGGCAGGGATTCGGAATTCGTTGCCGCCGGGAGAGCGGGCGCAAACGGGGATTCTGGTGGGGAATTACGGAGAGGCGGGAGCGGTGGAAATTCTGGGGCCGCAGTATGGGCTGCCAGCGCCGATCAGCGGGATTAACACCGCGTGGTATCGCGGGTATCCAAGTCCGCCGCCCACGACGCTGATCGTGTTGGGATTGTCAGAGAAGTACGCGGACCGGATCCTGAGCGGATGCCGGGTGGCGGCTCATGTGGTGAATCCGTATGGCGTCGAGAACGAAGAGAGCCGGGACCACCCGGACATTCTGGTGTGCGGCGGACCGCGGCAGGGATGGGCGGAATTTTGGCAGGACTTCCAGCACTTTGGATGAAGGAAAGCGCCGCGGGCGGGATTATTGGCGGAGACGCGCGAGGCGGTGGACGAGCGAGGCGCTGAGGGAAGCCTGGGCGGAGTCGTCGAGTTTGTGGCCGGCGCTGGTGAGGTAGAAGACGTCGATGGCGGCTTCGCCTTCGGTATCGATGAGGGCGACTTCGATATTGCAGCGGGCGGCAGCGAAGCTGAGGGCGATTTCGCGCAGCAGGCCGGGGGTATCCTGGGTGACGATTTGCAGCAGGGTGCTGTGGGAGGAGGCGTCGTTGTCGAACTCGAGGCGGGTTTCGACGGTGACGCGAGGCCGGGCGGGCTTATGGTTGCGGGCCTGCAGCAGCTCTTCGACCGAGGTTTTGTGGCTGAGCGCGTCGCGAATGCCGGCGAGGAAGCGATCGATTTCGGAGTGATTGAGCTCCAGCGTCCGGTAGGCGTCAGTGAACTGGAAAGTATCGACGATGAGGCCGGCGGCATTGGAGAATGCGTCGGCTTTCACGATGTTCATCCCCCAGGCGGAAAGGACGCCCGCCATATCGGCAAAGAGGCCGGGCCGATCGGCGGTGACGAGGGTGATTTCGTTGAGCTGGCGGAGGGTGCGGAAGGTGAGCTGAACGGGTTCGGCGGGCAGCTGCTGGGCGTGGCGGAAATGGGCGGCAATCAGTTCGGGAGGACGGGTGCTGAGATAGCGCTGGGGGAGTCCGTCGAGAAAGCGGCGCAGCTCTTCAGGGTTCACGGATCGTTGCGCAGCAAGAGGGCTCACAGCAGGGATGAGGGCGATGATTCGGCTGAAGAAGGCGGGGTCGTCGGAGGCGTGATAGCGAATCTCGTCCACGCTGCGGTCGAGGAAATTGGAGGCGCTCATGTAGAGCTGCCAGAGACTCTCGGCCTTCCAGGGAGTGAGGGCTTCGGGCGAGACGGCGCGGATATCGGCGTAGGTCATGAGCGTGAGCATTTTGAGCTGCGACTGGCTGGCGACCTTTTCCGCGAAGGCGCGGATGGTTTCAGCGTCGAAGATATCGCGGCGCATGGTGGCCGACATTTCGAGATGATTGCGGATGACGCGGCGGACGGTTTCGCGCTCTTCGGGATCGAGCTCGAGGCGGGAAAAGAGGCTTTCCGACAATTCGACGCTGTTGCTGGCGTGGTTGCCGGTGCGGCGGGCCTTGCCGGTGTCGTGCATGAGCAGGGCGAGGAAGAAAAGGTCGAGACGGTCGATTTCGGGGAGCAGGCCGGCGAGGCGTTTTTCCCACTCGTTCTGCGGCTGTCGCAGGCGGTGGACGTTGTCGATGACGTGGAAGGTGTGCTCATCGACGGTATAGCGGTGCCAGGTATCGCGGATGACGAGGGACTCGATGCCGTGGAATTCGGGGATGAGGAGCTCGAGAATGCCAAGCGCGTGCATAGTGCGCAGGGCATGCGCGGCCCACGGGCCGAGGAGGACTTCGCGGAGGCAATTCCAGAGGAAGGGGCCTTCGGGCATCTGGACGGCGAGAACGGGGAGAGCGTCGGCGATGCGGTCTTCGGCGGCATAGCTGAGGCGGTAACCGTGTTTGGCCATGAGGCCGAAGATCTGGAGGATGGAGTCGGCGTCGTTGACGGCAGCGGCTTCGGCGAGATCGAGGCGGCCGTCCTCGAGGAAGAAATCGGTGCCGGGAACGGGTGTACGTTTGCGCCGGAACTGCTTATAGAAGGAGCGGCGGGGCGGAGGGACGGCGTCGATGAGCAGCGAAGCGCGGCGATAGACGGTGCGGGCCTGGCGGTACCAGGTACGCATCCAGTAGGCGGGGTCGGAGGTACCGCGGGTATCGAGACCGATGGAACGGGCGGCGGCTTCATCCTGGGCGTGCCAGTCGAGGGTGTTGTCGTCGCGGCCGGAGCGGTAGTGGAGAAAACAGCGGACGGCGGAGAGGAAGTCGTAAGCGGACTCCGGCTCGTCGTGGGTGCCGTAGAAATCGTCCGCGGCGGAGCGCGGCCAGGCTTTTTGCTGGTGGATGCAGTTGAGGAGAGTGAGCCACTGGGTGAGGTGGTAATCGCGGAGGCCGCCGGGACTCTCCTTGACGTTGGGCTCGACGTGGAAGATGGTATTGCCGTATTTGGCATGGCGGGCGCGGGCCATTTCGGCAAGGTTCTGGATGACGGTGTCCCACTCGCGGAGGATGACGGTGGGAAGGACTTCGGATTCGAATTTGGCGTAGAGGGTGCGGCTGCCGGTGAGGTAGCGGCGGTCGAGCAGGGAGACAGTGAACTCGAGGTTATCGGGGTGGACGCGTTCGGTTTCTTTGAGGGTGCGGGTGACGGGGCTGGCGCGCAGGCCGATGTCCCACATGGACTGGATACAGGCGCGAATCTGATCGCGGCAGGCGGGTTCGACCTTCTCGCTGGCGCAGAGGAAGAGGACATCGACGTCGGAGCAGGGGAAGAGCTCGCGGCGGCCGAAGCCGCCGGTAGCGACCAGCGCGATGTCGTCCTGGGGAGCGATGGGAGCGACGTGATCCCAGAGCTGGCGGAGCAGGGTGCCGACCATCTGGGAGCGGCGCCGAATGGCCGCGGAGCCATCGCCGTTGCGCTCGAAGGTCTGGCGCAACTGCGTGGAGTCGTCCTGATAGCGACTGCGCAGACGCGCGAGACTGATCGGCTCAGAGTTCATGGCGAAGGATGCGGCGTACAGCGTTCAGGGTACAGGGTGCATACAGCGAGAGCGATGTGCGATGCCACTGCACCCGGTGAAGGGGCACGGGCGACCGAAGCCGGCGGTGCGGGAGCGGGGCTCAAAGGGCGGTAGGTCCACGCTCATCATTGCGAATGCGAATGGCGTCGTCGATCTTGGAGACAAAGATTTTGCCATCGCCGATTTTGCCGGTGCGCGCCGAAGAGAGGATGGCCTGGATGGCTTTGTCGGCCATTTCGTCGCGAACCACCATCTCGATTTTGATTTTGGGCAGGAGGTCGACGGTGTATTCGCGGCCGCGATAGAACTCGGTATGGCCTTTCTGGCGGCCGTGACCGCGGGCTTCGAGGATGGTCATGCCTTCGATGCCCGCTTCGAGCAGTGCGTCTTTGACGGCGTCCAGTTTGGATGGCTGAATGACAGCTTCGATCTTTTGCATAAGTGCGGCGTCCTGGGCTAACTCAGAATATAGGGTTTGAAGATCACGAAGCGAAATCGTAGCCTTCTTCGCCATGCTGTGTCACGTCGAGACCCTCGATTTCCTCTTCGCGGGTAACGCGCAGGCCAATGATCATGTCGACGATTTTGAGAAGGATCAGGGTGCCGACGATGGAGAGGCACCAGGCGATGGCAACACCGGCGAGCTGGTCGAGCACCTGATGTGGGTTGCCGTCGATCCAGCCGGTGGGTTTGCCAGCGCCGTAGATGGGATTGATGGCGCTGGAGGCGAAAACGCCGGTGAGGATGGCGCCGATGGTGCCACCGGCACCGTGGACTCCGAAGGCATCGAGGGAATCGTCGTAGCCGAAGAAGCCTTTGACGACGGTGACCATGAGGAAGCAGAAGATGCCGGCGATGAAGCCGATGAGGAGGGCGGACATGGGCTGGACGAAGCCGGAGGCGGGGGTGATGGCGACCAGTCCGGCGACAGCGCCGGAGATGGCGCCGAGGGCGCTGGGCTTGCCGTTGCGGATCCACTCGGAGATGCTCCAGCCAATGGCGGCAGCGGCGGTGGCGAAGTGGGTGTTGACGAAGGCGCTGGTGGCGAGGCCGTTGGCGGCGACGGCGCTGCCGGCATTGAAGCCGAACCAGCCGACCCAGAGGAGGCAGGCTCCGATGAAGCTGAGGACGACGGAGTGGGGTGGTGAGGGCTGTTTTGGGTAGCCGACTCGTTTACCGAGGTAGAGGGCGCAGACGAGGGCGGAGACTCCGGAGGTGACGTGGACGACGGTGCCGCCGGCGAAGTCGAGGCAGGGAATTTTTCCGCCGAGGGCGGCATTGAGGAGTCCGCCCTTGCCCCAGACCATGTGGGCCATGGGGGAATAGACGACGAGGGCCCAGAGGGTGAGAAAGAGGCACATGGCGCTGAACTTCATGCGTTCGGCGAAGGCACCGCAGATGAGGGCCGGCGTGATGATGGCGAACATGAGCTGGTAGATCATGTACGTCTGCGCCGGGATGGTGGCAGCGTAATCGGGATCAGGCGCAAGGCCGACGCCATGCAGGAAGGCGTTGTGGAAGCCGCCGATGAAGCTGTTGCCGGGACCGAAGGCGAGCGAGTAGCCGATGAGAGCCCAGAGGACGCTGATGATGCACATCATGGCGAAGCTCTGCATCATGGTGGAGAGGACGTTCTTGCGGCGCACCAGGCCGCCATAGAAGAGGGCCAGGCCGGGGCCGGTCATCATCAGCACGAGGGCGGCGCTGGTGAGCATCCAGGCGTTGTCGCCGGCGGAGATGGCCGGGGCCGGGGTGGTCTGCGCGAAAGCAGTGGGAGCGCAAAGCAGAGGCAGGAGGGCGAGAGGGAGGAAAGGCAGTCGATTCCAGCGTCGAGAGGGCATAAGGCTCCGTAAGGCGGTGCACGGGACTATGTCACGACGGGGTGACGCGAGGGGTGCGGGGGAAGGTGCTTCAGCCGCAGATGAGGATTTGCAACGGTCCTGAAATTCACTTTTACACATTTTTCGCGAATCGAAAACAGGAAATCGGGCGCCGGGCGGAGAAAGGCGGGAGACGACATTCCGGGGAAAGGGGTTACCAGCAGGGGTGGAGGGAGGGGGAGAGCGGATGAAAGCGACCGCTGCGGGCGGTTATCATAGAGGTATGAGCGAAGCATTGCAGGATCGCCGGTGGTTCGGGACGCTGGAGAGCAGCGGGAAGAACCGGGAAAAGGTGTTGGAAGCGAGCTACGGTTACGAGGAGCCGGATGGCGTTTTTCTGACGACCGCCGATGCGGCGATCAACTGGGTGCGGAAGAACTCGATTTGGCCGATGACGTTTGGGCTGGCGTGCTGTGCGATCGAAATGATGTCGATGGGGGCATCGCGGTTCGATGTAGCTCGGTTTGGGGCTGAAGTATTCCGGCCATCGCCGCGGCAATCGGATCTGATGGTGATTGCCGGCCGGGTGTCGTGGAAGATGGCGCCGGTGATCCGGCGGCTCTACGACCAGATGCCGGAGCCGAAGTGGGTGATTTCGATGGGCGCGTGCGCAACTTCGGGCGGGGTGTTCAACAATTACGCGCTGGTCCAGGGTGTGAATCAGGTGATTCCGGTGGATGTGTATGTGCCCGGATGTCCTCCGCGGCCGGAACAGCTGCTGTACGCGATTACGCTGCTGCAGGAGAAGATCCAGCACGAGCGGGGTAGCCTGAAGCGGGTCCTGAATCTGCAGTAGGGAACGCGCCGGAGTTCCGACTGGCCGCGCCCTGATGGGCGGTTGCAGGGAATAAGACCCTTGCGAGAGAAGGCGGCAGCGGGCGCCGGAAAACGGATAGCATAGGTTAAGAACGCCAGCCCCCGCGCGGCAGCCGCGACCCACCCGGCCCTCGCACGAAATTGGAATGATGAAATACGTCCGTTTGCGACTCTTTGTTGCGGCTGTAGCCGCGTGCCTGCCCCTGATCTGCTGCCCCAGTGGAGTTGCGGCTTCATCGGGATGGACGCTTTCGGGGCCCGATGGCGGGAATGCGCGCCGTTTTGCCTTCAGCGCGAGCAATCCAGACCGCATCTACGTGGGGACGATCGACAGCTGGATTTACGTGTCCGGCGATGGGGGGTCCTCCTGGTCTCCGCTGGCGAAGCTGGGGACCCAGGACGACCTGGTGGTGGACAGTTTGGTGGTGGATCACAGGGATCCGAAGACACTCTACGCCGGGGTATGGGAAATGGACCGTCCGGGCGGCGGCATTTATGTCAGCCACGACGCGGGGCGGACATGGAGCGAGAGTTCGGATATGCGCGGGCAGTCGGTGCGGGCGCTGACCCAGGCGCGATCGAATCCGAAGGAACTGGTGGCGGGAACGCTGCTGGGGGTGTATCGGACGGAGGATGGGGCGGCGCACTGGCGGGAGATCAGCCCAGCGGGAAGCCGGGAGATTCATGAAGTGGAGTCGGTGTCCATCGACCCCTACGATGCGCAGACGATTTATGCGGGGACGTGGCATCTGCCGTGGAAGACGGCGGACGGCGGGGAAAACTGGCAGGAGATTAGCCGGGGTGTGATCGACGACTCGGACGTGTTCGCGATCATCGTGGACCCGTCGCGGCCGAGTGTGGTGTACGCGAGCGCGTGCTCGGGGATCTACCGCAGCCTCGATTTTGGCGCCAACTTCCGCAAGGTGCAGGGGATTCCTTCGACGGCGCGGCGGACGCGCTCGATCCGGATGGACCCGACGGACCGCAATACTGTATATGCGGGGACGACCGAGGGGCTGTACAAGACGACGGATGAAGGCGAGAACTGGACGCGGACGACGGGTCCGGACGTGATCGTCAACGACGTCTACATCGACCCACGGAATCCGAAGCACGTTCTGCTGGCCACGGATCGCAGTGGAGTCCTGGCGAGCGAGGACGGGGGAGCGGGGTTTCAGGAATCAAACACCGGATTCTCGCAACGCCAGGTGGCGTCGCTGCTGAGCGATGGAAAGAATCCCGGGACCCTGTATGCCGGCGTGATCAACGACAAGACGTACGGCGGCGTTTTCATCAGCGGGGATCTGGGGAGGACGTGGAAGCAGGAGAGCGACGGCCTGAACGGGCGCGACGTTTTCCTTCTTGCCCAGGCAGGCGACGGCACGCTGATGGCCGGCACCAGCGACGGAGTGTTCCGGTGGGACGGGCAGAGCTGGGCCCGGGCTGGAGTGAAGGAAGAGACGCCGGTCCCGGCCGCGAAGGAGCATGCCCGCAGGAAAAGAGTTCGGTTGCGTTCGGCTGAGGTTGCAGGGGCGGATCCTCAGGAGGTTCGTGGACGGGTGATGGCCCTGACGCCGGTGGGAACCGCGTGGTATGCGGCGACATCGCAGGGAGTCTTCCGCAGCGATGACGGCGGAGCATCGTGGCAAGAGGTGCTTGATTCCCATGACGCCGCGGCCATTTCAACGTCGGGAGACTACGTTGCGCTGGCGAAGGCGGGGAAGACGATTTTCGCTGCAAGACGGCGGGGGATTTTGGTTTCCGGGGATGACGGCGCGACGTGGCGAGCGGCGCGTGGGCCGGCAGGATTGACCGAGATTGGCTGCATGGCGGTGGCTGCGGACGGATCGCTGTGGGCGGGGGGACGCGAAGGGGTGTTTTATTCCGAGGATCAGGGGCAGAGCTGGAAGGCGCTGCAGCGCCTGCCGGTGGTGGCGGTGAATCACCTGACCTGGGATGCGGCGGTGCAGCGTCTGATTGTGACGTCGGGAGAGGGCACGATCATGTATGGCATCGACCCCCGGGACCGCAGCTGGAAGTGGTGGAACACGGGATGGACGGTGCGTTCGGCCGCGTCGCTGGAGGGCCGGATGGTGGCTGCAACCCTGTACAGCGGAGTGGTGGTGCAGCCGCAGCGGGAGATGGCGGGAAGCGGAGAAGCCGTGCAGGAAGCGCAGAAGTAATTCTGTGGAGATCTCCCTGCGAGCGGTCGTGGCGAAGGATTTCCCGCTCCTGTACGCGCTCGATCAGGCATGCTTCGCGCCGGGGATTTCCTGGTCGAAGGCGGAACTGCAGTATTTCCTGAAATATCCTGGCAATATCGGGCTGGTAGCGGAAGATGGGCAGGGCCGGATCGCGGGATTTGCCATTGCCGGGAAGCAGCTGCGCAAAGGCGCGGTGCTGGGGCGGCTGATCACCATCGACGTCGATCCTGGATCACGGCGTGCCGGCATTGGGCACAGGCTGCTGACGGAACTGGAAGGACGGTTACGCGCGATGGGCGCCTCCGCGATGCTGCTGGAGGTGGCGGTGGACAACACCGCAGCGCAGGAGTTTTATGCGCGCCACGGATTTGAGGCAACCGGGCGGATTCGAGGCTACTATCTGGGCCGAATCGACGCACTGGTGATGGAGAAGACGTTGCCGAGCGCGGAGAGCGGAAAGAGTTCCTGACGGCAGGTTCACGACTACAATCGAAATCGATGTTCCGAATCAGGCTCATTGCGGTCGGTTGGGTTGCGGCTCTGGTGTGTTCGGTCCAGGCGGGCTCTGCGCAGGCGGTGAAGGATCTGCCGAAGCCGACGGATTACGTGAGCGACGACGCGCACGTGATCTCGGACGCGACGCGGCAGGAGCTGGATCGGGTGTGCGGCGAGGTGGACCATCAGGCCCACGCGCAGATTGCGGTCGTTACCGTCAACACCCTGGAGGGCGAGCCGGTCGAGCAGTACGCCGTGGATCTGGAGAATGCCTGGAAAGTAGGACCGAAGGGCAGCGATCGCGGCGTGATCATTCTGATCGCGGTGCAGGACCGGCGGCGGTTCATCGAGACCGGCTACGGGCTGGAAGGCATTCTGCCGGACGGCAAGGCGGGTGAAATCGGACGGCAGATGGTGCCGATGCTGCGCAACAACGATTTCGACGGAGCCCTGACGCTGGCGGTCGATGAGATTTCGCAGATCATTGCGCAGGATGCGGGGGTGAAGCTGCAGCCGCTGACGCAATGGGGCGCGCAACAGCGGCAGCCCCAGGCCAGCGCGGGGCAGATCATTGGCGGGATTGTTTTTCTGATCCTTGTCGTGATTTTTCTGTTGTGGGCCGGCGGATCGGGGATGCTGGGCGTTCTGCTGGGGATGTTTCTTGGCGGAGGCGGACGCTGGGGCGGCGGCGGGTGGGGTGGGGGTGGTTTTGGCGGTGGAGATTTTGGCGGCGGCGGCAGCGGCAGCGGATTTGGGGGCTTTGGAGGCGGGAGTACCGGCGGCGGTGGTGCGGGAGGCAGCTGGTAACATCGAGTCGAATTGGACGGATTTGCAGGGGGGGAGAAAGCACGATGATGCGTCGTGGGTTGTGGATCGCTTTAGCGGTGATTGGGGTGATTGTGCTGGCGGGGTTGCTGGTATTCGGCAGCTTCGTGAGCGCCCAGAAGCAAATGGTGGCGAAGCAAATCGCTGTTCAGGCGCAGTGGGCGCAGGTGCAGACGCAACTGCAGCGGCGCGCGGATTTGATTCCGAACCTGGTGAACACGGTGAAGGGCGCAGCGCAGCATGAGGAGACGGTATTCGCCGATGTGGACCACGCGCGCGAGGCACTGCTGGGGGCGCACGATCCGCAAAGCCAGATCAAAGCCAATGGGCAGCTGGATGGAGCGCTGGGACGTTTGCTGGCGGTCGCGGAGAATTATCCGAATCTGAAGGCGAACGAGAATTTCCTGCAGCTGCAGGATCAGCTGGAGGGCACCGAGAACCGTATCGCGGTAGAACGGCACCGGTATAACGAGGCGCTGCAGGACTACAACACGTTCATCGGGCAGATTCCGAACAACATCTGGGCCAGGGTTGCCGGATTTAAGCCGAATAACGCTTATTTCCAGGCGAGCGATGCAGCGCAACAGGTTCCGCAGGTGAAGTTCTGAGAAGGACAGGGGGGTAGGGATCGCGCTGACGCGCGATTACCCACATCCCAGAGCCAGGGATGTGGGGCACCCGGGGCACATTGGTCAGGATCAGGGATTAGGGGCACCCGGGGGGTAGGGGTCAGGAGAGAGCTAGCCGGCGATGAGGATGCGGAGGTCGCGAAGGTTGTTGCCGGTGGGTCCGGTGACGATGGTGTCGCCGAGAGCGGTAAAGAGGGTGCAGGAGTCGAATCGGGCGAGAGCGGTTTCGGGATCGAAATTGTAGCTTCGCGCCCGGGCTACGGTGGTGGTATCGGCGATGGCGCCCGCCGCGGGGCTGTTCCCGTCGATGCCATCGGAGCCAGCGCTGAGGACAGCGAGGGGCTGGCCTTCATAGCGAGCGAGGTCCAGTGCAGCATCCAGAACAAACTGCTGATTGCGGCCTCCGCAACCGGGATTCTTCGATAGATTGACGGTAACTTCGCCGCTGGAGAGAAGGCAGAGGCGGGGGTGTTGCGCGCGCAATTCGTGAAATCGCGCGAGGAGATACTGCGCGGCTTTGGCGTAGTCCCAGTCGTCGCAGCTGTTATCGATGACAACCTTATAGCCGAGGGTCTGGGCGTGGTCGCGCGCAGCATTCACGAAGTCGTGATTGGAAAGCAGGGTATCGAACTGAGCGTGCTCGAAGGCGGCGCCGGGTTCGTCGTGCGAGGGCGATGCAGGCGCGGTCTGCTGCAGGCGCTCGAAGTATTCGCGCACGCTGGGCGGGAACTTCTCCGGGAGGTGAAAACGGGCGAGGATCTCGGCGCAATCGGCGAGGGTGGAGTAATCGGGCAGGGTGGGCGAGGATGCCACGGCAGCGAGGTCGCGGAGGGGGACGTCGGCAACGAGGAGCGAGAGCTTTTCGGCAGCCGGAGCGGCGAGGGCGAGGCGTCCGCCTTTGACGGCGGAAAAATATTTGCGGACGGTGTTGATTTCGGTGATGGTGGCGCCGCTGGCGACGAGGGTTTCGTGGAACGCGATGGTGTCGTCCAGAGTGATTTTCGGATCGCGGGGAAGCTCGAGCATGGCTGAACCCCCACCACTGATGAGGAAGAAGACGAAGGTACTTTTCCGGGCGTGTTTGAGCAGGGAAAGCGCAGCGCGGGCGGCGGCAAAGGAGTCTTCGTTGGGGAGGGGGTGACCGCCGGCAAAGTAGCGGATGTGGCGATGGCGCTTCGGGGGAATCTCGGGGGCCGAGCAGACGCCGTGGACGTGGAGTTTCTCCGGAAGGCGGGCGAGCAGGGCATCGAGCATGGAAAGCCCGGCTTTGCCAAAGGAGATGACGTAGAGCTCCTTAAACGAATCGAGTGGCTGGGAAAGAGAGGGAAGCCGGGGGGAGGGATGGCGAACGAGGGTTTTGCCTTCGAAGTGAAGGTGGCGATCGAAGGCCTGAGAGATATCGCAGGCGGCCAGGGCGCGATCGAAGATTTCCCGGGAGATGGAATGGAGTTCGTCGAGGGTCATTGGCCGCCGAGAGACGGGAAGGACGCCAGGGCCCAGAGGCGGATCGCGTTTCTCACTTCTCCCAATTTACTCCCGGCGGAGGGCGGGGCCGGCGAATCGGTTGCGCGTGGTGGGGCGAAGAAGTGGTCGGCGCCGGCGATCCAGACGAGTTGTTTGGGCTGGGGTGTGATGGCCACTGCGGCTTCGACCGCGGGAGCTGGTCCATACTGGTCGTGATCACCGCTGATAAAGAGCTTTGGATGGGGGCAGCTGCGAAGGAAAGCGTAGTCGTAATCGCGACCTTCCGCATGGGCGGGAAGCCCCAGAGCGACCAGTCCGACGACACGGGGATCGCCGCAACAGGCGCGCAGGCCGACATACGAACCGAACGAGAAGCCGGCAAAGAGGATGGGCCGGTGGAACTCCTGCTCCAGCCAGTCGAGGGCGGCGCGAACGTCGTCCTGTTCCCCGAGACCGTAGTCGTGCTGGCCTTCGCTGAGTTCGGTGCCGCGGAAGTTGAAGCGGAGAACCGGGAGGCCGAAGCTCTGGAAAGCCTTCATGGTGTGGTAGACGACCTTGTTGTGCATAGTGCCGCCGCCGAGCGGATGGGGATGGCAGACCAGAGCGGCGTAAGGCGCGTGGGGCGAGCCGGCATTGAGCAGGGCTTCGAGGCGACCGGCTGGCCCGCGAAGATCGTCGATGGTGCGCAGGATAGCGGCGCCAATGTGAGACTGGGGCATCGAGTTTCATTGTACGAAGGGGCCGTCCGGTATTCTGGTGCTTCGCTATGAGCCTTGATCCGATACAGCTAACGCGGCGTCTGGTGGACATCGAATCGATTACCTACAACGAGGGAGCGGCAGGGTCGTTTTTGGCAGAGTTCCTGGCGGGACGCGGATTTGCAGTCGAGAGGATGCCGGTGGAGCAACATCGGGAGAGCCGCTCGACGAGCGAACGCTTCAATGTGTATGCCTGCGCACCGGGACTGACCCCGGAGGTGGTGTTCTCGACGCATCTGGACACGGTGCCCCCGTTTCTCGCATCGAGCGAAGACGAGGAATTCATCTATGGGCGAGGGTCGTGCGACGCGAAGGGCATTATCGCCGCGCAAATTGCGGCTGTAGAGAAGCTGCAGGCAGAGGGGATGCGGGCGGGGCTTCTGTTTGTCGTGGGAGAAGAGCGCGATTCAGCGGGAGCGAAGGCGGCGAATCTGCAGCCGCGAGGCAGCCGGTTTTTGATCAATGGCGAGCCGACGGACAACCGCGTGGCGGTGGCCTCGAAGGGCACATTGCGAGCGGTGATCCGGACGGCGGGAAAGATGGCTCATTCTGCTTATCCCGAACTGGGAGAAAGCGCGACACACAAAATGGTGGAGGCGCTGCGGAGGATCCTCGAGATTCCGTTGCCGACCGTCGATGACGCAGGGCCGAGCACGCTGAACATCGGGACGATCCACGGCGGACATGCGCCGAATGTGATTGCGGATGCGGCGGAGGCGCAGATTCTGGTGCGGCTGGTGGGCTCATCGGATGAGACGCGGCGGGCGATGGAGAGAGCGATTGAAGGCCTGGGGACGGTGGAATTCACGCTGGAGATTCCGTTCAGAAGGCTGCGAGCGGTAGAAGGGGTGCCGACCATGGTGGCTGCGTTCACCACGGATATTCCGTGGCTGGGGAACTGGGGTGAGCCGGTGCTGCTGGGTCCGGGATCGATCCATGTGGCCCATACGCCGCACGAGAAGCTCGCGAAGCAGGAGCTTTTTGCGGCCATCGATCTCTACGTCGAGGTCGCGCGGCGGCTGGTGACCGAGTCGCGCTAAAACGCGTAGGCTGAAATGATGAGTTTGCCTGAGACCTCCGCGCCTCCGCGCAATGTGCTCGATCGCGCGGCTTCCTCTTATCTGCGCTCGGCGATGCACCAGCCGGTGTACTGGCAGGAGTGGGGAGAAGCGGCCTTCGCGATGGCGGCGCAGCTGGACAAGCCGGTTCTGCTGGACGTGGGTGCGGTGTGGTGCCACTGGTGCCATGTGATGGATCGCGAGTCGTATGAAGACGAAAGTCTGGCGGGAACGATCAACGATCACTTTGTGGCCATCAAGGTGGACCGCGACGAGCGGCCCGACGTGGACGCGCGCTACCAGGTGGCGGTACAGGCGATCAGCGGGCAGGGTGGGTGGCCGCTGACAGCGATTCTGACGCCGGATGGGCGGCCGTTCTTCGCCGGAACTTATTTTCCGCGCGAAGATCGGTACGGGCGGCCCGGATTCGAACGGGTTCTGCTGACACTGGCCCATGCGTGGAAGACGCAGCGCGAGGAAGTCCTGGAGTCGGCGGCAAGCGTGATTGCGGCGATCGAGCATGGCGAGACCTTCTCGGCGCGCGGCGAGGGTTTGTCGCCGGGGATCGTGGACAAACTGGTGGCCAGCGCCGTGGGGCAGTTCGATTCACGGAATGGGGGATTCGGATCGCAGCCGAAGTTTCCGCATCCATCGGTGCTGGATCTGCTGATCGATGTGGCGGCGCGGACGGGCAACGAGGCGGCCAGGGAGGCGGCAACCGTGACGCTGAGGAAGATGGCGCGGGGCGGGGTCTACGACCAGCTTGCGGGAGGGTTCCATCGATATTCGGTGGATGAGCGCTGGGTGGTGCCGCATTTCGAGAAGATGCTGTATGACAATGCCGGCCTGCTGGCGAACTACGCACATGCATTCCAGACCTTTGTCGAGCCGGAGTTTGCGGCGGTCGCGCGGGACATCCTGCGCTGGATGGATGAATGGTTGAGCGACCGGGAGCGGGGTGGCTTCTACGCTTCCCAGGACGCAGATATTTCTCTGGAAGACGATGGGGACTACTTCACGTGGACACGCGCGGAAGCTGCGGCGGTTTTGACAGTGGAGGAACTGCAGGTTGCCGAGCTGTACTACGACATCGGCGAGTTGGGCGACATGCACCACGATCCGAAGAAGAATGTGCTGCACCGGAGTTTCACGGCTGAGGAAGTGGCGCGCCGCGTGAAGCGCGGGACTGGCGAAGTGGAGGCGTTGCTGAACCGAGCCCGGGGCAAATTATATGCAGCGAGGCTGGAGCGGCCGACGCCTTTTGTGGATAAGACCATCTATACGGGCTGGAATGCGATGGCCATCTCAGCGTATCTGGACGTGGCTCGGGTGCTGGACTGGGAGGGGCCGCGCGGGTTCGCGGTCAAGACGCTGGATCGGATTCTGCGGGAAGGCTGGGATCGCGAAGCGGGGCTGGCTCACGTGATCGCGTATGCCGACGGGCATGCCTCGAGCGTGCGGATAGCGGGTGTGCTGGACGATTATGCGCTGCTGGCGTACGCCTGCGTGGATGCGTGGGAGTCGACGGGGGAGCTGCGGTATTACGACGCGGCGATGGAACTGGGGGAAGCGATGGTGGAGCGCTTCCACGATCGGGAAGCGGGCGGATTCTTCGACACGGACCAGGCGGGCGGGGAGAGACTGGGCGCTCTGGCGGCGCGGCGCAAGCCGATGCAGGATTCACCGACACCGGCGGGGAATCCGATGGCGGCAGCGGTTTTATTGCGGCTGGAGATGCTGAGCGGGAGGGCGGATTTCCGGCAGATTGCTGAAGGGACACTGGCGGCGTTTGCCGGGGTGATCGAGCACTACGGGTTGTATGGGGGCAGTTTTGGGCTGGCCCTGGAGAGGCTGCTGCTGCCGCCGATCCAGGTGGCGATCCTCGGGCGGGGCGCGGAAGCGCGGAAGTGGGCGGCAATCGCAGGGGCGCGGTATGCGGTGAACAAGGCCGTCATTTTGCTGCCTGCCGAGCGGGTTGCAGGGGGCGAGCTGCCGCCGGTCCTGAAGGAGACGCTGCCGCATTTGCCGGGACTTGCGGCGGGCGGCGCGGGGGCGATGGCCGTGGTGTGCAGGGGGGCGTCGTGTCTGCCACCGCCGGGGACTGCTGAGGAGCTGGTTGAGCAGATTAACTCCGCGCTGTAAAAGGGAAGATCGATTCCGTGGGTAACGGTAGCGGGGAAAAGGCGGTCCGTTGAAGGGCGCCGGTTCTGCTATGCTTCATGGGATAAATTCGATTGGGAGAGGCGGTCATGGCGAAGAGCGTCAATAAAGCGACGTTGATTGGCAACGTGGGCAAGGATCCTGAGGTGAAGCTTTTGCCCAGCGGAGCGGCCGTGGCGAATTTCACGCTGGCCACTTCAGAACGGTTCAAGGACAAGAGCGGTGAATTCCAGGAGCGGACGGAGTGGCACAACCTGGTGGTCTATCAGCGGCTGGCGGAGATCGTTCGCGACTATGTGAAGAAGGGGTCGAAGCTGTACGTTGAGGGCCGCATCCAGACGCGGTCGTGGGACGACCAGCAGAGCGGGCAAAAGCGGTACCGGACTGAGATCGTGGTCAACGATCTGGTATTGCTGAGCGGGCGCGGCGAGGGCGAATCCGGCGGATATTCCCGCTCGAGCTCGTCGTATGACCAGCGGCAGCCGGCAGGTGCGGATGATCTGGTGCAGTCGACCGAGATCACGGACGACGACATTCCGTTCTAGTTTGGATTCCCTCCCGGTTGATATGCTGGCGGCGGGATAACCAGGATGAGGCGCCGTCGATTTCTATCGGGATCGCTGATGATGGCAGGCGGGCTGGCGACTCGCTCGCTGGCGCTCATGCAGGCAACGGTCGTCACGCCGGCAGAGCTGGCGGCTGACCCGAGACGTCCGCAGTATCATCTGCTGCCTGCGGCCAACTGGATGAACGATCCCGACGGGCCGATTTACTGGCGCGGCGCCTATCACATGTTCTACCAGTACAATCCAGGCGGCGCTGTCTGGGGTGATATGCACTGGGGGCACGCGGTGAGCCCGGACATGGTGCATTGGCGTCATCTGCCCCTTGCGCTGGCGCCGACCGCCGGCGGCCCGGACGCTGCGGGGTGCTTCACCGGGTCGGCCCTGGTCGACGGGGAGCGGGTCGCGGTTCTCTACACGGGCGTGGTTGCGGCGCCGGAGAGCGAGGCGACCATTCGCGATGGCGCTCGCAGCCTGAGGGAATCGCAATGCCTGGCCTTTTGTGAGGAAGGCGATCTGACGGACTGGAGCAAGGCGCCAGCGCCGGTAATTGCGGCTCCTCCGGCGGGTCTGGATGTGACCGGGTTCCGCGATCCAGCGCCGTGGCGCGAGGGCGATGTGTGGTACATGGCGGTGGGTTCGGGCATTCGCGGGCGGGGCGGCGCGATTCTGCTGTATCGCTCACGCGATCTTTACCACTGGGAGTATCTACACCCTTTGGCCGAGGGACTGGGGGCTGGGGGAGAAAACGCCGGGGAGCAGGGAGAGATGTGGGAGTGTCCCGATTTCTTTCCGCTTGGCGAAAAACATATCCTCATTCACTCGACCGGGGGCCGAGCGTACTGGCAGTCGGGAAGGTTCGACAGGAAAGAGCTGGTCTTCCACTCTGAACGCGGCGGCATTCTGGACTACGGGTCTTATTACGCGCCGAAGACCCAGCTGGATGCGGTGGGGAACAGGATTCTGTGGGGCTGGATCAGGGAAGATCGTTCTGAAGCGGAGTACCGGGCGGCAGGGTGGGCGGGGATGATCTCGCTGCCGCGCGTGCTTCGCCTGGATGAGAACAACGATCTTGCCATGCGGGCAGCGCCGGCGGTTGAACATCTGCGGGGGAGAGAACGGCGGCTGCGCATGCGCGGGGATGAGTTGGGCGATCGACGCGAGCTGGCCGGCATGCAGATGGAAAACGGCTGCGGCGAGATCGCGTGTTCCCTGCGGCTGGGGCAGGAGGCAATCACGATTACGGTTGGGCGGCGGGATGGAGGCGCCTGGCTGGCCTGCCGCTATGATCCTTCACGCCCGAGCGAGATGGAGATTGAAGGCCAGCGCGTGCCGCTGGGCACGGCGAAGGGCACCGCCGAGCTGCGGTTCTTTATCGATGGTTCGGTCATCGAGTGTTTCGCGAATCAGAGCGGAGCGCTGACCCGGCGCTTCTACTATTCCGGATCCCGGGCGCCGGCGATCGGTGTTCAGGTGACCGGGAAGATGGCCAGCCTGGCGGGGTTGACGATGTGGCCGATGTCGCCAGTCTCGCGGGATCGCCTGACGACATGAGTGCTGCAGGCGCTGCCGGAAAGGGGTGCGAGGCGGCGGGGCCGGGCGGGGGATGATCGGGTGTCCGGGCGGCGCGAGTCCGCAAGATGGCTCTGACGCTGTAGTATTTCCATCAACGAATTCAATCCCTCGCGAGGGTTTTTCAACTGGGTTCCAAGGAGAGATGCCTGATGAAGGTTTTTCGACCGGTCGCCGGCGTGTTTGCGGTGGTTACGTGTTTTTTTGCAACGGCGGGGTTCGCGCAGAGCGCTCCTGCTGCTGAGACTGTGGTGCACTGCCCGAATCTCTTCGACAGCGCGGCTGGGAAGATGCTGGGGCCGACGACGGTTTTCATCGCGGGCGATAAGTTCGAGAAGGTTGAGGCGGGGGTGCAGGGGGCCGAGGGCGCCCGGGTCATCGATCTGACGGGAGCGACCTGTCTGCCGGGGCTGATCGACGACCATGTGCATCTGGACATGGAGTTCGGCAAGAACTCGTACAGCGAGGCGACGCGTCTGAATCTTGCCGATGGGGTGCTGCGATCCACGCTCTATGCGCGGCGGACGCTGATGGCGGGATTCACGACGGTGCGCAATGTGGGGGATTCGGATTACGACACCGTGGCTCTGCGCAATGAGATCGCGGCGGGCTATGTGATCGGGCCGCGGATTTTCACGGCAGGTCCGGCGATCAGCACCACGGGCGGACACGCGGATCACACGAATGGCCTGAGCCTGGACCTGCAGGGCGATCCGGGGCCGCTGCAGTCGATCTTCAACGGACCGGATGAGGCGATGAAGGTGGTGCGGCTGCACTACAAGAACGGCGCCGATCTGATCAAGGCGATGCCTTCCGGCGGCGTGATGGATCTGGGAACGAACGGCTCCGCTCCGCAGATGAGCGAGGCAGAGATCAAGGCGCTGGTGGATACGGCGCACGACTACGGCATGAAGGTTGCGGTGCACGCGCACGGGGCGGAGGCGATCCGGCGGTCGGTGGTCGCGGGGGTGGATTCGGTCGAGCACGGCACGTTCATGGACGACGAGGACATCCGGCTGATGAAGGAGCACGGGACGTTCTACTGTCCGACGGTCTACACCGGCCAGTTTGTGGCCCAGCAGGCGAAGCTGGGGATGTATCCACCGACGGTGGCGGCCAAGGCGCTGGAGGTGGGTCCGCAGATTATGAAAACGGTGACGCGGGCGTATCAGGGGGGCGTGAAGTTTGCATATGGCACGGATGCCGGAGTTTATCCGCACGGGCAGAACTGGGAAGACTTCATTTATCTGGTGAAGGCGGGACTGCCACCGGCGTATACGCTGCAGATGGCGACCATCAACGCAGCGGAGCTGCTGGGACACGACAATGAGCTGGGCACGGTAAGCGCAGGCAAGTATGCGGATCTGGTCGCGGTCCCGGGGAATCCGCTGGACGATATCAGGCTGATGAGCAAGGTGAACTTTGTGATGAAGGCGGGCGTGATCTACAAGCGGGATGGCAAGGAGCTGGAGCCGCTGGAGAACGCGCCGCAGTAGGAGCCGGCAGCAGCTTCTGGACGGCGGGACCCGACCGGATAACCAATCAACAGCCGAGGCGCCTCTCAGTAAGCAGGAGGCGCCGTATGGCCGCGATCTCTGGAATTGTCGCTCTGCTGGTTCTGGTCGGCATCTTCTGGCTGTTTCGCTCGATGGGGAGCATGGGACAGCAGCCCTCAACCGGGGAACGCATGAAGCACAGCGCCGAAGAGCAGCACAGGCAGCCTCCGCGCGCCTCCGGGCTGGATTAGCCTGCTTCGGGGACGGAATCCCGCCTCGGATCGTCCTGGCGCGCGTGGACTGAGAAGAGCACTTGTTACACTTCGGGCAGAGCACGCCGGGCTTGTGGGCCGGCGGACAGCCTGGAAGATGGCGCTTACCCTCTCGGTCGCGGTCATTACAAGAAACGAAGAAGCCAACCTTGCGCGAACGCTGGAGAGCGTGCGCTGGGCGGATGAAATTGTGATCGTCGATTGCGGATCGACGGATCGCACCCAAGAGATTGCCCGAAGTTTTGGAGCGAAGTTCCTGGTTGAGGCGTGGAAGGGATTTGGGGCGCAAAAGAACGCGGCGATTGCGAAGTGCACGTCGGAGTGGGTGCTGGCGCTCGATGCGGACGAGGAAGTGAGTGCGAGGCTGGGAGCGGAAATCCGCCAGCTGCTGCGGGGCCAGCCTGCCAGGGACGCCTACCTGCTGCCGCGGCGGAATTACTTTTTGGGGCGGTGGGTGCGGCATGGGGGATACTTCCCCGATCCGAAGCTGCGGCTGTTCCGCCGGGGTAGCGCACAGTTTGAGGAAAGAGCGGTCCATGAGACACTCCGCCCGACCGGACCGACAGAGCGGCTGCGCGGAGAGCTGCTGCACTATGCATATCCCACCCTGGGTGGGTACATCGAGCACATGAATCGGTACAGCGCGCTGGGCGCCGGGCAGGCGGTCGACAAGGGGAAGACAAGCCGGGGACTGCCGGCGTTTCTCTGGAATGTGGGCATGGTGCCGGCGGCGACCTTTGCGTACAACTACGTCTTCCGGCTGGGTTTTCTCGACGGACGCGAGGGGCTGCTGCTGCACCTGTATCACTCGGGCTACGTAAGCTGGAAATATGCGAAGGCATGGGAGCGCGGGCGGGCCAGGGCCTCGCATTCCGTCTGAGCGCTTGTGCGGACGACGCGAACTCTCCTATGCTGGTGCGTTCGTTCCCGGGAGTGAAGATGTCTGATCAGACCGCCAGGGAAGGCGACGCATTGCTGAACGATCTGACCGAGAATCGCCATCCATCCGCTGCGGAGAAACGGTGGGCGGAGGAGACGCTGCGTCCCGCGCTGGGAAAAAGCGGTGAGCATCCTGCAGGAACCGCCGTGAACCGTGATGAGGAGGGTTCAGGGCGCTTCACGACGATTTCGGGAACTCCGGTGCGGCGGCTGTACACGGAAGCGGATCTGCGCGAAGGCTGGCAGGAGGAAGAGGGCGATTTCGTCGGAGTTCCGGGGCAGCCGCCGTATACGCGGGGGATTCATCCGAGCGGTTATCGGGGACGGCTGTGGACGATGCGGCAGTTTTCCGGTTTCGCGTCGCCCGAGGAGACCAATCTTCGTTACAAATATCTGCTGGAAGGCGGGGCGGGCGGCCTTTCGGTGGCCTTTGATCTTCCCACGCTGATGGGGTGCGATTCGGACGATCCGCGCAGCGAGGGTGAAGTTGGCAAGTGCGGGGTGGCCATCGACTCGCTCGAGGACATGGAGACGCTGTTTGCCGGGATTCGGCTCGACAACACCACGGTTTCGATGACGATCAATTCGCCCGCCTCGGTGCTGTGGGCGATGTATCTGGTGGTGGCGGAGAAGCAGGGGGCGGACTGGAAGCAGGTTTCGGGGACGCTGCAGAACGACATCCTGAAGGAATACATTGCGCAGAAGGAGTATCTGTACCCGCCGGCGCCATCGATGCGGCTGGTAGTGGACACGCTGGAATTCGGGGCACGATACACGCCGAAGTTCAACCCGATCTCGATTTCGGGATATCACATCCGCGAGGCGGGATCGACGGCGCTGCAGGAACTGGCGTTCACGCTTTATGACGGGATCGAATATGTGGAGTGGGCGCTGCGGCGGGGGCTGGCGGTCGATGATTTCGCACCGCGGCTGAGTTTTTTCTTCAACGCTCACAACGATTTCTTCGAAGAGATCGCCAAGTACCGGGCCGCGCGCAAGACGTGGTATCGGGTGATGACGGAGCGATTTGGTGCGCAGAATCCGCGTTCTCACTGGATGCGCTTTCATACACAGACGGCCGGAGTGTCACTGACGGCGCAGCAGCCCCTGAATAACATTGCGCGAGTCGCATTGCAGGCACTGGCGGGAGTGCTGGGCGGGACGCAGTCGCTGCACACGGATGGGTTTGACGAGGCTTTGGCGCTGCCTACCGAGAACGCGGCGCGCATCGCCCTGCGGACGCAGCAGATCCTGGCGCATGAGTCGGGGGTTGCCAGGACCATCGATCCACTGGGGGGATCGTATTTTCTGGAAAAGCTCACGCTGGATATGGAAGAGGGGGCATTCCGGATTTTCGAAAAGCTGGATCGGCTGGGCGGGATGGTGAAGGCGATCGAGGCGGGCTATCCGCAGAAGGAGATTGCCGAGGCGAGTTATGTGTATCAACGCGCGGTCGAGGCCGGGGAGAAGGTCATCGTCGGCGTGAATCAATATGCGATCGAGGAGCCGCCGCCAGGCACGCTTTACATCGATGAGAGCGTGCGCGATGCGCAGGCTGCCAGGCTGAAGAGGCTGCGGAGGGCGCGGTCGGGCGAGGCTGTTCAGCGCTCTCTGGACGTTCTGCGACGGACGGCCGAAGGGGAGCCGCGAGCGGCGGCCGAGGGTCTTGCTGTGGGGAACACGATGCCCTGCATCCTGGATTGCGTGCGCGCCTATGCGACGACAGGCGAGATTTGCGACGCGCTGGGACAGGTCTTTGGGGGATGGGAAGAGGCCTGAATTGGTTGACGCGAGATGACCGGCGATGTGTCACCCTCGTTGAATGTGCGGTAGCGAGGGAGAAACCGGATAGAATGCATGAGGCGTGAACACTGTTAAGGCAATCTATCCCGGCAGCTTCGATCCGGTGACGAACGGGCATCTGGATCTGATCGCACGGGCAGCGAACATCTTTGACCACCTGGTGGTTGCGATCCTGCGCAATTCGGCGAAGAATCCGCTCTTCACGGTGGAAGAGCGGGTTGCCATGCTGTCGGAAGGCACAGCGGAGTTCAATAACGTTTCGGTTTCGACCTTTGACGGGCTGCTGGTGGAGTTTGCGCGGGAACAGCGCGCCCAGGCTGTGGTCAGAGGGATTCGGGCGATCAGCGATTACGAATATGAATTCCAGATGGCCCTGATGAACCGGCGCCTTTCGCCGGAGGTGGAGACAATTTTCCTGATGCCGGATGCGAAGTATTCGTTTGTAAGCTCGCGGCTGGTGAAGGAAGTCTTTCGCCTCGGAGGATCGGTGGAAGGGCTGGTGCCGAAGTTCGTAATCGGGCGGATGAAGGACAAGAGGCCAGAGCTGATGGGCCGGAGCAGCGAATTCAGCGGCTGACGGTCGGCTCGCGCTGCTTCGATTTCATCTGTGCGAGTGCGGACAGGGCGGCGCTGCGGGCCTGGGAATGATCGACGAGGGGAAGCGGATAGGTTTTCCCGGGACTGACGCCGGCGGTCGCGAGGAGAAGCGGCGGCGCGGCCCACGGCCTGTGAATCCACCCGGAAGGTAAACCGCGCAACTCAGGAACCCAGCGGCGGATGTAGTCGCCGTTTGGATCGAACTTCTGTCCCTGCAGGACGGGATTGAAGATCCGGAAATAAGGCGCGGCGTCGACTCCGCAGCCGGCAACCCACTGCCAGCCGATCGTGTTGTTGGCCAGATCGGCGTCGACCAGGGTATCGAGAAACCAGGCCGCTCCCAGTTGCCAGGGGATCAGCAGATCTTTGACGAGGAAGGATGCTGCGACGAGGCGGGCGCGATTGTGCATCCACCCGGTTGCCCAAAGCTGGCGCATGGCTGCGTCAACGAAAGGGTAGCCGGTTTGGCCCTGCTGCCATGCCTTCAGGCGCCGCGCATTCGCGCGCCAGGGAAAATGGCGGAACTGCGGGTTGAAGGGTTTTGTGAGCGTGTGCGGATGGTCCGACAGCAGGTGGCAGGCGAATTCGCGCCATGCGATCTGGCGCAGGTAGCCCTCGGAACCAGCCGAATCGGATACTGCGTGCCAGATTTGGATAGGGCTGATCTCGCCGAAGTGCAGGTGAGGGGAGAGGCGGGAGGTCCCATCCATGTCGGTGCGGTCGCGGCCGGTTGCATACCGTGTGACGGCCCCACGCGCGAAGGATCGCAAAGCGGCGCGCGCCGCCTGTTCGCCCGGAGTCCACGCAGCGCGGATGCCGGAAGCCCAGTCGATTTTCGGCTCGAGTTTGAGATCGGCGACACGGAGCGACTGCGGCCAGCGAGAAGGAGACAGTCGGGTCCGCGGCGACCGGCCAGTTGAACGCAGTTCTCCGCGCCGATTGCGGAGAGCATTCCAGAAGGGGGTGAAGACCTGGAACGGTCCTCCGGTTGTTGTCGTCAGGGTTCCTGGATCGAACAGAAGGCTGCCGTTGAAGATCTCGAGGCCGATGCTTGCCGATTCCAGTTTCGAGCGGAGCTGTGGTTCACGCTGCAGAGCCGAGGGTTCGCAGACACGATTGTGAAAGACACGCCGCGCGTTGCATTCAGCCGCGATTGCCAGGAGGGTTTCCGCAGTTGGGCCGCGACGGAGGGTGAGACGGGAGCCTTTGGCGCGCAGGGTCCGATCGAGGACAAGCAGCGACTGATGCAGCCACCAGCGGGAGGCCGCACCGGGCGATGGGTCTTCCTCTTCGGGTGCCCAGAGGAAGATGGGGACGACGGGAAGACCCGTGGCGACAGCCGCGCGGAGAGCGGGGTTATCGGCCAGGCGAAGGTCGCGACCGAACCACATCAGCACGCTGGTTGTCGGGGTCATGTTTCGGTTGCGGACACTCCGTGGATGAGCGGGATTTATCTTCTCACGATTGCGAGCCCGGAATCAGGCGCTGCGGTGCAAGCCTGGCGGCCTGAGAGAAGCGATCTAAAAAAGCCAGCCATGGAGCTGATTTCCCTTCTCTGGAGGGGATGCGGAAGAGGGCCGGCGCCGGTGGGCGCTGCGGGCGATGTTCTTCGGTCACCGCACGGATGCCCTGACTGCGGGAGATAAATCAGTCGAGCTTGACCTGGCCGTATTCGAGGAGGGTTACGAGCACGACTCCGCCGCAGATGTTTCCCAGGGTGGCGACGAGCAGCCAGCGGAAATACCCGCCAGCCGAGACGCCATGCGAGAGGACCGCGGCGAGGATCTCGCCGCTGGTGGCGATGCAGTGGGCGAAGTGCCCGAGGCCAACAATGAAGGTGAGGGCCCAGATCACGGCCATGGAGCCGGTAATGGAATGGCTGCCGCTGACCAGCCAGGCGACCAGAGCGATCAACCATCCGCCGACGACGGCGCTCCAGAAGACATGGCGCATTCCGGAGTTCACGGCGGTTGTCCCGAGCTGGACGAGGGTATGCAGAATCGGAGGCTGGAGCGCTTTGGTTCGCGCGGCGAGGACGGCAAAGAGGAAGGCCCCGGCGACATTGGAGGGAAAGACGATCGTCCAGAGGCGAGCGGTGCTGAGGAAGTAGCGGCGTTCGGCAAGGATGAGGGCGACGGGATAGAGGGTGTTCTCGGTGAAGAGCTGGCCGCGGCCGAGGATGACTGCCAGGAAACCCATGGGGTAGAAGAGCAGGGCAACGAACTGCGCCCATGGCTGCGTGCCGAGGAGCGCCTGCACGACGGAGACGCTGAGGCCGGTGAGGCCCATAGTGAGGCCGCCCACGATGCCGGAAACGGCAAGCGCTTTGGCGGGACGCTGCAGCTCGCGGCGGGCATTGCGCGAAACCTGTTCGTAGATTTCGACAGCGGTGGGCCGGTCAAGGTCGCGCTGCTTCGACTGGGAGGCGTCGTCTTTGGGAGCCGGGTCGATTTTGAGGTTCCGCAAAGGCATTGAGCCTTGGAAGTCGGTTGCCCATGGCGGGTTGGATCAAGGGCTCGAAAGTTCAGGGTTCCGAGTGCTGCCGGGGGCTGCGTGGGGCAGTCGGAGGACCGCTGCGGATCGTGATAGGCTTGGCCTTCGCCGGAACGAGGGGGATGATGAACCACCAGATTCATTTTGATTTGAAGGCCGCGGCGCGGCAGTCGATGATCGAGCACGGCTTTGAACCGGACTATCCCGCCCCGGTCGCGGAACAGCTGCAACAGATCCAGCAGCACCCTCCGCAGATTCCGGATGGCGCAGGAGATCTGAGGACCTGGCTTTGGTCGTCGATCGACAACGATACGTCGCGGGACCTGGATCAGATTGAATATGCGCAAGCGGCACCGGACGGCGGATACAAGGTGTGGATCGGAATCGCCGATGTGGATGCCTTCGTGCCGAAGGGATCGCCGATTGACCAGCATGCCCTGCGCGAAACAACGACAGTCTATACGGGAGTGGAGAACTTCTCGATGCTGCCGGAAGTACTGTCGACGGGGCTCAGCTCCTTGCTCGAGGGGCAGGAGCGGATGGCGATGGTGGTTGAATTCATGGTCGATGCGCAGGCGCAGATTTCGTCCAGCGATATCTACCGGGCGCGGGTGGTCAACCGGGGGCAGCTGGCTTACCCTTCGGTGGGCGCGTGGCTGGCCGGGCAGGGAGTCGCGCCGAAGAAGGTGGATGCTTCCGCCGCGTTGAAGGAGCAGCTTCACCTGCAGGACGAGATTGCCCAGCGGCTGCGCGGCGAACGTTTCCGGCACGGCGCTCTCAATCTGCTGACCATTGAAACGCATCCAATCCAGCTGAGCGACGGGGAGATTGACATCGAAGCCGAGGTGAAGAACCGAGCGACGCAGCTGATCGAGGACTTCATGATCGCGGCCAACGGAGTAGTCGCCAGGGCATTCGACGCGAAGAAGTATTCGTCGATTCGGCGGGTGGTCAGGACCCCGAAGCGATGGGACCGGATCGTGGAGCTCGCCGGCCAGAGGGGGACAAAGCTGCCTGCGGAGCCGGACCCGAAGCCGCTGCATGATTTTCTTTGCGAGCAGCAGGCGAAGGACCCGGATCATTTCGCGGATCTGTCACTGGCAGTGATTAAGCTGCTGGGTGCGGGTGAATATGTGGTGGAACGGCCAGGACAGCCGAGCGAGGGGCATTTCGGGCTGGCCGTACAGGACTACACGCACTCGACGGCGCCGAATCGGCGCTATGCCGATCTGGTGAGCCAGCGTTTGCTGAAGGCGATGATTGCCGGACAGCCTTCGCCGTATTCTGACGGTGAGCTGGAATCGGTGGCCGCCCAGTGTACGCGGATGGAAGATGCGGAGCGGAAGGTAGCGCGGGAGATGCAGAAGCGCATCGCCGCAGTCGCCATGAGCGGGCGGATTGGGCAGGCGTTCGATGCCATTGTCACCGGGGCTACGGATCATGGAACCTTTGTGCGCACGGTGCAGCCGCATGTGGAGGGAATGCTGGTGCGGGGGCACGAGGGTTTGGATGTAGGAGACAAGCTGCGGGTCCAGCTGGTGCGCACCGATCCGGCACGCGGCTACATCGATTTCGCCCGGGCCTGAAGCGGGACGGAAGCCCATGGCTTATGCGCGCTGACCTGACGACATTTCTCGATGATTTTCGGCGTCATGGCAAAGCGGCCGCCCTCGTCGAGCATCGCGGGAACCGGCGCTTTGTGGCGACGTGGACGGAGGTGGCAGACAGTGCAGACCGCTTTGCCACGGAGCTGATCCGGCGCGAGATTCGAATGGGCGAGCGCGTGGTCCTGTGGGGCCGGAACGGACTCGAATGGATGGGCGCGTTCTTCGGGTGCGTATTGCGCGGCGTGATCGTCGTTCCTCTGGATCCGGGGGGGGCGGCTGATTTTGCCCAGCGGGTTGTGGCGAATACGAATCCGCGGCTGGCGGTGGGGGACCGGCATCTGCTGAGCCAGCTCGGCGGGGATGTGCCGGGAGTCAGCTTCGAAGAATTTGCGGAGAAGCTTCCGGCGCGGTCTGGAACCAGCCTGCGCGAGCCGGCGCTGACGCTGGATTCACCGTTTCAGATCCTGTTTACGTCGGGAACGACTGCGGAGCCGAAAGGCATCGTCCACACGCACCGCAACGTGCTGTCGAGCCTCGAACCGGTGGAGCGGGAGATGAAGAAGTACCTGAAGTACGAGCGCATTTTTCATCCGATCCGCTTTCTGCACACGCTGCCTCTCAGTCATGTTTTTGGGCAATTCATGGGATTGTGGATTCCGCCGCTGATGGCGGCAGAGGTGCATTTCGAGAATCGGCTGCAGGCGCAGCGGCTGATTGAGACGGTGCGCCGGGAGCGGATTTCGGTGCTGTGTTCGGTGCCGAGGGTGCTGGACCTGCTGCGTTTGCACCTGTTGGCGGTCGATCCGAAGCTGGTGGAAGAAGAGAAGCAGGCAGCCGGTGAAGGGCAGTGGCGGCGCTGGTGGCGGTTCCGGCGCATTCATCGTCTGCTGGGATACAAATTCTGGGCGTTTGTGTGCGGCGGGGCGGCGCTGTCGCCGGAGCTGGAGGCGTTCTGGACAACGCTGAGCTTCGTTCTGGTGCAGGGCTACGGGATGACGGAGACGTCGGCGCTGATCAGCCTGAACCATCCGTTCAAGCCGGGGCAGGGCACGATCGGCAAAGTACTGCCGGGCCGCGATGTGCGCATCACCGACGAAGGCGAGATCCAGGTTCGGGGCGATATGGTCTCGCAGGCGACCTGGCAAAACGGAGCGCTGCAGAAGAACGACTCCGACTGGCTGGCGACGGGCGATCTGGCCCAGCGCGACGAACAGGGCCAGCTGAAGTTTGTCGGGCGCAAGAGCCAGGTGATTGTGACGCCGGCCGGGGTCAACGTTCATCCCGAAGATGTGGAGGCGGCGCTGAATGCGCAGACTGGAGTGCAGGCGTCGGCGGTGGTTCCTCTGCTGACGGCGGCAGGAACCGAGCCCATGGCCGTGCTGCTTTTTCGAGGCTCGCGGGAGCAGGCTCAACAGGCGGTCGTGGCGGCGAACCGGCAGCTGGCGGAGTATCAGCAGATTCACCAGTGGCGCATTTGGCCGGAGCTGGACCTGCCGCGGACATCGACGGGCAAGGTACGCCGGCCGAAGGTGACGGAGTGGGTCAACACGCAGCGTCCGGTTGAAAACAACGGTGAAGGCGGGACGAAGGATCCGCTGCTGGAGCGAATTCTGTCGATCAGTCATGCGACTCCGGGGAACACAAGCGACGACGCGCGGCTTTCGGAAGACCTGGGCCTGGACAGTCTGGGAAGAGTGCAGCTGCAGTCGGAGCTGGAGCAAACGCTGGGGCTCACACTGGACGACGTGACCCTGGACCGGATGGTTACGCTGGGCGACCTGCGACGCGAACTGGGTCTGGATCGCGCGGGCAGCGCAACCGCGGAGGAAGAGCAGCCGGAGGCATCCGGCGCACGGTCGGCGCCGGTTTCAGCGGCTCCTGGCCGGCAAGCGGAACCTCAGCCGCGTCCCGATGTCCCAATGTCCAGGGAGCAGGATCTTTATCCTCGCTGGCCGTGGAGCTGGCCGGTGCGGCTGCTGCGCATGGCGTACATCGAGCTGGTTTCGCAGCCGCTGGTGTGGCTGCTGGCTGCGCCTCGTGTTCAGCGTCCGCAGGAATTTGAAATTGGTGAACCGGTGCTGATCATCGCCAATCATGTGACGGCATTCGATGTTCCGATTCTCCTGTACGGCCTGCCGGCGGGGATGCGGCGGCGTTTCGCCACGGCAATGGCGGGCAATATTCTGCGCGACTTCCGTCATATGCGCAACGTGGGACCGCAGGGCGTGCGGTTGCACGCGATGCTGGATCTGCTGGGGCCTGCGGCATGGCTGCTGATCACGGCGCTTTACAACGTTTTCCCGCTACCGCGCAGCGCCGGGTTTCGCCGGTCCTTTGACCACATTGGCGAGGCGCTGGATCGGGATATCCATGTGATTGTGTTTCCGGAGGGAGAGCGAACCTCGGCGGGATTACAGGCCTTTCGGCCCGGAATTGGCCTGTTGGTGCGGGAATCCGCCGCGCCAGTTGTTCCGGTGGCGATGGCCGGGCTGAGCGAACTGAAGCGGGAGAGGCGCTGGTTTCGCACGAAGGCGCTGACCGTTCGGGTGGGTATGCCGATGAGGTTTGGCGAGGATGAATCGCCCGAGGAAATCACCGAGAAGCTTTTCGAGGGGATGAAGGCTCTGCTGGAGGGCCAGCCGTAAGCGTCGGGTTCGGTGCATGCATCTCATCCAGGAGGAGAGGAGTTTTCATGCAGGGGAACCAGGAGCGCAACGAGGAGAAGAGAAAACATCCGACGATACGCGAACATCCGGAGCAGCGCCGCCAGGAAGAGACGGGCCAGGAGGGACGCCAGCGATGCGAGCGAGGCAGGGCGGCCGCCTTCAGAGGAGCCGCAAACAAACAGACACCGGCACTCGGCCTGAATCCTTGCAGTCGTGCGAGGGCAACAGGCTCCGAAGTTGCGGTGAGAATCGGTCGGGTTTAATACCGTCCGCGATCGCTGCGGTTTCCGCCTCGACCGCCGCCGCCACCCTTTTGAGCGTTGTAGCAGTCGCGGCAGTAGACGGGACGGTCGCCACGAGGCTCGAAGGGAACCGTCGTTTGCTGCCCGCAACCGGAACAGATCACGGATGTCCCGCGGGACTCGCTGCGCTGGTATCCTCCTCCTCCTCCTCCTCCTCCTCCTCCCTGTTCGTTCTTACGCGCCTGGCGGCACGGTTTACAGCGCCGGGGGGTTGAGTAGCCGCGTTCCTGAAAAAACGTCTGGTCGGCGCTGGTGAAGGTAAATGTCTGCCCGCAGTCGCTGCAGGTAAGTTGGAGATCTTCGGCCATGAGAGTCCTCGTCTCCACTCTACGTCATCCGCGGTGAGCGGAGGAAAACCTGGCTCCCGGCGGAGGGGATTTTTTCCACCGCAACCCAGGCTCATTCTGGCCCGAAAAGAGTACCTGAGATACCCCCTCGATCGAGGAGGGCGAGCCTGTATGCGGTTGAGCGAGAGCAGGTTCCGTCTACAATCCGGAAAGGACATGCTCCCATTTCAAACTCCGGTGCGTACGCTGGCGCGGCTGGCGGTTCTGCTGCTGTGTTGCGGTGCGGCCCATGCGGCGGCGACCGTGGATACCGATTCCCTGAACCGCCAGCCGGAGGTTCGGGAAGCGTTTCAGAAGTTCTACGAGATGGACTACGCCAATGCGCTGCCCATGTTCGAAGCCATTCAGAGGGAACACCCGACCGATCCGCTGGCGACGGGTTATGTTCTCGACACCGCGCTTTTCAGTGAGCTGAACCGTCTCGATCTGCTGGATACGACTTTCTATGCCAATGACGGGTTTCTGACCACGAAACGAGGGGTGGTTGAGGATCCGAAGGTCCGGGATCGGATCAAATCGCTGGGCGGGGAGGCGATCGATCAGGCCAACGCAGAGCTCAGGACGAACCCCAACAATGTAGATGCGCTGTTTGCGAGAGGCTGGGCCAGGAGCTTGCTGGCGGTCTATTCGGGCCTGGTGGAGCGCTCGTTTAGCAGCGGATTGCGGCAGGCGCTGGGCGCGCGCAGCGACTGCGACCGGGTGCTGCAGCTCGATCCGCGATATACAGATGCGGAGCTGGTTGTGGGGGTCGATGAATATCTGGTGGGAGCGCTGCCGCTGGCGTTCAAGATCGTGATCGGATTCGTGGGGATTCATGGGACCAAGGGCGAGGGGCTGGCTCTGCTGCACGATGATGCCGAGCATGGGGTGCTGACCCGCGTGGAAGCGAGCACGGCGATGATGCTGTTTCTGCGGCGGGAGGGGCGGTACCAGGAGGCCATTCAGATTACGCGCGCCATGGCGGACGCGTATCCGCACGATTACCTTTTCCATCTGGAGGAAGCGAATCTCGAGAAGGATGCAGGGGATGGAGCGCAGGCCATCGCGACGTATGAACATGTGATCGAGTTGGCGAAGCGGCCGGGCTACTATCCGAATGCCCACGTGGAACTGGCGTGGTTCGGTTTGGGGGATACGCAGCGAGGGCGCAGAAATTATCCCGCGGCCGCAGATGCGTTTCGGGATGCCGCGGATGAGCCCACGACGAGCCCGGAGCTGAAGCGGCGCTGCCTGCTGGACGCGGGGAAGACCTACGACCTGATGCACGATCGCCAAAGGGCGGTTGAGGAGTATCAGGCGGTGTTGAGCGCGGGCAGCGATTCGACCCAGGCCGATCAGGCGCGGAAGTACATGCGGTCGGCTTACAGCGGCAAATAGAGGAAAAGTGCCGGCGGTCTTGACCGAACCGGCCGGGAACTATGGCCGGGGCTTCGCCTGGCAGCGGCGGCTCTGTTTGGAGCCGCCGCCGATTCGTGGGTGGGTACAACGGCTAGTTGCTGAGGTTGTCGACGTAGCGCGCCAGGATGATCGAATCCCCGGAGGTTGGGTCTTTGATGAGGAGGCCGACCACGCGGATTTTCGTGCTGGCGCTCACATCGCCGAGGTTGCCGAAGCCGTCGCGGTAGGCCGTATCGCTGGCTGTGTAGACCGTGACCGGCTGGCCGGGGACGAGCAGTCCGGCAAATCCATTGATGTTCATCTGGAAGGTGCCATTGCCGGTGTTGGCCGAGTTGGCAACGACGGTGCCGTTGAAGCCCCAGTTGCGGAGAACCACCCGGTTGACGGTGAGCCCGTTCAGATTCTGAGCACCGGAGAGCGGGCCTCCTACGGCGACGTGCTGGCCAGGGAGGAGGGTCGAGGAATTGAACAGGAACTGGGTGAAGCGGTTGTGCATCCAGTAGACGAAAAACTTTTCTGAGCCACTGAGGTTGACCTGGGCTATGTTGCCGTCGGCTACATCGCTTCCGGTGGCGGGCAGGGTGCCGCGGACGTAGAGCTGGAAGTCGGTGGCGGGATTGGGCGGGGTCTGCTGCACATACGTGATTTGGCCCGCAGCGTAGAAGCCATTCTGGGTGAGGATGGCCACTTCATCGGCATCGATGGTGGCATCGGCGCGGTCGAGGGAGCCGGAGATCTGCACGATGCTGGTGCTGGTGAGGTCGCTCATGCCCTCGCCGTTATCCCACTCGGTCTGGCCGTTCACATTGACGGTGAAGGTGCGGCCGTGCGGCCCCTGAATGGTGAAGGACTGCGCGCTGAGGCTGGGGTTGACGACGCCGGCGATGAACTCATCGATATAGGCGCCGGGGTCGCTGGGACCGACGGCGTTGATGGCGAGGGTGGGAGTGACCTGGCCGGTGAAGTTGCCGTTGGCGTCGACCTGGATGGATTTATCGAGGCGAAAATCAATGTGGATTCCGACAGGTCCCGCGGTTGCGACGGTGAGCGGATTGGCAAGGGTCTGGGTATAGGTGGTGGTGGTGAAGGTGGCGTTCATCGTCTGGACGGTGGGCGCTCCGCTGCCAGTCTGGAGGTAGCCGATGACGGGCGCGGGTGAAGTGGCGAAGGTGATGGAGATCTTGTCGTAGGTGCCGATGGGGACGTCATTCATATCGAGCATGGTCTGGAGGCCGTTGTAGCGGGCCCAGTCGACCTGCGGGCTTCCACTGAGAAGCGAGACGGAATTGCCGCTGGCATCGATGGCGTCGATGGACTGGATGGTGGTGGTGAAGGAGACGAGGCTGGCGACAGGAGCGTCGGTTCCGATGACAAAGGCACCGCCGGTGGTGGTTCCGGTGGCGGTGGAGGAGGAGCTGGTCATGCCGCAGCCTGCGAGCAGGAGGACCGCCAGAAGGAGCGGAGCGGCGCTGAGGCAAAGAGTGGAAAGGCGAGAGTGGAGCGCGTGGGTCGACATACGTACATCTCTTTCCGCGGCTTCGGGAAGCTTATCGAGAGAGAAGGCCGCGGGGGGAGGAGCACGGCCCGGACGCAGGGCGAGGGTTGCGCGTGCAAGCACGTGACGGTGCGATGCGTCCTGGCTGTGATCCTCGGAAAGCGGCGGTCGAAGTGCCCGAATTGGCGTGCCCGTGAACCGCTGATGGCTGAAGTCGATCGGCGTGGAATCGCCGTCGGAAGGGTGAACCCTGGCTGGTGTGCAAAGTTTCGGAGATTCTGAAACCTTTCGTAACTTCGTGCGTGGGCGGGATGCCGATGCAGGTGCAGGGCGGAGAAAATTGGGCGAATTGTAACCGTCGTTTGATGGTGCTTTGCCGGGTTCGACCGCATGCTGCAGGCAGCCGGAACGCGCACTGGCAGACCGAGGGGCCGATGGGAAACCGAACCGCAGGGACCGAGCGAGGAAGGGCAGGGGGCTGGCTGTTTGCCCTGACCCACTGGAACTGGAAGGTCGCGCTGCTGACGGCAGGCTTGCGCGGAGCAGCGTGCGTCGCGGCTTTGTGGCATATGGAGTTCCATGCGAGACGGCACTTTGGGCTGGTGGAAGCGGCGTTTGTGCTGCTGACGTGCGGGTTCTTTTCGGCGCTGCAGCAGCAGTCGCTGCAGTTCCGCCTGGAGGCGTTGGCGTGGCTGGCGTGCGTGGTGGTGGTTCCGCTGACGTCGCTCAGCTGCGATGCGGGGCTGCACTTCTGGCTCGACGGCCGGTCGACGCGGCAGCTGGGTTTAGCCGGGATTCTCTACACCCTGGTGTCGGCGACGTTTCACTGGCACATGATCCGCAACGGGGCGCTGCTGGTGGGCGACGAGGAGGCTTCGCTGGGCAAGGATCTCGGGCGGATTCCGCGGCTGGTGGGGACGTATTTTGCGGCGCCGGTGATGTGGGTGCGGAAGAGCACGCTGGCCGCGGTTGGCGGTGAGGCGGAAGAGAGCGCGGTGGCTTGAGGGGGTTAGAGGTTACGCGTGGATCCCTCAGGGGCTAAAGCCCCATCCCTGGGAGAGAATTCCGGCACGACTGAAGTCGTGCCCCTTCAAAACGGAGCAGGGGTTCAGCCCTCCTGCTGAGAGCAATCTGTAACTGTTGATGACACAAAAGCGGCGCGCTTTGCGCGTTGCCCACATCCCAAACCATGGGATGTTGGGCACCCGGGCCTTTTTCACCGGGCAAAAGCCTGGGGGTGTGGGGCACCCGTCTTTCTGTAACTGTAGTTGTGATCTATTACGCGTCGAGCTTTTTGGTGACCAGCTCGTTGAGAAGAGTTGGGTTGGCCTGGCCTTTGGAGGCTTTCATGACCTGGCCTACGAAAAACGCCGCCACCGTTTTTTTGCCTCTGCGGTATTGCTCGAGCTGGGCGGGATTGGCGGCGATGACGTCGTCGATCATCTTCTCGAGGACGGAGGAGTCGGTGATCTGCCGGGGCTTCTCGCGTTCGTAGACGGGGCCGAAGTCCTGGTTGCGCTGGAAGCAGAGGTCGAAGAGCTGCTTGAGTTGTTTGGAGCTGAGCTTGCCATCTTCGGCGAGGTCGGCGGCCTGGGCGATTCCCGACATGGACACGGGCGACTGCTCGAGCTCGAGGTTGGCGGCTTTGAGGCGCATGGTGAGCTCGCTCTGCACGAGGTTGGCGACGCGGCGCGGACTTCTGGCGGCGCGGGCGGCGGACTCGAACTGATCGGCGAAGGCGCGGGTGGCGGTGAGGGTGTGCGCGTCCTGCTCGGTGATGCCGTATTCGGCGACCATGCGGGTGCGGCGGGCCTCGGGCAGCTCGGGCATGCGGGAGGCAATCTCGGTCTTCCAGGCTTGGTTGACAATGAGCGGCGGAAGGTCGGGCTCGGGGAAATAACGGTAGTCGTGGGCCTGTTCCTTGGAGCGCATGGAATAGGTACGGCCCTCGCCGGCGTTGTAGAGGCGGGTTTCCTGGGCGACCCGGCCGCCGCTTTCGACGATTTCGATCTGGCGTTCGATTTCGTATTCGAGGGCGGCGCGGATGAAGCGGAAAGAGTTGACGTTCTTGACTTCGGCTTTGGTGCCGAAGCGCTCCGCGCCTTTGAGCATCACGCTCACGTTGGCATCGCAGCGGAGGGAGCCTTCCTCCATGTTGCCGTCGCTGACGCCGGTATAGATGATGATCTCTTTCAAACGCGTCAGGTAGTCGAAGGCCTCGTCGGAGGTGCGCATGTCGGGCTCGCTGACGATTTCGATGAGCGGGGTGCCGCAGCGGTTGAGGTCGACGTAGGTGCGGGTGGCTGAATCGGGAAAGCCGTCGTGCATGGATTTTCCGGCGTCCTCTTCCATGTGGAGGCGGGTGATGCCGATGCGCTTTCTGGCATCGCCGCTGAGGACTTCGATGAAGCCATGCTCGGCCAGCGGCTTGTCGAACTGGGAGATCTGGTAGCCCTTGGGCAGGTCGGGGTAGAAGTAGTTTTTGCGGGCGAAGATGGAGCGTTCGCGGACCTGGCAGTGGAGGGCGAGAGAGGCCAGGGTGGCGAACTCGACGGCGCGCTGGTTGAGGACGGGCAGGGCTCCAGGGAGGCCGAGGCAAACCGGGCAGACATTGGTGTTGGGGGGGGCGCCGAACTTGTTGGCGCAGCCGCAGAAGGCCTTGGTCTCGGTGAGGAGCTGGACGTGGACCTCGAGGCCGATGACGGCCTGGTATTTGGCGCGGACTTCGGGCGAGAGGGTCACCGCAGAGGCCATGGTTGGGTCCAGTTTAACAAGGGTGCTGGCCGGACGGGCGAGCGTGTTCCGCGCAGTCTGTTGGCGAGGGAGGGCGTCGGTCGAGGTGCAGGTGGACGGCCGGCAGAAACCAGCCAAAGACCGGCGAACCGCCAGCGAGGGGGCATAGGGTACTCCCCGGGAGTGGTGATTTGTTTCCATGGGCTTGCGGCTGGCGATGGCTTCGACACTGCGGCAAGGGACTGGAACGAGGGCAGATGCCTCACGCTCGTGAATGGGGCAGAGACACGTGTGAATGCGGCATTCGCGTGCGTGATGGGGCTTGTTGATTGAGCGGAGGGCAGTTGGGTTGCGGTCGTGAGGTTTCGTCGTAGAACTGACGGAGCTCTTCGTCGAGGTCGCGGTCGCGCGCGGTGGGGCGGAGGAGGGTGCGGAGGCCGTGGGTGAGCTGGCGCCGGAGGGACATCAGGCTTCCTCGCGGAGGAGGCGGGCGATGGCGGCGGCGCGGCGGGTCCAGCCAGGGGCACGACGGTTTCCGGACAGACGAGCAGCCGAAGGGGTGATCCCTGAATGGAAGCTCAGGCTTCAGGCGGTCGCCCGTTTCTCCAGCGCCGTCCGCTCTTTCTCAGTCACGTTTCCCGATTCCAGACAGCGCAGAGGACCGGTCGATAACTCCGCGAGTTCCGCCATCAGTACGGGGCGCTGATCGAGCGGCGTCGCGGTCCAGTCCGCTATCAACTCCTCGATGTAAGGCTGGAGGGGGGGCGGCACCTGTTTCCTCCAATCGGGATGAAGGAGCACCCGAATCCCATTTGCATCGTGGAACACGGTCAGCGTCGGCGTGTCACGGTCATCGCCGTCGGAGTGGTACGCAAGATGGACGAAGGAAGCAGGATGCTCCATCGGTTCAGTCTCTCTTAGGGAATCTATCGGCGGTCCGAGTCATTCCCGGCATAGAGGCCGGATGACTTTCGTCACGTGGGTCCATTGTGCCACAAGGCCTGGCATACAACAGCTTCTGCCCGCGAGTTCGTGGTGCACTTCCTGTCAGCACTGTGATTCGGCCACGATGCTCTGGCAGTTGCAGGTGGTACCGGACATGGAAAGGCAGTGACCGTCACGCAAGACCTCCGAGATGTCTTCGACGAAGAGTTCCAGCTGTTTGTGGCGGCGTTCCAGCTGCATCCTGGCGTTCACCAGATCGGCCTGGTTTGCCCAGGCAGAGGGGACGATACGAAAGATGGCGTCCAGTGCGGTTCGGTCGATGCTGGTGATGCGGTCCATCCAGAGAGCGATGAGCGGGTCTGTCCAAATCGCGCGATACCACTGCAGGTTTCGCAGCATGGCTCGCCGTGCGCAGGTTTTTTCATCGCCGAAATCGCCCCCGAAGAGGTGGTCATTGTCGATGAATACGGCTTGCAGTGACTGGTCGCCCGGTTGGGCCACGAACAGGCACTGCCGCCGGTCGCATTGGTTGGTCCACAAATCCAGGAGGAGAGCGCCGACAAAATCCTGGCGATTGGCGACGCGCGGAATCCAGGAGGGGGGGATGACCTGGTAAACGGATTGGCCAGGAGCCGGGTCGACGAGCAGGGAGCCGAAGTGAAGGCCAGCGCGCGGGCGAATGCCCGGGTCGGCTGCACGAGAGCGGTACCAGAGCTGAGGATGTCGGTCCAGGAAAGAATCCGTGAAATTCAAGGGGCGCCAGCGTGGAACGGGGAGACCGAGGCAGCGCATGAGTTCGGCTCCCAGGGCCTCGTTCATCAGTCCGTGCAGTCCGGTGAACTCGCGGAATTTGACGATATACGACCGGCCGTCATCGGCCAAAACCAGCGAGGGCTGGCTCGATCCGTTCAGTTTTCTAAGGGGTTTGATTGCATGGAGCGTCGGAAAGTGACTGGTGCAACAAGCAGAATCTTCGGTCATTGAATAAAGTCCCTGGCAGAAAGAAAAACAATGGATTGAGGGCGCGAATCAAAGATCGATTGTGGAACTGGCCCTTTGTTTTCGTACCGGTTCAGCCTAAGGTCCCGGTTTCCGGCGGGAGTATTCCCCAAAAAGGTAAGTCGGAAACCAAAGGTGACGAGATGATTCCAAAAGGGGTCAATCCTAACTGAAGTAATGGGCGGTGAGCGGTAAGTGCATAGTGAGCAGTGCGGATGGTTGGAGGGGGGCGGGGAACAGCGAGCAGAGGCAGGTCGGGAGACGCGGGTGGGCGGCTGTGCGCCGGAGGCGGGTAGACTCGGTTGGGGGAAATTCTGATGCTGAATCGGCGGACGTTTTTGAAATCGGGGGCGGCTTTGCCGCTGGCTGCTTCGTTGGGGACGCTGGCTTCGGCGGAGAAGTTGGCGGGAGCTTTGCCGGCCGAGAAGGATGCGGCGATGCCTCGGCTGATTCAGTTGCCGGAGCGGTTGGTTCCTGTGGATGAGGCGAGTTTGCCGTGGCAGCAGCGGGTGCGGCGGGTGGGGCAGACGAACATGACGGAGCATGATCCGGCAGCGATGAATGTGGAGGCGTGGGCGGATTACTGGCATGGGGTGGGCGCGGACATGGTGTATGTGAGCGTGACCGGGATTCTGGCGTTCTATCCGTCGAAGGTGCCGTTTCATAAGCATGGGAAATTTCTGAGCGGGCGGGATTTTTTTGGGGAGTGCGCGGGGGCGGCGAAGCAGCGAGGGATGCGGGTGGTGGCGCGGATGAGTCCGGATTTGAACTGGCCGGAGGCGCTGGCGGCTCATCCGGAGTGGGCGATGCGGAACGAGGATGGGAGCGTGCAGCACAACACGGAGCAGCCGCTGCTGTTCAAGACGTGCATGTTCACCAGCTATATGACCGACTACATTCCGGCGATCATGGGGGAGATCAATTCGCTGTATGAGGTGGATTGTTTTTACGCGAACGGGTGGCCTCCGCTGGGGAGTTTGCCGGATTGCTGGTGCGCGGTATGCCGGACGCTGCCACGGCCGAATACGGCGGGGTATCGAAAGGCGTTCAACGAGCGGCTCTTCGCGATCTGGAAGATGTACGACGGGATCGCGCGGGAGAAGACGGCGACCAGCTTTTTCTTTCCGAACATGGGCGGGAATGTGCATGCGGGGCCAAATCTGGTGGCGGTGGCGAAGCAGGCGGCGTGGTTCCAGGCGGATAACCAGGGGCGGACATATGACGATGCGGCGGTGTGGGGCTGCTCGCTGCAGGGGCGGGTGTGCGCGGCGGTGCTGGAGGGGAAGCCGGCAGGGAATGTGACGGCGGCGTATTCGACGGGGAGCGTGCGCTGGCGGAATGGATCGAAGACGCCGGCGGAGACGCGGATGTGGCTGTACGAAACGCTGGCCAGCGGGATGGTTCCTTACGACCACTTTATTGGGGGACATGAGGCGTTCGATGTGGACAAGCGGTGGCAGCCGGTGTGCTCGGAGATGTTTCGGTGGATGAAGCCGCATGATGCGCATTTCCGGAACCGGCGGACGGTGGCGAATGTCGGGGTGGTGATGGGGCAGGCGACGCAGGTGCTTTACAAAGGGCCGGAGCTGCCGCCGGAAGATGCGCGGTCGCGCGCGTATATGCGGGAGACGACGCATGGGATCTACAAGCTGATGCTGGACGGGCGATGGGCGTGGGATTTTGTCCATGAGGACCGGCTGGAGGCAGAGGGGCTGAAGAAGTACACGGCACTGGTGCTGCCGAACGTGGCGCTGCTGACCGAGGCGCAGTGCGGGCAGATCGCGGAATATGTGCGCGGGGGCGGATCGCTGGTGGCGAGTTTTGAGACGAGTTTGTACGACGACCAGGGGCAGCGGCGCGCGGAGTATGGGCTGGGGGACGTGCTGGGCATCAAAAAAGCGGGCGCGGTGGTGGGGACGAACGGGAACGCGTACTACGGGCGGATTGAGCAGGAGCACGCGATTCTGGCGGGGTTTGAAAACACGGCGTGGATACCGGGGGCGCAGAACCGGTCGCCGGTAGAAGCTGTGGCAGAGCCGGTGCTGACGGTGGTGCCGGGGTTTGTGCAGTATCCGCCGGAGCTGGCTTATCCCTATGTGGAGCGGACCGAGGAGCCGGCGGTGGTGCTGCGGGAGGTGGGTGCGAGCCGGGTGGCGTATTTCCCCGGGGATGTGGAGCGGACGTACTGGATCACGGGGCATGGGGATCTGCAGCGGCTCTACGAAAACACCCTGCGGTGGGTGACGCGGGACCAGCGGGCGGTGTGGGTGGACGGGGATGGTCTGGTGGAGATGTTTGCGTGGGAGACGGAGCCGGGGTATGCGGTTCATTTGCTGAACTACACGAATCCGAACGCGCAGCATGGATGGCTGCAGGACGTGCACGCGCTTGGGCCACAACAAGTGGCGCTGCGGTTGCCGGCGGGAGTGACGGTGCGGCGGGTGGAACTGCTGCGGGCGGGAGGGACGGTGGAGTTTCGGGTGGAAGATGGGGTGCTGCGGTTTACGGTGCCGGGCGTTGCCGATTATGAGGTGGCAGCGGTGGGGGTGTAACGGCAGCGGATAGCGGGCAGCGTACAGAGAACAGATGCCTGGCTTGTGGATATGGAGTTGGGTGGTGAGTTCGGGGTAGGATGAAAAACCCTTGCCGGATGGTGCGTTCGGCGCGCGGGATTTTTCTCTGAGGTGGGCGCGATGGATGTTTGGCTGCAGGATTTGCGGTATGCGGTGCGGCGGCTGCTGCAGTCGCCGGGATTTACGGCGGTGGCGATGCTGACGCTGGCGCTGGGGATTGGGGCGAATACGGTTTTGTTTTCGGTGGTGAACGGAGTGCTGCTGAATCCGCTGGGCTATTCGCACCCGGGGCAACTGGTGGCGGTGTATCAGTCGGATTCGGCGATGACGCGGGCGCCGATCAGCTATCTGAATTTTCTGGACTGGGAGCGGGGGACGCAGACGTTCTCGTCGATGGGGTTCTACCGGCACGAAGACTACAACATGACGGGGAGGGGACAGCCGGAGCGGGTAAACGGGCTGATGATCACGGCGGGATTTTTCGAGACGCTGGGGGTGCGTCCGATGCTGGGGCGGGATTTCGAGCGGGGCGAGGATCACCTGGGCGCGGCGCCGGTGACGGTGGTGAGCGAAGACTTCTGGCGGCGGAAGCTGGATGGGTCGCGGGCAGCGCTGGGGAAAGGGATCGACCTGAACGGGACGGAGTACACGGTGGTGGGGGTGATGCCGCCGGGATTCGCGTTTTACGGGACCAACCGCGACTTGTACACGCTGGCGGGGCAGTGGACGGATCCATCGTTTCGGGACCGGCGGGTGGAGGAGAGCGCGCACGCGGTGGGGCGGCTGAAGCCGGGAGTGACGCTGGAGCAGGCGGGAGCGGATATGGACAGCGTGGCGCGGCGGCTGGCGGAGGCGTATCCGGAAGCGGACAAGGCGTTGGGAATCACGCTGGTTCCGATGAAGGAAGACATAGTGGGGAACGTGAAGCCGCTGCTGCTGGTGCTGCTGGGGGCGGTGGGCTTCCTGCTGCTGCTGGCGTGCGCGAACGTGGCGAGCCTGCTTTTGGCGCGGTCGATGCGGCGGTCGGGGGAATTGGCGATTCGAGCGGCGCTGGGGGCGAGCCGGGCGCGGCTGGTGCGGCAACTGCTGACGGAGAGTGTGTTGCTGGCAGGGTTGGGTGGGGCGTTGGGACTGGCGTTGGCTTGGTTGGGAACCAAGGCGGTGATGGGGTTGCTGCCCAGCGCGCTGCCACGGGCCGATCAGGTGAGCATCGACGGCCGGGTCCTGCTGTTCACGCTGGGGGTTTCGCTGGTGGGGGGAATTGCGTTTGGGATGGCGCCGGCACTGACGGCTTCGCGCTGCGATGTGCAGGCAGTCCTGCGGCGCGGCGGGCGGAGCGTGGCGGGAGCGGGGCACCGGCTGCAGGGAATGCTGGTGCCGCTGGAGATCGCGGCAGCGCTGGTGCTGCTGGTGGGCGCGGGGCTGATGCTGCGGAGTCTGGCGGCGCTGTGGAAAGTGAACCCCGGGTACGATCCCAACAACGCGATTACGTTTTCGCTGTCGCTGCCCTCGAACGCGAAGACAACGGCGGTGGAGACGCGGGCCCGGCTGCGGCGGCTGGACGCAGCGATGCAGGCGATTCCCGGGGTGGAGGCGGTATCGGTAACGCTGGGGTCGCGGCCGATGATTCACGATTCAGAGCTGCATTTCTGGATCGAAGGACGGCCGAAGCCGGCGAACGACAACGATATGCCGATGTCGCTGTTCTATCTGGTGGAGTCGGGGTTCCGGAAGGCGATGGGGATCCGGCTGGAGCGGGGGCGGTGGGTGACGGCGGAGGACGATGAGCACGCGCCGCTGGTGGTGGACATCGACGATGCGTTTGCGCGGACTTATTTTCCGCACGAGGATCCGATTGGGCAGCACATTCACATGGTGGACTTCGGCAACGAAGCGGAGATTGTGGGGGTGGTGGGGCACGTGCGGCAGTGGGGACCGGGCACCGATGCGAAGGCGGCGATCGAGGCACAGTTTTTCTATCCCTTCATGCAACTGCCGCCGAAGCTGATGCAGCTGGTGGCGAATGGGGTGGCGGTGGTGCTGCGGACGCGGGACGATCCCGCGGCGGTGATGGGACAGGTGCGGAGCGCGGTATCGGATATTGACCCGGGGGCGGTCATGTACGCGGGGACAACGATGCAAGACGTGCTGGAGGACTCGCTGGCGGCGCGGCGGCTGGCGATGATGCTGCTGGCGGCGTTTGCGGGGTTTGCGGTGCTGATGTCGTGCGTGGGGATTTACGGGGTGACGGCGTATCTGGTGAGCGAGCGGACGCGGGAGATTGGAGTGCGGATGGCGCTGGGCGCGCAGCGCGGCGATGTGCTGCGGCTGGTGGTGGGGCGCGGGGCGGCGATGGCGCTGGCGGGCGTGGTGTTGGGCGCGGCCGCAGCTCTGGGGCTGACGCAGCTGATGACGAGCCAGCTGTATGGGGTTTCGGCGCACGATCCGGCGACGTTTGCGGCGGTGGGGGCAGGTCTGCTGGCGGTGGCGGTGCTGGCGTGTTATTTTCCGGCGCTGCGGGCGACGCGGATCGATCCTATGGTGGCGCTCAGGTGTGAGTGAACCCAGGTGTGAGTGAACCAGGGGGCCAGAGCGGAGAGTTCAGGACGAAGGACGAAGGGCACAGGGCGCGGGACGCGGGACGCGGGACTGCAACTCTCATTTGGCTTTGGCGGCGGGGTGACTGGAGATGACGCGGTTGTCATCCTGCGGTCAGCTTCGTGCTCGGGCGGCAGAGTAGTCTCTGAAACAGATCGATCTACATTTTGGCGATGGGCGGCGAGTGCGGGAGGGCGGAGCGCCGGCTCGGAGCCGTGCAGGCATTGGAGAGAGTGGTTATGCGGCTTCTGGTGGTGGAAGACGATAAGACGATCCGCGAGTTTCTGACGCGGGCGCTGGTGGAGTCGGGCTTTGGAGTGGATGCGTCGGCGCTGGCAAGCCAGGCGGAAAAGCTGGCGCTGGAAGGGGTGCACGACGCGTTGATAGTGGATTTGACGCTGCCGGATATGGATGGGCTGGAGCTGATCCAGCGGCTGCGGGCGCAGGGGGTGGGGGCTCCGGTGCTGATATTGTCGGCGCGGCGCTCGGTGGATGAGCGGGTGCTGGGTCTCGAGCGGGGCGGCGATGATTACATGACGAAGCCGTTCGCGGTGGCGGAGCTGCTGGCGCGAGTGCGGGCGCTGCTGCGGCGGAGCACGCCGAACCAGTCGGAAGCGACGCGGCTGCGGGTGGGCGATCTGGAGCTGGATCTGATCCGGCGGGAAGCGCGGCGGGGCGGGGCGGAGATCCAGCTGACGCAGCAGGAATTCGCGCTGCTGGAATATTTGTGCCGGAACGCGGGGCGGGTGGTGACGCGAGCGATGGTGCTGGATCATGTGTGGAAGATGCGCATCGATACCTCGACGAACATCGTGGACGTGCACATTCACCGGCTGCGGGGGAAGGTCGATAAGGATGCGCAGCCGCCGCTGATCCGGACGATCCGCGGGGTGGGGTATGTTCTCAAGGATTAAAGGGAGCCGGACGTCGGCATGGCGGCTGGCGCTGCGGAGCACGCTGGTGTTCGCGGTGGGCAGCGCGGGCGTGTTTCTGGCGATGTATCTGATCGTGGCGCGGGTGGTGGAGGCGCGGAGCGATGCGTGGCTGATGGCGGAGAGCGAGACGCTGCGGCAGGTGGCGCTGAGCACGCCGCGAGACGCGCTCTACGACCGGACGGTGGAGGAAGTGGCGGAGCTGGCGTCGCAGGAAGGGTCGTACGGCGGCAGCGGGCATCCGGACAACACGGTTTTCTTTGCGGAAACAGATGATGCGGGGCACGCGCTGGTGTGGGTGGGACCACCGGACAGCGGGGAGTTCCTGGAAGCACTGCGGGATGTGAGCCCGACGCACGCGGAGCCGGTGTCGCTGCGAATGCGGGGATGGAGAGGACCGTTCCGGGTGGTGGCGGTGCAGATGAAACCGGGGGGTGGGCGCGTCTACCTGGGTCTGCGGGATGCGGCGGGAGCGGCGCTGTTGCGGCGGCTGCTGCTGTGGTTTGGGCTGGGCTGGATGTGCATGGTGGCGTTCGGATTCCTGGTGACGCTGTTGGGGCTGCGGCGGATGCTGCAGCGGGTGGACGCGATCACGGGGACGGCAGCGAGCATCCGCTCGGACGATTTGAGTACGCGGGTGCCGGTGGAGAAGCAGCGAGACGAAGTGGCGCGGCTGGCGCGGACGTTCAACAACATGCTGGACCGGATTTCGTCGACGGTGAACCAGCTGCGGACGCTGACGGATTCGATGGCGCACGATCTGAAGAGCCCGATCACGTCGGTGCGGGGGCGGCTGGAGCTGGCGCTGTCGCTGGAGGACCGAGTGCAGTCGGCGGAGCTGGTGGCGGGGGCGATCGAGCAGCTGGACCGGTTGTCGGAAGTGATCACTATGTCGCTGGATCTGGCGGAAGCGGATGGCGGCGCGCTGCGGCTGCGGGTGGCGCAGGTGGACGTGGGCGAGCTGGTGGGACGAGTGACGGAGCTGTATGCTCCGGCATTTGCGGAGAATGGACAGACGCTGACGGTGCGGGGCGGACCGGAGGCTCCGGCGGAGCTGGATGTGTCGCTGTGCTCGCGGATGTTGTCGAACCTGATGGAGAACGAGCTGCGGTATGGGGGCGCAGGAGTGGTGGTGAAGGTGAGTTCGTCGGAGGGATTGGCGTCGATCACGGTGGAGGACGATGGGGCGGGGTTTTCGTCGGAGCTGCTGCTGGAAGCGGGCAGCGAAAACGGGGCGGCCGGAGTGGGTGCGGGGCTGCCGCGAGTGTTCCAGCGATTTGTGAAGGGGCGGCAGTCGAAGGGGCATGGGCTGGGGCTGGCGTTTGTGAACGCGGTGGCGGTGGCGCATGGGGGGCGAGCGATGGCGCGGAACCGGGCAGGCGGCGGCGCAGAGATTGTGGTGGAGCTGCCATTGGCCAGCGCAGGGGTGGTGGAGCGGGATGCTTCGGGCGCGGCGGTGGGGTAGGGGCTTTCGTCGCAGCGGAGAAATGAACCGGGCTTGCGGGCCCGGTTTTCCTTTGCGATTCGATTCAGAATGGGGCCGGGATGGTGAGGGCGCGGGCGAAGACGGTACTGTCGCGCGGGGCCAAGGATGAAGCTGGTTGATTCTCCACGAACCAGGGCGTTTGCTTCTTGCTGTGGGGTGAACCTGGCCGTGCGGCATGGGGGTTGGGGTGGGTGGGGTGGTGGCGTGGGGTGGGGTGAAGGGGTCGGGTGAGGTTGGATTGGATATTCCCAACAGCAGCCTGCACAAGGAAGTGGAACGACTGTGTTCGCTCAAGCCCTGGGTGTTCTTCTGACTTCCCGGAGGATCGCCGGCTATACGGAAATCACGCGGACAGGACCCGCTTCCATCAGAGAAAAGCAACCGCATAAGCTTCCGCTTCCGGTCAGGATGACAATTATATCGTAAATAATTATCAATAAGCAACATATAACTTTGTTATGCCCTATACAAGTCCTGCACAGATGCGCAGAGTCAAGGACTTCCCGGAAAAATCTGCACGGAATCTGCACAGGATGCATCGAAAATGACAAAGGCGAACATGGCATTCGTCACCGACAAAGCGGAACTCAAGCCGGGCCTGGTT
>DATAWS010000008.1:0-205712 GCA_036267095.1 Acidobacteriaceae bacterium
CTGGATAGCTGCTCTCGACTGTGCATCGTCAGTCGGGCATTCTGGTGGTAGTCCATCTGGTCTCCTGAGTCGCTTTGCTTCGCAAACTCAGCTTCCCAGTTCTCGATCAGATGGACAACCTGTTGAAACCTCACACCTAGAGGGATTGCACCGGGAGCACGGTCAGGTCGTCGACCAGACCAATTTCTTTCTGGACGAAGGGTTCGGCATAGCGGACTCCGGCGAGGGTCCCGTAGTGGCGGGCTTCGGCGAAGGTTCGCTCGCGAATCTCTTCCTCCGGGACGAAGAGGCCGCTCCCGGCCAGTTGATTGGAATACTGCGAGTGGTAGGCCATGAGCGCGCGGTGCCGGTCCTCGATGAAGTCGGTAATGTCGACGACGAAACTGGGGCGCACGTCCGCATAGAGGCCGGCGTAGACGATCTTGAAGGGGCGGTGCGGAGGAGTGCCGGTGTCGATCTTCGCAAGGCCGGAGAGGAAACAGGCTTCGTAGCCCAGAGTCGAGGAAGTGTAGTGATCGGGATGCCGCCCCGTCCAGTAGGGGAGAATGATAACCCGGGGGCGGATACGGCGCAGAACCTCGACGATTTTGAGGCGGTTTCCCCAGGTATTTTCTACGCGGCCATCGGGGATATCGAGAGCCTCGCGCCAGGAGACGCCAAGGATGCGCGCGGCTTCAGCGGCTTCCGCTGCGCGTTGATCTGCCGATCCGCGAGTGCCGGCTTCGCCCTGGGTGAGGTCGAGGATGGCGGTGGAGACGCCGAGGGAGTGCTGCCGGAGGAGGGTGCCTCCGCAGGTCTGTTCCACGTCGTCGCGATGCGCGGCGATGGCCAGGACTTCGGCCCGGGTTACGGGGACGACCGAGGGTTCTGTCATGCCTGTTCCGCGGCGGGAGTGTCAGTAGATGGTGTTGTTGGCGTCGCTGACGCCGTCCATGTAAGCGCAGTCGATGGCCGTGCCGGCGATGGTCACGTTGGTATTGTCGAGCTGCACCAGACCGGAAGAACCGGGAGTGGTGCTGTAGATATAAACTTGGCCGCCCTCGGTGGTATAGACCTTGCCCAGACCTGTGACCGCGGCAATGCCAGTGCCGTCGCCCTGATATGCGCCAATGTAAACGTTGTTGTTGGCGGTGTTGAACATGGTGATGCAGCCGAACTCAAGATTGGCGCCGGCCTGGGCCTGGCTGTAGCGGACTCCCTGATTGCAGGCCGACGAGCCAATCCAGAGAGTGTTGTTATCGGCGAACACCATCCGGGTATGGACGCCATCGCTGATCGGGAAATTCCCGGTAATCGCATTGGAAGGCGTATTGAGGACAGTGAGATAGCCGCCGAACAAGCCGCTGGAGGCCTGGTATTGCTGCCCGGCGACATAGAGGGTGCTGCCATTAAAGACTGCGTCGGTGGCTCCGCCGGGGATAGGGATTGTGCTTTGAGCGACCAGCGCGATGCCACTGGCGCCGGTGGCGCCGGAGTTGAGAGAGGCAGCGGTAATGGGAATGGTGGTGAGGCTGGCGGTGGTCGGGAGGCCCGGGGTTGTGCCGCCCCCGCATTCGGGACCGCAATTCAGAACGTAGGCCGTGGTGCCGTCCGGTGAGAACACCGCCTTGATGGGGTGATCGAAGCTGGCGGATGCGCCGGTGGTTACAGGGAAGACGCACCAGAAGGGCTGCTTCTGCGGCTCACAGTCCTGCGCGCCGAGGTAATTCGGATTGTTGACGGCGGCCAGTTGCTGGGCGGCGGTCAACTGCACAATGCTGTACACGGCGAAGGTGGCGGGGTCGTCCACGGCGACCTTGTGGCCAGAAGTCTGAACGGCATTGTGAACGAAAACAAGGGCTACGGTGCCGCCGGGGTTCACGGAAACGCCATAGGCGTTGGGAAGATTCAGGGTGAGGGAAAGCGGATTATTGCCGGTCTGACTGACGACGCTGATGACATGGTTGGACGGGTTGGCGGCATACACGAAACCGAGGTCGCGGCTGATCGCCACGCCGTTGTAGGGACCAGGCTGGGTGGTACTGGACAGCCCGCCGGGGATGGTGACGGAGCTATTGACCTTTTCCTGCGCGTAGCTGATCAGCGCGAGCGATCCGTCGCCGGGACTATAGACGGCGCCGGCTTGCTGCTCCGGCATGTTCTGAATGGTGAGCGGCAGCTTGCCGGAGAAGCCCGCTATCGAGAACTGGCCGCTGGAAGCGTTGTAAGCATGACGGATGTCGTAGAAAGCATCCACGAAGGGAAGAGCGCCACTGGAAAAGGCGCTGGGGTTCTGCTCGGCGATGAGGACGCGGTTCAGGACGCCACTGGGGGGCAGGGTTCGGCCGGCAAAATAGAACTCCTTGCCGCAGGAACCGATGACGAGACAGATCGCGAAAACCGCGCTCAGGACACCGCAGGAGTACAGGGAACTTCTCTTCTTCAAAACCTTAAGACCTCACCCGTCGCATAGCGCTGATAACGTGGGAAAGGCAAGTATATCAGGGCGGAGACGGCCGTTGGCCGTGCCGGAGCGGTGGTGGGCGCCGAATGGCAGGGAGCATGGCGCCCCCTGCTACCATGGAGACGGAATCCCCACATGAACAGCGGACTGGAGAAGATTTTCGGCCGGCGTGCGGTGCTCTGCGATGGCGCCATGGGCACGTCGCTTTATGCGCGCGGTGTCTTTATCAATCGCTGCTACGACGAGCTGAATCTGTCTCAGCCGGAACTGGTACGCGGCGTCCACGAGGAGTACCTGCAGGCGGGCGCGGAAATCATTGAAACCAACACGTTCGGAGCGAACGCGCTGCGCCTGACGCGGTATGGCCTGCAGGGTAAGGTCGCAGAGATCAGTCAGGCGGGAGTTCGGATCGCCCGCCAGGCAGTGCAGCAGTTTGCCGACAAGCAGGCAGGAACGGCCTGGGTGGCGGGTTCCGTGGGACCGCTGGGCGTTCATCTGGAGCCGCTGGGCAAAACCAGCCTGGAGGAAGCGCGGGCTGCTTTTGTGGAACAGATTCGCGCCCTGACAGCAGCTGGCCCCGGCGGTGGGGTGGATCTGCTGATTCTGGAAACCATGATGGCGCTGAATGAGGCGGAGCAGGCGGTGCTGGCGGCGCACGAGGTGGCTCCGGATGTGCCTGTGGTGGTGATGGTGACGGTGGACGAAGAGGCCAACTGCCTGGATGGATCGTCACCGGAAAGCGCCGCCGCCCGCATCGCGTCGTGGGGGGTGGACGGGCTGGGGTGCAACTGCAGCGTGGGTCCGGCGACGGTGCTGACGGCGATGGAACGGATGGCCACAGCCACCACACTGCCACTGATGGCCATGCCGAACGCCGGCATGCCGCGTTCGGTCGATGGACGGAACATCTATCTGTGCTCGCCCGAATACATGGCGAGCTTTGCCCGCAAATTCACCAAGGCGGGCGTGCAGTTTATCGGCGGATGCTGCGGAACCACGCCGCAGCACATCCGGGCGATGAAGTCGGCGCTGCGGGCGACTGAAGCGCAGGCGTCAGCGGGCGATCGGGTGGCAAAAGCGGAACCGATTGTGACGGAGACGCCGCCGGCCGACCTGCGAGATCGCTCGCGGCTGGGGCGGCTGATTTACGAAGGCGGCTTCGTGACCATGGTGGAGATTGTGCCTCCGCGAGGGATCGACTGCAGCAAAGAACTGAAGGGCGCACAGCAGATGGCGGATCTGGGAGTTCATGCCATCAATGTGCCTGACTCGCCGCGCGCCTCGGCTCGCATGAGCGCCCAGAGCCTGTGCATCCAGATCCAGCAAAAAACCGGCATCGAAACGCTGCTGCACTACACCTGCCGCGACCGCAATGTGCTGAGCATCCAGAGCGATTTGCTGGGAGCCGGATCCATCGGCCTGAAGAACATCCTGTGCCTGACGGGCGATCCGCCGAAGCTGGGGAATTATCCGGATGCAACCGCGGTCTACGACGTGGACGCCATCGGCCTGGTGAACATCGTGCGGCGGCTCAATCACGGGCTGGATATCGGCGGCAATCCCATCGGAGAGTCGACCGGCTTCACCATCGCGGTGGCCGCGAACCCGGGGGTGCCGGACCTGGACTATGAGGTGCGCCGCTTTGCCTGGAAGGTAGAGGCCGGCGCGGAGTACGGCATCACCCAGCCAGTCTTCGATCTGCGGGTGCTGGAAACATTTTTGAAGCGGATTGAGGGCTTCCGGATTCCGATTGTCGCCGGCATTTGGCCGCTGACCAGTTTGCGCAACGCGGAGTTCATGAAGAACGATCTGCGGGTGAGCGTGCCCGATGAGATCCTGTTGCGGATGCAGCGGGCAACCACCCCGGATGCGGCGCGCGCGGAGGGAATCCGGATCGCGCAGGAAATGCTGGAAGCGGCCCGTTCTATGGTGGAAGGCGTGCAGGTGAGCGCACCCTTCGGGCGTTACAGCGCTGCGGCTGAAGTGCTGGCAGCCGTTTTGCCGGGGCGCGCCGCGGCGGAGGAGAGCCGAGTTGGCCACATTTGAGGAATCGCTGACCAGGCTGGAGGAGATCGTTGCGCAACTGGAGCGAGGCGAACTCAGTCTGGAAGAATCGGTCCGCCTCTTCGAGGAAGGCACGCAGCTTTCCGCGGAATGCCGCAAACAGCTGGAAGAAGCCGAGGGCAGGGTGGAGATGCTGGTAAAGCAGCGGGACGGCTCGATGAAGTCAGAGCCCTTCGCCTAGTAATTCCCGCCCAGGTAACTTTCGGATCTGGGGCCGGCGAACCGCGGCCGGTATTCTGAAGACATCATGACGCAAGACCCTGCGCCGTTGCGGCCGGTCGACACATCGGTAGTTCGGCGGCTGCGATTCAGCACGGATGCGGCTCTGCGGCGGCGGTTTCAGCTGACCGACGAAGACGTGCGGTCAAACCTGCGGGCCGGGCTGCTGCTGGAAGTGCTGGACAAACTGGCCGAAGATACGGCGCTGCGCTACGTGCGCCATTGGACTCCGGAAGCGCGGGTGGTGACGGCGGCGATGGACTCGATGCGGGTGCGGAATGTTCCGGATGGGACGCGGGACATGATCCTGCGGGCACGCGTGAACCTGGTCGGGCGGACTTCCATGGAAGTGGGTGTACGGATCGAGCAGCCGGACTGCGCGGTCCCGCATATCGCCTCGTGCTACTTCACCATGGTGGGCCGGGTGCGGGATGAAAGCGGCGAAGAGCACAGCGTTCCGTTGCCCCCGCTGGACTGCAGCAGCAAACTCGATTGTGCGCGGGCCGAGCGGGCGCGGCGCCGCAGAGAAGAGTATCGCCACCATCTGAGCGCCGCCGAGGAGCCTCCGTCACGGGAAGAATACGATCTGCTGCGGCGCCTGCACGCCGCGCAGGAACTGCCAGGCTTCTCCGGATTGCTGGCTGCACGGCTGGTGGCGGAAGGATGGGAGCGGACCTATCCCGAGCAGGAAAATGTGCCGCAGAAGATCTTTGGCGGATACGTGGCGCACCGGGCCCTGATGTACGCGCACATCTGCTCGGAGATGGTGGCCAGCGAGCGGGCGCTGCTGGTGTCCGTCGACCGCATCAACTTCTATCACCCGGTAAGGATGGGCGATAAGCTGCATTTTGTGAGCCGGGTGACCTACACCGGAACCACCTCGATTGCGGTGGAAACGTCGATCACCCGCATCAGCCGCGATCGTACCAGCACCGCGCTCAGCAACGTTTGCACGTTCACCTTTGCGAATGTGGATGCCGAGATGCAGCGCCTGCCGGTGCCGCCGATCTATCCGACGACCTATGCCGAAGATGCACGGTTTCTGGCAGCTCTGCGGCGGCATCAGGCATACCTGACAACCAGGGCCGGGGCAGCCGGCGAGTCAGCGACTTAGCGAAGGGGCGCGTGGCGAGGCTCCGCGCAGGGTCTCAGACGATGGCGGACGAATGCGATGACTTCGTCCGACATGTATTCCGGCGGGGCAATGGGAAAGTGCGGCTTGTTCCCGAGGTGAGGCGGCAACGGTGCTGCGGAATCTGAAGACTGCAGCACGGCGTCGGCGCGATCGAGGAAGCGGCGCGCGGAATCCTTGAAGTCCAGCGAAGCCGGGTCGATGACGGTGAGGTAAAGATCGGGCTCGAGGAAATCGAGAATGCTGTTCGATTCGAGAATGGCGTTTTCCGAGGCGGCGAGTTCTTCCCGAACGCGGGGCATGGCGTCGGCCAACATGCCGATGCGGGTGCGCACCCAAACCGAGCGCGCAGCGCCGGCGGCGAGAAAGCGGGAGGTGTCCGTACCGCTGGTGGGATTCAGCTCCGCCGTGACAGCGACGCAGGCGTCTTCGGTCTGGCACTGGCAGGGTTTGCCGTCCGCGGTGCAGAAGCCATGGCCGTACTGCGTAATTTTGAAGGCGGTCCAGCGGAGTTCCGGCAGGCGAGCGATCAGGCCGGCCACCACCGAGGTCTTGCCGATATTGCGCGTTTGTCCGCCGACGACGACGAGCGCCACTACTCCTTCTCCTCCTCATCGGATGCGCGGGCGAGGCGGGCGAGTGCGGCTAATTCTTTCAGATATTGACGCAGGGGCCGGGCGGGGCGTCCCCAGAAGACGACGCCGGGGCCTTTGACTTTCTTGTGGGTGAGCACGCCGGAGCCGGAGCCGAGGATGACCTGGTCGCCCACGGTCGCGTGATCGCCAATGCCAACCTGGCCGCCGACGATGGCGTTATTTCCGATGGAACTTGAGCCGGAAACGCCGGTTTGCGCGGCGATGACCACGTCGCGTCCCACGCGGACGTTATGACCGAGGTGGACCAGATTGTCGATTTTGACGCCCCGCTCGATGCGGGTTTCTTCGAGGGCGCCGCGGTCGACAGTGGTATTGGCGCCGATCTCCACGTCGTCTTGGATGATGAGGCGGCCCTGCTGGGGGAACTGGAGATATTCGCCCGTGTCGCGGTCGCGCACATAGCCGAAGCCGTCGGATCCGAGGACCGCGCCGGCGTGGACGATGACGCGATTGCCGAGCTCCGCGTCGGGGTAGAGGACGACGCGAGGGTAAATGTGGCAGCGCTCGCCGAGGACGCAGCCGGCGCCAATGACCGCGCCCGCATCGATGCGGGTCCCGGCGCCCACGCAGACGTTCGCTTCGATCACAGCCCACGGGCCGATGGAGACTTCGGCGGCCAGCCGGGCCGACGAGTGGACAACGGCGGTCGGGTGGACGCCGGTTCCCGGTTCGGCGGGATGCAGCAGGCGAGCGGTCTGCGCGAAAGCCAGCCGTGGCTGCGCGGCGAGGAGCAGAGACTTTTGCGGCGCGGCGGGCGCCAGCCTGGGCGAGACGATGATCGCGGCAGCCGCGGAGACGAGCGCAGTCTGGAGGCTGGCGGCGTCTTCGGCAAAGAGCAGAGTTTCGGAGGACGCAGCCCGCGCGCTGGAAACGCTGCTGACTTCAGAATCGGGACCAGCAAGGCGGAGCTCGGCGCCGAGGGCCTGCGCGATTTGGGAAAGCCTCATCGGGATACAGGGTACAACCGAAGACAGCATTTAGTGTGTGGGGTTCAGCGAACAGGAACAAGATCGAGGAAGGAATGCGCGCCAGAGAGCGCGAACCGCGGTGGGGAAGGGGCTTATTTCTCCCGGGCGACGACGAATTCCGGCATCCACTGGAGGGCGCGTTTGTATTCGGAGTCGGGAAGGCCGGCGATGGCGGCCTGGGCCCCTGCCGAATAGCTGTAGGCGGCCTGCATGGCATAGTGGACGGACTGGTTGCGATGAAGGATGCGCAGGATCTCTTCGTGCGAGACACGCGCAAAGTTCTGGTCGCTGAGGACGGTTTGAATCGCCGCGCGCTCGGCCGGGGTGCTGCCGTTTTCGAGGGTGTGGATGACGGCGAGCGTTGCTTTGCCTTCGCGCAGATCGCTGGCCACGGGCTTGCCCAGGACTTCTTCGCTGGCAGTGAGATCGAGGACGTCGTCGACGATCTGGAAGGCCAGGCCCAGGTTGCGGCCGTATTCGCCCATGGCATCTTCGAGAGTTCGGTCGGCGCCGGCCAGCACCGCTCCCAGCCGCATCGAGACTTCGAAGAGGCACGCGGTCTTGCGATAGATGAGGTCGTTGTATTCGCTCTCGGAGATGGGCTTCCCGAGGCATTCCATCTGCAGCAGCTCGCCCTCGACCATTTGCTGCGTGAGGCCAATGAGCAGCTCGAGAACGCGGAAACTGCGCTCGTCCAAAGCGATGCGGAAAGCCTGCATGTAGAGCCAGTCGCCCACCAGGACGCATTTGCCGTTGCCCCAGGTGCGATTGGTGGAGGGGCGTCCGCGCCGGGTATCGGCAGCGTCAATGATGTCGTCGTGAACCAGAGTCGCGGTGTGCACCATTTCCACCACCGCGCCGAGGCGGATCATCCCGTGCGCGCTGTAGCCCAGGCTGCGTGCTGCCAGCAACAGCAAGGACGGCCGAATGCGTTTGCCGCCGCCTTCGCGCAGATAGTCGGAGATTTCGGTGATCGCGCCGACCGACGATACGGCGTCCGCGCCGAACTCGCGCTCGATGGCGACGAGATCGTCGTGGAGCAGATCGAAGACCTCTTTCGGCGTCGTTGTCGCCACTGTGCTCAATCGGAGTCTCCGCGTTGCCGGGGCCGGCCCTTCAGTTGGAACGGTAATTCGTGAACTGCATATCGATGCCGAGGTCGCTCCCTCGAAGCAGGGCCATGACTTCCTGGAGCGAGTCGCGGTCCTTGCCGGAGACGCGGACGGTATCGCCCTGGATCGAAGCCTGGACCTTCTTCTTCGAGTCCTTGATGATGCGCACGATCTCTTTGGCTTTCTCCCCGGCGATGCCCTGCTGGAGGGAGATTTTCTGGCGGACGCTGGATCCGGCCGCTGGTTCCACTTTACCGAAGGTCAGCGCTTTGAGAGAAACGCCGCGTTTGACCAGCTTTTGCCGCAGGATCTCAGTAACCGCCTGGAGCTTGTATTCGTCGGCGGAGGCCAACTGGATGGCGTCTTCGCCTTCGAGGGTAATCTCCGACTTCGAGTTTTTCAGGTCGAACCGGGTATGGACCTCTTTGGTCGCCTGATCCATGGCGTTCCGGACTTCCTGCATATCCACTTTGCTGACGATGTCGAAGGAGTTGTCGGCTGCCATATTTTTCTGTCCCTGCTCTTTATAGATTATCCGCTACGCGCAAGGGTTTGGTTTCCGAATAACGCACCAAAGTTTTCCGTGGTGTGGGCGGCGACTTCTGCCGGTTCGAGGTTGTGAAGCTCGGCAATTCGGATGGCGACCTCTTTTACCCAGGCAGGTTCGTTGCGTTTACCCCGGTTGGGCATGGGCGCGAGGAAAGGCGCATCCGTCTCGATGAGCATGCGATCGAGGGGGACGGCCACGGCGGCGTCGCGGATGGGCTGGGCTTTAGGGAAGGTAATGTTGCCGGCAAAGGAGATCAGAAAGCCCAGTTCCATCGCCTCTTGCGCGTGTCGGACTTCCCCGGTGAAGCAGTGGAGGATGCCGCCGAGCCCGGTGGGCTCCCAGCTGTCCCGGATCATCGTGAGGCAGTCGTTCCAGGCATCGCTGGAGTCCTGCGAAGGGCGGCAGTGGATGATGATGGGCTTGCGGCGGGCGGCAGCGATCTCCATCTGGCGGCCGAAGACGGTTTTCTGCACCTCGCGCGGCGAGTGGTCGTAGAAGTAGTCAAGCCCGATCTCGCCGCAGGCCAGGACTTCGGGTTCCTGGAGGAGGGCGTCGAGTTTGGCGTAGCCAGCTTCGTCGGCGAGGCGGGCCTCGTGCGGATGGATGCCGGCGGTGGCGTTGATTCCCGGAAAGTTGGGCCGGCCGGCATAGCGGCGGGCAAGGTCAAGGGCCTGGTGCATTTCGGCGGGACCATCCCCGATCCCAATCGACAGGATCTGGCGGACACCTGCGGCCCAGGCGCGTTCGAGGAGGGCGTCGCGGTCCTCGTCGTAGCGGGGGCTGTCGAGATGGCAGTGGGAATCGATCATCTCCTTTAACCCTATAGCGAAACCAGCGACGGCGGGTCCACGGCTGGGACTGCGCTAAAAACCATCCCGGTATATGGAAGAAAACAAAGACTCGGGCGCGATGATCCCCACGCGGAGGACAGCCGAGCCAGAGCGGCCGGGAAAAGGGTGAAGCTACCGAACGCGCGCCACCTGAACCGTGGACCCACGCGCGGGCGGAGTCCTGGCTGCCAGCAATTGCTCGACCTGGGCGGTCATCTCGGCCTCAAGCTGGCGATTGTCTCCGCCGGTGGCTGGCCCTTCGTAGCCGGTGTGGATGGCCGTCACCCGTCCATCCCGGCCGATGAAGAACGTCGTCGGCCAGCAGTTGAGGTTCGCCACCTGAGGGAAGGTTGCAGCAAGCTTATCGGGCGTTCCGGCGAGCAGGACGGGATAGGTGATCCCGTAGCGACGGATGACGGCCCGCAGGCGCACCGGGTTCTGTCGCTGCGAGGCTTCCTCGAAGCTGAGCTCGACGATCGTGAGGCCGCGGCCGTGATAGCGGCGGTAGAGCGATTCCAGAAAAGGCGCTTCATCCTGGCAGTTGGGGCACCAGCTGCCGCCGATGGAGACGATGAGCGCTTTGTGGGCGAACTCAGGATCGGTGCTGGAGACCAGTTTGCCGCTGAGATCGGGAAAGCGGAAGCCCAGGTGTGCGCCAGGATTCTTCAGGAAGGTGTGGTGGAGGGGATCGTCAGTGCCGGCAAGCGCAACCGTGCGCAGCCCCGTGGCGCGGTGGGCCGCGAAAGTGCGGACGCCGCCGCCGTGCGCTGTGGTTTCCAGCTGGAGGGTGCCGTCCGGCAGTGGCCGCAGCACGACAAAGCTCGGACCCGCCGCAGTGAAATGGCTGACCGCGAAGGCGCCATCGCGCCAGATGCCGTAGAGGCTGCCGGTATCGCCATCGATGCGCTCGATAACGGCGACGACGTTGGGGCCGGTCTGACGAATGCGCAGTTTCCAGGCGGCTTCGCCTTTGGCGCCATTGTCGACGGCGATGGTCCACAGGCCGGCGACACGCGGCGGGTGCGGGGCGGCGACGGGAAGCTTTCCGTCGCGCTGGGCGGTGATGGCGATGCCGTGGATGTGTCCGGCGAAGGTGCCGGTGAGGATGCCGTTCTGGATCGTTGCGTCGAGGGTGTTGGCGTAGTAGTCGAAGTTGAGGACGAGATGGCCATCGGCGTAGCTGCCGCTCGAGGAGACGGATCGCTCGCGGCCATTGAGGAGAGCGCCGCGGACTCGATCGCCCGCGCCGGAGATCTCCAGACGGAAGGGAACCGGCTGCGCACCAACCTGGGCGGTGCCGACCCAAATGCCGGCGGGAGAATCCTGCGCGGCCAGGGCTGGTACCGCACTGGAGACGAAAAGAAGCGAGGCTGCGACGACGATGCGGGCGATCGCTCGAGCGGCTGGGGACCTCATGGGCGAATCCTTTCTGGTGCGCTGCCGGTTCAATGGGAGAGATGGCGGCCCGGAAAGCTGAGGAATCAGAGGCGACGGGGCTGATTCAGAAGATTGAGCTGCCGGTGGGGGTGCGGGATGCGGTCAACAACAGGAATAGCGACAACAGCCCAAGCCGCCGCTGAGTGCGGGGCAAGAAGCCATCCTGTGGAGCATCTTCACAATTTCGAGCGTAGCATCGGCCGGACCGCGGCGCAATGCGGTTGCATGCGCCAGGCGCCCGGACAGCCCGCTCTGAGCCTGCCGAAGGGGCGGTTGCTACTTGAGGCGCGTGCCGTTGGGCACGTCTTCCGCGAAGGTGGCCAAAACGGCTTTGCCGCCTTCGGTGGAGGCCGCGACGACCATCCCGTTCGATTCGAGGCCGCGCAGCTTGCGGGGCGCGAGGTTAGCGACGATGACCACCTTGCGGCCGATCAGCGTCTCCGGCGCATAGGATTCAGCGATGCCGGCGAGGATCTGGCGCGTTTCGGTGCCGAGATCGACTTCGAGGCGGAGGAGTTTGTCGGCCTTCGGCACGCGCTCGGCGACTTTGATCTGGCCGACGCGGAGCTCGACTTTGGTGAAGTCGTCGATGGTGATTTTCCCGTCGGGGGCTGGAGCGGCGGCCGGCGGATGCGCGAGAGCGGCGGAGCCGGCGACCGCCGCGGTGCCGGTGGCAGGGGCTGGGGGAAGCGGCGGCGCGCCGGGGAGTTTTGTGGCGTCTTCCAGGCCGTGAGGCGTGGAAGCGGACGCCGCTGCGCCGGTCTTGGCCGGCTCGCGGTCGACGCCTACGGTTTCGCGGACGGTCTCCGCGATGGCCTTTTCAAGGCCCACGACCACCGAGGTTTCGGTGGTCGATTCGGCCATGGCGACGGCCAGGCCATCGACCAGCGAGTGGAGCTTCGAGATGTGCGGCTCCTGGACGCCTGATTTCGGATCGGACGCGGCGGGCTCGGCCGGAGGCGGAGTGTTTGTCTGCTCGAGTTCGCTCATACGGGTGATGGTCTCCTTGTCGGCGCGGGGAAAGAGGGGGGTGAGTTCGCCGAGTTTTGTTCCGGGCTTGAGGCCGCCCCACTGCAGATTCTTCAAATCGGCTTTCGTAATATCGCCGAGGCCCAGTTGCGCCCAGACGCGGGCGGCGCTGTAGGGAATGACGGGGTAGACGAGGGCGGTGATGATGCGGATCGATTCCGCAGCGATGTAAAGGACGGTGGAACGATACGCCTGCTGCTGCTCCTCGGTGACGTCATCGTCCTTCTTCCACGGCGCGGTGGCGGTCAGAAACCCGTCGATGGAAGCGACCATGGTCCAGGCAGCTTCGAGGGCGCGGGCAAAATCGAGAGCCTCGAAGTGGGTTGCGAACGCAGTGATGACGGCGGGGATCTCGGTCCGGATAGACGGAGCGCGAGGGACCGCGGCGCCGCCGGTCGCAGGCATGGGGACAAGGCCGTCGAAGTAGCGCCCGATCATGGAGAGCGTGCGGCTCACGAGGTTGCCGTAGCCGTTGGCCAGGTCGGCGTTGTAGCGCTGGACCAGCGCGTCGAAGCTAAAGCCGCCATCGTTGCCGAAGGCGATTTCGCGCAGCAGAAAATAGCGGAGCGCGTCAGCGGCGAACAGGTCCTGCTCAGCTTTGGGGAGATCGGGCTTCAGCGCCCCGAAGCCTTCGAGGATGGTCTCGGTGCGGACGATGTTGCCGCGCGACTTCGACATCTTGCTCTCCTCAAAGAGCAGCCAGCCGTGGGCATGCACGGATTTGGGCAGCGGCAGACCTGCCGCCAGCAGAAAGGCCGGCCAGTAGACGCAGTGAAAGCGGATGATTTCCTTGCCGACGAGATGAAGGTCGGCAGGCCAGAATTTCTGATATTTCGCGTCGTCGGGGGAACTCCATCCCAGAGCCGTGATGTAGTTGGCGAGGGCGTCGAGCCAGACGTAGACGACGTGCTTTTCGTCGCCAGGAACCGGGATGCCCCAGTCAAAGCTGGTGCGCGAGACGGACAGGTCGCGGAGGCCGCTCTTCACAAAGGCGATGACTTCATTGCGGCGCGTCTCGGGTCCGATGAATTCGGGATGCTGGTCGTAGTACTCGAGCAATTTGCGCTCGAAGGCGGAAAGCTTGAAGTAATAGTTCTCCTCGTTCACAGTTTCGGTGATCCGGCCGCAGTCGGGGCAAGGCGCGCCGGGCGGCACATCGACGTAGGCCTCGTCGGACACGCAGTACTGGCCGGTGTAGGAGCCCTTGTAGATATATCCACGCTCGCGCAGCAGGGCGAACAGGTTCTGAACGGCCTTTTTGTGTCGGGGCTCGGTGGTGCGGATGTAGTCGTCGTAGGTGAGGCCCATCCGGTCCCACAGGCCGCGGAACTCTGCCGATACGCGGTCGGTGAATTCCTGGGGGGTGCAGTTGGCCTGGCGGGCGGAGCGCTCGATCTTCTGCCCGTGCTCGTCGGTGCCGGTCAGAAACCAGGTATCAACGCCAAGCGAACGCTTGCGCCGCGCGATGGCGTCGGCAACAACGGTGGTGTACGTGTGGCCGATGTGCGGGCGCGCGTTGACGTAGTAGATCGGGGTGGTGAGGTAGAACTTTGAGGACATAAGTCAGCGAAGAAGCGGTCAGCCAAAGAAGCAGTCAGCCAAAATACGGTCAGCGAAAAGCGGTTTAGCGAACTGCCAGCGAAAAGCCAGCCAACCGCCAGCGAAAGCAACTGGCGCTCTTTTCATCTTAAAGGATGAAGCATGGGCGAACCGCGCGACGCCGAGGCCAGGCTCCGGCCTTCTCTCGAAACCCCTTCAGCGGCTTGCTCTCCGGCGACAAATACTTCTTCAGCGGGTCGTGCTTCAGGCCCTTCAGTCCTTCCACGACACTCTTTGCATTGAGCTGGGCTCCGGCTAAGGAGGTATGCGTATGCGGATCGGCGAACATCGGCTCGACGGCGGCCTGGCCCATCTTCTCGTACTGCTCGGCGATGATCTCGTTGAGATTGACGAACAGCGCGTGGTCGTCGGCTGCGGCCTGGCGCGCCCACTGGATGTAATCCTCGCGATGGATGCGGGTGCCGTCCCAAATCTTGCGCGGGATCAGCGAAAGGACGATGGGCGTGGCGCCGTGTTGGCGGGCCTGCTCGATCATTTGCCGCAGATACCATCCGTAGCTGTGGACGGTGTCGGGCTGGTTGGTGAGCGGGTTGTCGATGCTGCGGGTTTCGTTGCCGTCGCCGGAGAGCGTGGAACGGGAGCGCAGCGGGCCTTCGAGCGAGCCGTTGTCGTTATGGCCGAACTGCATGAGAACAAAGTCGCCCTTGTGGATCATGGCGGCGACATTGGGCCAGTGCGCGTCGTAGTAGGTGCGGCTGCTGGTTCCGCCCAGGGCGCGGTTCACGGCATTGATTTTCGCGGTGTTGAAATACGGGGCGATCTCATCGCCCCAGCCCCACTGGCCCAGATCGCCTGCGCCCTGGCCGTTGCGCACCGTCGAGTCGCCGATGATCCACAGCGTGGGCAGCGCCGGATTGGCGGGCAGCTTCATCGACATTTCGGAAGCCTGGGTGACGGCCTGGCCCACGGCGGACAGGTACGAATTGAGCGGCCCGCCGGGGAGGTCCCTGAGGCCGGCGACCACGGAGCGAGCGTTGATCTCGGCGCCTTCGCGGTCGGTGTGCGTGTGGTCGAGAGGGAAAAAGGTCGCGACCTTTTCAGGGCCGAGCTTCTGATACTGCTGGCCGGTGATCTGCGTGAGGTCGACGTAGTCCACATGCTCCTCGTGAGCGACCTGCGCGGTCCATTCGCGGAAGTGTCCGAGACCCATTTCAACCTTGCCGTCGGTCCAGATATTGCGCGGGGTGACGGAGATTAGGATCGGCGTGGCTCCATGGGCGCGGGTATCGGCGACGTACTTGCGGAGATACCAGCCGAAGCTGTGGACCGTTTCGGCCTTTCCATCGGCGTGGGTGATGGTACGCGTGTCGTCGCCGATGCCGGGCAGCGAGCCGCGGTCTTTTCCCGTGCCGATTTCGCCGGGATCATTGTGGCCGAAGTTGATCAGGACGAAGTCGCCGGCGTGGAGCTGGGCGACGATCGGGTCCCAGTGGCCCTCGTTCATGAAGGTGCGGCTGCTGCGGCCGGCAATGGCATCGTTGACGACGTGGATCTTCTCGGGGTTGAAGAAGGGGTCAAACACCTGGCCCCAGCCGACGCGCATCTTGTCGCCGTCGGCGGGACTGGGGCCGACGTGGGCGGTGGAGTCGCCGACGATGAACAGAGTGGGGATCGAGGACGAGGCTGGCGGGGTTTGGGCGGCGGCGATCCAGACGAACAGAAGGGGCAGCAGAGCGGCGAAGCGGCGGGCGATTCGGGGATTTTTCATCGGCTGGCTTTTTTGAGGGACCGGGACCGCAGCCTCCTGATTAAAGCAGTGGGGGAATGTTTGTCAATAGAGGGTTTGTTTCTCGTTAGGAATGAGGATGCCCGGAACTGCAAAAAACGGCTGATACGATCAAGGAAACATTGAATTTCTCTCGTTTTCAGGGATGGTTCCCGCGTGTATTTACGACAGCAAAAGCGGCTGGGGCAGGCGATTCGCGCGACGCTCCTGGGTTTGTATGGCATTGAGGTCGAAACGGTGGTGCTGGAGCAGCCGCCGGATTTGAAGTTCGGGGAGTTTGCCACGCCGATTGCGTTTGAGCTGGCACGGAAGCTGCGCAAGGCTCCCAAAAAGATTGCGGAAGAGATCGTTGCCGGAGTCGGAACCGTCCCAGGATTTGCGGCCTTTGAGGTCGCCGGGGCGGGATACATCAACGCGCGGCTGGACCGCGGTTCTTTCACGGCCGAGTTTGCGCGGTCGGGCGAGCTGCCCGCTCCGGAACGGCCGTTGCATGAGCTGGTGGAGCACACCAGCATCAATCCCAATAAGGCGGCCCATGTGGGGCACCTGCGCAACGCGATCCTGGGCGACACCTTTGTCCGGCTGCTGCGGGCGGCGGGAAATCAGGTCGATGTGCAGAACTACATCGACAACACCGGCGTGCAGGTGGCCGACGTAGTGGTGGGGCTGGCGCATCTGGAGGATCTGAACCTGGCCGGCGTGGAAGAGCTGATGCGTGAGCTGGCCGAGGATGGCGAGCGGATCGACTTCTACTGCTGGGACCTGTATGCGCGGGTGTCAGCATGGTACGTAGGCGATCCCGAGCAGGCCGCGGCGCGCAAACAGCTGAGGCTCGACACGCTGCACGCGATCGAGACCGGCGGCAACGAGCAGGCGAAGATCGCGGAGATGGTGTCGACCGCGGTGCTGCGGCGCCATCTCGAAACCATGCTGCGGCTGGGCATCGAATACGATCTCCTGCCGCGGGAAAGCGAAATCCTGCACCTGCACTTCTGGGACGCAGCCTTCGAGCAGCTGAAGGCGAAGGGGGTTCTGTACTTCGAGACGGAAGGAAAGAACAAGGGCTGCTGGGTGATGACCAGACCGGGATCGGCGGCATCTGAAGGCGATGTTGATGAGGATGCCAAGGTCATCGTGCGCTCAAACGGGACGGTGACCTACGTAGGCAAGGACATTGCCTATCACTTGTGGAAGTTCGGTTTGTTGGGGAAGGATTTTGCCTACCGGCGATTCTTCCGCTACGGCGACCGCGAGTGCTGGATTTCGGCGGAGACGGGGGAGAAGGATCATCCGAACTTTGGCGGAGCGCAGGCCATCTACAACGTGATCGACGCGCGGCAGTCGGACCCGCAGGCAAACGTGATCGAAGCGCTGCGCGGGCTGGGCTATACCGAGCAGGCGGCGCGGTATACACATTTCAGCTACGAGATGGTCGCGCTGACGCCGCGGTGCGCTTTGGAACTGGGATACGAGATTTCCGACGAGGATCGCGAGCGGCCGTATATCGAGGTTTCGGGACGGAAGGGGTTCGGCGTGAAAGCCGATGACCTGATCGACCGGCTCATTGCTGCGACCCGGGGCGAGGTCGAGGAGCGGCATCCGGAGCTGAGCGAGGCGGAACGGGAGGCGACCGCGAAAGCGATTGCCGTGGGGGCGCTGCGTTATTTCATGCTGCGGTATACGCGGAATTCGGTGATCGCGTTTGACTTCAGGGATGCACTGAGCTTCGAGGGGGAGACGGGGCCATATTTGCAGTACGCAGTAGTGCGGACGCGGAGCATCTTTCGCAAGGCGGGGACGACCGCGGCGGAAGCTCTCGCTGCGCTCGAGGGCGTAGATGTGGCGCCCTATCTCAGCGGCGAAGGCGCCCAAGGGATTTGGGAGGTGTGGCTGCGCGCCGCGAAGACGACGCTGCTGCTCGACCAGTGCATTGGGACGGCAGAGCCGGCCTATCTGGCGAAGCACGCGTTCCAGCTGGCGCAGGATTTCTCGAATTTCTACCGGCTCCATCACATCCTGAGCGAGGACGATCCAAACCGAAAAAAGCTGCTGCTGGCGACGGCGGCGGTGACGCAGCGGGAGCTGGTGCGGTCCCTCAAGTGGCTTGGGATTGAAGCGCCGGAAGTGATGTGAAGAGGAACCAGCGTACAGCGTATAGCGTGCAGCGTGCGGGCGCTGCGAAAGCTTGGTACGCATCGCTCTCCCGGCTCCTGTCGCTCTTTTGGGTTCTGTCAATTGCCGGCACGTACGGGTTTGCGGCAACGCATGTCTCCATGGCGCCGATTCCCGGCGTCGTCCGCACCGACTCCTTCGTGGTCACCATCAACGGACGAACTTCGCCAGTTGTCCATGCGGCCTCGAGTTACTACCTTTTGAATTTCGATTTGGGTGGGCCGGCGACGGTCACGGTGCGTGGGCCAGATGCACACTACTGGGATCGCGGCGTCGAAATTCAACCCATGCGGTATGGAATTCGGCCGGTGCGGCAGGGCGCGACCATCACCTTTCGCATCCCGGGGCCGGTGAAACTGTCGATCGCGCGTCCGGGCGATCACTTTGCCGATTCCGAGATGCTCTTCCTGCTGGGCAGCCCGCCGGACAAGTCCGGCATTACGGCGAAGACGCCGGGGGTGCGCTACTACGCACCCGGCGTGCATCGCGAAGCGATCGAAGCGCAGTCGGGCGACCGGATTTATCTCGCCCCCGGAGCGGTGGTCTTCGGGTCGCTGAATTTTTGGCAGGTGCACGATGTGCGGGTCGAAGGACGCGGCATGGTGATTTACGACGGCCCGCAGAATCCCGCAAACGATGAGGGCTGGATGCAGGAGCGCAACTGGCACTGCATCGTGATGAACGCGGCGCGGAATATCGAGATTGACGGGATCACGTGTGTGACGCGCAGCCGGACGTGGCAGGTGCAGATGCGCAACTCGCGGTTCGTCGGCTTCTACAACGTGAACGTGATCGGCGGCTTCGCGCGGGACGCGAATCAGGATGGCATGGACTGGCTCGGCGGCGGCGACACCACGGTGCGCAGCTGTTTCATCCGCGCGTCCGACGATGTGTTTGCCATCCAGGGGAACTGGGAGGGCTACACCGACCAGGAGATGCGCATTCCCGGGCAGGACGTCACCAATATCACCATTGAGGACAGCACGGTTTCCACCAGCATCTCGAATACTCTGCGCGTGGCCTGGCCGAGAAAGACGTTTCGCAGCGCACACGTGCGCCTGAGCAATCTCGACGTGATGCATACGGGATTTGGCGCCTGCGTGGTGCCGTTTGCGTTCTTCGAGCTGTGGGCGGACCCGGAGGGTGCAGGGGAACAGTCCGATTATCGGTTCACGGATATTCGGCTGGAAGATTACTATTCGCTGTTTCAAATTCGGCAAAGGGAGCCGGCCGTGCGGAACGTCGTCTTCTCGAACGTCACCTCGCTCGATGGCATGGGGATGGTCCCGTCAGTGCTGGAGGGTGAAGTGAGCGGCGTGATGCTGGACGGAGTCCGGATCAATGGAAAGATTGCGGCCAGGGATGCGGATGTTCCACTCCAGGTTGAAGGCGGCGCGGCAGAGCCGGCTTACGGCCCGGGGCTGACGGATGCGTCCTTTGACTATGCGCCGGGATTGATTCGGCCATGGCAAGCGGCGACGTTTCGGATCACCAGCCCCGCAGCAGGCTGGCACTATACGTGGGACTTTGGAGACGGGACGACCGGCGAGGGCAGCGTGGTGCGCCACACCTTCCACGATATGAATGGCACGCTGCTCGACGGGTCCGGGCGGTTTCGAGTCCTGGTGCACGCTACGCGGTCACCGCAGGACGAGGTGTGGGCGTCAAGGGACGTGGTGGTCGCGCGGCAGGCGCTGGCCGCTGCGGGGGGCGTAACGTCAGGCGGGGCGGGGCTCGAGACAATCAACAACGGGCGGGAAACCGAGTACGACGGATGGGTGCGGATTCCCCTGGACGGCGGCTACGGCATCACGCTGCTGACGAGCCGGAAAGCCAGGCTAACCCTGGATGATTTGCGGCCCGTGCAGAGTCCGGAGCTGAGGATGCAGGTGTGCGGTTCGTTCGGAGACGCGGTCGAGGCGACGCGGGTGAGCGCGGGCCTCCAGGCGGGATGGCACCGGATACGGATTGCGCTGGATCCGGGAGCGGAAAACGAGCCGCAGGGCAATTTGGACGGCGGCGGATCGCCGCTGCTTACCTGGGAAGGCCCGGGCCTTCTGCCCGAGCCAGTTCCTCCGGCGGCCCTGGCGCACGCGCCAACCCCTGCGCTGGAGCCCTGAGAATCAGGATTATGGAAGGCGATTACTGATGAAGGAACGAGTCCTTCGGCTGCGCGCGCGGCCACATGGGAATGCCTTTTTCCGATCCTGGGTCGTGGCTCGCCTGATTGTCGTTGATGGGCTGCAGGCCATCGGGACCGGCGCCTGTCGGAGACCCGGGGACGGGTGGCACACTGCCGGCGATCGACGCGAACTGCTGATTGGGATGCGGGACAGTGCTGATGTCGGAGACGCTTTCAAAGGGCGAGTGCAGCTTGTTTGTCCGACCGGTTTCGCATCCGCAGAGAACGACAAGTCCCAGGATTCCGATCAGACCACCGGACAGCGCGACGAGTTTCACTCGCATATTCCTCCCAACAGCAGCGGATTGCTTGAGCGTATTGATTCTGCGGATCGATTGTACCCGGCGAGACGCTCATTTTTCCATCGTGGAGCGGATGGCGGAAAAGTACGGTTCCGGCAGCGGACGCTTCTTCAGGTTGCGATCCACAAAGACGTGGACGGTTTCGGCTTCGGCCAGCAGCGCCGGGTCCTCACCATCCGGGGCGCGGAGAAGGCGATAGGAGAATTTGATGACGGAGGCGCGCAGGTGGGCGACCTGGGTTTCGATGATGATGACGTCGTCGTAGCGCGCGGGCGCTTTGTAGCGGCAGGAGGCTTCGACCACCGGGATGTGGCAGTTCTCCTCAGTCTCCATGCGCTTGTAATCGAAGCCCAGCTGGCGCAGATATTCGACGCGGCCGATTTCGCACCACACGAAATAATTCGCGTAATAAGCGACACCCATCTGGTCGGTCTCCGCATAACGGACGCGGACCGTCGTGGTGGACACGGGCATAGGGGTATCTTACGGAATCAGCGGGCTAGTTCTGGCTGGGATGGTCGGAGGCCAACGTGTTGGAGGGAGCCGGATCGGCTGCCGGAGCACCGGGAACGAAAGCCGCAGCCGGCTTGTCGCCGGTTACGCCGGAGGCGCCCACCAGCGTCCCACCGTCGCTGCCGTCGTTCTGCGGGCCGAGGCCCAGCTTGATGAGCGCGCGAGCATCCGGAGTCAGCTTGGTTTGCCAGCCGTGATCGGCTTGAAATTTCTGCATGGCGGTTTCGGTGGCATCGTCCCACTGACCGGAAGCGGGAGCCGTCATGTAGTGTGCGCGGATCAGAGCGTTCTGGATCTCGAGGGCGCGCTCCGGCTCAATCTCGCGCTGACCGCGCACCACCGGCTTGTGCCGGCGCGAGCGATGGTGCACAGCATGGCCGGAGGTGGCCGCGCGATGGGTGCGGGCGAATGCGGGAGCAGCGCTCAGGAAGGCAGACAGAACCACGATCTGCCACGCTCGGAAGGAAACCACAAAAGACTCCAAAGGTTACAGTCCTGCGAATCTATTGGTGCAGACTAACGGGGAAGCCCCGAAAATGCAACCGAAACCCGATGGGCTCCCCAAACTTTCGTGGGAGCCCATTCGGGTTTGGGATGCAGGCCTAAGGCAACGTGCCGCCCAGGTAATTGTTGCCGTTGTCCGGGTGCTGCGGATCGACGACCTCGAAGACCACATCGTCGCCTGCATGCAGGCCCGCCACAACTGTCTGGAACTGCTGCACGTTGTTCACCGCGTGTTTGTTGATGGAGACGATCACGCCGCCCTGGAAGCTGCCGAGGTTGATCTCATCCGCAAACGAACCCGGTTTGACGGACTGGATCAGCACCCCGTGCAGGCCGGCAGGAGCACCCTGCGGAAGATCGCTGACCGTGATGCCGAGTTTGGCCGGCGAAGCGTTGCCGCTGGGCTGGCTTTCATTGCCTTCGTTGTCGCCGCCGCTGGCTTCCGCGTTCATGGCCGCGAGCACCTTGTCGCGATCGCCGACCTTGACCGTGGCGTGCAGGTTCTGCCCGTTGCGCATGTAGCCGATGTCCACATCGGTCCCCGGTTTGTAGCCGGAGATGATGGCCACCAGCTCGTCGCCGTCCTTCACCGCCTTGCCGTTGATGGTGGTGATGATGTCGCCGGCTTTCAGACCCGCGTTGGCGGCCGGTAGCCCGGCGCCGACGTGGCTGATGATCACGCCCGACTTAAACCCATAGACGCGAGCCACGGCGCTGGGCGGATTCGGCTGGAAGCTGATGCCGATGCTGCCGCGAGTGACCTTGTGTTCCGGCCCGATGAGGTCGTTGTAGACCTCGACGACGGTGTTGGAGGGTTGAGCAAAACCGATGCCCTCATTGCCCGCAGTCTGGGTGTAAATGGCCGTGTTGACGCCGATAACTTCGCCGGCCATATCCACCAGCGGCCCGCCGGAATTGCCTGGATTGATCGCCGCATCGGTCTGGAGGAAGTGCTGGAACTCGCCTTCTGTGCCCGGTTCGACGGTGCGGTTTTTGGTAGAGATGATGCCTGCGGTCACCGTCTTGGCAAGTCCGAAGGGCTCACCGATAGCGATGACCCAGTCGCCGACCTGAACGCCGTCGGAGTTCCCCATTTTCACGATGGGCAGAGGCGCATCGGTCTGAATCTTGATCACCGCGATATCGCTGGCTTTGTCGACGCCAATGACCTTGGCGGGACGGCCCTGGTTGCCTTCGGGATCGCCCGCGAGGCGAACGAAAATGCGGTCGGCCTTATCCACGACGTGGTTGTTGGTGATGATGTAGCCGCGGGGATCGACGATGAAGCCGGAACCGAGAGATTCGCGTTCCTGGCCGTCATCCGGCTGGGCACCGCCGCCCGGACCCATGCCGAAGAAGCGGTTGAAGAAGTCCTGCAATCCCCCCTGTCCGCCCCCCTGATCGCCTCCCTGTCCGCCGCCCTGCGGTCCCTGATCGTCGTTATCGCCATTGTCGCCGTTGCCATTGCCGTCCGGCGGCTGCTGCTGGGGTGTGGACCACGGCTGCATGTAATGGGGGCTGCGGCGGCGCTGCTGTTGCTGCTGGTGGGGAAGAATCTCAGTATTGATATTGACGACGGCGGGACCGACCTCTTTCGCGATCTTCGTGAAATCGGTGGACAGGTCGCGGGGAGCGGGGATTTTGAGCGGCGTGGCGTCCGAGCTGTTGACCTGGGACTCCTGCCCGCGGACCTGGTGGGCGACCATGGAACCGACCAGAATGCCCGCCGAGAGCGTCGCCAGAATCGTGAACGTGGATGCCAGACGGTTGTACCGCAACCGCCCAAAAAAGGATTTCATGGAATCGTACCTCGTGATCTTTAGGTTTGCCGCATGACGCGTGTCCCGGGGTCCAGTATAAAGCCGGGTGGAATGAACCAGATGGGCGCGTGCCTCTGCGGGATTAGACGCAATCCGGGAATCCCTCGTTGCGGAATTCGGGCTGGATCATGGTCCTTAACAGGTCCTAAGGGAGTGGAACACCCTCATGCGCGGTTGGTTGCACGGGGGCGGGTATAAATTCGGTCACTGCGATGCCGGCCAGAATCAGCAGAGCGCCGGCAGCACTGCGGCGGCCCAGCCGCTCGCCGTAGAAGAGGAATGAGGTGAGCCAGGCGAAGACCGGCTCGAGAGCCAGGATCAGCGCGGTATGGGTGGCGGGAAGGAATTTCTGCGCCCATGACTGGACGGCGAAGGCGGTCGCCGTGGCCAGCACAGCCGTCACCAGCAGCGCGATCACCACGCGAGGGGACCAGTGGATCCAGGGGTGCTCCAGCAGCGGCATGCTGATCGCCATAAAGCCGGCACAAAAGCCGATCTGCAGGATGGCGAGCTGTTCGAAAGGGAAGCGCGGGGAGAAATGCGCCAGGGCGAGAACATGCAGGGAGAAGCCGAGCGCGCAGCCGAAGGTCAGCATGTCGCCGAAATTGACGGTGCGCAGGTTGAATCCCAAGCCGGCCGGGGTGGTCAGCAGAACGATGCCGAGAAAGGCGACGAGGGCGCCGCACCAGGCGTTCCAGGGGGGAACGCGATGGACGGCCGCAGGCGGCCGCAGGCCCGGGATGGCGGCCAGAACCGGCACCAGAACCACGACCATCCCGGTGATGAAGGCCGATTTGGAAGGAGTAGTCAGGCGGAGTCCGGCGGTCTGAAACTGATACCCCATGGCGAGGCATAAGCCGATGATGGCGCCGGCGGCCAGGGCGCGCCGATCGATGCGGCCCAGGTGCTGCCGGTAGAACACCAGCAAACAGGCGAAAGCCAGGGTCATGCGGATCAGGTTGAAGAGCAGCGGCGAGACGCCGGCCAGCGCGTCCTTGACCACCACGAACGTCGATCCCCACACGCAAACCACGGAGAGAAGAAGTATGTGAGCGCGCCGCGACTGCGAATTTCTTCCCACAGGGGTCCGGACGGCAGGCATGGGGGAAGAGTAACGCACGGTTCAGGAGCGAAACAAAGGCGGACGGATTACCGAAGAGCACCGCCGAAGGTCACCGGATTGTGACACTATGCTTAAATCGGGTGATTGATCCCCCGGGCAATCGGGATAGGCTCACGCGGCGCGCTCTCCGTGACCCCATCTGTCCGGGAATTCAAGCCGCATTCCATGCAAACCATCCTGGTCGACATCCTGATCATTGCGTTGCTGGTTCTGCTCTTCGGATCCATCTACCGGGGCCACGCAACCGTCCGGATTCGTTTTTGGCTGCTGGGATGGCTGTTTGTGCTGATCCACTTCGGCCTGCTGCTGGCATCGCCGGCCAACCCATGGACAGCCGGGCTGGTGGTGGCTGCGGCAGAAAGCGCGCTGCTGCTGTGTGGGGTGGCTTTCGCGCTGTCTTCCGGCCTGGTGCGGAAAAACGGCTGGCCCTTTGCCGCGACCGCGCTCCTGCTCAGCGTTCCGCCGGTCGTTTATGTCGTTGTGGCAGCCCTCGGCTCGGCTCCCAAACCACTGCTGCTGGTGCTGGGCGGCGCGGTGCAGGCCGGAATCGCGGCCGTGGCGTTCCGATGGGGAAAAGGGGCCGGGGAGGTCCGCGGACGCGCAGCCGGAGCGCGTCTTGGAGCTGCTGGTTTTCTCCTGGCGGGTACCGCGTGGCTGGCGTCAGCCATCCTCCGGGGCCATGGAGATGTCGGCATTTATGCGATCCTCTCCGAGGTCTTCTTCCTGAATGCGCTGCTCTACTGGGAAGGATTCCGCAGAAGCTCGGCCGGAGTCCTGGCCGCGGTCCTCGGACTGGGAGCATGGGGCGCGGTCTTCCCCTGTGCTTTGCTGTTGCAGGCGCTTTTACCCCGGCTTGCGATTTCCGGCGAGCTCTGGAACGTGCCCACGTATTTCGTGGCTTTTGGCATGATCCTGACCCTGCTCGAAGAGCAGAGGCGGGAAGCAGATCTGCGCAGCGAGGAATATCGAGTCCTGTTCGAGAACAATCCGCATCCGATGTGGATCTTCGATACCGAGACGCTGTATTTTCTGGCGGTGAACGACGCTGCCGTAGCGCGTTACGGCTATTCCTCCGAAGAGTTCCGGCACATGACGCTCAAAGACATCCGGCCTGCTGAGGAAGTGGAGGCAATGGAGAAGAGCATCGGGCATACCCGGGAGCAGACGTTTATCCTCTCCGGGCCGTGGACGCATATCCTGCGCGACGGGCGCCGCATCCAGGTGGAGATATCGGCGCACACGATACGGTTCGCCGGCCGGCAGGCGAGGTTTTCCCTGGTGCAGGATGTGACGGAGCGCGAGCAGCTGCATCACCGGCTGGTGCACCAGGCCCACCACGACATGCTCACCGGACTGCCCAACCGTCTCCTGCTGCTGGACCGCATGGAACAGGCGCTGGCCTCGGCCGAGCGCCGTGGGAAGAAGGCGGCGGTCATCTGCCTGGATCTCGACCGGTTCAAGCAGATCAACGATACCTATGGCCACTCGATCGGCGACCTGTGTCTGCGCCAGGTAGCGGATCGGCTCAGGAGCCGGTTGCGCGGCGAGGACACCGTGGCCCGGTCGGGCGGGGAAGAATTCACCGTCATCGTCGGCGATCTGGCGACAGCCGAGGACGCCGAGCGGGTCGTCGAAGACCTGCTGGCCGCGCTGCGCAAGCCGGTGATCGCCGACGACTATTCCATCGACATCAGCGGCAGCTTCGGCATCGCTATGTATCCGGACCACGGCCGAGATGCGGCCGAGCTGTGGAGAAATGCCGACGCCGCCATGTACCGGGTGAAGCGGTCGGGAGGCAACTACTACGTGCTGGTTTCCCAGGAGATCAGCGAATCCATCTCCGAAGCCAGCGAGCTGGAGATGTTCATGCGCCGCGCCCTGAAAGAGGGCGGCTTCACCATCCACTACCAGCCGGAATACAGCGCCGACGGGACTTGCCGGGGCCTCGAGGCGCTGCTGCGTCTGGAACATCCGCGCCTTGGCGCGGTGACGCCGGAGCGCTTCATCCCGATCGCGGAAGAGAGCGGTCTGATCGTGCCCGTGGGCAACTGGGTGCTGCGCGAAGTCTGCCAGCAGGTGGAGAAATGGCGCGAGGAAGGGCTTTCGGTGGCTCGGGTGGCGATCAACGTCTCGCCGCTGCAGTTTATGCGCATGGATTTCTCCCGCCAGGTGCGGCAGGTGCTGGCCGAGGTCGGAATGGCCCCGGATATTCTGGAGATCGAGATGACGGAAACCACCGTTATGCGCAACCTGGAAGACGTTGCGCGGCAGATGCACGATCTCGCGGAGATGGGCGTGCACTTTTCCGTGGACGACTTCGGCACCGGCTATTCATCGCTGCAGCATCTGCACGAGCTGCCCATCGAGAGACTCAAGATCGATCGTTCTTTTGTGCAGCGTCTGTGCGATCCAAACGGCACCAGCGCTCTGGTGCGGGCCATTCTCTCGCTGGCCCACAGTCTGGACCTGTGCGTGGTGGCCGAGGGTGTGGAACGCGAGGAACAGGCCGAGGCGCTGGTGAGAATGAAGTGCGACATGATGCAGGGCTATTTTTTTGCCGTTCCGCAGCCGGCGGAGGCGATTCCGGAACTGCTTCGGTCGGGAGCCGGCATGGCGGCAGAGAAACCGGGCCGCACGCCCGTGCCGCGTTAATACGGCGAACCGGTCCCGCTGCAATTTCCGTCCCATGAGCAAGCGGAATGCGCCGCGAACAGCGCATTCGACCGCTCATTCTGTTGTGCTACGATCACCACGTTGCGACAGCCAAAACTGTCTCCGCCACGCGCGCCCGAGCGACCGCAAAGCGGATTCGATTTGAGGATTCTTTGCTCAGGGATCGCACAGCTGGAGCCACGCGCGTTCTGGTCACCGGCGCTGCCGGGTTTCTGGGCTCGCATCTCTGCGACGCGCTGCTGGCTGAAGGGCACCGGGTCCTTGGGCTGGATAACCTGAGCACGGGAAGCCGGGCGAACCTGACACATCTGGCCCGCGAACCGCGATTCGAGCTGATCGAACGCGACGTCTGCGAGCCTTTCGATTATGGAGAAATCGATTTTCTCTTTAATTTTGCGTCGCCGGCGAGTCCCCCCGATTACCTGCGCCTCGGATTGGAAACGCTGCGTGTGGGATCGGAAGGGACGCGCAATGGGCTGGAGATCGCCAAAAAATACGGTGCAGGATTCCTGCAGGCTTCGACATCGGAATGCTACGGCGATCCGCTCGAACATCCCCAGCCGGAAAGCTACTGGGGCCATGTGAATCCCGTGGGGCCGCGATCGGTGTACGACGAGTCCAAGCGGTTCGCTGAGGCTCTGGTGATGGCGTACCACCGCTATGGCGGCCTGGATACACGCATCGTGCGCATCTTCAATACCTATGGGCCAGGGCTGCAGAGCGGCGACGGGCGCGTGATTTCGAATCTGATGACCCAGGCGCTGCGGGACGAAGACCTCACCATCTACGGCAACGGCAGGCAGACGCGGAGCTTCTGCTATGTTTCCGACGAGATTGAGGGCATCCTGAGGCTCTCGCATGCGGAGGAGCACCTGCCGGTGAACATCGGCAATCCGGAAGAGTGGACGATTCTGGACTGCGCCCAGGAGATCCTCAGGGTCACCGGCTCAGCGAGCCGGATCCGCTTCGAGCCTTTGCCCCAGGACGATCCGGTGCAGAGGCAGCCGGATATCACGAAGGCCAGGTCGCTGCTGGGCTGGGAACCGAAGATCGACCTGAGAACAGGCCTGCAGCTGTCGCTGGATTACTTCCGGCGATCGGCCGGCCCGAGCGGGCCGGGCGGGGCGCTGGCGGCCCCTCCCGTTTCCGCGAAGTGACCCGCGCGGAAACGGCGTTTTTTTGCCGGTAGGCCGCTGTGTAAATCCCTGATATATTTGAAAAGCTGGACTGGCGGCCGCGGGACGGTGAAGCGCGCTGGTGTGGCGCTCAGTCCGGAATCGAAGAAGCCGAAAGGAAATGCTGAATTGTGCTGATGATTCGTCTGGCGCGCGTAGGTGCGCGCAAACAACCGTATTATCGCGTGGTCGTTATCGAGAAGGACCGCGCCCGGAACGGGCGTTCGGTGGAAGTAGTGGGTACCTATAACCCACGCACCAACCCCGCATCGATCGAGCTGAAACTGGAACGGATTGAATACTGGAAGGGCCGGGGAGCTCAGCCATCGGACAGAGTAGCGAAACTGCTGCGGTCCGGCTCCTCTGCTGCCAGTCAACCGCCCGCGTCCACAAGCAGTGCGGCTGGGGACGCGGACGCCACAACGGCGGCCTGACCCCAACTGCGTTTCGGAGGGCTCGCCCGCTCGCCTGCTCCAGATACCTCCCAAAAGTTACCTTTGCGAACTTCCGGGCACGAAAGTCTGCGGAATGCTCTTTTGTCCGTCGCAGCCTTACGGTAGTATCCGCGGTAGCCCCGGAAGGTGATTGGTCGATTTGGTCGTGCGTCTTCCAAATGGGGGGCAACATGAAAACTATAGACAGACCCGACGACATGCAGGAATTAGTTACCCAGATCGCGCGAGCGTTGGTAGATGTTCCCGAAGCAGTGGATGTTGAGGCCGTGGAACGAGAAGAGAGCACGGTACTACGTCTCCGGGTCGCCCCCACGGATGTGGGCAAGGTGATTGGGAAGCAGGGCCGGACGGCTCGATCGGTGAGGACGATCCTGGGCGCTGTCAGCATGAAGCACCATCATCGGTACACTCTCGATATTCTCGAGGAAGACCATCAGGGAGCCCCTGCCGGGAACGAATAGCCCGAAGGAAAGGGCTTTCTCCACCGGTCGCGACGGCCCGAGCCGCGGGGCAGCTGCCCCCGGGCAGAGCGATGCCAGTTCCGGTTGCGAAACCGGTATGGAGGAGGTTCTTGTGCCCGATGAGCCGGTGACGTCCCGGACGGCGCGGGGCCCTGAGCGCCTTCTGGTGGCCCGGCTGGTGCGCCCCCACGGACGGCACGGCGAGCTGATCGCCGAGATCCTGACCGACTTTCCCGCACGCTTCCATCAACGCTCCCGGCTCACCCTCGTTCCGCCGGAGCGCGTGGGCTCACGGCCCCGCGACATGGAGCTGGAGAACTTCTGGTTCCTGCGCAGCCGGATCGTCCTCAAATTCCGCGGCATCGATTCGATCAATGAAGCGGAAGGCCTGCGCGGCTACGAAGTGACGATTCCCGCGTCAGAACGGGCGCCGCTGGAAGCCGGCATGGTCTACGTTTCCGATCTGGTGGGCTGCCGGCTCATCGATCTGAACGTCGGGCCCGATGCGATCGGGGAAGTCGTGGATGTGGATCGCGGCTCCTCGAACACGGACCTGCTGGCGGTGCGCCGCCCCGGCGCCCGCAGCGGCGAGGAGCTGCTGATTCCCTTCGTGAAGGAATATCTGGTTTCCGTCGAACCGGCGAAGCAGGAGATCCTGATGCGTTTGCCGGAGGGCCTGCTGGAAATTAATGCTCCGCTGAATGAAGAGGAAAAAGAGCAGAGCCGTCGGCCGTCCAGGGACGCGCGGGAACTCAGCAAAAACCGGCAAAAATCCAGCTGAAATCCAGCGAGACCTCGGCCAGCAGACGTCGGGCGGCTCGGCCGCGGCCAGGCGAGCCGGAGCCGACCAAGCAGAAGGGCCGCGCAGGCATTCACTGACGCCCGGCGCGGCCCTTCGGATGCTGCCCAAATCTAACGGCGCGACTTCTTCTTCGCGGCCTTTTTTGCGCTCTTCTTTGCCGCTTTCCTGGCGCTCTTTTTTGCGGGCGCTTTTCTGGCGGCTTTCTTCGCGGCCTTCTTCACTGCTTTCCTGGCCGGCGCCTTCTTTGCAGCCTTCTTCGCAGCCTTCTTTGCCGCCTTCTTAGCAACCTTCTTAGCTGCCTTTTTTGCCGGCGCCTTCCTGGCGGCTTTCTTTGCCGGCGCTTTTTTCGCGGCCTTCTTTGGAGCCGCCTTCTTGGGAGCCGCCTTCTTCACTGCCTTGGGCGCCGGCTTCGCAGGAGGCGCGGGAGCCGGGGGGTCCGCCGCAGCGGGTTCTTCTTCCTCTCCCATGTCGTCATCATCGGAAGAGATGGTTGCCGAGACGACCTCTTCTTCTTCCTCGTCTTCGCCGAAACCGTCCTCCAGCTCCTCCATGTCATCGTCGGCTTCGGGCTCAAATTCACCATCACCGCTTGCATAAAGTCTGTATTGGTCCTGCATCAGAAATGCCCTCCGGGCTCCGAGTCAGTTTGCACCGCTGTATGAGTATGCCAGAAAACCAGCAAAACCTCGCGCGGCGGATTATAGCAACAGATGACCGGCGCGCGCAGGAAATTGCGAAGCTGAGCGGCCATCCCGAAGTACGATGCAGAGAGTGCGAAGGGCCGATGCACACGAGGCGGCCCTCGAGCAACGAGCCTATGCGTTTTGAGCTGGTGACCATCTTTCCGGAGTTCTTCACGAGCATCCTGAGCCACGGCGTGCTGCGGCGGGCGATCGCCACCGGACGAGTGGAGGTTGGTGTCCACGACCTGCGGGCTTTTGCCCACGACCGCCACCGGACGGTGGACGACCGCCCCTTTGGCGGCGGAGAGGGCATGGTCCTGAAGCCGGAGCCGCTGGCCGAGGCGCTGGAGTCGCTGGGCGTGGCGGCCAAAGTCGAGCGCGAGAACGGCCATGGCAGAGAAAGTGAGCAGGTGATCCTGCTGTCGGCGCAGGGGCCGCGGTTCACGCAGGCCATGGCGCGCGAGCTGGCCCTTCTGGAGCGGCTGGTGCTGGTGTGCGGCCGTTACGAGGGCGTGGACGAGCGGGTGAACCAGCTCTACTGCGACCGCGAGCTTTCGGTCGGCGACTACGTGCTGTCGGGCGGCGAGCTGGCCGCGGCCATTGTGCTGGATGCGACGGCGCGTCTGTTGCCGGGCGTGCTGGGCAACGAGGCATCGAGCGAGTACGAGAGCTTCGGGCTGGCGGATGCGGGTGCCCAGACGGACGCGGATGGCGGTGCGCCGCCGCGATCCACCCACGGCGCCGGTGGCCTGCTCGATTATCCGCACTACACGCGTCCGGCGGAGTTTCGCGGGCTGGCGGCGCCAGCCGTGCTTTCAGGCGGCGATCATGCGGCGATCCGGCGCTGGCGCAGGGAGCGGGCGCTCGAGAAAACGTGGCGGAACCGGCCCGATCTTCTGGCGTCGGCGGAACTGAACGAGGCGGACCGGCGGTTTCTGCGATCGCTGGGTTGGACTCAGGAGAGGTAAGTCCCTGCCCGGGCGCCCCATGTCCCTGGGGTTGGGACATGGGATTGCACAGAAATCGCGCTTGAGCGCGCAGGGCTCCGTTTTTTTTCGGCTTGAGTGAATGCCGGGTGCCCCATGTCCCTGGGACATGGGATTGCAGGGACAACCTCTCAGGGCTGCGGGGGCGAGGCCGGCGTGACCAGCGACTTGAGTTGGCCGAGGAGGTTGTCGTTGGCGGTGGCGACATTCTTCCGCCAGGTCTCGGCACGGGCGGCGATTTCAATGGGCTGGGTGAGGTTCCAGAGCAGGAAGTGGGTTTTGGCGTCGTAGAGGGCGAGGACGATCTGGAACTGCGCGGTGCCGACGCCGCAGCCGGTTTGCTGTTCGCGGGTGCGGACCTCGAAGACGAGGTCGGCGTCGCCTGGCGCGGAGACGAGCTGCCAGCGTCCCCACGACTTCAGGCCCGCGTAAAGCGCGTCGTAGGGCTCCGTGGGCTGCAGGGTGAAGTGGCCGTAGATCGCCTGGGAGTACGCGTCCATGCCGGCGTTCGTGAGGAAGACTTTTTGGCCGGCGAGAATGCCGGAGGGAACCGGTGCGGGTGGCGGGGTGGCGGCTTGCTGCGCGAAAAGGACAGGAGCGGCGAGCAGGATCAGGGCAGGCAGAAAGGCAAATCGGAAAGGTGACATCCGGGCCCTCGGTTCAGTGCGATTTTGACGCAACGCTGTAGGACGAGGGAGCGAAGGAGAAAGACCCCGCCGGATGCCCCATGTCCCTGGGGTTGGGACATGGGATTCTACAAAGATCGCGCTTCAGTACGCAGGTGCCGATTATTCCGGCTTTAGTGGATGCGGATGTCCCCGGAGCCGGTCTGGATGCGGAGGGTGGGTCCTCCTCCATTGATGTCGCCCTGGATGTGGTGGCGTTCGAGCGCTCCATGGGTGGAGATAGGCGGGTCGCTGTGCACCGAGCCCGAGCCGGTGCTGGCGTCGAGGGTGCAGCGGGCGCCCCCAATATTGAGGGTGACAGAGCCGGAGCCGGTTTCCACTTTCCAGTCCGCGTTGGGATGGCCGCCGATTTCGATGTCGCCGGAGCCGGTTTGGGCATACAGGGAGCCGTCGACGCCCTGTAGATGAATGCTGCCGCTGCCGGTGGTGGCGCGCACGTCGCTGGCGGACTGCAGGCCGGCGCGGATATCGCCCGAGCCGGTCTGGAGCAGGATGCGGCCGGTAAAGCCGGTGGCGTCGACGGAGCCGGAACCGGTGTTGGCCTTGAGCGGGCCGCCCAGATCCTGGAGGCGAAGGTCGCCGGAGCCGGAGCTGGCTTCAAGCTGGGTGCCTTTGGGGGCGGTGACGTCGTAGTCGATGGAGACGTTGCGGATCCAGTCCTGATGGCGGCCGACGGTGATGATGTTGCCGGACTGATCGATGGGGGGATTGGCGACGACCTGCTTGACGCGATCATCCGGAGAGCTGCCGAAGCCCCAGTTGTTGGCGTGGACGTGGCCGATGATGTGGACCTCACTGGAAGAGCCCGGGGTGACGTGGATGTAGCCGGAGCCGGTGCCGACGGTGAGCATGACCTGTCCGCTGACGTGGAGGGTCTTGTCGAAAGTGCCATCGGCGGCAAGGGCCGCGACCGGGACGAGGGCGGCGAAGGCGGCGGCGAGGATGAGTTTGCGAACCATGTTCATAACCTCCGTGCGTGGGCGTTGGGCCCGGGGTGTTTTTTAAACGTAACGGTAATCGTTACGAAATTCTCAGGGGCTGAATCCCCGGCTTATCTTACGGACTTATCGCACGGCTGAAGCCATGCCACCTGCAAAACCTTATTGCTGGAGGACAACGGGGTCTCCTTCTTTGAGGCCGGCGAGGATCTCGGTGCGGTTGCCGTTGGAGATGCCGGCGGTGACGGGAATCTTCTTCTGGCCGTCTTTGGATTTGGCGTCGGGCACGAAAACGAAGGCGTTCTTGTCGTTGTCCCAGGACATGGCCTGCTCGGGAACGCTGAGGGCGTTGTGGTGCTCGGTGACGATGACCTCCGCGTTGGCGGTCATGAGCGCCTTGAGCTCGTTGTTGGGGTTGTCGATAGAGACGCGCACCTCGAAGGTGGTCACGTTGTCCTTTTCAACGCCCAGCGGCGCGATCTTGGTGACCTTGCCGTAGAAGGTTTTATTGGGGAAGGCTTCGACGTGGATGCGGGCAGGCTGCCCGAGGTAAACGCTGCCGATGTCGGCCTCGTCGACTTTACCGTCCACGTAGACCTGATGGATGTCGCCGATGGTCATGACAAGGGTGGCGGTGGATCCGAGGACGAGGATAGAGCTGACCGCGTCACCGACTTCGACGTCGCGGGAGAGGACCATGCCGTCGACAGGGGCGACCAGGGTGGTATAGCTGAGCTGCTCGTTGAGCTGGTCGAGCGAGGCCTGAGCCTGCTGCACCTGGGCCTGGGCCTGGCGAAGTTTGGCCTGATCCACGCCGATCTGGGCAATGGCGGCGTCGCGCTTATTCTTCTGGGCGAGGTAGTCGCGCTGGGCGTTGTCGAGGACCTGCTGGGAGACGATGCCTTCTTTCAGCATCTCGACGTTGCGCTGCCAGGTCTCCTGATACATGGGCAGGTCGGGGGCCTCGGCGCTGATCTTATCCTGCGCGATGTTGGCCGTATAGGTGGTGACGTTGGCTTGAGAGGCGCCGAGCTGCGCGCGCTGGGCGGCCACCTGCGCGAGAATCTCCTGCTGATCGAGCTGGGCGAGGACCTGGCCTTTGCGCACCATCTGATTGATGTCGACGTAGAGGTTTTCGACCAGGCCGCTGGCCTTCGATTTGAGCTCGACTTTGGTGATGGGCTGGATGGGCCCGGTGGCGACGACGGATTTGGCGATGTCGCCGCGGCTGACTTTGGCGAGGCGGGCAGCGGGAATTTTGGGATCACCGGTATGAAGCGCAAAGGCGGTGATGGCGACGACGACGAGGGCGGCGGCGGCAAGACTGCTCCAAAGCCAGATCCGGCCTTTGCGTTTGCGCTGCGCGGGCGTCACAGCTGACTGCCTCCAGGTGGTTGCCATCAGGGATACGCAGGGGCGGGACCGTTGGTTCCCACGGCGAGCCGGGGGGTGGGAAACAGGGGTCAGGAATCAGGGTTGCGGATTAGGGGTCAGGATTATCGGGTGCAGGAACCATTTGCGATTCCGAAACGCTTTGTCATCTCGGCGTGCAGAAAGCCGCGGCCGGGGCGGTAGGGCTGCACCCATTCCCCGTCGATGACGAACTGCGGGATGGCGCGCTTGCCGACATGAGCGAGGACTTCGGCGGCAGCGCCAGGCGTGTGTTCGATGTCGATTTCGGTGTAGGGAATGTGGTGGGACTCGAGGAAGCGTTTGGCCTCACGGCAGTCACGGCACCAGGAAGCTGTATAGACCAGGACCTGCATCGGCGATCATCGTACAGCAACCGAAAGGCCGGCGACAGGTTACGCACAGCCGGGAGCCTGAGCCCGGAACCGAAAGAAGAGCGGGAGCGCGGTTGGCGAAGTGGTCATCGCATCGGCCGCCTGCGGAATCTGCGGTCACCGCAGGCGGCCGTTTGCGGTCCATGCAGTTACCACAGGGGAAGGGCGGCAGGATTTTTCATCGCGCAAACGGCTGGGATTACTAAAGATGCAGTTGACTTCATTCTGTGCCTAACGCAGAGTGAGGGCTCACCCGCTCCAGTGGCACGATCGGAACCGGCTGCTCAGAAGACCGATCGAACGGTTCAGACCCGGCACTCAGAATCAGCAATCCGAGCAAAGGAAGCCCTTCCCCATGAAACGAATTTCTGCTTTGCTGTTGTTCGCCCTCCCGGCTTTGTTTCTTCTTCCAGCGATGACGGCCCAGGCGCAGGGGCCCCGGCACGAGCGGCGGCATCCGTTGCAGGTTCCGCCGGGATACTTTGCCTCACTGAACGCAGCGCCGCGGCATCTGGTGTCCAACCAGCTTTCCGTGAGCACGAATGCGGCAGTCCAGGCGGAGGATCCGCGGGTCGTGTCGCTGCCCACCTTTACCGGGGCGTTCAACTCGGGCGGCTACGGCTATTCCTACACCATGGCGGGACGCGCGCCGGCGACGAACCAGACCACGACCATTCCCACGCTGTACATTCCGCTGTCGTTGTATTTCGACAGCTACTTCGACGCGAACGGTAATCCGATCACGATCGACGCGACGACCGTCACCAACGAGATCACGCGCTCGCCGCTGTTCGAGAACGCGGAGTACGCCACCGGGACAACGCAGTTTGTGGATGCGCAGATGCGCGCGGAGTTCTGGCCGGACGTGAATCGGGGCAGAAGGAACAACTTCCACGTGCTGCTGTCGCCGCCGCGCACGCTGAACGCGGTGACCATCGAGGTGCCGCCGGGATCGGGCGTGGTGTATCAGGCGGAAGACGGCACGTATTACGCTCAGATCGACTACGATTTTCTGCTCTCGCAGCTGAACACGCTGCTGCAGACCGAGCCGGTGACGGTGGATGCGATTCCGATTTTCCTGACCCGCAACGCGATATTTTCGGATTTCGTCAATCAGCAGCCGGGGACGGACTGCTGTATTGGCGGCCTGCACGCCGCCCTCGAGACCGGCCACCAGGGGAATCGGGTGTTCGTGCAGACGGCGGTGTTTGCCACCGCGCTCGATGCGGATGTGGCCGACGCGATCTTTCAGGATCCGGGCAATCTGGCCGATGTCAATGCACTCTCGCATGAGCTGGCGGAGACGCTGAACGATCCCTTCGGCGACAACGTGACGCCGGAGTACCAGTTGCCGGGGCAGGCTCAGGGAGTCTGCGCAGACACGCTGGAAGTGGGGGATGTGGTGGAGGGTCTGCCGCCGGATTACACCGAGGTGACGCTGCACGGGTTTACCTATCATCCGCAGACGCTGGGGCTGCTGCAGTGGTTTGAGGGGATACAGCCGTCGAACGCGATCGGTGGGTCGTACAGCTTCCCGGACACCTCGAAGCTGACGGGGCCGTTCGCGCCCTGCGGGCTGACTCCGACGGTATGAGGGGATGAGAGCAGAGAAAAAGGCGGTCCCCTGCGGGGGGCCGCTTTTTCTTGTTCGGTAGCCGCTGGCCGGTAGCCGGGTTCAGGAGTGGCCGAGCGAGAAAACGACGCGAATGGTGGTTTCGATTTCGACGGCCTGGCGGTTGAGGGTCCAGGGACGGTAGCGGGCCTGGCGGATCGCGGACACGGCAGCCGTGACCAGCAGAGGGGGTCCGCTGAGCACCCGCAGGCTTTCGATGCGGCCCCCGGTGGAGATGACGGCGGCGACCGTGACGGTGCCCTGGATGCCGGCGGCGCGAGCGATAGCGGGATATTGCGGCTGGATGGGCACGATGAGCTGGCCGGCGGCCACTCCTTCAGAGATGCGCATGGGGCCGGATGGCCGGGCGGGGCGGATGCGAGGCGTGGGCGGCGCAAGCGGTCCGAGCGCGGAGAGGGGATTCGTTGCGCCCTGCGGCCCACCAAAGTCGGGGATGCCGGCGCCGGGTGGAGCGGGATCGACGACGGTGTGCCAGGTATGCGGGATGCGGCCCGGGGCGACGAGCATGGCGCCGAGGAATTCGGTGGCCTGCGCGGGAGCTGCACGCACCAGGGGTGCCGGCGCCGCGGGCGGAGGCGGCGGGGTCATGAGGGGAACGCTGAGAAATCTGCGCGGCAACGCCTCCGGGAAGAAATACGGCAGGAGGACGAGGGTCGAGAGAAGCGCGGCTTCGGTGAGGAAGGAGCCGGCGACGTAGCGGCGGGCATGAATCCGGATGCGGCCAGCGGATTCGACGAGGCTGTCTTCGAACATGGTCCACCCCCTGGGAAACAGAGCACAGAGCGCAACTGCGGGGATAGACAACGGAGAAGGAAAAGAGTTCCCGCGAAGAACAGGGATCAGGTATCAGAGGTCAGGTGTCAGGGATGAGTCGGCAGGGATCGGGGCGCAGTGGAAACGACAAGGGGATCGTTCTTCGCGTGGGGCGCCCTCGCTCAGTGGACGCCCTGGGTGTTCATGTGGGCGGAGTAGGCTTTGTCGGATTTCTGGATGTGGTCGAGGAGCCAGGTGCGCAGGAAGTTGAGGACGCCGACGGTGTCGGGATTGCGTCCGCCGTCGAGATCGGCCTTATATTTTTCGACGTCGGCCATCAACCTGGCGTGTTGCTGCTGGTGAGCGGCCAGGGCAGGATAGCCGGTTTGCTTCATGACGACTTCTTCCTGAAGGAAGTGAGTGCGGGTGTAGACCGCGAGCTGGGCGACCACGTCGCGGATAACCTCTTCGCCTTTGCCCGTGCGCATCGCATCGGCCAGCGTATTGATGATCTCAAACAGCTTTTGGTGCTGCACATCGAACTGCCTGACCCGAACGCTGTAAGATTCGTTCCACATGAAGAGTGCCACGGTTCCTCCGGGGCTGTAAGCCTCACGAACCTATATCGGCGGGGCGGACGGCAGGATGAGTGCCATACTGGAACCGGCCTCATCAGGACTTCAGGCAGTCCCGGCAGGCTGCATGAATCCCGGGCGCGGGTTTCCGGTGGCAACGGTAAGAATGCTTCGATGCTGTGAAACAGGTCCTTAGAGACCGAGGCCCCCGTCGACCGACAGAATTTGGCCGGTGATGAAGTGGGGGCCAGTGGCAAAAAAGAGAACGGCGGCGGCAACATCCTCGGCGGTGCCGTTGCGCTGCATGGGGGTTCGACGGGCGAAGTGCTCGTATTCCTCGGCGACCTCACCATTGACGATCATGCCGGGGGCGACGCAGTTGACGCTGATTTCCGGGGCGAAGGCTTTGGACATCGTCTGCGTCAGCATGTGCAGGGCAGCTTTGGAGGTGCAGTAATGGGCGTGCGTGGGCCAGGGATGCATTCCGCCGAGCGAGCCGATGTTGACGATGCGGCCGCGGACGGCTTTGAGGTGGGGGTACGCGGCCTGAGCGGCAAGAAAGGGGCCGCGGGTATTGGTTTCGAACATGGCGTCCCACTGCTCCACGGTGATCTCCTGCAGGGGGGCGGTTTCGTAAAGGCCGGCATTGTTGACGAGGATGTCGAGGCGGCCAAAGCGGGCGCCGGCGGCCTGGACGGCTTCGCGAATTTGAGCAGGAATGCGGACGTCAGCCTGAAAGGCGGCCGCCTGAACGCCGCAGGCTTCCAGGGCGGCCACGGTTTCGCGGGCCGCAGCTTCCGAATCGCGCCAGGTGATGGCCACGTTGGCTCCCGCATCGGCGAGAGCGACGGCGATGGCGCGACCAATGCGTTTGGCGGCGCCGGTAACGAGGGCCACCTGATTGGCGAGAGGCCGGTCCTGGCCGGGCCGCGGGGATGGAGTCATGCGCTGATTCTAAATTCATGGCTTCCCCAATCGGCAAAGGCAACCTTTATGGCGCCGAATGCAACTGCGCGGCGCCCCGGAATCATCCAAGCAGGCGAACGGGATCGGGAGATTCCTTCCATGAAAATCCTGGGTGTGTTTGCCGTTGCCGCGACCCTTGTGCTGGCGGTCTGCGCTGGCTGTGCCGGGAATGGCTCGGCGGGCAAGGCTCACCTGGCGGCGGCAGGAATCGCGCCGGACGATGCGGCGCTCCACCCCAATCGCAACGCTCCCTACATGACGGAGGTAGCGACGCCGCGGCTGATTCCGCGAGCGACGGCCGAGGATGCGGAGCACGCCGGCCCCTGCGATCCCGAAGTGCTGTCGGTAGAGGAGATCGCGGGCGACTCGAATGGGATTTTCCGGTCGGTGAAGCTGGCCTTCATGAATCGCGGGGCAATGCCGTGCCGGCTGGGGGGCTATCCGGGCGTGGCTCTGGTGGATGCCGAAGGGGGAGTGATCGGCAGCGTGTCGCTGGAAAAGATCGGCCAGTCGGAGGTGGTGGCGGAGTTGGGCAGGAAGCAGCCGGCCGAGGCGGGCGCCCCTGCGCCCTCGGTGACGCTGATGCCGCACGCGGTGGCGGCCTTCCAGATCGTGTGGACCACCGGGGCTGCGTGCTCGAGCGTGTCGCGGATCATCGTGACGGCACCGGGAACGGAGCGCGCGTTTTCCGTGCCGCAGCCCATGCGGATCTGCACCGGGCGCATCCAGGTAACCGCGGTTCGGCTGGATGAAGGGGATGTGTAGGCCGGCCCGTAGCCGGTAGTCCGTAACAAAAAACCATCAAAAAGCAATTAGGTGGAGCGGGTGCTTTCCAGCCGTGATCCAGGCCGCTCCATGTCCGCGTGGAGCTGCCTTTTGCCGCTGCAGGCAATGGCGGCCAAGGCAATGAGCGGCGGGAAGAATTCCAGCGTATAGCGAGGCTCCGGCGCTTCGAGGGTGATGAGCAGCGCGCAGCGCAGCAGGATGAAGGCCAGGATGGCTCCGCGAAGGGGCGGCCGCCTGCGAAAGCCGATGGCGGCGGCCAGCAAGTACGCCAGGTTGAGCGCCGCGTACGCGTAAGAGAACTCCGTTTCGGCGTGGTGGCGGCTGTACTGCCACCAGCGGAGCTCGATCCAGAGCAGCTCGGTGCGAGGGCGGAGGGCCATGTCGGCGAGACGTGCCAGCGGCAGCTCGACGTAATAGCGGAAGGGGTGGTTGTGGACGCGCTGGGCGGCGAGCGCGGCGAAGCGGGCGTCGATCGCGGGTGTCAGATCGGTGACGCGGTTGTAGTCGTCGAGGAGTTGGCGGGTTTGGGCGGCCTGGGCCGGCGAGTCGAAGGCGCGGGCCGGCAGGTTGGCGGGGTCGATGGCGGCGGAGTTGGCGTTCCAGTAGATTTCCCAGGTGCAGGCGAGGTCGGCGCAGACGGTCTTCGTCCAGCGGTTGAAGCCGAGGTCGGGGCTTTCGTCGGGATCGACGGCATAGCGCGGAGCGAGCGGCTCGAAGACGTGGAAGGTGCGGGCGTTGCGAATCGTCCACGGGATAAACGGCAGCACCGAGAGGAGGCCACAGGCAGCGGCCCAGCGCAGCATGGAGAGGGCGCCCCAGCGGCTGCGTCCATAAAAGACGATAGCCGGGCACAGGGCGACAGCCAGCAGAGCGCCATCGGGGCGCAGGAGGGCGGCGCAGCTCCATGAAGCGGCCAGAGCGAGGGCCCACAGCCAGCGAGGCGTGGCAAGGAAGCGGAAGAGTGCGTAAAAGGCGAGGGCAGTCGAGAACAGCTCGAGCGTCTCGGTGAGGGGGATGGCGACGTAGTTGGCGGTGAAGGGACAAAGGACAGCCAGCCAAAGGGCCCACCAACCGGCGCGGTCGTTCCAAAGACGGCGGGCCAGAGCGGCCACCAGAAGACACGTCCCGAGGTCGATGGCGGCCTGCACCAGCATGACCGCGTGGTAGTTCCCGATGCCGAAGAGACGGAAACAGAGGACGAGAAAGAGAGGGTAGCCGGGCAGCCGGATGAGGGTTGCGGCAATCACGTCGCCGCTGGTGAGGCCGTAAATGCCGTGGAGCATCCAGTTGCGGGCGATGTCGCCGTAGAGGAGCGGGTCGCCTTCGACTTCGGGGTAGGCGCGGATGAACCACAGGCGCAGAGCGGCTCCGACGGCCAGAGCGAGGGCCAGGAGCAGCCATCTGCGGCGAAGCTGGGAACCCATTGGGAGTATTAAAGCAGGCCGCAGCTGAGGGGACCGCATCCTGGCTGCCCGCTTCTCAGTCCCCTCCCGGGGGTTGTCGTACGATTGAGACTCAGGCTCTGAGCAGGAATGAAGCAGGTTTTCTTTGACCCGAAACAGCGGCGCCGGAAGATTCTCCGTCGGTTGACGGACGTGTCTCTGGTCGCGCTGACGGTGGTGGTGGTGGGGTTCGGGTTCAGCGTTCTCTCGAAGGAGCGGCTGCCGGAGCTGCTGCTGCCCACACAGAAACCCAATTACAAGGCGCTCCACGAGCGGCAGCCGGAGCTGGCGCGGCGGCTGGCGGCGCTTCCGGGACGGAAGCGGGGACGGCGGCACTCGCTGGACGTCACCCCCAACGAGGACGAGTCGCTGCGCGCGGCGTTCTATGAGAACGACGAGGCGGATTACGCCACCCTGAAAGCGCATATCCACCAGATCGACATGCTGTTTCCGGACTGGCTGCACGTGGTGTCGGCGGACGGCAACCTGGTGGGGTCGACACCGATGTTTCCGGTGCGGCTGTACAGCGTGGTGGACGCATCGGGCGTGCATAACGTGGACCCGCAGAACCGGGTGAAGAACACGATCGAGGCGTCGAAGGAAGACACCGATGTCTTCCCTATGCTCAATGACTACAACACCCTGACCCAGGAGTGGAGCGGGGATGTGACCGGGCAGATGTTGCGCAATGCGAAGGCGCGGCAGCGGCTGCATCTCCAGCTGGATAAGTTTCTCGCGGCGAATCCGGGTTATCGCGGGATTTGTCTGGATTTCGAGATGATTCCCGACGAAGACCAGACGCTCTATGCCGAGTGGATCGGCGAGCTGCACAACGATTTCCGGCAAAAGAACCTGCGCATCTATGTGAACGTGCAGGCGGAAGCAGACGCCGATTTCATGAAGGAGGTGGCGCAGAACAGCGACGGCATCATCCTGATGAATTACGACGAGCACGAGGAGACAAGCGACCCGGGGCCGGTAGCCAGCGAGCCGTGGTTTGAAGCGAATCTGACGCGGGCGCTGAAGATCGTGCCCAAAGACAAGCTGATCTGCGGGATCGGGAACTACGGATTCGACTGGGCCCTGCCGTTGCCGGAGAAGGGAAAGAAGCCTTCGAACAAGGTGGTGGATGTCGATGACCTGACGGTGCAGGACGCGTGGCAGAGAGCGGACGACGCCGGGGCGACGGTCGGTCTCGAGGGCGACGAGCTGAACCCCCACTTTGCCTACGACGACGAAGACGCGCACCTGCGGCATGAGGTGTGGTTCCTCGACGGGGTGACGGCGCTCAATGAGATGCGGGCCGGGCGGCAGGATGGGCTGCGGACGTTCGCTCTGTGGCGGCTGGGCGAAGAGGATCCCTCGATCTGGAAGGTGTGGGACCGTCCGAATGCGAAGGATGCTCCCGAGCAGCTGGAAGTGGTGCCGCCGGGCGAGAACGTGGCGACCCAGGGCGAAGGCGACATCCTCCGCATCGTGGGAAAGCCGGAGGTGGGGCGGCGCACCCTCGAGATGGACTCCGACAAGTTCACCATCACCGACGAAAAGATGGTGGATCTGCCCCGGCCGTACACGATCGAGCAGTACGGGTACGATCCGCACAAGCTGGCGCTGAGCTTTGACGACGGGCCGGATCCGGTGTGGACGCCGAAGATCCTTGCCGTGCTGAAGCAGTACCACGTGCCGGCGCTGTTCCTGGTGATTGGGGAGGAGGCGGAGGACGATATCGGCGGGCTGAAGCAGTACGTGCGCGACGGCTACGAGATCGGCAACCACACCTTCACCCATCCGGACATCAGCGACATTCCTCCCTTCCAGCTGCAGGAAGAGCTGAACTGGACGGAGCGGCTGTTTGCCGCGGAGACCGGGGTGCAGCCGCTGTTCTTCCGGCCACCGTACTCCATCGACCAGGAGCCGGACACCAACGACGAAGCGGCGCCGGCCTATCGCATCCAGCAGATGGGATACACCATCATCGGCGACAAAATCGACACCGATGACTGGAACGAGCATCCGCGCAAGAGCCCGCAGGAGATCACGGAGAGCGTTCTCGAGCAGCTGAACGAGATGAAGACCCACACGTGGATGCGGGGCAGCATCGTCCTGATGCACGACGGGGGCGGCGACCGCTCGGCGACCGTGGCGGCGCTGCCGCTGCTGATTAGGACGCTGCGATCGAAGGGCTACCAGTTCGTGCAGGTCAGCGATCTGATGGGCAAGACCAGGGCGGAGGTCATGCCGCCCATCAATCCCAAAATGCGCTGGCAGGCGCGAATCGACTGGGTGGCGTTCCTGCTGATCTCCTTCTTCGCCCACTTTGTGGTGGACATCTTCTTCATCGGCGACGTGCTGATGAGCGCGCGGCTGGTATTGATCGGAATCTTTGCCATCATCGATCGCTTCCGGCGGAGGAAGGTGCCGGCCGGGGATTACCGCCCGCGGGTCGCGGTGCTGATTCCGGCGTACAACGAGGAGCTGGTGATCGCGCGGACCATCCGCTCGGTGCTCAAGTCGGATTATGCGAACATCCGGGTGATCGTGATCGACGACGGATCGCTGGACCGGACGTTCGAAGCAGCGCGGGAGGCGTTTCCGAAAGAGATCGAAGACGGCCGCCTGATGGTGCTGACCAAGCCCAATGGCGGCAAGGCGGAGGCGCTGAACCACGGGCTGAATCACGTGGACGAGGAGGTTTTCGTCGGCATCGACGCCGATACGGTGATCGCGCCGGACGCCATCGGGCGGCTGGTGCGTTACTTTGCCGATCCGAAGATCGGAGCGGTTGCGGGAAATGCGAAGGTCGGCAACCGGATCAATCTGTGGACGCAGTGGCAGGCGCTCGAGTACATCACCAGCCAGAACTTCGAGCGGCGCGCGATGGACCTGTTCAATGTAGTCACCGTGGTGCCGGGCGCGATCGGGGCATGGCGGACGGCTGCGGTGAAGCACGGCGGCTGCTATCCGGTGAACACCGTGGCCGAAGACGCCGATCTGACCATGAATCTGCTGGAGCAGCGCTACAAGGTGATCTACGACGATCACGCCCTGGCGTTTACCGAGGCTCCGGCAACGGCGCGCAGCCTGATGCGGCAGCGCTTCCGCTGGTCGTTCGGGATTCTGCAGGCGGTCTTCAAGCATCGCGGCGGGGCGAAGACGAATCCGGCGATGGGCTTCTTCGCATTGCCGAATATCCTGGTGTTCCAGATCCTGCTGCCGCTGGTGTCGCCCTTCATCGACATCATGTTCGCGGCGGGGGTGATTCACTACCTGATTGACCGGCACTTCCATCCGGACGCCACCAGCGCCGCCAGCTTCGACAAGCTGGTGACCTATTTCCTCGTCTTCCTGCTGATCGACTTCGCGACCTCGACGCTGGCGTTCATGCTGGAGCCGCGGCATCCGGCCAACCGCGGCGATGTGTGGCTGCTGTTCCACATATGGCTGCAGCGGTTTGCCTACCGGCAGCTGTTCTCGATCGTGCTCTTCCGCACACTGAAGCGGGCAGTGGAAGGGCGGCCGTTCAACTGGGAGAAGATCGAGCGGACGGCACGCATGTCGCGGCGGACGGAAGAGATTGCCGCGGAGCGATAAGGGGCGGGGCCGCGAGCTGGATTCCGTGATAGCCTGAGCCCCAAATCCAGACCAGTCAAAATGCGGGGCGGGCGACGGTGACGCGCAAACGGGAGGGGTGGGCGGTCGCGGCGGTGCTGCTGGCGGGCTTCGCGCTGCGGATGTTCTTTCTCTTCCTGCCGGTGTCCCTCGACGATGACACCGCCGTCTACGCGGAGCTGGCGCGCAACTGGTTTCATCACGGTGTCTATGGGTTCACTCTCGACCACGGGATTGACCCGACGCTGATCCGGCTGCCCGGCTATCCCTTCTTCTTCGGCGTGATCTTCGCCATTTTCGGGGACAATCACCTGCGCCCGGCCATGGTGGTGCAGGCGCTGGTGGATTTGGCCGGATGCTGGCTGCTGTTCGACTGCGTGCGGAGGGAGGTGGGCAAGCGCGCCGGATGGGCGGCGCTGCTGCTGGCGGCGCTCTGTCCTTTTACGGCGGCTTACACCGCCGCGGGGATGACGGAAAGCCTGTCGCTGAACTGCGTGACCCTGGCGATCTGGTCGCTGACGAAGATGGTGCGGCGCGCGCGGGAAGGGAAAAGCACCGCGTGGCCGAGGCTGGGGCTGGTTGGGGGTCTGGGGTACGCGCTGGTGCTGCGCCCGGATGGGGTTCTGCTGGCGGCGGCCTTCTGCGCCGGACTGTTCTGGTATACGCAGTGGCCGGCGGGCACGGGCCGGCCGAGCAGGGGGCAGCCGGGCCTGGGGCGGGCGTTGCGGCTGGCCGTGACCGCGGGCCTGCTGGCTGGGCTGCCGCTGATTCCCTGGACGGTGCGGAACTACCAGACGTTTCACGTCTTTCAGCCGATCGCGCCGCGCTATGCGAACAACCCCGGAGAATTTGCGCCGGTAGGCTTCTTTCGCTGGATGCGGACATGGTCGGTGAATTTTGTCGATGCGGGAACGGTCTTCTGGAACCTCGACGACACCATCGATCCGGCAGACGTGCCCGCCCGGGCGTGCTGGGGCGCGCAGCAGTGCCGGGAGACAGCGCAGCTGATCGCCGAACATAACGCGCTGAAGGACGTGCCGCCGGCCATGGACGCGCGCTTTGAAGCGCTGGCCGCGGAGCGCATTCGCGAGCGGCCGTGGGACTACTACGGGGTGTATCCATTGTGGCGCGTGACAGACATGGTCCTCTGGCCGCGCACGGAGCTCTTCGCGGTGAACATTTACTGGTGGCGAGTGGCGGATCATCCCTGGGACAGCGCGATCGCGCTGGGGCTGGGGCTGATCAACCTTGTCTACGTGGGGCTGGCGGTGGTGGGATTTGTGCGCCGGAAGGTGCCGCTGGCCGGGGCGCTGCTGGGCTTCGTCGTGCTGCGATGTTTATTGCTGGCGACCGTGGAGAATCCGGAGCAGCGTTACACCATGGTGCTGTACCCGGTGCTGATTCTGGCGGCGGCGTGCGCCTTTGCCGGGCGGGATGAAGGCCCGAAGACGATGCAGGGGGCGGGCGAGCGAGAGCGGATCGCGGTCCGGGGCTGAGGGGATTTGCCCATCATGCGCTGGTAGACGGCTGCCGATAGAATTGTTAGAGCAATTCTTCAACAGGCAAGGTGTCTTCTTTGAGTCGAGAGAGCGAGTGGACCGCGGGGCATGCGGTGACTTTCCAGGAATTGTTGCTCCGCCTGCAGAGTTTCTGGGCGGAGCGGGGGTGCGTGCTGGCGCAGCCCTACGACGTGGAGGTGGGCGCGGGGACAATGTCGCCGGACACCTTTCTGCGGGTGCTGGGGCCGGACCCCATTGCCATTGCCTACACCCAGCCGTCGCGGCGTCCGGCGGACGGGCGCTATGGCGAGAATCCCAATCGGCTCTACAAGCACACCCAGCTGCAGGTGATTCTGAAGCCGCCGCCGGAAAATATCCAGGAGGTCTATCTGGATTCGCTGGAGGCGATCGGGATCCGGCTGAAAGAGCACGACATCAAGTTTGAGGAAGACAACTGGGAGTGGCCGGTGGGCGGCGCGTGGGGCGTGGGCTGGCAGGTGATGCTGGACGGCCAGGAGATTACCCAGTTCACCTATTTCCAGCAGTGCGGAGGGATGGATCTGGATCCGATTTCGGGGGAGATCACATACGGGCTCGAGCGGATCGCGGCGTTTCTGCAGGACGTGGACTCGATTTACCAGGTGGTTTGGACACGCAATCCGAAGACCGGCCGGGCAGTGACCTACGGAGAGATTCGCCTGGAAGAGGAGCTGCAGCTTTCGGTCTACAACTTCGAGGCGGCGGATGTGAGCAAGCTGTGGGAGCATCTGCGGCTGTACGAAGCGGAGTGCCAGGCGCTGCTGGATGCCTTCCACGCGCAGTTCAAACCGAAGAGCGAGAAAACCGCGGAACGCCACGAGAAGATTCACGACCGGCTGGTCCATGACGGGGATGTGCCCGCGGACGAGGACCTGCGCGTGGCGCTGCGGCGCTTCCCGGTGCTGGGCGCCTACGAACTGTGCCTGAAGTGCTCGCACCTGTTCAACCTGCTGGACGCGCGGGGCGCGATTTCGGTGACCGAGCGCGTAGCGGTGATGGCGCGCATTCGCAATATGGTGGTGGGCGTGGCGAAAGCATATGCGGTGCAACGGCGGAGAGCGGGGGTTGCCTGATGGCGGACCTTCTGTTCGAAGCGGGGATGGAGGAGATTCCGGCGCGGATGATTGCCGCGGCGGAGTCGGAGCTGACCGAGCGAGTGGTGGAGTTGCTGCGGCGCGAACGCCTGCTGGGCGCGGAGCACGAGGTGCACAGCTACTCGACGGCGCGCAGGCTGGCGGTGCTGGTGAGCGGAGTGCTCGAGCACCAGCCGGATGCGATTCGCGAGATGAACGGCCCGGCATGGAGCGTCGCCTTTAAGGAGGGCAAGCCCACGGCGGCGGCAAGCGCCTTTGCGAAAAAGGCCGGGGTGACGGACGACGCCCTGCGCACCGCGGAATTCGAAGAGCAGTTTCTCCGGGATACGGATCTGAATCCGCAGTTCCAGGATCGGCAAGGCTTCAAAGAGAAATTTCTGGCGGAGACCACGAAAGCGCGGTTTTACAAGATCGTGAGCCCGCGGGGCGAGTACCTGGCGGTAATCGTGCGGGACCGGGGACGGGCGGCGGCCGAGGTGCTGACCGATTTGCTGGCGGCAGAACTGGCGGCCCTTTACTGGCCGAAGAACATGTACTGGCGTGCGCTCAAGCCGGAGCGGTTTGTGCGCCCGGTGCGCTGGATGGTGGCGCTGCTGGATCACGCGGTGCTGCCGGTGGAGTTTGCCGGGGTGAAGGCGGGAAATCATACCTGCGGCCACCGGATTCTGTACGGCACGGGGCCGGTGACGGTGGATCATCCCGACGACTACGTGGGGGTGCTGGAATCTGCCTTTGTGACGGCCGATGTGGCGCTGCGGCGGCACCGGATTCGCAAGGCTCTCGATCTCGAGACCAGGAGCGTTCCCGCGGCACGCTGGCGCGAGGACGCGGCGCTGGTAGAAACGGTGACCCACCTGACGGAGTGGCCGGCGGTGGTGCTGGGGAACTTCGATCCGGAGTTTCTGAAGCTGCCGGACGAGGTGCTGGTGACGGTGATGCGCGATCACCAGAAATACTTTGCGGTCGAGAACGCCGCCGGCAAGCTGGAGCCGTATTTCCTGGCGGTGCTGAACACCCATCCGGAAGAGACCGGGATCGAGACCATCCGCCACGGCAACGAGCGGGTGCTGCGGGCGCGCTTCAACGACGCGCGGTTTTTCTGGACAGTGGATCAGAAGACGCCTCTGGAAGAACGCGTGGAGATGCTCAAGTCGGTCACCTATCACAAAGAACTGGGCAGCTACTGGGACAAAACCCAGGCCAATCTCGAAATTGCGACCCGGCTGGCGGACCTGCTGGCCGAGCGCGGCGTAGCGCTGGACAGGAAGGCGCTGCTCAAGGCGGTCGAGCTGGCCAAGACCGATCTCACGACCGAGCTGGTGAAGGAGTTCACCGAGCTGCAGGGGATCGTGGGCGGGCTGTACGCGCGGGCCCAGGGCCTGGGCGAGAAGGTGGCGCAGGCGATTTACTGGCAGTACTCGCCGGCGGCGGTCGAGGATCCGATTCCCCCGACGGTGGAGGGGCAGGTGCTGGGGATCGCGGACCGTGCGCAAACGATTGCGGCGTTGTTTGGGATCGGGATGGAGCCGACCGGCTCGAAGGATCCCTACGCCCTCCGGCGGGCGGCCAACGGGATCGTGAAAATCCTCGCGGAGACGGGGCTGCCGCTGGTGCGGTCGGATTTGTTTCGCGCCGTCCCGGCTACTATCGCTCCTGAAGTGCAGGAGAAGCTGGCGGGGTTCTTCGATGAGCGGCTGGTCTTCTGGCTGCGCGAGCAGCGTGGGTTTGCCTATGACGTGGTAAACGCGGTCGTGGCTGTGCCGTCGGACAACATGCGCGATGCGATTGCGCGAGCCGAGGCGCTGACGGCGGTGCGCGGTTCGGAGGATCTGGCCGCCATCGCGGCGGCGTTTAAGCGAATCAAGAACATCCTCCGGCAGGCGACAGAGAAGGGGATTTTGAATCCCGGCATGGACTTTGGATTTGTGAGTCCGGATTTGTTGCACGATCCCGCGGAGAAGGCGCTGCATGCGGCGGCCATGCAACTGGCCCCGGTCGTGGAGGCGTTGCAGCGGCGCGAGCAGTATCGGGAGGCGATTGAAAAGATCGCAACCCTGCGCCCGCATGTGGACTTGTTCTTCGACAAGGTGATGGTGCTGGTCGACGAGAAGCCGTTGCGTGACAACCGGCTCCAGCTGATCGGCGGTGTCCTCGGAGCATTCTCGAAAATCGCGGACTTTTCGGAGCTGGTCTCGGCCTAGATCTGAATCCAACTGAGGAGGAGATGGGCCGCGTGCCGTCCACCGTATCGTTCAACGACAAGCACAAACCTGAAAATGTCTGGGTCGCCGTCGAGGATTACCTCGATCGCCTGCTGATCCCGGAGGATCGGGTGGTGGAGGCGGCGCGCAAGGCAAGCGCGGCAGCGGGCCTGCCGGATATCGCCGTGAGCCCAAGCCAGGGCAAGCTGCTCCATCTGCTGGCGCGGATGCGCGGGGCGCGGCGGATCCTCGAGATTGGGACGCTGGGCGGCTACAGCACGATCTGGATGGCGCGGGCGCTGCCCCGGGGCGGGCGCCTCGTCACCCTGGAATTCGAGCGGAAGCATTTCGAGGTAGCCAGGGCCAATCTGGCGCGCGCGGGGCTCACGAAGGTGGTGGAGCAGCGGCTGGGACCGGCCATCGAGACGCTGCCGCAGCTGGCGAAAGAGAAAAAAGGGCCCTTCGACTTCGTGTTCATCGACGCCGACAAGGAGCGGACCGCGGAGTACTTCGCCTGGGCGGTCAAGCTGGCCGCGCCGGGCGCAGCGATCGTGGTGGACAACGTGATTCGCGACGGGCGCGTGGCCGACGGGAAGGATCGCGATCCACGGGTCCGGGGCATTCGGCGTTTTCTCGCAGCGGTGGCTGCCGAGCCGCGGGTGACGGCGACCGCGCTCCAGACGGTGGGCGGCAAAGGGTACGACGGCTTCACGCTGGCGGTAGTTTCCCGATAGGGTGGGGCGCTGAAATTCTGCGCTATGGGATGACCACGGCCGCGCCGTCGATGGCGTCGTTGGCCACGGCGGCCAGCGCCTCGTTGACCTGATCCAGAGAAAAAACAGTCGTACGGGGCTGGATGCCGATCTTCGTCGCAAGGGCGACGAAGTCGCGGCCATCCTGACGCGTCATGTTGGCGACCGAGCGGAGTTGGCGCTCGCCCCAGAGCAGCGAGTCGTAGTCGAACTGGGGGATGCGGTCGAGGTGGATCGCGTTGATGGCGACGATGCCACCCTTGCGCAGCGACGCAAGCGCGGCGAGAACGACGTCGCCCGACGGCGCGAACGTAACGGCGCAGTCGAGCGGGACAGGGGGACGCTCGGTGGCGTCGCCCACCCACGCGGCGCCGAGGCTGCGGGCCAGTTGCTGGTGCGAGGCGCCGCGGGTGGAGACGTAGACTTCGCAGTTCCAGGATTGCAGCACATCGATGGCGAGGTGAGCGGAGGCGCCGAAGCCGAAGAGTCCGACGCGATCGCCCGATTGCGCTTCCGCAACGCGCAGGCTGCGAAAGCCGATGATGCCGGCGCAGAGCAGCGGGGCGAGATCGGCAGCGGGCTTGTCTTCGGGCAGCGGGATCAGGAAGTCGGCGCGCGCCACAGCGTATTCGGCGTAGCCGCCGTTGACGGAGTAGCCGGTATAGGTGGGGTGGTCACAGAGGTTTTCGCGCCCTTTGCGGCACAGTGGACAGGTGCCGTCGGTGCCGCCAAGCCAAGAAACACCGGCGCGGGCACCGAGTGCGATGGAGGCAACGCCGGGGCCGATTGTTTCGACGCGGCCGACAATCTGATGGCCGGGGGTGATGGCGTCGTGGAGCGGCTTGAGCTCGCCGGCGGTGATGTGCAGGTCGGTGCGGCACACGCCGCAGGCTTCGACTTTCAGGAGCACGTGGCCCGGGCCGGGCGCGGGGATGGGAATGTCTTCGAGTGCGAGCGGGCGTTTGTCGATCGGGGCGGGATGGTGGAGGACGGCGGCGCGCATCTTGTCTTCAGGTTAGTCCCGCCGACGTCGGGGGCGCCGATCGGATTCAATCGAACAAATGCTGGTTGGCGGGCGCGGCGAAGTTTGACCGTATTTCCGGGCTGATTTAGCATCGCTGCTACCTCCCCGTCGTTCTTTCTCATCCTGAGTTCAGTCTGCCGTCCGGAGAATCACCATGCGGAAGAATGCCACGATCCTGGCCCTTGTGCTTCTGATCCAGGTTGTCTTTTTGGGCGCTGCTTCGTTTGCTGGAGCGCAGCCGGGAAAGGCCGCGTATCCGGCCATGGCTCCGCTGGATCAGTATCGGATGCCGGAGGATACGGAGATTGCCGTGGCCCGCAGCGCGGCTCCCGATTCCGTTGCCAGGGGAGCCGAAGTGATGGTGCTGGGACGGGAGGGATATACGACGGCGGTGAAGGGCACGAATGGCTTTCTTTGCATTGTGGAGCGATCGTGGGGCGCGACGACGGACAATTCGGAGTTCTGGAATCCAAAAGTGCGTGGCCCGATTTGCTTCAATCCGGCGGCTGCGAGGAGCTTTGCGCCGATCTATCTGATGAAGACGCACCTGGTGCTGGCGGGAAAGTCGAAGGCCGAGATTGTGCAGGCGACAGAGTCGGCCTTCGACAGCAGGCATCTGCCGGCGCTGGAGCCGGGTGCGATGTGCTACATGCTGTCGAAGCAGCAGTACCTCACCGACCAGGGCCGCAACTGGCATCCGCACCTGATGTTTTTCGTTTCGGGCGATGCGGCGGCGAGCTGGGGTGCGAATCTGACGGGCTCGCCGGTGATCGCGGCGAACGACCCCGAGGAACATGCGACGATCCTCATTGTCTGGGTGGCGCGGTGGTCGGACGGGACGCCGGGTCCGCCGATGGCGCCCTGAACGGGTGACGAGCGTTACTCTGCTGAGTCCCCGGTTTGGGGAATGCGGCCCGACTGTGGTCCTCATCTTGCATATGTACTTCACCAGGCGAGTCCGACTCTCATGCGCTTCCAATGCGAGGCCGCATACGGAGGGCTGCGCCCCATTTCAACGGGTGAGGGAAGACGTATGCGGATCGTCCTGGTAGTTTTTGCTGCTTCGTTCGTGTTCGTAGCAGTCCTGGGAATCGCGATTGCGTGGGCCATGCAGGCCAAAGCGGAACTGAAGGCGTGGAAACAGAAGCACCGGCGCCTCGTCGAAGACGAAAACGCGGCCGCGTGGCAGTCGAATCGGCAGATGATTGTTTCGTAGCTTCGAGGGTTGTCCGCAGTGGCGTGGCGCGGCTCCGCTTAAAGGCGGCGCAGCTCGTCCCAGAGTTCAGCGCGGACCGGGATGCCGTGCGCGCGGTTGTCGGCGCGCGTGTTGAGGATCTGCTGACCCGGATAACGGACGCTGCCGTGAACGCTTGCCCCGGCCTCGACGACCGAGGCAACGATGGCATCGGATGCGCGCGCAGATTCCTCAGGTGAAGAAACGGCGGCCAGGTCGATCGCCAGAAAGATCTGGGAGAGGCCGGTTTCCCTGAGCGGGTCGGTCGGGATCTGGTGCGTGGCGAGGCCGCCGGAGAGCAGCGCGGCCATCATATCCAAAAGCATGGCGAGGCCGGAGCCTTTCCAATAACCAATCGGCAAAGGCCGCTGTGAGGCTTCAATGGCGGCGGGATCGCGGGTGAGATTGCCCTGGGCGTCGAAGCCGCCATCCACAGGGAGCAACTCGCCTTTCTGCTGATACCGGGTCAGCGCGCCGTAGGAGAACTGCGACATCGCCATATCGAGAATGACGGGTCCGTCGGGACGCGGCACCGAAAGGATGAGGGGATTGTTGCCGACCGCGGGTTTCGCCGCTCCCCACGGCGGCAGGTTGGCGAGGGTGTTGGTCCAGCAGAGAGCGATCGAGCCGGCTTCAGCGGCTTGCCAGCCGTAGGTGCCGCCGCGCATCCAGTGATTCGTGTTGGCGAGAGCGACGCAGCCCATGCCGTGTTGGCGGGCGAGCGCGAGGGCGCGGTCCATCGAAGCAAAAGCGTTGAGATTGCCCACGCCGCCGCGGCCGTCCCATCGCTCGAGGGCGCCGGCCGCGTGGACAAGCACCGGCGTCGCATGGATATCGACAGAGCCGTTGCGGATCATGGCGAGGAAGCGGGGAAAGCGCTCGACGCCGTGCGAGTAGACGCCGTCGCAGGTGGTTTCCGCGAAGAGACGCGCGCAGAGCACTGCGCGCTCGGACTCGAAACCGAGGCGGGTAAGAATGCCGGCGAGGGTGGAGGCCAGCTCGTCAAAGGGAATGCGCAGCATCGCTACTCGAGGGGTTTGAGGTCTTCGAGCGTGGTGGGGACGAGCTCGGCGACGTTGGGGTGGATGGCGACCATGTGGGTGAGAAGCGTGATGGGCTGGCGCGCATACATGGCGGCGAGAATGCAGTGGACCGCCTCGTCGCCGCCGGTGCCGAAGACGGTGCCGCCAAGAACGTGCTGCGATTCCGCATCGACGAGAACTTTGATAAAGCCGAAGGTCTCGCCCTTTTCGATGGCGCGGCTCACTCGGGTCATAGCGCGGAAGCCGATGAGCGCCGGCCTGCCCGACTTGCGCACTTCCGCTTCCGACATGCCGACGCCGGCCAGCGGTGGATCGATGTAGAGGGCGTGCGCGGGGATACGATCGGAAACGCGGCGGGAAGCGCCATCCAGAAGATTCTCGGCCACGATTTCGAAGTCGTTGTAGGAGGTGTGGGTGAAGGCGCCGCGTCGGTTACAGTCGCCGATCGCATAGATGCCGGGAACGCCGGTGCGGAGCTGATCGTCGACCGGGATGAAGCCGCGCTCGTCCGGCGTGATGCCTGCGGCAGCGAGGTTGAGGTCATCGGTATTCGGCACACGGCCTACCGCGAGCAGGGCGTGCGAGCCGTCGACGTGCGGCGCGCCCTCATCGCACTCGACGCCCGCGCGGATGCCGCTGCCGCTTTTCTCCAGATGAATGCAGTTGGCGCTGGTGCGGATGTCGATGTCTTCAGAGGCGAAGATGTCGTGGATCACCCGGGACGCGTCTTCGTCCTCGGACCCGGCGAGCCGCGGATTTCTGTCGATGACCGTGACCATGGACCCGAAACGGCGAAACATCTGGGCGAACTCGAGGCCCACGTAGCCGCCTCCGATCACAACCAGGTGAGCGGGCAGTTCGTCGAGGTCGAGGATGGTGGTGCTGGTGAGGAAGGAAACCGAATCGACGCCCGGCATCCTGGGAACCGTCGGGCGCGCGCCGACGTTGAGAAAGATTTGCGGCGCTTCGAGAAGGTCGTCGCCCACGCGCATGGTGGTGGGCGAGGCGAAGGCCGCCGTTCCGGTAAAGACGGTGCAGTTCCTGTTCTCGCGGAGAGTCTTCTCGATGCCGGCGCGGGCTTTTTCGATGATGGCGTCTTTGCGGGCTTTGACGGCGCGCATGTCCACGGTGACGGGACCGGCGCTCACCCCGAAGTCGTTCCCGCGGCGGCCGAGGTGCGCGGCGTGGGCGCTGGCCACCCAGGCCTTCGTGGGAGTGCAGCCGTTGTTGACGCAGGTTCCCCCAAAGAGCTTGCGCTCCACCATGGCCACCTTGCGTCCGGCGGCGGTGAGGCGGCCGACGAGGGGAGGTCCGGCCTGGCCGGCGCCCACAACGATGGCATCAAAAGTGAATTTCATTGGAGCTTCAGGATAGCGAAGACGGCGATGAGGATGGCGGCGGCGTCTTCGAACAGCGCGGCGGGCAAGTCGCGATGGAAAGCGGCAGCGAGCCTGGCGCGGGCAGCCGATCCGCCGTACGTTCCCGCGAGCGCGCCGAGGATGCCCGCGATAATGCCGGCTGGGTACGCGTGGCTGGCCGCTCCCAGGGTGGCGCCGCAGAGCGCACCGGCAACCATGCGGGCGATGAATCCTGGCGGAGCCTTGCGGCTGGGGCAGGAGGGCAGCTTGTCGTAGATGAGTTCGACCACAGCGAAAACCGTGAGCACGATAACCGCCGTGCGGCTGCCCATCCAGGCCAGCGGGGTTCCGGCGACCACGATGATGCCGAGATGCGCGCACCAGCTGGTGACGGCGGGCGCGGTCATGGAACGGAGGCCGGCGACCAGGCCGACAAGAAAGGCGCAGAGCAGGAGCATGAGGTTTCCTCCACAGACTGGGCCGACTGCAGGGTAGGGGAAGAATACAGGTTTTGGCTGGGGGTGGTGGAAAGGCGCCCGATGTGGCGCGATACGGCCTCTTGATTACTTTCGGAACGTGCGGCGGCGAGCGATGTGATGGTTATCGCTGTAGATCCGCAGATCGCTGGGTCAGGCTAAGTCTATGGTGGTCCTTGAGATGCCCCGCAATGCCAGGCTCATCCGCGTTTTGGCTCGATGGCGGACGCTTTCCCCGGCTGTTTCCGGCATGCGCGCGAGGTGCGCGTAATGGGCCGAGCGGAGCCTGACCTGGACCTTCTTCTGCTGCACGCGCCCAGCGTCTATGACTTCCGGGAAAAGGCCATTTTGTATGGGCCGCTCAGCGATCTGATCCCCTCGTCGCCGGTCTTCGAGATGTATCCGCTGGGCTTCCTGACCATGGCCAGCTACCTGCACGATCGCGGGATGCGGGTGCGGATCGTGAACCTGGCGCTGCGCATGATGGAGAGTCGCCGGTTCGACGTGCCCCGCTTCCTGAAGAAGTTTCACCCCCGCGCGGTGGGCATCGATCTCCACTGGCTGCCCCACGCGCACGGATCGCTGGAAGTGGCGAAGATCGTGAAGCAGGTGCTTCCCGACGTGCCGGTCATCTTCGGCGGGCTGAGCGCGACCTATTTTCACGAAGAGCTGATCCGCTATTCCCAGGTCGATTACGTGTTGCGCGGGGACAGCACCGAGCCGCCGCTGCTGGAACTGCTGCAGGGGCTGGGCGATCCGGAAAAGCTGCGCGCGGTACCCAACCTCACATGGAAGCACCATGGGCTGCCGCAGGTGAATCCGCACACCTTTACCCCGCCTACCCTCGACTATGCCGACCTGCGTCCTGACAGGATGATCGAGATGGTGATGGAGCACGGCGATCTGCGCAGCGTGATGCCGTTCAGCCGCTGGTGGCACAACCCCATCACCGCGGTGTTCACCGCCAAAGGATGCGCGCACCAGTGCGCGACCTGCGGCAGCTCGCAGAGCACCTGCGTTCACCTGACCAACCGCCGCCGGCCCGCCTTTCGCAGCCCCGCCAGCCTGACCGCGAACATCCGGTCGATCGCGCGGATCACCAAAGCGCCGGTGTTCCTGGTGGGCGATCTGCTGCAGGGCGGCCACGCGCATGGGGAAGAGCTGCTCGACTGCCTGAGCCGGGAAACCATCAACAACGAAATCGTTTTCGAGTTTTTTGCCCCGCCGCCAAAGGATTTTCTCAAACGAATCGACGACTCGGTCGCCCACTGGAGCCTCGAAGTGAGCCCCGACAGCCATGATCCGGAAGTGCGGCGCTCCCTGGGGCGAAAGCCGCTCTATGAAAACGCAGTGTTCGAGGCCTCGCTCGATGCCGCGCTGGCTCTGCGCTGCAGCCGCATCGACGTGTTCTACCTGATCGGAATTCCCCACCAGAGCCACCAGTCTGTGATGGACACGGTGACGTATTGCGGGCATCTGTTCGGGACGTACGACAAACGGCTGTCCTGCTTCATCTCGCCGGTGGGGCCCTTTGTCGATCCGGGCAGCCGAGCCTTCGAGGATCCGGAAGCGTTCGGCTACCGTTTCTTTGCGCGCACCCTGGAAGAGCACCGGCAGCTGCTGGTGCAGCCCTCGTGGGAGTCGATTCTGAATTACGAGACGGATGCGATGACCCGGGCGCAACTGGTGGACGCGACCTACGACGCGGCGGAGCGGCTGAATGAACTGAAGCTCGAATACGGGCGGGTGACGCGGCGGCGCGGCATGCGGGTGGCGCACCGCATTCGCGAGGCGCGCGAGCTGCGGCGGCGGATCGCCAACCACGATGGCCGTCTGGAAGCGGATCTGAAGGGCGAAGTGGCGCGTTTCAGCCAATCCACGGTATGCGACAAGAAGGAGCTGTTCTGGCCCCGGCGGCTGATCAACTTCCGCATCGGCGAGATTCTGCGGATCGGACTGCGGCACTATTTTCCCCGGGCCGTGAATACGACAACCGAGTTGTAATCACCCTTCAAAATTTGCCTGCAGACGGGTTTCACAGCAGTGCGCCTGCGTGATGGCGATTACAGCGCCTGCGGGCCTGGCGCGCCGAAGATCGAAGCATCGCCACGATGGCTCCATCTGCGGATGTTTCCCGGCCCGTCAGACCCTCGGAGGGCCCCCCTGGACCATTCGATGGAATCCAGCCGCATCGCTGGTGGACGGCGGTTGCCGTCATGTCGAGCGCCGTGATGCAGGTGCTGGACACGTCGGTGGTCAACGTCAGCCTGCCGCACATCGCGGGGTCGCTCTCATCCACCGTGAACGAGGCGACGTGGGTGCTGACCTCGTACCTGGTGGCGAACGCGATCGTTCTCCCGATCACCGGGTGGCTGGCGAATTACATGGGGCGGAAGCGGCTGCTGATGGCCGCGGTGGGCGGCTTCACGGTGTCGAGCCTGCTGTGCGGGCTGGCGCCGAGTCTGCCGGCGCTGATCGTCTTCCGCATCATCCAGGGCGCGACGGGCGGCGCGCTGCAGCCGCTGTCGCAGGCGGTGATGCTGGAGGAGTTTCCCGGCCGCGAGCAGGGCAAGGCGATGGCCTTCTGGAGTCTGGGCATCATCGCGGCCCCGATCCTCGGGCCGACTCTCGGCGGCTGGATCACCGACACGTGGTCGTGGCGCTGGGTGTTCTTCATCAACTTGCCGGTGGGCGCGCTGAGCCTGATCCTGATCTCGCAGTACGTCTTCGACCCGCACTACATCCGGCGGCGGCAGTGGATGCGCATCGACGGCTGGGGCATGGGCATGCTCGCGGTGGGCATGGGCTCGCTGCAAATCCTGCTGGACAAGGGGCAGGAGAAGGACTGGATGGGGTCGACGCTGATCCGCGTGCTGCTGGTGCTGGCGCTGGGGTTCCTGGCGGCGTTTGTGATTCGCGAACTGGCGGCCAAGGATCCGGTCGTGCACTTCCGGCTGCTGCGCTCGCGCACCTTTGCGGCGGGCATCGGGCTGGCCACGCTGATGGGCTTCGTGCTCTATGGCAGCCTGGTGCTGCTGCCGCTGTTTATGCAGACGCTGCTCGGATGGACGGCGACAACGGCAGGTCTCTGGAACAGTCCGCGCGGGATCGGCACCGCGCTGTGCATGCCGCTGGTGGGCTACCTGCTGGGCAAGGGGTGGGACGGTCGATGGATGCTCGCGTTCGGTTTCGTGGTGGCGGGTGGCGCGTTCCTGGGTTACTCGCACATGACGCTCGAGTCGGGCACCTGGGACATTTTTGAGGACCAGATCATGCAGGGGATTGGCATGGCCTTCCTCTTTGTGCCGCTCACCACGCTGACCATGAGCGCGGTGTCGAACCAGGAGATGGGCTACGCCACCAGCCTCTACAACACCATGCGGAATGTCGGGTCGAGCGTCGGGATTTCCTTTGTGACCACGTGGGTCGCGAGACGCTCCCAGTTTCACCAGAGCGTGATGGGCTCATCCCTGACTGCGTCGAGCCGGATGCAGCAGCAGGGGGTGGGCGGCCTGACCCCGTTCTTTCAGAACCATGGGTTCGATGCGGCGACGGCGGAGCACAAGGCGGGCGGGCTGCTGTATCAAATGCTGCAGCAACAGGCCGCGCTGCTGAGCTATGCGGACGTGTTCCACCTGATGGGCTACTTATTTCTGGCCACCACGCCCGTGATCTTGCTGATGCGGCGCCCGCGGCACGGGTAGCGCGCTCCCGCCGGCGCCGCGGCCTGATCAGCGAGCCGAAGCCGACTCCGACATGAGCGTCGATTGCTGCAGCAGGCGATAGCCGTCGCGGGTGCGGACGCGGTATTTCTCCAGATCTTTGCCCGCCAGGCGAACAGTAATCCTCCGCCAGCCGCGATTCGGGTTGGGCTTGGGGTAGTAGCTGAGCGTGTAGAGATGCGAGAGGTCGTCGCGAATGGAAGCGAAGGCCAGCCGCTCGTCTTCCCAGTTTCTGGCGAAGTAGGCTTTGCCGCCGGTGGCTCGGCTCATGCGCTCGAAGACCGCCGTCGAGACCGGCTCCTGCTCGGCGAGGCGGGTGCTGACGATGTAGATGATGGTGCCGGTGGACTGGGCCAGCTCTTCCACGTCTTCAGGAGGCACCGAGCTGGCGTTGTCGGGTCCGTTGGAGAAAACCACGATCGCTTTGCGGCCGTGGAGCTGCGCCGCATCGCGGACCGTGAGCAGAAGGCAGTTGTACAGGGCGGCTTCGTCGCCGGCCACGGTGCTGCGTACCCCGCCCAGCACCAGGCTGCGGTCAGAAGTGAGTGCCGTGGCGCGGGACAGATCGCGGCTGTAGGAATAGAAGGCGATCTTGTCGGCGCCCTGCATGGAGCGAACGAAGCCGGCGATGGCATCCTGCGCGAAGACGAACTGCCGATACATATAGTCGCTGGTGTCGAAAAGAATGAAGACGCTGGCGCCTTCGAAGTGAGGAATGCCGGAGTCCACGGAAGCCGCGGCAGTATCCGGCGCAGGAGCCGGGGGCGCAGCGCCCTCGGCGGGCGGCGCGCTGGCCACTCCCGGGGGCGGAGTGGAGCCGGGAGCAGACATACTGGCCGCCACTTCGCCGCCTTCTTCAAAGGAGGAGATAGCTTCCGGGATGCTGTCTTCGGTTACCAGAAAATCCGAAGGCTTGAGGCCGCGGACGTAGTTGCCCTTCTTGTCGGTGACGGCGACGTTCAGCTGCACGAGGACGACGTTGACGAAAATCCGCGAGTTGTCTTCCTGTGCCGCGGGCTGGTGGCCAACCGCAGCCACAAGGACGAAGACACTCGCACAAAGACCAACGGAGAGGATGGATTTCCCTGGCATGCTGAACCTCATTGCCCTGACCCGGCTGAATGTTCCGGCTCGCGAAGAGCATCCGCGGCCGCAATCTTGATCTGTCCCTGACGAAACGCGTCGCCCGTCTGGCGCATGGCCCGCAGCAGGGCCGGCCAGTCTTCCAGATCGGTGGCGAAGATGCGCGCGACCATCTGGCGGCTCAGCTCGGGAACAAGGATGTTGAGCATCGTGGGCGAGTAGCCCATCTCGTCGGCAATGCGCGCCCAGTAGAGATTGGTGGACTCCCACGACTCGCCGATGAGCCGGTTGGGAGCGCCCGCGAAGGCGGGCAGCGGCTTCATGTCGAGAATCGAGCAGGCGTTGGTCTGCTCGAGCGTGGGATGCGGACTGCCGAAGTCCTGAGAAATGCGTTCTACGCTGGCGTCCGCCGGATCCAGGCGCACCAGCGCGTCGAGCTCAGTGCTGGCCGGCCCCGAGGCGGCCGCCTGCGCCGGATAGCGGATACGGAATTGCGCGGCGAGAATGAATTTCTCCGCCGGCGTGATCGTCCCCAGGGCGTCGCTGAGTTGATTTGCGTGCAGAAGGGCCGCGCGCACCGTTTCGAGACGCTGCGGAGCCATAGCAGTGGTGAGGATCTCGAGCACGTGGGCGCGAAGATCGGCGTTGCCGGCAGCGGCCGTGATCAGCTCCTCGCCGGCGCGCTGATAGAGTGCGGTGGCGTGCATCTCCTGCTGCGTTACGGACCACCAGCGCGGCTGCACGGCGCCGACCAAAATGCCGGGAACGACGGCGCGCCAGATGAGCGCCTGCACATGCTGGGGAGCGATGAAGTCCTCTTCCGTGCTGGCCAGGGCGTAGGGCAGGTCGGCGAGCGACCCGACCAGGTAAGCGCCGCCCCCGGCGGTCACACCAATGCCGATCAGGGTCGGCGGATCCCAGAGCTGGTTGTAGCCGACGATGGAGCTGCCGGAGAAGTCATGTGACCGGACGAACAGGGGATTGTGGTGCAGAACCTGCGCGCCCGGCGGTTCGTAGTAGGCGTAGTTCAGGCCGACCAGCGTGTCGCGCAGGAAAGGCGTGAGCTCGGCGCGGGCCGCTTCGAGCTGAGCGGCGGATGGGTTGGACTGGAGAACTTTCGTCAGGTTCGTCCGGACCTGCAGCTCGGTGTGGCGGCTGGTGTAGATGCCCGGCGCCCATGCGATCTTTTCGCTGTTGGTGAAGATGGCGCGCGGCATCTCGAAATCGCGAAGGTTTCCCGCCAGCGGCAGCAGCTGGTCGGCGGTCGCCGTCCCGTGCGCCATACCGTCGAGGCCGTCGTAGAGGCCGAAGAGCGTGTCGAGGGAAACGAGCCGCTGATCGTCGAGAACCGAGTGCATCCGCTGGGACAAATTATCGCGCACCCGGCGGCCCACGTCCGTGGTCTGCGACGGCCCGGCCAGCAGGTTGATCACCTGGTCCTGCGACATGCTGGAAGTGCCGCCCGCTGCGGTCAGCAACGCATTGAGCGAGCCGCGCGCTGCTTCAAAAAGCTGGGTGGAGGATTCCGCCGACGCGAAGGGCTGGACCACCGCCATCCACGAGGCGGCCATCTTTTCGGGAGGAATCTGGTGCTGGCGGGCGAGGATCTCCCACAGGCCGACATTGGCCTGGAAGGCGCCCATGGCGTTGGCCCGCAGGGCGCTGTTGCCGATCGAGCCGACGGTCTCGGCGGACTTGACGAACTGCGTGATGGAGCCGTCGTCAAGCTGTGGGAACTCGGAGAAGATCAGATACCAGCTGTGAAAGTCTGCGTACCTCTCGGCCAGCAGGCGGACGGTGGCGTCGGAAAGATGAGGCTGAGAGCCGCGGGCTGCGTCGATGGCGTTGAGGGTGAGATAAATCTGCGAGGGCCCAATGTCGGTGTCAAAGGCGCTGCACGCAATGAGCGAGATGAGGAGCTGCTCGGAGCTGTCCCAGGTGCGGGCCGTTCTGACCCACTGCTGCACCATCTTCGGGCTCGAGGGCAGGGTGAGGATCTCCCTCCACGCAGGCAGCGAGCCGGGAATGTACATGTCGCCATTGGGCTGCCACGAAAGGCCACTCATCAGCATCAGCAGGTCGGCATTACGGGGGAAGACGCCGCGGGTTGCGCTGTTGCCGGCGCCGGCCGTTCGATAGACGTCGTACAGACGGCGCAGCCGCGGGCCGTGCAGGAGATGGACCTGCTGCGCGGAGGAGACGCGGGAGAGCGCGTCGAAATACGCAGCCAGCCAGCCGCGATCCTTGATGAGGAGCCGGCGCGTGAATTCGCCACCGGAATTAGGCGTGACGCCCACCAAATCCTGCCAGTCATGATCGGAGTCGGGGCCTCCCGGCAGCAGAATCCGCCCATCGTGGATGGTGATCTGGCTGCTGTAGAAATCGAGAGCCGGAGCGATCGGCAGCAAGGCGCGCAGCCCCGGCGCCCGCAGCAGCGTGTCGCGCGTCTCGCCGTCATCTTTCGAAAAGGCCCAGTACAGGCGGTCGAGATTCTGATCGTGGAGCAGCTCGTCGATCAGATTCGGCCCGGCCTGGCGGTCGCGCGGATCGAGGCCGGTCCACGCTTTTTCGTTGAAGAGGACGGGCACCTGGGTTGCGGGGAACGAATAGGCAAAGGGAGCGTGGTTCTGCATGGCTTCCTCGAGAGCCGTGAGCGGGAAGCCGGAGTCGATGGTGAGGAAGGCGCGGTCGGGATTGTCGGTGATCAGCCAGGCGTCCTTTTGCCCGCACGTCCGCTGGAAGCGGTAGCCGAGGACCTGCACGAGGCGAGCGGCATCAGCGCATCCCTCGACGTGGATGGCGCCCTGAGAGTCCGCGAAGGTCTGCAGCTCACGCGCGAACTGCACGTAGCGGGTGAGCAGATGCAGAAACTCCGTCTCCCCGCCCAGCTGGTATCCGTAGAGCGAGACGGTGCGCGAAAGCAAAGGCAGCACATTGTCCGGAGGAACTTCCTGGCTGACCGCGGCCATGCGCAGGAACGATCGCAGCGGACCAGGAATGCTGACGGTTTCCGCCGGCGAGCCTCCCCCGGCAGCTGCCGCAGCTGCCGCAGCGGCCGCGGCGGGCGTGGCGGGGGCGGCGGAATGGGCGGCGGCAAAGGCCGGTGACCCGGAGCCGAATGAAAGTCCGGCTGCTAAGAAAGCGACGGAAAGAAGAGGGCACTTCATGGCGGCGACACCCCTCCCCGGGGTTGGAGAAATCTGCCGATCCTCCGGCCTTCCGGCATGGCTGGTACCTAACAAGCGCATGCGGGTCGCGAGGGCCTGAGCGACCCACACCCATGTCTGGACGAACCGTCGTGCGGAGGACCTGCTCGGCGGGGCCCCCATTGTCGCAAATCTTTGGCGCTTTGCGCGACCTGTTTGGAGCTATTTTGATGACCCAGGCGTGAAACGGCGCAGGGCCGGGCATCGCGGCCGGGCTGGCCGGCTCGTCGCGGGACAGCGGAACCGCCCTTCGGGGCTCCTCAGCGGAAGCTATGATGGAGGGGATTGCCGGCCCTCTTCCCAGTAGGGCAGCCCCTTTGCTTTCAAAGCCCCGGACACCCCGGGCGCCATCGGTGAGCGACGGCGGAATTGCCCTGGGTAGCGGCATTTGTTTTGTGTTACAACAATATCCGCGACGCCTCGACGGGCTGGGACGGTACGGTACGGATAACCGCAGTTCCTGAGGGGCAGAGGAGAGTCAGGTCCCGCCGGGTGGCACCCCGGTATTCGGCCGGCCGAGAGGATTAAGTATGCTTCCAGAACAATGGGAAATCTTTAAGCGCGCCGCGCGCCGGGAGAAGATGGACAAAATCCCCTTGGCGCTGATTATCGACAGCCCCTGGATTCCCGGGTACCTCGGCATCCAGCACCTGGATTACTTCCTCGATCCGGAGTTGTGGTTCCAGTCGAATCTGAAAATCATGCAGGAGTTCCCCGACATCATCTTCATTCCCTCCTGGTGGATGGAGTACGGCATGGCCGCCGAGCCCTCGGTGCTGGGCGCCAAAATCAAGTTCTGGCAGGACAATACGCCGAGCGAGTACCGCATGCTCTACCACCTCGAAGACCTCGATCAGTTGCCCGAGTATGAGGTGGAGGCGGACGGCTTCGCCGCTCTCACCCTGCACCGCATCAAGATGGCGCGGCAGCGGATCCTGGACGCCGGCTACATCCTGCCCATGGTGACCTCGCGCGGGCCGCTGTGCACGGCAGGCTTCGTGCGCGGCACGACCGAGTTCATGATCGACCTGGTGGAGAACCCCGAGGGCGCGCACAAGCTCATCGACCTGTGTACCCGGGTCATCATCGACTGGCTCAAGGCCCAGCAGAAGGTAATGGGGGATGGGGTCGAGAGCATCTTCATCCTCGACGACATTGTCGGCTTCATCAACGAGGAGCACTACCTGGAGTTTGCCCATCCTTATCTGAAGCGCATCTGCGACGCGTTCCCGAAGGATTGGGTGAAGCTGTATCACAACGACGCGGAAGTGGATGCCTGCCTCGATCACCTGCCCGACACCGGCTTTAACGTGCTGAACTGGGGCAAGCAGCGGCACATCACCGAAGTAAAGCGGCGCGTGGGCGACCGCATGTGCCTGATGGGGAACGTGAATCCGCTGGAGATTGGCGTGCGCGGCACGCCGGAGGAAGTGAAGGACGAGACGCTCGAGGTGCTGGAAGGCTCGGGCGGCGAAGGGATCATCCTGTCGGTGGGCGGCGGCACCAGTCCCGGCATGCCGAAGGAGAACATCCTGGCCATGCTGGAAGCGCTGGAAGAATTCAACGCGAAACGCTCCGCGGGCGTAGTAACAGCGGCCAGGTAGCGAAGGAAGGACAGATGCCCGATTACGCTCTGATGAACCAATACCTCTATGAGGGCAACGCCGACCAGGTCGAGCGGATGACGAAGGAAGCTCTCGCCGAGGGCCGGACCGTGCAGGAAGTGCTGAACGAAGGACTGATTGCCGGCATGAGCGTGGTGGGCGAGGATTTCAAGCACAACGTGCTCTACGTGCCGGAGGTGTTGATTGCGGCGCGGGCCATGAAGGCCGGGATGGCAGTGCTCAAACCGCTGCTCACCTCGAAAGACAGCGTAACCAAACCGAAGGGCGTGCTGTTGATGGGAACCGTGCGCGGCGACCTGCACGACATCGGCAAGAACCTGGTGGGCATGATGGCCGAAGGCGCGGGCTTCGAAGTGCACGATATCGGCGTGGACCAGAGCCTGGAGAAATTCATGGCGGCCGCGGACAAGTGCAGCCCCACCATCATCGGAATGAGCGCGCTGCTGACCACAACGATGATGTACATGAAGACGGTGATTGATGGCTTCCATGCGGCAGGACGAACGGAAATCAGGATGGCGGTGGGCGGCGCGCCCATTAGCCAGATGTTCGCGGACGAGATTGGCGCCGACGGCTATGGCGCAAACGCATCGGCGGCGGTGGATTTGTTTTTACGTCTGGCAGGGCAGGCATAAACATCGTGGCCGTCTATAAGGTTCTTTGCTGGCAGGAAGTCCCCACCCAGATCCGGGTGGAGGACGACGAGGACGAAGTCACCGTGGAACTGGACGGGAAATTCATGCAGCAGATCGACATCCTTGCCGCCAAACGCGGGCTCACTTCCGCCGACGACTACCTGGCTCAGTGGAAATGGAGCGAGGAGAGGGAGCGCGCAGGTTCGGCGCAGGAGGTCGCTAACGCCGTAAAGGCGGAGCTCGAAGCGAAGGGCTTTTCTTAAGTCCTTGTCGTACATTCCACGAATGGCTGTCAGCCTCACCATCAACGGACAAACCACCGAAGCCCAGGCCGGCGTGTCGCTGTTCGACCAGGCCGAGGCGCTGGGCATCGACGTGCCGACCTCCTGCCGCAAGCAGGGCAAGTGCAAAGAGTGCATGGTCGAGATCGCAGAGGGTGAGGCTGCGCTCTCGCCGATGACCGAGGCGGAGCGGCATCTGCGGGGCAGATTCCGGCTCTCCTGCCAGACAACGGCGACCGCCACCGAAGGCCACGTGCGCTGCCACACCATGCGGCGCGGCCAGATGCGCATCGAGCGGCAGGCGTTTGGATTGGGCAATCGCCCGCTGCACCTCGATCCGGCCGTGACGCGCGACGGCGATCGCATCCTGATCGACGGCGTCGAGGTCGAACGCTCCGCCGGGCCAATTCACGGCCTTGCCATGGACCTCGGCACGACAACCGTGGTGCTGCGGCTGATCGACCTCGAGAGCGGAGAGCTGATCGCCGATACCTCGCTCGAGAATCCGCAGCGCTTTGGCGGGTCGGAAGTGATGTCCCGGATCGCGTACGACACGGAGCACCCGGGACGGCTGCTGCTGCGCACCCTGGCCGGGTATCTGACCCACGCCATCGAGAAATTCCCCGTCGATCCGAAGACGATTTACGAGATGGTGGTGGTCGGCAACTCGACCATGCGGGATTTGTTCTTCCGGCAGAGCGTCCACTCCATCGGGCAGAGCCCCTACCGGTCGATCACGGAAATCGAAAGGGCAGAGGGTAAACGCGCGACCACCAGCCTGGTGCAGACCGGTCTGCGCAGCCTGCTGCCAATCCACCCGAAGGCGCGCGTGTACGGCGCGCCGATCATCAGCGGACATGTAGGTGCGGATGCTGCCGCAGCCATGCTGGCCGTGGATCTGGCGCACGAAGAGCGGCGCGTCGCCATCATGGACATCGGCACCAATACCGAGCTGATTGTCGGCAACCGGCACCGGATTCTCGCGGCAAGCTGTCCGGCGGGACCGGCCTTTGAAGGCGGCGCCATTGCCTGCGGGATGCCCGCGCTCGAAGGCGCGATTGAGGAAGTGGCGATCGGTGAGAACGGAGAATTCCGGCTGGAAGTAATCGGCGGCGGCACTCCCGAGGGGATTTGCGGCTCCGGCCTGGTGGACGCGCTGAGCGAATTGCTGCGCACCGGGCGCATGAACCAGATGGGCCGCTTCGAAGACGACGTCCGCCGCGTCACGCTGTTTCGCGACCGGGACCGCGATGTCTTCCTGCTGGAGAGCGACGTCAACGAGCTGGCTCAGGCCAAAGGCGCAAATGTCGCGGGACTACACGTGGTTTTTTCGAGCTACGGCATCGACTTCGACGACATCGACGTCTTCTATCTGGCGGGCGGATTTGGCCGCCATTTGAAGGTTGAGTCCTCGCAGCGCATCGGCCTGGTGCCTCTGCTGGACGCGTCGAAATTTGTGCAGGCGGGCAATCTCGCGATCGAAGGCGCGACCATCGCACTGCTCTCGAAGACCAAGCGCCAGGAGCTGGAAGAGCTGGTGCAGCAGGTCCAGCACTGCCGGCTCGAAACCGATCCGCACTTCTTCGATTTCTTCGTGGAGGGCTGCCAGTTCAAGCCCGTCCAGTTCAAGCCAGCGGAGCCGATGCCATGCGCACGCTGACCGACATTTTGGAGTTGGCCGACGTGCTGCGCGAGGTCAGCGTGCTGCCCGAGGAGTATGCGCGCCTGCTCGGCTATCCCAAGGGATGGACGCTGGAGGGCCGTCCCCTGGAACTGGCGGAGTGGGCGCGCGCCTGGTACGCCCAGCACGGGCGGCCGTGGATCTACGCGCGGCAGGCGCAGAGCTTCTCGCTGGCGGATGGGGCGGCGTGCATCGACGGCGCGACCTTTCGGAGTAAGCGGCTGGAGAAGACGCTGCGCCAGGCCGAAGCGCACAGCGTGATTCTGGCTGCGGTGAGCGCGGGCGTCGAAGCAGAGGAGGAAGCGCGGCGGCGCTGGGAGGCGGACCGGCCGGATGAGTATTTCTTCCTCGAAATTTACGGATCGGCGGTGGTGGAACACCTGACGGCGCTGGCCGGAGCGCGGCTGTGCGACTGGGCGGAGCAGAACCGGATGGCGGTGCTGCCGCATGCCAGCCCCGGCTATCCGGAGTGGGACGTGGCGCAGCAGCCGCAATTGTTGGCGCTGCTCGAACAAATCCCTCGCAAACCGTTGCCGGGTCCGGTAGAGGTGCTCGAGTCCGGCATGCTGCGGCCGAAGAAGACGCAGCTGGCGGTCTTCGGGCTCACGCGGCACACGGATCGCATGCGGCGGCTGACCGAGCTGAATCCCTGCGAAAGCTGCACCTTCGGACCATGCCGCTACCGGCGTGCACCGTACCGGCGTCCGCCGCGGTCGTGTGGCGAGCCGGCGCCGGCCATGGCGGTGCTCGATCGCGACGCCCGGTACAGCGTGAATCGCAAAGCGCTGGCCCGCTGGGCTGCGGAGCGGCTTTCCCTGGAGACGCGCGACGATGGTTCGCTGGATGCGGTGTTTCGCTGCGACGGGACCACCTGCACCAACATGGGTCACCCCCTGGCCTTCGACTATCGCGTAAAGCTGGGCCCGCGCGAGGAGGGGTATCCGATTCGCGAACAGCAATGCGCTCCCGCCGCTGGCGACTCCGGATACACCCACATGTGCCAGTATGTCGAGAATCCCGAGGGGCTGATGGAAGCGATCGCGCAGGAAAAACCGCTGCGCGGCGAAAAGCTGAATGCCGTGCTGGCGTGGCAGCGCGAGCCAGCCGGAGCGGGATGCCATTGCACTTCGGCCAGCCGCGATCACAAGTGGGGGCTGGCCTTCGAAACCATCCATTACGCGCTGGTACAGCGGGAACAGGCGCAGGGCGGGAAGGAAGATCGGGAATCACAATGAAGAAACGTTTGCAGGACGCGATCCGGGACCGCCCGCTGCTGGGCGACGGCGCCATGGGCACACAGTTGATGCTGGCGGGCCTCGAACAGGGCAACTGCGGCGAGGAGTGGAACCTCACCCATGCGGAGCGAGTGCTCGGGATCCAGCGCCGGTATGTCAAGGCGGGCTCCGAGTGCCTGCTGACCAACACCTTCGGCGGATCGCGTATCATGCTCAACCGCCACGGCAACGCAGCCCAGGGGCCGGAGATCAATCGAGCCGGAGTGGCGATCGCGCGCCAGGCCTTCGGTAACAAAGACGGTTACGTAATCGGAGACATCGGTCCGTTTGGCGGACTGATGGAGCCTTTCGGCGAGTTCACCGAGGCGCAGGTGCGCAGTGCGTTCGAGGAACAGGCCGCGGCTCTGGCAGCGGGCGGCGCCGACGCGATCATCATCGAAACGCAAACCTCGCTGGAGGAATTGCTGCTGGGCATCGAGGCGGCGAAGCAGGCGGGCGCGCCCTGCGTCATTGGATCGATGGCCTACGATGTCACGCTGGACGGTTCGACCTTCCGCACCATGATGGGCGTGGAGCCGGAAAAAGCCGCGGAGTTCATGGAAGAGCACGGGGCGCATATTGTGGCCCTGAACTGCGGCACGCGGATGGACATGCAGCGCGCGTTGGCCGCGGTCGAACGCTACCGCAGCGTGACCGGTCTGCCGGTGATGGTGCAGCCCAACGCAGGTCAGCCCCGGCTCGAAAACATGAAGGTGATTTACGACGAATCGCCGGAGCAAATGGTCCAGGGCTTGGTGCCGCTGCTCGAAGCGGGCGCGAACATCGTGGGCGCGTGCTGCGGCAGCAGCCCCGATCATATCCGCGCCTTCCGGCGAGTGATGGACGAGTTTCTGGAATCGAAAGGGATCGAGGTGGCGCAACGTGAAAGTTAAAGTTTGCGATGTGAATGCGGCGGCGGCGGAGAAGCTTCCTCCCCACACCGACGATAAGTCCGGAATCGGCGTCCACTATATTGACGCGTTCATCAAACCAATGAATGTGAAGCTGGAAGACGGGACCGCGGTGCGTTGCAAGCGCCGCGGGCTGAAAATCACCCTGACCGCCGGGGGCAAAAAGGGCGAAGGGCTGATGCGCCGGCTCGACGTCAGCCGCTATCCGGTGGTGATGCTGGACGCGGCCCTCGCGGAAGCGGCGAAAGCCGCCGAAGTGGGGCTGGCCGTGGAAGACGGAGCGATTTACCTCGAGATGTAAAGCGCCCCCTTCGAGACGCCATCAGACGGCGGTTCTATTTCGGACTCGCCTGCAGCTGATTCAGCGTCTTCTTCAGGTCTTCGAGTTTCTGTCCCGCCTCGCCCAGTTTGCCCTCGGCGGTCAGCCGCTGGTAGTCGGCCAGATCCTGCGCTGCCGTGGCGATCAATCCATTGCGATCGGGAGCTTTCCCATTCGCGGCCGGTGCGTTCGCGGGCTGCGTTCCCTGCGCAGGCTGCCCGGAACCGGTAAGTGTTGAAGGCTCGCCGCCGAACAGCGACGCCATGGCGGACTCAAATGTCGGGCCATAGGCCAGCCGGTCCTGCAGCGCGAGCACCACGAGCCGCAGCTCCGGCATCGGGCTTTGCTGCGCCTGCAGGTAAATGGGCTCGGCGTACAGCAGCGCTTTGCCGCAGGGGATGACGAGCAGTGTTCCCCGGCGCGCATGCGAGCCCTGCTGGTTCCACAAAGTCAGCTGGCCCGAGAGCTGCGCGTTCTGGTCGATGCGGGCTTCGATCTGCATGGGCCCGTCCACCAATTTTGTCTTGGGGAAGTCGTAGACGATGGCCGTGCCATAGTGGTCGCCGTCACTGCGGCCCGCGATCCAGCCAATGAGGTTGTTGCGATTGGCCGGGGTGAAGGGCAGAATCTCGACGAACTCCGTGCTCGATTCGCCGGGGAGTTTCATCAGCACATAGTTCGGCTCCATGCTCTGCTGCTGCTGATCGCCGGAGTCGCTGGTGCCGAGCTCGGAGGCCACCGTCCACAGATCTTCGCGGTTGTAGAAAACCTCGGGATCGCTCATGTGGTACAGGCCGTACACGGCCGCCTGCTCTTCAAGAAGAAGCTGCGGGTAGCGAATGTGGCGGCGGAGATCGGGCGGCATCAGCGCGGCGTCGCGGAACAGCGAAGGGAAGATGCGCCGCCAGGCGCCCAGCACCGGATCCTTCGTGTCGAAGACGTAAAAGGTAGTGGCGCCGGTGTAGGCGTCGATGACCGCTTTCACGCTGTTGCGCATGTAATTCACGGTTCCGTCGCCGAGCGGATAGTGGGCGGAATCCGGGTAGCTGTCGGAGGAGGTGAAGGCGTCCATGATCCAGTAAAGACGGCCGTTATCGCCGATGACGATGTAGGGATCGGCGTCCCAGGTGAGGAAGGGCGCCAGCGTGGAAACGCGGTCGCGGATATTGCGGCGCATCAGCAGGCGGCTATCCGGCGTGATGTCGTCGCTGAAGGGCAGCTTCCACAGGTCCCCGCGATCAGCCGCGATCAGGATGCGGCGCAGCCCACTGCCGAGAACGATGCCGCCGGTTCCCGCGTAGGCGGTCATGTTATTGGCCTGGCCCTGCGGGTAATTGAATTCCGGCTGCCGGGTCTTGACGTAAACGTCGGTGTTGGTCAGCTCGCCGAAATAGATTTCCGGCTGGTTGATGACCAGGCTGGGAACCGTGCTCTGCACCGGCATGTTGCTGAGGATCAGATTCGGCAGGCCCTCCGGGGTGAAGCCGTTTACCGGATTCATGGTGATGCCGTAGCCGTGGGTGTAGATGAGCTTCTCGTTGATCCAGTTGCGGCTGCTGTCCGGCAGCTTGTCCACATTCAGCTCGCGGGCAGCCAGCATCACTTCGCGCAACTGGCCGTTAAGGGTGTAGCGGTCGATGTCGATGTCGGGAAAATCGTAGTAGGTGCGGATTTCCTGAATCTGGCGCAGGGTGTCCTGCAGGGCACGCCAGTCCCACAGGCGAATGTTCTGGAGCGTGGTTTGATTCCCGGCCGCGTCGGCGGCCTGCACCGAAGGATCGGCGGGAAACTCCTGGGTCGCGACGCGGTCAAGGTCCCACGCGGCGCGCGTGCCCGCGATGTTCCACGCGATGTAGGGACGCTCGCGATCGAGCTGATTCGGCTTCACGATGAAGCTGCTCACATACCAGGCAACGATCTGTACGCCAAACCAGACCACGATGGCAGGAATGACGGCGGCGACCAGACGGTTGGGCCGCGGCCAGCGGGAGAGATTGGTCAGGGCGATCACCGCGCCCACGACCAGAGCGATGGCCACGAAGAGCAGGCCGGCAATGGTCACGTGGGCTTCGGTGTAGTTCACGCCGCTGAAGATGGTGTGCGTGTCCAGCAGCGTGGTGAAGCGGCTCAGGTACACCTGCACGGCGATGACCAGCAGCAGGAAGGACAGAGCGATGGAGGCTCCCCGCCACGGCAGAGGAGGAGAGATGGTGTCGCGCTCGCGGCTCAGGGCGCGGCTGCTGCCGGCCAGCAGCAGAAAGGCGGCTGCGCCGATACCGGCGAAGATGGCCATGGCCAGCAGCCATCCGGCAACCAGCTGCCAGGCGGGCAAGGTGAACAGATAGAAATTGAGCGGCTTGCCGAAGACAGGATCGAGGATGGGGTGAGCCGCGGGCGGGGCATCGTGGACCAGCGCGAACGTCGGCCACTCCGCCATCATGGCGGCGCCGCTGATCAGGGCGATGATCAGCGAGACGAGCAGCCCGATCCAGCGCAGAGCGCGGCGCAGCGGCAAACTCAGCCGCTGGCGTCCGAGGAAGAAGGAGCGGTCGTGAGGCAGATCGCCCTGATGGATGCGCGACAGCGCGAGGAACCACCCATAAAGCAGCACGAAGGTCGCCGCGAAGAAGACCGCGAAGGCCACCCATCCCAGTTCGAGGCTCTTCCAGAAGACGCTCCCGTAGCCCAGCGAGGCGAACCAGTTGGAATCCACATACCAGGAAAGCAGGGTACTGGCGCCGAACAGGACCAGGAGGATGAGGGCGATGAGAAGCAGGAGAAGACGACGGGGGCGAGAAGCGGGTTTGCGAAAATCGATGGTTTCCAAGGGTTGGTCTCAGGCCCGGCTGCACAATTCCCGCGCAGGGAGGCCGCCCGTATTGTAGCCCCTCGGGGCGCGTGAAACCCGCTTGCCGCGGGCTGCCCGGAAGATAGGGGCCAATGCTAGAATCGTCGCACTATAAAGCCATGAGGGCGGTCGAAATTCCGGACAGTTCTGCGGTGGACCTGGATCCGGGAAAGGTCCTGGCCCAGCTCGAGGTCATGCTGCAGGACGACGTCTTCCGCTCCAGCCGGCGGTCGAGCGAGTTTCTCAGGTACGTCGTGACCCAGGCGCTGAACGGCTCCGATCAGATCAAGGAGCGCACCATCGGTGTCGAGGTTTTCGGCCGCTCTCTCTCCTACGACACCAACATCGACCATATTGTCCGGACCGCAGCAACCGAGCTGCGCAAGCGCCTCGCGATCTATTACGGCGACGAGAAGCATCGTTCGGAGCTGAGGATCGGGCTGGTGCCGGGCTCTTACGTCCCGCGCTTTACGGCGGCGACGGAGCCGAGCCTCGCGGTAGCTGAACCGGAGACCGATCACCCTGCAATCGGAGATGGTTTGCGGGGCGCCGACCTGTTGCCGGAGCCGGTGATTCCGGAGGAGACTCAGCCCGCGCGAGCGCATCGCAGGCGCGTGCTTCTGGTCGCGGGGTTCGTGGCTGTTTTGCTTGTGGCCGCGGCGCTTCTCACGGTTCGCAGCCTGCAGAAGCCCTCGCCTGAGGTTTTGTTCTGGAAGCCGGTGCTCGATACGCCCGGGCCGGTGCTGCTGGCGGTGGGCGACGTGCCGCACGGTCCGCCCACGCTTCCCACCGCCACCGGCAACGCGGCCCAGGCCACGCCGGTTCCCAGCGCCGATCCCAATCCAACCGTGCCCTTCGCGGATGCGGTGACCATCGCCCGCGTTGTCGGCGCGCTCGAGGCGCAGCAAAAGAAGGTCTTCATCCGCCGGGAGAGCGTGAGCTCTTTTTCCGACCTGCGCGAGGGCGCAGTGGTCCTGATTGGCGCCTTCAATAATGAGTGGAGCCTGCGCCTGACCCATCCCCTGCGCTACAGCCTGGCCCTCGATCCCGAGCGGAACCTCATCTACATCCGCGACGCCCGGAATCCTGGCGCGCGCACCTGGAGCTGGGGCACGAATCAGCCGCGCGACCCCGCCCGCGGCATCAACAGCCCCCGGCTCGAGGACTACGCGCTGATCTCGCGCATCGAGTCCTCCGAGACCGGCCATGCGGTCGTGGTCATCGGCGGACTGTACACCTACGGAACCGAAACGGCCGGGGAGTTTCTGACCGATTCCAGCCTGATGGAACAGGTGGCCCGGCAGGCGCCGCACCCGGGACCACGGGGCACTCTGCAAATTGTGCTGGGCACCACGGTGACCGATGGAACGCCCGGCCCACCGCGCATCCTCGCCGTTTCGACGGAATGATGATCCTGTCAAAACCGGCTGCTATCTGTAACTGGCTTCCCCTCAAGTACATACCCAAGGCTCCTGACCGTCTGTGACGGTATTTGTCTCACGCCCCCTTCGTTGGCTCCGATACAACCCCCTCGGCCAATTAAAGCTCCGGTCCCTGGACGCGGAAAGTGGACACTTCCAGAGGCATCGCGAGATCAACCAAAGGCCAGCCAGTGAGATTTTTAGGAGGCAGAACAATGAGCGGATTCCTCAGACGGATGGGCTGGGTAGCCCTGGCATGCGCGCTGCTGTTCGCGACGCCGAAACAGGCAGCAGCGCAGGGCTTTGGCAGCATCAGCGGCACGGTGACGGATCCGAGCGGCGCCGTAGTTCCCGGCGCCCAGGTGACGGCGACCCAGGTGAGCACCGCCCTTTCGTTCCGCACGACGACCAGCGGAGCCGGGACGTTCACCTTTCCCGGCCTGGCGCCCTCGGTCTACAGCCTCTCGGTAACGACCGGCGGGTTCGAAACCTATCACGAATCGAATTTGCAGCTGCGGGCGGATGCGGCTCTGACCGCGAACGTGACCCTGCACCCGGGCAGCGCGACCCAGACGGTGACGGTGAACGCCCAGGCGGCGCAGGTGGACCTGACGACCGGCACACTCGACGCCGTCATCGGCACGTCGCAGGTGAATAATCTGCCCCTGAACGGACGCAACGCCGCGACTCTCACAGCAGAGGTGGCGGGTGTGACGGTGGCCCCATCCGCCCAGGCCGACCAGGGAAATACCAAGACCTTTCCCGTGGCTTTCACCATCAGCGCCAACGGAACCTTCGTGGGGCAGACGAACTATCTGCTCGACGGCGGCAACAACGTCGACGAATACACCAACGTCAACGCGCCCTTCCCCATGCCCGATGCGGTGCAGGAATTCAGCGTCCAGACCAGCAACTACAGCGCGGAGTACGGGCAAAATGCCGGCGGCGTGGTGAACATCATCACCAAGAGCGGCACCGAACGCTACCACGGGAATCTGTTCGAGTTTCTCCGCAACCGCGCTTTCAATGCCGCGAACTACTTCAGCTATATCAACGGGGTCAAGACGGTCGATCCCCTGAAGAGGAACCAGTTCGGCGGCACCATCGGGGGACCACTCGAGATTCCGCACTTGTTTCACCCGGGCAAGGCCTACTTCTTCTTCGGCTATCAGAAGACCATCAACCACGAGCAGGCGCTGAGCGCTTCGGCCGCAACCCTGCCGACGACCGCGCAACTCGCCGGAACCTTTTCCGGTGAGAAGTCGTGCCTCACCGATCCGCTGAACCCGGCCGCGATCCAGTCGTGTACCCCAACCGGCAGCACCTATACCACCCAGGTGAACCCCGGTGCGTTCAGCTCGGCATCGTTGAAGCTGCTGACCTATCTGCCGCCGCCCTCGGCTCTCAACGCCAACGGCGCCTTCACCTTTACCGCTCCTTCCTACTACGACCTGGGCGAGCTGACGGGTCGCTACGATCAGGGCATCGGCCAGAAAGACAAGATGACGCTGCGCTATTTCTCCGATGAGTACAAGCTGAACGGCGTTTTGGACCTGAAGGACCTGCTCACCTATGCGGACTTTGCCCAGATCCACTACTACAACTCGCTGTTCTCTGAGACGCACACCTTCGGCCCGCACCTGCTGAATAACTTCATCCTCAGCTATCAGCTGGAGGATTCAACCCGCGGACCGAACGGGAACAGCATCGACGCGGCCGACCTGGGCGTGAATATCTGGCAGCCGTCCTATAAGCAGATCAACCAGATCCAGACAACCGGCGACTTCACCATCGGCGGCAATCCGCTGGCCGACTTTGCCCGCGCCAATTACACCCTGACCGACGATGTGCGCTGGGAGCTGGGATCGCACAGCCTGTCCTTCGGTTTCCACGGCGAAGTCAGCAAGATCGACGTGAACAACGAATACCGCCAGCCAGGCAACTTCACCTTTAACGCCAATAACACCGGCGATGCTATGGCCAGCTTCCTGTTCGGCTACGTCTACGAGTTTTCCCAGGCCTCGGGGCAGTTCTTCGACGGGCGCGCGAAATTCTACGGCGCCTATGCGGAGGACAGCTGGAAGGCCACCCGCCGCCTGACCCTCGATTTCGGCGTTCGCTACGAGCCCTTCGTTCCCTGGAAGGAGATTCAGGGCCGCATGGGGAGCTTCTTCCCGTCCGCGTGGGCTTCCGGCACGCACTCCAGCATCTACCCGCTGGCGCCAGCCGGCCTCCGCTTCGCGGGCGATTCGGGCTTCGATCCCCAGGGGGTTCCCTCGGAATACGACCACTTCATGCCTCGGCTGGGTTTCGCCCTGGACGTCTTCGGCAACGGCAGGACTGCGCTGCGCGGAGGTGCAGGGATGTTCTTCGACAGCCGCATCAACAGCACGCTGTTCAACATTTATACGAACACCTCGCCCTATATCACCAACGTGGACGTGACCAATGCGGGCGGCGCGAAGATCGCCTTCACCGACCCCTACGGCAGCTATGGAACGCCCAACCCGTTCCCGGCGCCGCAGCCTCCGCCGGCAACCGCAGCCATTCCTCCGCAGGCGTTCCTGACCTTCGATCCCTTCTCCGGATTCCAGGACCCGGTGACGTACTCCTATAACATCGCGCTGGAACAGCAGATCTCCGGCAGCACCTCGGCGCGTCTGGCCTATGTGGGAGAACAGAGCCGTCACGAGTGGGAAGACGTCGAGCTGAATCCATTTGTAAATGGAACCCGCATCTACAACCAGCCGGGCTGTACGGCAAATAACAGCTGCTATTCCCAGCCGATTACGGCAGCCAACACCGGCGGCGACACCAATTACAACTCAATGCAGTTCTCCCTCGAGCACCGCATCCGCTACGGCCTGAACGGGCAGTTCAATTACACCTGGTCGAAAGCGCTGGATAACATGCCTTTCAACCAGGCAGCGACGTCGATTGGTTCCAATAACTCGTTTGTTTACCCGATTACGGTGTCCAGGTTCCGCGCTCTCGACTATGGGCCGACAGACTTCGACCATCGCAACAACATCTCGGCGTCCTTCGTATACGCCGAGCCGAAGGTGTTGACCGATATGCCCGCCGGAGCGCGCTATCTGCTCAACGACTGGGAGATGACGGGCATTGTGCAGTTCCGCAGTGGCGATCCGCTGACCATAATCTCGAACGCGGCCAACAACTCCGGGTCGGGACAGCAGCGCGATCGCGCGGTGCTGGTCGGCGAGCCCTACGGCGGCGCGGCCTGCAAAGCGGGAACCCACTGTAAGTCCTTTCTGAACCCGGCCAGCTTCACTAACAATGCGCCGGGAACCTACGGGAGCATCGTGAAAGGGTCATTTGTCGGGCCGCAGTATGCCGACTGGGATGCCAGCATCGCCCGCCGCTTCCCCATCACCGAGGGCAGCTATTTCCAGTTCCGCGCAGAGTACTTCAATCTCCTGAATCACACCAACTTTGGCGATCCTGGCACGACCGCCACCACTTCGACCTTCGGCCAGATCACCAGTACGGCCCCGCAGAACTCGAATTACACGAACGATCCCCGCATCGCGCAGATGTCGCTCAAGCTGGTGTTCTAGCAACCCTGGGGCGGACCGCCGCCGGCGTTCCGCCCTGCACGGCCCCGCCCGGGTCGTGTCACCGCACCGCGCGTCCTGATCCTTCCCGATGGGGTGAACAACCGGGATGAACCATGACAGGTGCGCGCCCGGCCTGCCTCGCGCGGACGGGATCATACTCAGGAGATTCGGCATGAGCAGATCGATGGGTTGGTTGTCTGGCTGCCTGCTCGCCGGGCTCTGGATTGGTGCCACGAACGCGGCCACACCGCCCCGCCATCCGCAGGTGAAGACCTACCGCAATCCCATCCTGTTTGCCGATTATTCCGATCCTGACGTGATCCGCGAGGGCACGAATTACTACCTGATTGCGTCGAGCTTCCACTTCGTGCCGGGCATCCCGATTCTGCGCTCCACCGATCTGGTGCACTGGACCATCGAGGGCCACGTGGTAGAGCGGCTGACCATGGATCCGCGCTACAGCATGATCGGCGGCAACCGCTACGGAGGCGGCGTGTGGGCGCCGTCCATCCGCCGGCATGCCGGCCTGTTTTACGTCTATTTCCCCACGCCCCAGGAAGGCATCTTCGTCAGCACCGCGCCGAAAATCACCGGCCCGTGGAGCCCGCCGGCCGCCGTGATCGCCGAGCCGGGCCTCGAAGACCCCTGCCCCTTCTGGGACGATGACGGCAGCGCCTACCTCATCCATTCGCGGGTTGGCGCGGGGCCGCTCATCCTCCATCGCATGTCGCCCGACGGCCTCCACGTTCTCGACGCCGGCAAAGTCATCGTCGACGATCCGCGCAACCTTCCCGTTCTGGAAGGGCCAAAACTCTACAAACGTGACGGCTACTATTACATTTTCGCGCCGTTCGGCGGAGTCGGCACCGGCGCGCAGGCTGTGCTGCGTTCGCGCAATATCTACGGTCCTTACGAGTATCGCGTCGTGCTCGCGGAGGGCTCGACGAACATCAACGGGCCCCATCAGGGCGGCTACGTGGAAACTCCCGACGGCCAGGGGTGGTTCGTGCACTTCCAGGCAACCGGCGCGCACGGCCGCATCGTCCATCTCGAGCCGGTGCACTGGGTGGATGACTGGCCGGTGATCGGCGATGCCCCCCCGGGCGTCACCACCGGTGAGCCGGTGCGCGCGGCGCCCATGCCGGACGACGGCAGTGGATCATCCCAGGTGCGGCCGCAAACATCGGATGACTTCAGCGCCGCGGTACTGAATCCGCAGTGGGAGTGGAACCACAATCCCGACGACGCTCACTGGTCGCTCACCGCGCGGCCGGGGTATCTGCGCCTCATTCCCATGCACGCCGACGATCTGCTGGGCGCGCGCAACACCCTCACCCAGTCCATGCAGGACGACTCCTTCCAGTTCACCGTGCGCGTGGACCTGAGCGGCATGAAGGACGGCGACCATGCGGGACTGGCCATGTTCGAAAAAGATGCGAGCGGTCTGGAGATCGTCGCCAGCGGCGGCGAGCGCCGGCTCAGCTATTTCCATCTGGCCGACTCGCATGGCCCCGACCCGGCCGGGACGACCATTCGCGCGGGCGCCGTCGAACTGCGGATCGACGTGCAGGGAGACACGGCGCGCTATTCCTCGAGCCTCGACGATGGCGCCACGTTTGTTTCGCTGGGCACCGTCACAAAAATCCGCTGGAGTTGGTGGAAGGGAACCCGTCCCGCGCTCTTCGCCTACACCACGCGCGACGGGGATGCGGGTACCGTCGACTTCGACTGGGCGCACTATCAGCCGGAGGGCGTCAATCCCTGGTGACAAGGCCGGAGCGACTCACAAGCGCAGCGTGAGGCGCCTCAGCGGGACTGCGGCGTGGCCTCGTCCCAGCGCGTCAGCAGCTCGTGCACCTGCTCTTCCGTCTTGCCGGGGATGGCGAAGCGCCAGCGGTGGCCGTTGTTCTCAATCACCGCGTCGCCTTCGATCGCGCGAATCTGCGCGCGCGTCAGAGCGACGGAATGCTCGCTGGAATGGAAGCTGAGAACCAGGGGCGTCAGTTGCAGCGTGCCCGTGCAGGATCCCAGGACATGCAGGTGGCGCGCCACAAAAGCGGCCGGGGTGGTCCAGAGGTGCCGGGTCGCAGTGTCGCCGGGTGCCGAGCCGCCCGCTGCCGGGGTGTTGGCCGCCGTGTTCGGTACGGCTTTGACGGCTGGGGTGAGCCTGGGAGCAGGCGGCTGATTCGTATTCAGCGGGATGTTCGGCGAAGGCTTGCCCGTCTTCTTCGGCGCCGATTTGGTTTCAGGCTTCTGCACCGCGGGCGGCGTGGTTGTGCCGGCAGGCGCAGGGTTCGTGACAGCAGGCGCAGCGTTGCTGACGGGCGGCGTGGCCGACGCGACCGGAGGCGGCGGGGCGGCCTTCCTGTGGAACACCAGCACGGCCCCCAGGGCAGCCACCGCCAGCCCCAGAACCACAACCGCGGCCACAAGCCCCATGGGTCGGCCGGATTTGGCGGACTGCGAAGTGGCCTGAGCCGCGGAGTGCGAATCGGCCGAGCCGGAGGCCGGCGCTGAAGAAGCACGCGCCACGGCGACGGTCTGCGCCGAGACAGTGGCCGGGGAACCGACCCGCGTCATGCCGGGATAAGAGGCGGAATACGAAGCGGCCCCGGGAAGAGCCCCCGCGCTGGCGTGGCTTTCTGAGGGCCGGCGCTGCAGACGTTTGAGGTCGGCGCGCAGGTCGGCGGCCGACTGGTAGCGAAGATCGCGATCCTTCTCCAGAGCCTTGTTGATGATGCTTTCAAGTTCGGGCGGCAGATTGTGATTCACGGTGAGCGGCGGCGGTGGCTGATAGTTCAGCAGCTTGTCGAAGACCACAGCGGTCGTGGTGCCGCTGAAAGGGTGAATGCCGGTCGCCATTTCGTAGAGGACCACCCCGAGCGAGAACAGATCGCTGCGCCCATCGAGCGTTTCGCCGCGCGCCTGCTCGGGCGACATGTAAGCGATGGTGCCGAGCGTGGCGCCGGAGCTGGTGATGCGGTCGCGGCTGGGAACGCCAACGCCGGTGGAATCGCTGAGGCCCGACTCTTCGAAGCGGGCAAGCCCGAAGTCGAGGATCTTGGCCTGGCCCGAGCCGGTAATGAAGATGTTCGCGGGCTTGATGTCGCGATGCAGGATGCCCTTGCGGTGCGCCGCATCCAGCGCGTCCGCCAGTTGCACGCCGATTTCAACCAGGCGAGGGACCGGCACAGTCTGCCCGGCATAGAGACGGTCGAGGCTCTGGCCCTCGAGCAGCTCCATCACCAGGAAGGGCTGGTTTTCGGATTCGTTGATCTCGTGGATGGTGCAGATGCCCGGATGGTTCAGCGCGGACGCGGTGCGGGCTTCACGCCAGAAGCGCTCCCGCGCCTCGGAATCGGCCGCCGCGCCGGCGGCGATCAGCTTGAGAGCGACGTGGCGGCGGAGGCGCAGGTCCTCGGCTTCGTACACGACGCCCATGCCGCCTGCTCCCAGGCGACGCAGAATCTTGTAATGGTCAAGTGCCGAGCCGGGTTCGAGTTCGTTCACCTCAACACTATGGAGCAGCGAACACGGTCGAGGCAACAGAGAAACAGCCAGTGGCCCGGAGCCGGCGCCGGACGGGGCCCGAATCAGGCGAGCGGTGGCTCCGCGGAGTTATGCTGCTGGCGTTGGGGGAAACCATGGCAGAGCTGGTCCTGCATGTGAATGGCGCGGTCAGGCGAACCGAGGCGGCGGCGGACGAGCCGCTGCTGTGGGTGCTGCGCAACCGCCTGGGTCTGACGGGAACCAGGTTCGGCTGCGGCGAAGGCCAATGTGGCGCGTGCACGGTGTTGCTGAACGGCAAGCCCACGCGCTCGTGTCTGACGCCGGCCGCGGCGGCGGCGGACGCCCAGATCACCACCATTGAAGGGCTCGAGCGGGATGGCCGGCTGACGCCGGTCCAGGAGGCGTTTCTGGAGGAGGATGCCATGCAATGCGGCTACTGCACCTCGGGGATGGTGCTGGCGGTGACGGCGCTCCTCCGCGAGCACCCGCGGCCGTCGGACGCGGAGACGCTGCAGGCCATGAACGGCAATATGTGCCGCTGCGGAACCTATCCGCGGATCCGGGCGGCGATCCGCCGAGCGTCGGACAAAATGGCTCAGCAGGAGGCGACTCATGCCCGTGGCTGACGAGCTGGACAAGGTCCTCGAAGTCGAGCTGCAGGGAATCCGGGATCGCGTGCGCGCATTCGAGCTGGACCGGCGGGAGTTTCTGCGCCTGTGCGGCGGCGGCCTGCTGGTATGCCTTGCCGGTCCGGCCGTGGCCGCGCAGGAGTCCGGACGCCGATCGGGCGGACACCCGCTGCCCACTGAGATCAGCGCGTGGATCCACATCGACCCCTCCGGCACGGTGACGGTCTGTACCGGCAAGGTCGAAATTGGCCAGAACATCCGCACCTCGCTGGCGCAACAGGTAGCCGAAGAGCTGCGAGCGCCCTTCGCCTCCATCGCGATGACCATGGGAGATACCGACCTGGTGCCGTGGGATGCGGGCACCTTCGGCAGCCGCACGACGCCGACCATGGGCCCGGAGCTGCGCAACATGGCGGCCGGGGCCCGGCAGATGCTGGTGGAAGAAGCCGCCCGGCGCTGGGCCTGCGATCCGTCAAGTCTGACGGCGTCGGACGGCAAGGTGATCAATCCTGCCACCCAGGCAGCGTTGAGCTACGGAGAGATCACGAAGGGCACGAAGCTAACGGGAACCGTTGCTGGCGATCCGCCGCTCACGCCGGCCAGCGACTGGAAGATTGCCGGAACACCTGCACCCAAGGTCCACGGGCTGGAATTCGTCACCGGGAAACACCGGTATCCGTCGGACATCGTGCGGCCGGGCATGCGGTTCGGGAAGGTTCTCCGGCCGTCGGGCTTCAACGCGACCCTGGTCTCGGTCGATTCCAGCGCGGCGGAGAAGATGCCAGGCGTACAGGTGGTCCGCGACGGCGACTTTATCGGCGCCGTGGCAGACGATGTGTGGACGGCGGAGGCGGCTCTGCTGAAGATCAACGCGCAGTGGAATGTGCCCCCGCAGATTTCGAGCGTCCAGCTGTTTGCCGCGCTGAAGAAGGGCGCGGGCGACGACGGAACGAACAGGAGCGCGGATGTGGACGCGGCCCTGGCCCAGGCCGACGCGAAACTGGAGCAGACCTACACCGTGGCCTATATCGCGCATGCTCCTCTGGAGCCGCGCGCAGCCGTGGCCGAGTGGCAGGACGGCAAGCTGACGGTGTGGACCGGAACGCAGCGCCCATTTGGCGTGAAGGATGAGCTGGTGCGGGTCTTCCGTCTGCCGGAAACGCAGGTCCGCGTGCTCATGCCCGACATGGGCAGCGCTTATGGCGGCAAGCACACAGGCGAATGCGCCATTGAAGCAGCGCGGCTGGCGAAAGCCGCCGGGAAGCCGGTGAAGCTGATCTGGACCCGCGAAGAGGAGTTCACCTGGGCCTATTTCCGGCCCGCGGGCGTCATGGAGATTCGCGCCGGCGCAAAGAAGGACGGAACCCTGGTCGCCTGGGAGCACCACAACTACAACTCCGGCCCGTCCGGAGTGGGAACGCCGTACGCCGTCAAGCCCGCGGTGACGGAGTATCACGAGTGGCCGGCGCCGCCGCTGGCCCAGGGCTCGTACCGGGGACTGGCGGCGACAGCCAACCACTTTGCCCGCGAGACGGCCATGGATGAGCTGGCGCACGCCCTGGCCATCGATCCGCTGGAGTTCCGGATGAAGAACCTGACCGACGAGCGGCTCAGGGCGGTGTTCACGGCGGCGGCTGACAAGTTCGGATGGGGCAAAGAGAAATCCACCGCGCAGCGCGGGTTTGGAATCGCGGGCGGCACCGAGAAGGGTGGCTACACCGCGGCCTGCGCAGAAGTGGAGATCGATCCGCAAGGAAAGGTGCGCATCCGGCGGCTGGCGCAGGCCTGGGAGTCAGGAGTCATCATCAATCCCGACGGCCTGCGCAATCAGGTGATGGGCGCGATGGTGCAGGCCATTGGCGGAGCGCTGTTCGAGAACGTGCAGTTTGCGAACGGCAAGGTCACCAACGGCGATTTTGGGGACTACCGGGTGCCGCGCTTCCACGACACGCCGCCTGAGGTCGAGGTGATCCTGATCGACCGCAGAGATCTGCCGCCGGCGGGCGCGGGCGAGACCGGAATCGTGGCCGTGGCTCCGGCAGTGGGGAATGCGATGTTCGCCGCGACCGGCCAGCGCCTCCGGAATATGCCCATGGCGGTCAAAAACAGCGTTTAACTTTTAACTGACGGCTGAAGGGAACAACGAAGAGCTGCATCGTATCCTTTGCAGGGGACTGAGGGGTGGCCATGCGCGTTCGGCGGGGTGGGCTTGCAGGTTGGTTGCAGGTGGGCGCTTTGGCAGTGGGATTCGCGGCGACGGCGGCAGCACAGCAGATTGCCATCACCTTTGACGATTTGCCGGCGCATGGGCCGCTGCCTCCGCATGAGACGCGGCTCCAGATTGCGAATCGCGTCACCCAGGCGCTCAAAGCCGCGCACGTGCCGCCTACCTATGGGTTCGTCAACGGCGTTCGCGTGCAGGAGGACCCCTCGACGGGCGCGGTGCTGGCCGCCTGGCGGTCGGCAGGCTATCCGCTGGGGAACCATACTTTTTCGCACATGAACCTGAATCAGCATTCCCCGCAGCAGTTCGAAGACGATATCGCGAAGAACGAGCCGCTGCTCAAGCTGCAGATGGACGGAGCCGACTGGCACTGGCTCCGCTTTCCTTATCTGGCGGAAGGCGACACCATCGAAAAGAAGATGGGGGTGCGCGTCTGGCTGGCGCAGCACGGATACCAGATCGCCGGTGTCACCATGACCTTTGCCGACTACAACTGGAACGAGCCCTACGCCCGCTGCATGGAGAAGCACGATGCGCGCGCGGTAACCGGTCTCGAGCACGGCTATCTGGAAGCGGCGCGGCAAAGCATCACCTACTACCGCAACCTGTCGCAGATCCTGTACGGGCACGACATCCCTTACGTGCTGCTGATGCACATCGGCGCCTTCGATGCGCGCATGCTGCCCCGGCTGCTCCAGGTTTATAAGCAGCACGGCTTCACCTTCGTGTCGCTGCAGGACGCGGAGAGAGATCCGTTCTACAAATACGACACCGATCCCAGGCTGGTGCCCGGTCCCGACATGCTCGAGGGCGTGATGGCAGACAAGCACTGGGCGCTGCCGCCGCATCCCGACTGGGGCGGGGATTTGGCCAGCGTCTGCAAGTGAAAGCAGGTCCCGGATCGCATTTACAGAAGGCAGACGTCAGGCGGGATCCGATGACCGGATCTTCGACTTCGCCCTGAACCAGGCGTTGGCGGCGGGATAGAAAAGAATCCCCGCAAAGATCAGCAGGATGATGCTGTGGACGGCGACCTCGCGGAGTGATCGGTAGAAGCTTACGCCGACGTGGAAGGCGATCCAGGCCACGGCCAGCCAGCGCGCCCAGTTCTGGCCGCGCAGAATGAAGACGCCGGCGAGGAGCAGGACAAGATCCAGCCCCAGCGGCCAGGCATCGTCGGGATGCCAGGCCCGATGGACAGGAAAGTGAAAGACCAGACCGGCCACGCCAGCCAGAATCAGAAACCAGCCAAAGATCGTGAGGATGAGCGGGCGTCGAGGCATGGGTCAATTCCCCTCCGGGTCATGCGCAGGCGCGGCGCCCCAGTCCGCGGGGCTAAGGTCGCGAGCGTGGCGGGAGAAAATCCAGCGGTGGCCGTCGAGGTCTTCGACCGCACACTGGAATTCGCCATAAACCGTCTCATGCGGCTCTTCGAGGATGGCGGCTCCGGCCGCCTTCGCGCGTTCGAAGTGCGCCTCCACATCCTCGACGAAAATCGTCAGACTCTGCGTGCCATAGCCCAGCTCCCGCGGGGTGCGCGCTTCCGGGGCAAGGCGGTGGACCATCATCCACGCCTTCCCGGCACGCAATTGCGCTCCGCTGACAGGGTCGCCGTAGCGGAAGTGCTCGACGAAGCCGAATGCTCGCGTGAGCCACGCGATGGCTTCCTTCAGGTCGCGATAGCCGACGTGGGGAATCACCGTATCGCTCGGCACCGTGCGGTTGCGGATCATGCGCGGCCAGATTAGCAGGTCCCGACGGGCGACCGCCCCACCTCTCCGGTCCGAGACAGCTGCGGCTGCAGGAGGCCGATGCGGTCGTAATGGTGCAACGCGCGCACGGTGACTCCGGCAAGAGCCGCGAAGGCGTGGACCCGGAGGGGCTTTTCCACGGAAATCCTCTTCTGCAATCGAGCTTCGCCCCTGACCCGAGCGTCAGGGTCAAGAGATATTTTGCCTGCGGCAGGCGGTACAATGACACCAGCGCCCGCACTGAGACGAGGAGCCCTTATTTTGGGCTTGGAATGGATCCGGGCGGCGCCCTGAGACGTCGATCCCTATGATGCTTCGCTTTGTTTCGATCTCCGCCACCCTGGCCGCCGGCGTGGCTCTCACCGTGGTTCCCGCCCTCGCCCAGAGCCGCGGGCAGAATTTCATGGATACCCCGCCGCCGCAACAGTCCCCTTACCACGGCCAGATCGTGGAGGACATCGTTGCCTACGTCAACGACCAGGTGATCAGCAAGTCGGACTACGATCGCGCCGAACAGGAACTGGAGCAGGAATCGCGCCAGCAGAGCTGGACCCAGCAACAGCTCTTCGAGCAGCGCAAAGACCTGCTGCGCTCGCTGATCGACAACCAGCTGCTGCTCTCCAAGGGCAAAGAGCTGGGCATCACCGGCGAGACCGAGGTCATCAAGCGGCTCGACGACATGCGTAAGCAGTACCACCTGGCCACCATGGAGGACCTGCAGAAGGCCGCCGAGCAGCAGGGAGTCTCCTTCGAGGACCTGAAGGAGCAGATTCGTGAGAACGTGATTCGCTCCCAGGTCATCAGCCAGGAAGTCGGCAGCCACATTCAGGTATCGGAGTCGGAGATCGATGCCTATTACAAGGACCATCAGCAGGAGTTCGAGCGGCCCGAAGAAGAGAAGCTGAGCGAGATCCTCGTCGCCACCCCCAATCCCGACGACGCGGCACAGGTCTCCCAGGCCGAGAAGAAGGTGGATGATATCGAAGCGCGGCTGAAGGGCGGCGCGGATTTTGCCACCGTGGCCAAAGCCGATTCGAACGGGCCCACCGCTTCGGACGGCGGCAAGCTGGGAGAATTCAAGCACGGCGACCTGGCCAAAGTGCTGGAGGATTCGACCTTTGATTTGAAGACCGGCCAGGTCACCGAGCCGCTCCGCACCAAGCAGGGCTGGCTGATCCTCGAGGTGACCGACCACCAGCAGGCCGGGATCGCGCCGGTCGATCAGGTGCAGAACCAGATCCAGGAGCAGGTCGGCTACTCCAAGATGGAGCCCGCGATGCGCTCTTATTTGTCGGATCTGCGCGACCAGGCCTATATCGAGATTCGCTCCGGCTATACCGATTCGGGCACCACCGGACACGAGCAGAAGTTCCTGATGGGGGCCTACACGCCCCCGCAGCCGAAGCATAAGAAGCATGAGGAGCGCACCCGCTTCCGCCAGAAGCCGCAGCGCAGGGGCGCGCAGACCCAGCAGGCAGGCGCACCGCCGGCGGGCGTACCCACCCTCGATCAGGTGAACCATCAGCCAGCCCCGCCCCAGCAGGTGGCGAGTTCGAAGACCGAGAAGCCGGGCAAGCGGGAGAAGATCCGCTTCGGACAGGCGCCTCGCGAGACTCTGCCCACCGCCGACACACGCCAGGTAGACGCGGGCGGAGCCGATGGAACCACGGTCAACCAGGTCGCCTCGAACAATGCGGTCGTCACCAACGCCGAGGGCAACGTGATCGACACCTCCACGGAGACGAAAGCGGCCAAAACCCGCTTCAGCGATCGCCCCAGGCAGACGAAAGAGAAGAAGCAGAAGGAAAAGCAGGCGAAGAAGGATCGCTTTGCCCCGCCGAAGCAAAGCTCAGCCGAACAGGCTCAGAATCAGGTGGAGCAGTCCGCGATGGGCCTGAACGGCGACACAACGAAAAAGAAGAAGCCGAATCCGGCGAAGAGCGGGCCGAAGCGGCGGATGAGCGACCAGGATAAGACCAGCGACCAGGATAAGACCCAGGAGAACGCGCAGCCGCCCAACAGCACGCCGGCCACGCCGCCGCCTGCCCCGGGCGCAACCCAGCCTCCACCACCCCAGACCGCGCCCCAGGGTGGCGCGACCCCTCAGCTGCAGTAGCGGACCGCACAAATGAAAGAGGCCATGTGAAAGAGCCCATGGTTGCCGATCTGGCCAGCCGGGAAAACCAGACGATCGTCGGGTTTTTCGCGGCCACTGCCAAACAGGTGCGCAGCGGCAGGGATGGCGGGCGCTATTTTGCGCTCACCCTTGGCGACCGCTCCGGCTCCATCGACGCGCGCATGTGGGAGATCGGCGACGCCGGCGATTTCGACGCCGGTGACGTCGTCAAGGTGCGCGGCCAGGTCTCCCGCTATAACGAAAAGCTCCAGATCAAGGTAGACAAAATTCGCCGTGCCGCTTCCGGCGACTATGAGCTCAGCGACTTTGTCCCCCAGTCGGAGCGCAACCTGGACGAAATGTGGGCGGAGCTGGAAGGCTGGGTGGCGACCTTTCGCGATCCTGACCTGAAGGCGCTGCTGGAGTCCTTCCTCCGCGACCCGTCCATCGCCGCGGCGCTGCGCCAGGCCCCCGCCGCCAAGGGCATGCATCACGCCTGGATCGGCGGCCTGCTCGAACACATTCTGTCGCTCATGGGCCTGTGCGAGCGAGCGGCCCAGCATTATCCCCACGTCAATCGCGATCTGCTGCTCACCGGCGCGGTGCTGCACGACATCGGCAAGCTGCGCGAGCTCGAATGGGGCACCAGCTTCGACTACACCGTCGAAGGCCAGCTGCTGGGTCACATCACCATCGGCATCGGCATGATCGAGGCCAAAATCGCGGCCCTGCCGCATTTCCCCGCCGCCAAGCGCCTGCTGCTGGAGCACCTGGTGCTCAGCCACCACGGGAAATATGAATTCGGTTCGCCCAAGCTGCCCATGACCCCCGAAGCCATCCTGCTGCACTACCTCGACGATCTGGATGCAAAGATGCAGACCGTGCGCGGCGAGCTCACGCGCAACGAAGCAAGTGGGCGCGGCGGCGAGATCACCGACTGGGTGCGTTCGCTGGAGCGGCCGCTGCTCGATACCGATGCGTACCTCGGCCTCCATGCCGCCGTCGAGACCACCCTGGCCGAGCTGCACGCCGCCCGGAGCGAGGGCGAGGAGAACGCCACGCAAAACGGCGCCAGCCCGCGAGGCCAGGCCGCGGAACGACCGGAAGAGAGGAATCATGCCCTACCTTTTGAAGACTGAGCCGGAAACCTACTCGGTGGACGACCTGGCCCGCGAGGGCGAAACGGTGTGGGACGGCGTCCGCAACCCGGTCGCCCTGCGCGTGCTGGGCGGCATGAAGCCCGGCGAGATGGCCGTGATCTACCACACCGGCGACGAGAAGCGAACCGTCGGTCTTGCGAAAGTGATCAGCGTCGACGCGAAAGATCCGAAAAATCCACTCGTCCGGCTGAAGTTCGTCAGGAGAACGAAGACGCCGCGCACCCTCGCTGAGATTAAGGCGCATTCCATCTTTGCCAACTCCCCGCTGGTCAGGCAGGGGCGGCTCTCGGTGGTTCCCCTGAGCGAGGCGCAGTACGCCTGGCTGGTGACGGAGTAACGACTCCGGCGCGCGCCCCGTTGCGACCGGATTCACGGTTTCTTCATCTACAATCGAAGCGGGTTTTCACGAACGATGCTGCGTTTTTCCACGGCCGGAGAGTCGCACGGAGAGAGCCTTGTGGCCCTGCTCTCGGGCATGCCTGCGGGCGTGCCCATCGATGAAGCGCGTGTCAACCGCGAGCTATGGCGCCGTCAGCAGGGCTACGGGCGCGGCGGACGCATGCGCATCGAGACCGACACGGCACACTTCCTGAGCGGTGTGCGCCACGGCAAAACCATCGGCTCGCCCATCGCCATCGCCATTGAAAATCGCGACTGGAAGAACTGGATCGAGGCGCTCCCGGTAGCGGCCGGCGATCCCGCCAGGCACAAAGCGGTCGCCTCGCCGCGCCCCGGCCATGCGGATCTGGCCGGAGCGCTGAAGTGGGATTTCCCCGACGCCCGCTACGTGCTGGAGCGGGCCTCAGCGCGCGAATCGACGGCGCGCGTCGCCGGGGGCGGGGTGGCAAAGCAGCTTCTGCTCGAGCTGGGCATCGACCTGGCCAGCCATGTCATCCGGGTGGGCGCGGCCGAGCTGGAACGCGATGCCACATGGGACGAAATCGCAGCGCTGCGCGACAAGGACGAAGTCCTGCTCAACTGCGTCGATCCCGAAGCCGAGCAGCGCATGAAGGCCGAAGTGGATGCCGTCCTCCGCACCGGCGATACCGTCGGCGGCGTCTTTGAAGTGGTGGTCCACGGCGCGCCTCCCGGCCTGGGCACCTGCGCCAACTGGGACGAGCGCCTGGACGGCCTGCTGGCTCAGTCAGTGATGTCCCTGCAGGCAGTCAAGGCGGTGGAGATTGGGCGCGGCGTCACCGCGGCCGAGTCGCTCGGCTCCGAAGTCCACGACGCCATCGGCTATGCCGGCCAGAGGAACAATGGGAAGCACACCCGCTTTACCCGCGAGCACAACAACGCCGGCGGCATCGAGGGCGGCATCTCCAACGGAGAGGACATTGTCGTCCGCGGCTATCTGAAGCCGATCTCGACCCTCCGCCGCCCGCTGCAGTCGGTCCGCTTCGACACCCGCGAGGAAACAAAGGCCGCCTACGAGCGCAGCGACGTGTGCGTGGTTCCGGCTGCGGGTGTGGCGGCCGAAGCGATGGTGGCATTAACCGTAGCGCAGCTCGCGCTCGAGAAGTTCGGTGGTGACTCGCTGCGCGAACTCAGGCGGAATTACCAGGGCTACATCGAGCAGGTAGGAAAGTACTAATGTTCTCTCCCTCGAATTCGTCAGCAAGGCTTTTGACTCTGCATCAGAGCGGGTTCACAGCCGGCGGAAAATATGCCATCAGAGCCGTTTTGTATCAGGGCACGACTTCAGCCGTGCCACCAGGAGCGAAAAACCACCGGGCTTTAGCCCCTGAGGGCCGTTCTCATGCGCCATCATCCGTCGAATTGCCCAATGGACTTCAGGAACGGGATACTAAAGGTTAGAGTTTTAGGAATCAATTTCAGGGATTAAACAACGCAGCATGATTCGCCAGATTGTTAAATTTCCGGACCCGATTTTGCAGCGGCCCACCGAAAAGGTCACCGAGTTCGACAATGACCTGCGCACCCTGGCCGAGGACATGTTCGAGTCCATGTACACCGCCATTGGCATTGGCCTGGCGGCCCCGCAGATCGGCGTGGGCAAGCGCATCACCGTCATCGACCTGAGCAACAAGAAGAATCCGGAAGAGAAACTTGTCCTCGTCAATCCGGAAATCATCCACAAAGAAGGCAGGCAGGTGGAGGAAGAAGGCTGCCTGAGCCTGCCCGACATTCGGGACAAAGTTTCCCGTGCGTCGAAGGTCAAGGTCAAAGCGCAGAATCTCGAAGGCAAGTGGTTCGAGATGGACGGCGACGATCTGCTGGCGCGCGCCTTCCAGCACGAAATCGATCACCTCGACGGAATCCTCTTTCCGTGGCGGCTCAGCGCGCTCAAGCGCGACCTGATCCTGCGCCGCATTCGCAAGCTGCAAAAAGCCGGCGAGTGGAAATGAAGCTGGTTTTTTGCGGAACCCCGGCCTTTGCGGTGCCCACGCTCAAGCTGGCCCTGCGGGCCGGATACGACATTCCTTTGGTCGTGACCCAGCCGGATCGGCCCGTCGGACGCGGGCAGCAGCTGACTGCGCCGCCGGTGAAGACCGCCGCCATGGAAGCCGGAATCCATTTCACCCAGCCGGAGAAAATCAAAAACAATGCCGAGCTGCGCGTCCAGCTGGAAGCGATCGCACCGGACGCGATCCTCGTGGTCGCGTACGGGCGGATCATCCCGAAGTGGATGCTCGACCTGCCGCGTCTCGGCAATCTCAACCTGCACGCCTCGCTGCTGCCGAAATATCGCGGCGCCGCGCCCATCCAGTGGGCCATCGCTAACGGAGAGCCGGCCACCGGCGCAACCACCATGCGGCTCGACGAGGGCCTCGATACCGGCGACATCCTGCTGCAGCGGGAGATGGCGATCGCGCCCAACATGCTCGCCACCGACGTCCTTCCGCTGCTGGCGGAGATGGGCGCGGACCTCATGATGGAAACCCTGCGCGAACTCGTCGCCGGGACGGTCGTGCCCCGCAGCCAGGACGAGACGAAGGCAACGCTGGCGCCCATCCTGACCCGCGACGACGGGTGCATGAATTTTTCCCGCCCCGCCATGATGCTCTACAACCGCTGGCGCGGCTTTCAGCCCTGGCCGGGTGCGTGGACCACCGTGGGCGGCAAAAAGCTGGCCGTGCATCGCATGCTGCCCACCGAAGTCCGCGGAGCCGTGGGCGCCGAACCCGGCACGCTGCTGGTGGAACAGGGCACCTTGTTCGCGGCCTGCGGCGACAAAACCTGGCTCGAACTGGTCGAGGTCCAGCTGGAAGGCAAGCGGCGGATGACGGCAGGAGAATTTCTGCGCGGCCACGAGCTCACCAGCGGGACCCAGCTGGCCTGATCATGCGCAGGGGACGGCCAACGCGAGGGCAGGCCCACGGTCGTTCGCCGCTCGCCTCGCAGGCCCCTCAGGCTGACAGGATCGCTCCAGCGCGGCGGGTTGCGTATCGAATCCTCCTCCAAATTGCGACCACCGATGCGCACAGCGATGACCTTTTACGCTCGCCGGAAGTGGATGCGCTCTCCGCTCTCGATCGCAATCTGACAACGACCCTCGTGCTGGGCACGCTGCGCTGGCAGCTGGCCCTCGATGCGCGCATTCGGGAGCTGCTCGCGCGGCCCGATGCCCGACTCAGCGACGAAGCCGCGACCGCGCTGCGCATGGGCGCTTATCAGCTTCTCTTTCTGGAGCGGATCCCCGCACATGCGGTCCTCCACGACAGTGTGGAGCTGGTCAAGCAATCGAAAGAAGGCGCCGCCGCCGGAATGGTCAACGCGGTCCTGCGGAATATCCAGCGTGCCGGCCTGCAGCCCCCGGCCCCCGAGGCTGCCCATCCCGCATGGATGGTCGAGCGCTGGGTGAAGCGCTACGGGCTCGCGGCCGCGGAAGCGATTTGCCGGTGGGATCAGGAGCCGGCAAGGGTCACGTTGCGCGTTGGCGGCGCGCAGACCGAAATGGCCGGCACCGAACCGGGCTTCTTCCTGAGCAGCGCGCGGCGAGTGGTACGCCGAGAGCCCGGCGAGAATCCTGCGCCAGGCGAAAGTCCCGCCCGCATCCAGGATGAGGCTTCGCAGCTGGTGGCCGAGCTCCTGGCCGCCCAGGCCGACGAAGCGGCCAATGCAGAAGCGCCCCTTCGCGTGCTCGACACCTGCGCCGCTCCAGGCGGCAAGACCGCCATCCTGGCCGAGCGCCTGCCGAAGGCGGAGATCACCGCGATGGATGTCAGCCGCAAAAGAATCGAAGGCATGCGGCGGATTCTGCCGCCATCCATCACCGCCCCGCTGCGATTCGAAGTCGCCGATGCCGCCACGATGGACTTGAAGCCGGAGTGGGACCTGATCCTCTGCGACGTGCCCTGCAGCGGCACCGGAACCATGGCCCGGAATCCCGAGATCCGGCAGCGTGCGAACGAAAGGGATTTGCTGCGGCAACAGGCGCGCCAGGCAGCCATCCTGCGGGCCGCGCTGCGCGGGCTGAAGCCCGGCGGCCGGCTGCTCTACTCCACCTGCTCGCTTGAGCCGGAGGAGAACGAGCAGGTGGTCGAGGGGGCCCTCCGCGAAGCTTCCGGCGTTCGAATCGTCCCGGTCGCGCCGATCCTCGACCGCCTCTCCCAGCAGAGCGTAGTCACGCCGGAAGGACGCGAGCGGCTGCGCAGCGCCATAGACGGCGATTTTCTGCGCACGATTCCCGGGGTTCATTCCTGCGACGGCTTTTTCGCCGCAGTTCTTCGGAAGCAGTAAAGACCGGTCCAGGTTCGCGAAACAAGCTGAAGCTTGCCGGAAGTTTTGCAGGGGCACAGCTTCAGATGTGCCGTAAAGATGCAAAAGGAACCCGGCCTCAGCCGCTGAGGGAAGCCTTTCCTCCCCTGCAGGACTTTTGCCGCAAGCGGCTCAGTCCTGCCGAAAAGCCTCAAACAGCCGAGGCTCCTAGCAAACCAGCTGACTCCGCGTCAGGTGCAGGCCGTCGAGCCGCCCCAACAGCGTGAGCGCGACCCGCTCGGGATGGAACAGCTCCGCCGCCATCGCCTGTACTTCCTCTTCGCTTACCGCTTCGACGCGCTCCAGCAGCTCTTCCAGCCCAAAAAACCGCTCGAAATACATCTGCTGGCGAGCCAGGTTCGACATGCGTGACATCGAGCTTTCCAGCGACAGCAGCAGATTACCCCTGAGCTGGTCCTTAGAGCGGCGCAGCTCGCCCGGCTGCAGGGGCTCGGTCTTCAGCCGGCGAAACTCCTCCATCACCAGATCGATGACCTGCAGCGCCCGGTCCGCAGACGTCCCCGCATACACGCACAGCGAGCCCGTGTCGCGATACGGTGCCAGGTCCGAATAAATCGCGTAGACCAGCCCGCGCTCTTCGCGCACCGTCTGGAAGAGCCGCGAGCTCATGCCCCCGCCCAGAATCGTGTTCAGCAGCAGCGTGATGTAGCGCGACGAGTCGGCCACCGGCGGAGCCGGCACGCCCAGGCAAAGCTGCACCTGCTCCAGCGACTTCTTGTTCCGCAGATGGATCCGCGGAGTCACCGTCGGCGCCATCGTTTCGCAGCACGGCGGCCCGGTGGTCAGCGCGCCGAAGTTCTTCGCCACCAGTTCCACAAAGCTGTCGTGCTCGATGTTGCCGGCCGCCGAAAACACCATGTTGCCGGCCAGAAATCGCTGCTCGAAGAACCGCACCAGGGTGGTCTGGTCGAAGCTGCGCACCGTGTCCCGCGTGCCGAGAATCGGCTTGCCCAGCGGATGCCCCTTCCAGAAATTCTGCGTGAAGATCTCGTGGACCAGGGTGTCGGGACTGTCCTCGTCCATCTTGATCTCTTCCAGAATCACACCCCGCTCGCGGGCGATCTCCTCGGACGCAAAAACCGGATACAGCACCAGATCCGACAGCACGTCGAGCGCGGTCGGCACGTGCTCGTCGAGCACCTTAATGTTGAAGCAGACGGTTTCTTTGCCGGTAAAGGCGTCGAGATTACCGCCGATGGCATCGACCTCGCGGGCAATGCGCTGCGCCGAGCGCGCCTTCGTGCCCTTGAAGACCATATGCTCGACAAAATGCGAGATGCCGTTCAGCTCCGGAACTTCGTGTCGGGAGCCGACCCGCATCCACACTCCCATCGCGACCGAGCGAACGTGCTCCATCCGCTCGGTCAGCACGATGAGGCCGTTAGGGAGGACAGTGCGGCGGATATTGCGTTCGTTGGTCATTCGATTGTGGGGTTGGCTTGTCCGAGGGCCGGGTCTCTATGACGAAGTTTAGATGCGCTATCCTCTGGTGAACAGATGACGACCGGCAGGAAAACCCTAACCACCATCTTAGACGCTGCTCGGCCGCCTTCCGATGGAACCCTTTTTGGCCTTTATAATGAACAACTTGGCGACACGCTTGGAGCCTTCTGCCTGTCCGGGTACCGCATCCGCCAGCTGGTAACCGCCCTTTACCGGCAAAATCTGACCGATATCCCCGACCTGACCACCTGGCCCAAAGAGCTCCGGGAACGGGTCGCGGCAGCCGGTTTCCGGGTCGGCCGTCCCGAGATCGTCGAGACCTTCCGCTCCGTCGACGGAACCGAGCGCTACCTCATCGCCGGTCACGACGGCCAGACCGTCGAGACGGTCTGGATGCCCGAAGGCGACGACGGCGGCGATGGCTCGTTCGAGGACGAGGAACCCGCCGGTCCGCAGAGCCGAACCTGGTCGCGGGCCACCATCTGCGTTTCGAGCCAAATCGGCTGCGCCGTCAACTGCCAGTTCTGCCTCACCGCCCGCCTCGGCATCCTGCGCGATCTGACCGCCGGCGAGATTGCCGGACAGGTGGCGGCCGTGCTCCAGCGGCAAAACGCCGAGCCGGGCCGCGACCGCATCAACCTCGTCTTCATGGGCATGGGCGAGCCCTTCCTCAACTATGACGCTTTCATGGCCGCGGTGCGCCTGCTGGTCGAAGAGATGGAGATACCCGAGTCGCGCATGACCGTCTCCACCTCCGGCATCGTTCCCGGCATCCTCCGCTTCGCCCAGGAGAAGGTCCGGCCCAAGCTGGCCATCTCGCTTAATGCCCCCAACGACGCGATCCGTGAAGGCATCATGCCCATCACCCGCAAGTGGAGCGTCGCCGAAGTACTCTCTGCCGTCCGCCAGGTGCCCCTGCGGCCGCGGGAGCGCGTCACCTTCGAATACGTTCTCCTCGGCGGCGTCAACGACCAGCCGCAGCACGCGGACGAAGTCGTGCGCCTCGTCCGGCGGGCGCAGTTTCCAGCGAAGGTCAACCTCATCGCCTGGAATCCCGGGCCGGACGTCCCCTTCACCATGCCCAGCCCCCAGGCCGTCACCCGCTTTCAGGACCGACTCCGCGAGCAGGGAGTCCCCGCGTTCGTCCGCCGCCCACGCGGCCGCGATATCTACGCGGCCTGCGGCCAACTGAAGCGAACCGCGAAGAACAGCCAGGAGACGGGCGCCGGAAGCCATCACATAATCGCCGAAACATAGGCCATCACAGCGAAAAGTCAGTCTCGCCGCCGCCACCCTCCTCAAGGCTGTCCTCCTTCTATGAAAAGCCGCGCAGCGACGAAGGATCTGCGGTTGCTCTTTTGCCCGGGTCCGATCACGAAGCGCCGCATTCGCTCCCCGGCTGGAACCCGATACGAGATTGGCCCCTGTCTGGCATTTTCCCTGGCATTTGTCTGGCTTTCCGCTGGCTTCTCGCCGGTCGTGCACGCTCGCCACGCGCTGCCGGTCATCGCCGAGGTACGTATAATTCCACGCACTGGAGAAGACCACCCATGTGTTTTTCAGCCACCGCCAACTTCGTCGGCAGCGGAGTCCTTGGAACCCTCGGCATCGCGACCTTAGCCAGGGTCAAGCACAGGCGTGAACTGCTCTTTGCCTCGCTCCCCGCGCTCTTCGCTATCCACCAGTTCATCGAGGGTTTCGTCTGGCTCGGACTCGATGGCAAACTCTCCTCCACCGTCACCCACAATATGGGCGCCGCTTACATGCTCTATGCCCAGGGGCTTCTTCCTTTCCTGCTGCCCCTGGGCGTGCTGCTCTTCGAACCCAACGGCAAGAGCCGCACCCGCATGGTGCCGTTCCTCGTCATCGGCGGAGCAACCGGGCTCTATATCCTGTGGGCGCTCACCGCCTATCCAACCCAGATCTATGTCCGGCAAAACAGCATCGTTTATACGAACCAGGCAACCAGCCACATCATCATTGCGATCCTGTACGTGATCTCCACCTGCGGCGCGCTGTTTTTCTCGAAGGTCAGAGCCATGATTGTCTTCGGCGCCGCCAACCTGGTCATTCTCCTCGTGGTCGACGCCGTCAAGCAGTACGCCTTTACCTCGGTGTGGTGCGCTTATGCGGCGGTGGCCAGCATCATCGTCCTGGTCTACTTCTGGAAAAGCAGCGCGGTCAGGCCGCTCCGCTATGCACACGCGCTATGAGGACTGCAGTCTTTCCCGCCCGGCGCCCGCCTCTGCTCCGCGAACCTGGCCCGCAGCCTCGACGGCCTCGCCCAAATGAATGCCATGCTCGGGTCGCTTCTCGGAGCCGCGCCGCGGCCGGACCTGCCTCACCTGCAGCCGGACCTGATGCAGATGCGGCCGGATCCCCGGCACATCCGGCCAGACCGCAAATGGCTTCGTTCCCGTCACCTGCCCTGGTATCGAGCCCGAGAGATCCTGCAAATCGATGAAAACAAGTCACCCGCCCCAAAAAGCGCCCCACGGGGTAGCGGGATGACATCGGCTTTGAGGGTAAGCAGCCGGCCGAGTCAGCGCCCGGCAGCCGCCGCGGCGCGCACCGGCAGCGACAGCAGCGCATCGGTCACCCGATCGGCAGCGTGGCGCAGAACGTCGCCTTCGTCGGCGAAGTTGCCGGTGACGCAGCGGATGCCCAGGGCTTCGATGCGCTCGATGTCGGCGACCGTGGTTTCCGCTCCATGGGCGGCGTAGCGGTCGCGCAGCTGCTGCGAAACCGGCGCCGTGTTCACCAGCGCGTAGTCGAAAATGGGGCGGCCGGTGTGCTCGTAGATGCGCTCGATGTGCTGGGCCGCACTCAGATGCAGGCTCTCGTTCGCCTGGGTCATCAGGTTGCAGACAAAAACCCGGGTTCCCTGCGCTGCGCCCAACGCCTCTGGAATGCCGCGGACCAGCAGATTGGTAATCATGCTGGTGTAGAGCGAGCCGGGGCCCACGGTGATCAGGTCGGCGGCGGCGATGGCGTTCAAAGTTTCGGGCGTCGGCGTCGGCGTCGGATCGGCCGGCTCCAGCGCCAGCTCCACAATGCGGCTGCGGCTCGCGGTGATGCTGGTTTCGCCGCGGACGATCGAGCCGTCCTCCATGCGCGCCGCCAGGGTCACGTTGGCCGCCGTGACCGGCAGGATATGCCCGCGGGTGGCCAGAATCTCCGCGGCCAGCCTGATGGACTGGGCGAAGTCGCCGGTCATCTCATTGAGCGCGGCGATGAACAGGTTGCCGAAGTTGTGTCCGCCCAGGTCGCCGCCGTTGCGGAAGCGGTGGCGGAAGAGCCGCGCGATCAGGCCTTCGTCTTCCGAGAGGGCGACCATGCAGTTGCGCAGATCGCCGGGAGGCAGCATGTTGAAGTCGCGGCGCAGGCGCCCGCTCGAGCCGCCGTCGTCGGTGACCGTGACGATCGCGGTGAGATCGGCCACCAGCGGCGAGCGCGCCGGAACCTCGAGCAGCCCGGCGCCGTGAGGCACCCGGTACTTGAGACCGCGGAGCAGCGTAGAGAGGCCGGTTCCTCCGCCCATCGCGACCACCCGCAGGCCCGGAGGAGGCACGGAATGCGTAGCTTGGGTGCTCACAGAATCAGGGGGTCGACTTCCACTTCCTGAGTTTAAACCCGCAGGTGGAAGCTTCAACCCATTTCCGGGTAGAGCAGTTCGGTGAAGCGAGGGTCGTCGGCCATATCGACAAAGTCGGCGTCGCTGCGCGCCTGAATGCGATTGGCGGGGTTCAGCTCGATGGCCTTGCCAAGGTGGTCGAGCGCGTCCTCCGCTTGCCCCGTCATGCTGCTCAGCAGGGCCATGCCGTAGTGGGCGAAGTCGGCTTCGGAGTTGGCCGAAAGGATCGATTCGAACTGATCGCGGGCCTCTTCGTAGGACCCGGTGTTCAGCAGGGAAACGGCGTAGTCGTACTGCTCTTCGGGGCTTGAGAATTCGCGGGCGTCGCTCTTGCAGTTGCGGTCGCAGACCGCGATATAGATGCGGGAGCGCTCCAGAACCTCGGGCGGTCCTTCCCGCCCCAGCTTCTCGAAAGCAGCGCGGGCTTTTTCGTACTTGCCCTGCTGCATCAGCTGGAGGGCATTCTGATATTCCTGCAGGGCGCGCGGGTTGTCGGCGCCGGCGGCATTCGCTTTCGCCGCCGCCGAACGGGCCGGGCGGCGGGTCGCGGGTGTTTCGCGGGCTTCGTGCATGCGGGCCATGGAGTCCTCGAGAAGGCGCAGCGTTGAGGGGCCGCGGCTCCTACAATCATCAGTCAACGTTTTATAACCACATTGCAGCGCCCCGTCAAATCAGAATGCGGCCCCAGCGCCATTTGCTCTTGGGCCGCCGGAGCGCGAACAATGAAGGCAGAGCACATGGGGCGGTCGGGAACAGCAAGATCGGTGGGAGTGGCAGCGGCAGCGTTGCTGGCCGCGGCGGCGTGCGCGGCGCAGCACAAGCCGCCCATCCAGCCTGCGACGCCGAACGATCTGAAGCCTGCGGTGCGCATTGAGGTTGCCCCGCTTGGCTATCTGCCGCCATCCGCTTTCTATCTCACCTGGCGCTTGTCATCGACCACCCTGGGCTTCTTCGATAACGACCATGTGCTGTTCACTTTTCGCGTCTCCCGGCTGCTGCAGAGGACGCCGCTCGACCGGCCCGGCGATGAGGACCAGGAGATACGCGCCGTCGTGCTCGACCTGAAGACCGGCAAAGTCGTCAACCAGACGGAATGGCGCATGTACGACCGGGACGGCTATTTGTGGCCTTATACCGACGGAAGATTCCTGGTGCGGATTCGCGATTCTTTGTTCCTGGCGGACCCCTCGCTGCGCCTCGATCCGTATCTGACGTTTCCCAGCGGCCTGCGGGAAGTGGAGATTTCGCCGGACCGGACGTTGACGGTGCTCGAAACCAACCAGCCCGTCAAAACCGCGACCCAACCCCCTGGCGAGCCGCAGTCCCAGCCCGCGACCGAGCCGCAGGCGCCGCATCTTTTGCCCCGGCCCCCAGGCTACTCCACGCCAGTCGCGGAGAAGCCGGTGAAGATCCTGATCGTGCCTTCCGGGACGAGGGACGTCGTGGCGGAGAGCGAGGCGGAGCGCACGGTGCTGTTGCCCCTGATGCACGATGGCGCCGTCAACGTTCTGGAGGGCAATAAGCAGTCCTCGTGGGTGATGCAGGAGGTGCCGTTCCACGGTGAGCCCAGGCTCGTGGCGGAGATGCAGTCGACCTGCCGCCCCACGGCGCAGCCACTCAGCGCCCACGCGGTGCTGATGATGGGGTGTTTCGGCGATGGCAACGATCACGCAGTGGTCGCCCTTTCCACCGACGGCCGGGAGCTGTGGCGCGATCGCTGGCAGAATCGCTACATCTGGGGCTGGTTCGATTACGCGGCGAACGGCAGCCGCTTTGCCTACGAGTCGGTGGAGGTGAACCACACCATCAGCACTTTCGAGCCGCTCTACCCGGAAGACGTGACCACGCAGCTGGCCGGCGTCTACGACACGGAGACCGGGAAGCTGGTGCTGGTGAAAAATGCTTCCCCGGTGCTGACGGCGGGGCAGAATGTCGCGCTGTCGGCAGACGGAACACGGTTCGCGATCCTGCGCGAGGGAGCGGTGGAAGTGTACGATCTGCCGCCGGTGTCGAAGCCCGAGCCAGCGCCCAGTCCGGTTACAGCGAAACGCAAGACGGACGAGCACAAGTAGGCGTTTCTTGACATCTCTGTAGGTCGGGTGAAATTCTCATACGTTTTGCCGGGGGTGTTTGGGCATGAATCCATCAGGAGTCGCGGAGGCTCGGAAGCGGACGGATGGGCCGCTGACGGTCGCCAGGCCGTATTTGATCGAGCAGAACTGGTCCGCATATACCGACGAGCAGCACGCCGTCTGGTCGGAGCTGGTGCGGCGGCGCATGCCCCAGCTGCGCGAACACGCCGCTGAGGAGTACCTGAACGGCTTCGAGCAGATCGGGCTGCGCGAGGACACGATTCCCAACCTGGCCGAGGTGAACAAGCGGCTGGCGCCCCGCACCGGCTGGAACGCCACGCCGGTCAGCGGCTTCCTGCCGCCGGACGCTTTCTTCGAGATGCTGGGCGCGCGGCAGTTTCCGACCACGACCTATATCCGCAGCCGCGAGTCGATGGAGTACACGCCGGAGCCGGACATCTTTCACGACGTCTTCGGGCACGTGCCTATGCACGCGCACCCCGTCTTTGCGGATTTTCTCCAGCACTACGGACGGGTCTCCGCCGGGCTCATGCACGACAAGGACAAGCTCGAGCGGATGGGCCGCCTCTTCTGGTTCACCGTAGAGTTTGGGGTGATCCGGCAGAACGGCAAGGTGAAGCTCTACGGCAGCGGGCTGATTTCCTCGCACGGCGAGGGGACCCATGTGATCGAGGGCCGGCCGGAGATTCGGGACTTTAACCTCGAGCAGGTGATGGACCAGAAGTTCCTGGTCTCGGAAGAGCAGAAGGTGTTGTACGCGGTCGAATCGTTCGACCAGATTTATGAGGCGGCCCAGGAAGCCGAGACGAGGCTGGGCTAGAGGCAAGGGAGCCGGCGGCGCAGGACCAGGCCCCGCCTGACCCGCTGGCGCGCCCGCTGCGACGGAGGTGGGATAGCGGGTGTGCCGGTTGTTTCGCTACCCTGCGAACCTAACCGTGGGGCGCCGGGTGCGTCTGATTCTGCAGGGGCTTGCGACTCACCCTGGTAACCGGGCCGCGCGGAAATTTGCAAAGCATTCACCTGCGCGGATGCACAATACGAGAATTGGCTCCTGGACGGGTGCAATGCATCTCAGGTCTGCGACGGGGCAAGAGCGGGAGGGGAGACGTGCCGCGGATTCACTTTCATTTGCAGCTGGCCGAGCTGAAGGACAAGCTGCTGGCCATGGCGGCGCTGTCGCAGCAGGCAGTGGAGTCGGCCGTGGATGCCTGGCTGCAGCGGGATGCCGGGCTGTGCCAGTACGTGCGCGAGAACGAGACCGCCATCAACACCGCACAACGCGAAGTGGATGAGATGGCCTACGAGCTGCTCTCTCGCGAGCAGCCTATGGCGATCGACCTGCGGTTCATTCTGGCAGTGATCAAGATCAACGGCGACCTGGAGCGCATTGGCGACATGGCGGTCAGCATCGCGGTGCGCGCTCTGGACCTGATGGACCAGGATCCCATCGACCTGCCCGTCGATATTACCGGCATGGCGGACTTTGCGGGGCGCATGATCCGCAGCGCGCTGCAAGCGCTGCTCGACGGCGACGCCCTGCTGGCCGAGTCGGTGCGGGAGATGGATGACGAGATCGACCGCATGAACCGGGTAGCCATCACCGATCTTACCCGGGTGATCCAGGAGCGGCCGGAGACCGCCGACCAGGCGCTGCCAGCGATCCTGATCTCGCGCAACCTGGAACGGATCGCCGACCACGCCACCAACATCGCCACCGACGTCATTTTCTGGGTGCGGGGAGCGGATGTTCGTCACCAGCTCAGCATGGCGATCGACTAACTCGACGGCCGCCGAACCGATCGACGGTGCCGCCACCTGCCGCCCCGCCCGACGCCGGGCAGCGCCAGGAATGAAAATCGGTATACTTACTGTTCAGAGGATGTTCCGGAGGGAAGGCCCCATTGCGGGGTCTTTTTTGATTCCGGGGCAACGTCCGCGCTCTCCCGGTGTCAGAACAGGCGGACCCCCTCTGGAACCTCATGGGTAAATCCCTCGACGCGATTCACTGCCCTGCCGATTTGCGGGAAATGTCTGTTCCGCAGCTGGAAACCCTTGCTCAGGAAATTCGCGAGCGGCTGATCACCACGCTCTCCAGGACCGGCGGCCATCTGGGCCCGAACCTGGGCGTGGTGGAGCTTACCCTCGCGCTGCATTATGTCTTTGACACGCCGAAGGACAAGTTCGTTTTCGACGTAAGCCACCAGGCCTACGTGCACAAGATGCTCACCGGGCGCTGCGACCGGCTGGACACGATCCGGCAGCCCGGCGGCCTGAACGGCTTCATGCTGCGCACCGAGAGCGAGCACGACTGCTACGGCGCGGGCCATGCCGGAACCGCCCTCTCCGCCGCGCTGGGCATGGCGGTGGCCCGCGATCTGGCAGGCGGCAACGAGCACGTGGTCGCGCTGGCCGGCGACGCCGCTTTCACCAACGGCATCTCCTACGAGGCGCTCAACAACATCGCCGACCAGACCAGGCGGCTGATCGTGGTGCTGAACGACAACGAGTGGTCGATCGACCGCAACGTGGGCGCCATCGCCAAGTATCTGCACAAGATCGTCACCAACCAGCACGTGAGCCAGCTGCACGGCAGCGCGGCGCGGCTGCTGGAGCGCATCGGCGGACGCGGGGCGCTGAATGTGGTGAAGCGCGCCGAAGAGGCGGCTAAGGGCATGCTGTGGCCGTCGTTCCTCTTCGAGGAATTTGGCCTGACGTATTACGGACCGGTGGACGGGCACAACATCGGGCTGCTGATCGAGACGTTTAAGTTCCTTAAGCAGCAGGAACGGCCGGTGCTGCTGCACGCCATCACCCAGAAGGGCCGCGGCTTCCAGCCGGCGCTCGACAAACAGAAGAAGTTTCACGGCCTCGGGCCGTACGATCCGGAAACGGGGAAAACGGAGACCGCGGGGCAGAAAACGTACTCGGAAATTTTCGCCGAGACGCTGGTCAAACTCGCCAACGAGAACGACAAAATTGTTGCCATCACGGCGGCGATGCCGAACGGCACAGCGCTGGACCTGTTCCGGCCGCATCATCCGAAGAGATATTTCGACGTGGGCATCGCCGAGGAGCACGCGGTCATTTTTGCCGCGGGCATGGCCACGCAGGGGTTCAATCCGTACTGCGCAATCTACTCAACGTTCCTGCAGCGGGCCTTCGATCCCATCGTGCATGACGTTTGCCTGCAGAACCTCCCGGTGGTTTTCTGCATGGATCGGGCCGGACTGAGCGGCGACGATGGACCGACACATCACGGGCTGTTCGACATCGCCTACCTGCGCGGGGTGCCGAATATTGTGCACATGGCGCCCACCAACGAGGACGAGCTGGCGGACATGATGTTGACGGCCTCGCTCCATGATGGGCCGAGCGCCATTCGCTATCCGCGCGGCATCGGGCCGGGCGCAAAACCGAAGGCCGCTCCGCAGGCGCTGGCGATCGGACGGGCGGAGGTAGTTCAGGAGGGCGAGGATTTTGCGATCCTCGGGCTTGGATCACTGCTGCCTGTGGCGAAAAACCTGGCGCGCGAGCTGGAGGCCCAGGGTTATTCGGCCGCGGTCATCAACCCGCGCTTCATCAAGCCGCTGGACCGGGGGCTGATCGAGCGCTGCGCGCGGCGCGCGACCGCGGTGGTCACCTTCGAGGACCACGTGCTGATGGGCGGCTTCGGCAGCGCGGTGCTGGAAGCGCTGAGCGAGATGGGCATCGAGACGCCGGTGGTGCGCATCGGCTGGCCCGACCGGTTCATCGAACACGGCAAAGTGGATGCCCTGCGGGCCCGTCATGGCGTGAGCGTCGAAGCGGCTCTGGAAAAGCTGGCGCCCTATCTGAAACGGCCTGCGCCGCGGCTGGTGGCCCGCTAGCGGCGTCGACCCGGCGTTCGCCTGCCGGAGGATTCATTCACAATGTTGCTGCAGAAATAACCCACGGGGCGCCAGCGGCTGACCCGAACGGTTCTGGTATGTCCCGCGGGCGATGTGGGAAGATCGAAGAGGACCGTCGCGCCCCGGCGTGTTATGACGACCTCCTCCCTCCAGCTTCGATCTGCAACTGCCCGTTCGGCCTCCGACCGGTGGATCATTGCGATCGGCGTTTTCAAGCTCCTGCAGGCGCTGCTGTTCTTCCTGCTGGGCATTGGCGCGGTGCGGCTGCTGCATCGCGACCTGATGGACGTCGCCGACCACTTCATTCTGGCGATGCGGTTCAATCCCGAAGGCCACCTTGTGAATCTCTTTCTGGACAAGGTGGCGCTGATCGATCCCCACCGCCTGAAGCAGATCAGCGCCGCCATTTTCGTGATTGCCGGACTGGACATCATCGAGGGCACCGGTCTGGTGATGAAGCAGGCCTGGGCGGAATTCGTCACCCTGATCCTGACCGCCTCGTTTCTTCCGGTAGAGCTTTTCCAGATGCTTCGCCACCTGACGTGGATCCGCATTGGCCTGTTCGTCATCAATTTCGCTGTGGTGGCGTATCTGCTCTACTACGTGAAGCTGCGCATGCAGGAACGGCGCCGGCGGCGCGCGGGGCGCGCATGATGCCCCCGGACGCCGGCGGAGGTCAGGGACGGATGCCCGGAGCGTCGGTCATTGGAGCGGGAACGAACGGGCTGGCAGCGGCCATCGTGCTGGCGCAGGCCGGGCTTGCCGTGGACGTGTACGAAGCCGAAGCGCAGGCGGGCGGCGCGGCGCGCACCATGGAGCTGACGCTGCCCGGCTTCCGGCACGACTTCGGCTCCGCGGTGTATCCCATGGCGGCGGGCTCGCCGTTCTTTTTCACCGTGCCGCTGGGCGAACACGGCCTGCAGTGGGTTCATGGCATCGCGCCGCTGGCGCACCCTCTGGACGACGGTTCGGCGGTCACGCTGGAGCACAGCCTCGCGGACCAGGAGAAGGTGCTGGGTGAAGATGGCCGTGCATGGCGCGAGTTGGTGGGGCCGCTGGCGGAACACTGGAGCGACTTTGCCATCGACGCGCTTGGGCCGGTGACGCGGATACCGCGGCGCCCCTGGCTCATGGCGCAGTTCGGACGCCGCGCGATGCAGTCTGCTGTCGGCCTGGCGCGGGGAATGTTCGAAACGGAGCGGGCGCGGGCGCTGTTTGCCGGGTTGGCGGCGCACTCCTTCCTGGGCCTCGATGAGCCGCTGAGTCCTGCGGTCGGGCTGGTCCTGGCAGCAGCGGCGCACGTAGTTGGTTGGCCCGTTCCGCGTGGCGGAGCGCAGGCCATTCCCGACGCGATGGTTGCACACCTGCGCGATCTGGGCGGCACGCTGCACACGGGCCGCCGCATCACCAGTCTCGATGAATTCGATCCTGCCCGACCGATCCTGTGCGATGTCACCCCTCGACAACTGCTGGCGCTGGCCGGCGATCGCCTGCAGAAGACCTATCGCAGGGCGATGGAGGACTTTCGCTACGGCGCGGGTGCTTTCAAGATCGACTACGCGCTGTCGTCGCCGATTCCGTGGCGATCCCGGGAGTGCCATCGATCCATTACTGTGCACCTGGGCGGCACCATGGAGGAGATTGCGCGCTCGGAGTACTCCATGCGCCACAACGACGTTGCCGAGCAGCCGTTCACTCTGGTGGCCCAGCCTTCGCTCTTCGATCCCACGCGGGCGCCTGCGGGAAAGCATGTGGCGTGGGTCTATTGCCATGTGCCCAACGGCTGCCCGGTGGATATGACCAGCCGCATCGAGGCCCAGCTCGAGCGTTTCGCGCCAGGATTCAAAGACTGCGTGCTGGCGCGCCATGTGGCTTCGCCCGCGGCTCTGGAGCGCATGGACGCAAATCTGATTGGCGGCGACGTGATGGGCGGGGAAATGTCCCTGCGCCAGTTCCTTTTCCGCCCGGCGCTGGGCAGCTACTACACGGGCACGCGCAATCTGTATCTCTGCTCCGCTTCAACACCCCCGGGGGGCGGCGTGCACGGCATGTGCGGCTTCCACGCGGCGAAGATGGCCCTGCGGCGGTTATGACGTTCCGGACTGCGATGTGCCAGGCCTGATCATGTCCGCGACCGCCTTCATGGCCTTCTGCGTCAGCCGCTGATGCACGGAATCCATGGTGAGCCATGGGTCGCGCGTCAGCCGCGCTTTCCAGGTGCTGAAATTTGCTGCGGTGAAGGGCTTTGGGTCGGTGCGGTCCAGTTCGCTCCATGTGAGCGGCACGGCGACGCGCACCCCGGTACGGGCCCGCGGCGACCAGGCGGCCACAGCCGTCGCGCCGCGCTCGTTGCGCAGATAGTCGAGAAAGATGCGGTTGGTGCGCGCGGACCTGGTCATCTTCGTCAGATAAAGATGCGGCTTGGCGCGCTCCATCATCAGCACAAAGTTGTGGGCGAACTCCTTCACCTCAGGCCATTCGTGATGCGGCGTAATAGGCGCGACCACATGCAGCCCTTTGCCGCCGGTGGATTTCACGAACGACTCGAGGCCGATCTGTTGCAGCAGGCCGCGGACTTCGACGGCGCTCGCCACCAGCTGTTTCCAGGGCAGATTCGGATCGGGATCGAGATCGATGATCAGGCGGTCCGGCTTCTCCAGCGTTTGGTTGCGCGAACCCCAGGGATGGACTTCGAGCACGCCCATCTGCGCGAGGCCCACCAGACCCTCAGGGGTAGAGACGGTCAGATACTGCTCGCCTGGGCCGCCCTTTTTGGAAGGGACCGGCACACTGTCGACGCCCTTTGGGACACCCAAGCCGATGTGCTTCTGAAAAAAGCAGGGCTTGCCGCTGCCTTCCGGGCAGCGCACAATGCTGAGCGGACGGTCGGCGATGTGGGGCAGGAGATGGTCGGCGACCGCGAGGTAGTATTCGCCGAGCTGGAGCTTGGTGAGATGCGACTGTTCGTCGAGTATCTTGTCGGGATGGGTGATGCGGACCCCGGCGACTTCCGCCGAGCCGGCTCGCGAGGTGGGCGCGGCGGGCCGCACCCTGGCCACGGACTTTCTGTTTGAGGTATGCAGGGTGAACTGGGGCGGGTCGGGGGTCTCGGAACGCTCACTTTTTGAATCGGACATGGATGTTGCCTCCGAGGAAATACGACGGGCGGTTCTGGGGACGGCCGACGCGCTCTCGCGCACGACCTCATTGGGATCCTTGTCCTCGCGCAGGCCGAGGAACGCCGCCTGGCGGACAAGGTTGTCGGCCGTCCAGTTGGCGAAGCGCACTTCCACCACGGTCGTCGGCTTCGCCCAGACCGCATCTTTCTTCGCTTCGTCAGGTGGGTTGTGAAACGGAGTCTTCGTCTGGTGGAGTCCATCGAGGCGGTCGCGGAGCAGGGCATGGGTATTGCGGTTGAAGCCGGTGCCGGTGCGTCCCGCATAAATCAGGCTGCCGTTTTTGTAGGTGCCGAGCAGCAGCGAACCGATGCCGTGGCTGCCGTTCGAGAGCCGCGTGTAGCCGCCCACGACGAATTCCTGCTGCAGGACGCACTTTGACTTGAGCCACTCCCGCGAGCGGTCAGAACGGTAGATTGAAGTGGCCAGCTTGGAAACGATGCCTTCGGCGCCCATCTGGCAGGCACGGCGGAACATGGCGCCCCCGTCAGAGCGGATGTGGCTGCTGTAGCGCAGCGTGTCGTGGTCCTCTGACTCCTGCAGCAGCCCTTCGAGGATCGTTTTGCGCCGCTCCAGCGGAAGGCTGCGGGTGTTGTGACCGTCGAGGTGGAGCAGGTCGAACGCGAAGTAGGTGAGCGGATGCGGAGCGCCCTCGTCGAAGGCGGCCTGCAGTTGGGCGAAGCTGCTGGTGCCGTTCTCTGTCAGGACCACCACTTCGCCGTCGAGAATAGCGGCCTGGACGGGCAATTCCTGGGCGGCCGCGGCGACGCCCTTCATGCGGTGCGTCCAGTCGAGACCTTTTCGGGTGAACACACGCGTCCGGCGTTTTCCAGTGTGCTCGTCGATGTGGATCTGGATGCGGTAGCCGTCGAGCTTCAGCTCGTGCAGCCAGGCTTCGCCCTCGGGTGGATGTTCCACGGAGGAGGCGAGTTCCGGAGTGCGGAAGCCGGGCATCTTCTCGGCTGAAGTGTTTTTGAGAATGGCGCCGCGGTCGGGCGGCGTGCGGGACTTCGCAAACTTTGCCCGGGCTGGCGATGTTGACGGGGCCGGCAGGGTCGAGCGCCGGGTCAGTCGGGAGCGGTTGGCCGGCGCCTTCTCCGGCTTATTCGATTGCCAGACGTGATCCTCGTCGGTGGCGATCTGATCCATGCTGCGGCCGGTGACGGCGCTGTCGGGCGCTTCCTCGGTGATCGCCGGATCGCCCTCCCCGCGCTCGTACTCGTCGTGTTCCTTGATGAGCAGCCAGTTGTTCTTGCCTTTCTCACCGAAGCGGACGCCCTTCATCCGGATGAGCGCCCAGTGGCCCTTCAGCTTCTGGCCGTGGAGGATGAATTTGAGCTGGCCTCTGCGGAGGCCTTCGTCCACATCCTCCACCGGCTCCCAGGTTCCCTGGTCCCATACCATGACGGTGCCGCCGCCGTATTGGCCTTTGGGGATGGCTCCCTCGAATCCGCCGTATTCGATGGGGTGATCCTCCACTTCGACGGCCAGCCGCTTGTCCTTCACGTTGTAGCTGGGGCCTTTGGTGACGGCCCAGCTTTTCAGCACGCCGCGCCATCCGAGGCGAAAATCGTAATGGAGCCGGGTGGCCGCGTGCTTCTGGACGACGAACGGCAGGCCCTTTGCGGGCTCGGCCTTTGCGCTGGACGACCCGCTGGGCTCCGCGGTCATAGCGAAATCGCGCATGGCGCGATAGCGCGCCAGCTGCTCGCTAACCGCGTCGGATGGAGTGAGCGGGTGCGCCTTTTGCTTCGGCGCGCGTTTTATGGCGATTTTGGCCATCCTCCGATTCGGATTCTGTCGGGCTTTCAGGGGCTGCCTTCGGGTCGGGCTCATGGGTGGCTCGCGGTCTTATCCCATCTGCAGGACGCCGGTCATGCGCAGGTCCTGCTCCAGCAGGACGGAATCGGAGGGCTTGTCGTCGCGGTAGCGCACCTGGACGCTGCGGCCGCGAATCGACTGGGCAAAGGCCTCAGCGTCGGCCTTGCGCCGGAAATAGCGGCGGTATTTGCCGTAGTGGTAGTCCTGGAGGGCGTAGTAGCGGTAAGAAACGTCGACCCAGCAGCCGCCCTGCTGTTTTTTCACGGTAGCGGACTGCACCTGGCCGTCGGCGCTGGGCCAGGCGGCGGCGCGGTTCTCGCGTATCCGCTGCCAGAATTTACGCAGGGCGATCACCGCTCCACCGATCACGAAAGCAAACAGCGAATGGAATGCTCCGCTCCAACGGACGACGTGGTGCCAAAAGTCCTGCCAGCTGAAGGCATGGCCGGGGATGGCGGCAAGGGGATGCATCTGGCGACCAGCTTACTACGGGAAATACAGGTTGCAGGGTGACAGGTTACAGGTGACAGGTTGGCGGTTTTTTCGCGTCTAATTCACTGGAAAGTTGCGCGCGCGGGGGTTTATTGTAGTCAGTCGCTGAGAGCCCCAATCGCGCCCCGGGGGACCCCATTCCCGGAGCGAGACCAGCGCAGCGCAGGAGGATTGTTCCCCAAAATGGCAACCTTGTCCCAACCCGAAGTAGCTGTTCAGAAAGACTTTCTTCCCCTCAATGGTACCGATCACGTGGAGTTTTACGTTGGCAATGCTCGCCAGGCGGCGTATTTCTACCGCCTCGCGTTCGGCATGAAGCTGGTGGCCTATGCCGGGCCGGAAACCGGGGTGCGGGATCGCGCCTCGTACGTTATCCAGCAGGATAAGGTGCGTTTTGTTCTGACCACCCCGCTGCGCCCCGACGGCGAGATTGCCGAGCATCTGCGGGTTCACGGGGACGGCGTACGCGACGTGGCGCTGTGGGTGGACGACGCACGCCAGGCGTGGAAAGAGACGACCAAACGCGGCGCGCGCAGTGTGCGCGAGCCCTTCGAGATGAAAGACGCCAATGGCATGGTGCGGATTGCCTCCATCGCCGCCTATGGGGATACGATTCATTCCTTCGTGGAGCGGAGCGGGTACGACGGGCCGTTTCTGCCGGGATTTCGGGCGGAGCCGGAAGACAAGCTGGCGCGTCCCACGGGCCTGAAATACATCGACCACATGGTGGGCAACGTCGGCTGGAACGAGATGAACCGCTGGGTGGATTTCTATGGGCAGGTGATGGGCTTCTCGCTCTACCAGCACTTCGATGACAAAGACATTTCGACGGAGTATTCCGCGCTGATGTCAAAGGTGATGGCGAACGGCAACGGGCGGGTGAAGTTTCCCATCAACGAGCCGGCGGAGGGGCGCAGGAAGTCGCAGATCGAAGAGTATCTGGAGTTCTACCATGGGCCGGGCGTGCAGCATATCGCGCTGGCCACGGACGATATCCTGGCGACCGTCGCGAAGCTCCAGCAGCAGGGCGTTCCGTTCCTCACCGTGCCGCACAGCTACTATAGCGAGCTGGAAGGGCGCGTGGGCAAGATCGACGAGCCGATCGCAGAGCTGGAGAAACTGGGCGTCCTGGTGGATCGCGACGATGAAGGCTACATGCTGCAGATCTTCACCAAGCCGGTGGAGGATCGGCCCACCCTGTTCTTCGAGATCATTCAGCGGAAGGGGAGCCGCAGCTTCGGCAAGGGCAACTTCAAGGCGCTGTTCGAAGCCATCGAACGAGAACAGGAGGCGCGCGGCAATCTGTAAAAAGGCAGACAGATGCCGGGACTGGGAGCCTGGAGCTGCGGTTCTTTGCCGCTGGCTGGAAGGCTCTCAGCGGCGCAGGTGGCGTGATTCCGGCAGGTGCGCCGTGTGGCCTTGCGGATGCGCTTCGGCGATCAGGTGATAAAGCGTCCAGAGGAGAAAGCCCATCCCGATGGAGATGACGACCCCGAGCGCAAGAAGAGAGAATTGATCGACATGCAGCATGCGGATCCTCTGGGTTTCATTCCATAGGAACAGCCGCAAAACCGGTGCAAGGAATCCATAAGCATTTCCTAAGGGCGGGGGTCAGTCCGCGACCATCAGCTCGCCGGGCAGGATGGGGCGAGTGCGCGGCAGGACGCCGAACGCCGCCAACGCGCCCATCACAAGCAACACAGCGCAATAGCCCGCGAGCTTGGCGATGTCGGTGGCGGGGTTCTTCGGGAGCGTCTTCCACAGAATCAGCAGGACGGTCTGCGCGGCGGCGATCGACCAAACCGCTCCATAGAAATAGCGGCGTTCGATCCCTTCACCCTGGGTCGATCGCCCGACCCGGGGCAGCACGCCAAACACGCCGAGCGCCACGATGACGATGAGCAGCGGCGTGTAGCCGCCGGCGTAAATCTGCTTCATCCGCCACTGCCCGGAGACCACGGCCCACACCAGGCCGGCGAGATTCAGCAGGGCGAAGTTCAACAGCGCGTTCCACGCAAACGTATAACAGATGCGCCGGTAGCGCGGGTTGGGACGATCCTCGGTAAAGCGCAGGATGTAGGGAGCCAGTTCGGCGCCGGGCAGCTGGCCGAAGAGGACAGCGATGCCGGTCGCAATCAGCACCGTTCCCAGCCAGATGAGATTGTTGCGGCTGCCGCCTTTCGCGAATAGCTCGAAGGTGAGCGGCCCCGGCGCGAGGAAGAAAACAAAGATCCAGATGGGCCAGTGCGCGGCCCGATAGATGGGGGTGTTGCGGGTGCGCATTTTGCGCTGGTGCGCGTATTCGACGCGGACGGGGATGGCCATGGGTCCAGGGGCTGATTGTACCTGCGAGATCAGGTTGCGGTGCCGGAAGCTGCGCGCGCAACCGGGGTGAACTCGACGAGCAGAGCGTCGCGCTCGATCCGGCCCCGCACATCTTCGAGCGAGCGAACGATCCAGTCCGCGTGCTGCAGGCTGGCCAGCGAGTGCGAAAACAGAGTGGCCAGCACGGTGCAGCCGGCGGCGTGACCGGCCTCGACGCCCGAGGCGGAATCTTCGATGACGAGGCAGTCCGCCGGGGCCAGGCCGAGCAACTCCGCACCCTTCTGATAGGGCTGGGGATGCGGCTTGCCGTGGGTGACGATGTCGGCTGAGACGATGCGTGGCGGAACGCGGATCCCAGCGTGCTCCATGCGGCTGCGCGCCAGGCGCTCCGTCGCGGAGGTGACCACCGTCCAGTATTTCTCGGGCAGGGAATCAAGGATGGGGCGAACGCCGGCCAGCATCTCGAGACCGACCTTGTCGCCCACTTCCATAGCCTCGATCCACTCCAGTTCCCGGAGGTCATTCAGATCGGGGCGCAGCAGGCGAACGGTTTCGATGGCGCGGCGTCCGTGGGCGGTGCGGATGGCCAGCGCAGGATCGATGTCGCGCGCCAATGCCCACTTCTCCCAGCTGCGTTCGACCGAGCCGAGGGAACTGACCAGAACGCCGTCCATGTCGAAGAGAATGCCGCGAGCGCGCAGCGTAACCCTGCCTGCAGCGGGGAACGGATCCATACCTCCAGACTAGCAGGCGTTACCAACGAAACCGCCGCCGCTCTTGACCTTGTGCTCGGCACGATGCCACCATGAAAACCGCCTCTCCGGCGTCCGCCGCAACCGGCGATCCGTTTCGCCGGGAGGAATGAGGCCCGCAGGCATGAACAGCCTCAACTATGGCGGGAAAGGACTCGCTCTCACCGAGCAGTTTGAGGGCTGCCGGCTCACCGCTTACCAGGATCAGGTCGGCGTCTGGACGATTGGCTACGGCCACACCGGGCCGGAAGTTGTCACCGGGATGACGATCACGCTCGAACAGGCGCAGGATTTTCTGCTGGCCGACGTGAAGAGCGCGGCGGCCTGCGTGAACAAGGTGGTCAGCATCACGCTCACCCAGGACGAGTTCGACGCGCTGGTGGATTTCGTTTTCAACCTGGGCCAGGGAGCCTTCGCACATTCGACGCTGTTGCGCGACCTGAACGCCGGGCAGCTGGAAGCGGCGGCGGCGCAGTTCCAGTCATGGGATAAGGCCGGAGGCGCGGTGGTGGCCGGTCTGCTGCGCCGCCGCCAGGCGGAGACGGCGCTGTTTCGCGGGAACGCCGGGGCCCAGCAGGAGGAAGTCTGAGACTGGGTCACCGGACCCGTCAGACGCGGCGTCTTACTTCTCCGGCTCTTCGTAGCAGGCGCGTCCCGGAACGCAGCGCGCCAGATGCACGAAGTGGTCGTCCGGGCCGGCCGGGCTCATGGTGCGCAAGCACCAGTAGCTGGACGAGGTACGCATGGCCGGCAGCCAGCTTTCGGGATTCTGCGGCGTCGTCCCGTAGGGGTTTTTGGTGCGGAGGCACTGGCAGGACTGTGTGGCATTCGTTGTGCTCATCAGGAACCTCCTCCGTTATCCTGCCGCGCTGGGATCACGATCGCGCTTCCCCGCGGCCAGCAGAATCGTGCGGTAGACCGCAACCGGGAACAGATCGAGTTTGTAGGCGTTTTGAGAGAGCGGCGTGGCTCCCTCGACGGCGACCTTGCCGGCGGCGCGGGCGGTTTCTTCGGTTATGGTTTTACCGGCCAGGGCCGCCTCGGCCTGAGCGGAGCGCCGCACTACCGGAGAGGCCGCGCCCATGGTGATCGCGGCCCGGCGGCAGGTGTCGCCGTCCATCTCCAGAACCACGCCGGCATCGGCAATCGCCCAGTCGAAGCTCTCCTTCTCGCCGTACTTCTGGTAGGCGGAGCGCGTGCCCGAAGCGGCGACAGGAATATGGATCGCGGTGATGAGCTCATCCGTCTCGAGGACGTTGAACTTCGTCGGATTGGCATCGGGGACGATGTACAGCTCGCGAATGCCCACCGAGCGGGTGCCGCGTTTCGCCGAAGTGAGGTCGACGGTCGCGCCCAGGCCCAGCAGCGCTACGGCAGCCGAGGAAGGCGCGACCGAGGGGCAGGTTCCGTACTCCATGATGGCGTGGTACTGATTCAGTCCTTCAAAAGCAAAGCAAATGTCTTTGCCATGACGGATGCACTGGAAATCCGAGGAGCGATAGTACCAGCACTGCACGCGCTGCAGCAGGTTGCCGCCGACAGTCGCCATGTTGCGGATGTGAGGGGTGGCCGCGTGCCCACAGGCGTCGGCGAGAATCTGATATTCCCTCGCAAACACCGGCGATTCGCCGATTTCGGCGAGCGTGGTCAGCGGGCCGAGGGTCACGCTGCCGTCCCTCTCCGTGCGGATGCCGCGCAGCTCGGAAACATTGCGGATGTTGACCAGCCGGGGCGGCTGCTCGATGCCGTCCTTCATGCGGTCCAGCAGGTCGACTCCGCCCGCTTTGGCGACGGCGCCGTCTTTCATCTGCGAAAGCGCCGCGTCCACCGTGGTGCACTCGGCAATCGTGAAGCGATTCATGCCTGCTCCTTTCTCAGCGCCGCCAGCACCACCGGCGGCGTCATGGGTGTCTGGCGGATGCGCACTCCGGTCGCGTTGTAGACCGCATTGCCGATGGCCGCTCCGATGGACATGACCCCCGCCGCCTCGCCGATTCCCGAAGCGTCCGTGGAACTTTGACCGATGTAGGCCTCCACCAGCCGCACATCGATCTGCGGAATCTCGCGCGCGCCGGAAATTTTGTAGAGGTCGAGATCCGGATTCACCATCAGCCCGTAGACCGGATCGAGCAGGCGGTGCTCCAGCAGCGTGTACGACATGCCCTGGATGATGCCGCCGTTGATCTGGCTGATGGTCTGCGCGGAATTCATGGGGCGCCCGCAGTCGTGCACCGAGAGAACGCGGCGCACGTGGATGCGCCCCACCTCGGTGTCCACTTCCACTTCGGCGACGTCCAGGCCCCCGTAGGTGATGTTTTTCTTCGAATCGTAGTCGGGTATGCGCTTTGCCTGCGCGGTGATCTGCGAGCTGGTCATTTTCGCGGCCCCGCGCCGGAAGCTGATGGGTTCGAATTTCCCCGACCGGCTGCGGACTTCGCCGTCGGTGAGCACGAGGTCGTGGGGCGAGCTCCCCAGCGCCGGTGCGATGTCGGCCAGGAACTTCTGCGAAGCCTGCCACGCAGCGTCGCGCACCGCCGGGGTGAGGGAGAGCGTGGTCATGCTGCCGCCGGAGGCCGGGCCTTCGGGGAAATTCGTGTCCCCGATGCGGACAACGATCTGTGACGGGGCAACGCCGAACTGCTCCGCCAGGATCTGCGCCATGACCGTCCTGATGCCGGAACCGATGTCCTGCACGGCGGAGATGACTTCCAGCGAACCATCCCGGTGGATGCGGACCTCCGCCGAGGAGCTCATCGCGACCATGCGGTACCAGACCGACTGCGCGAAGCCCACGCCGCGCTTCACCGGTCCAGAATCCGCTCCGGCCACCGGGTTGCGCGACTTCCAGAGATCGCTGTCGCGCACGATCTGCCGCTCGACGCGGCGCACCGGATGGTTGTCCGTTTTCTCGCGCAGATCCAGCGGATCCATGGCGAGCTTCGCAGCCAGGTCGTCCATCGTCTGTTCCAGCGCAAAGGCGCCCTGCGGATGGCCGGGCGCACGCATCGCGGATGCTGGTCCGGCGTTGATGAAGACGTCGTTCTCTTCCGTTTGCAGGGAGGCGGATTGGTACAGGTTCTGCGCCGGGCCCGCGCAGCCCGCACCCGTGCCGCAACCGGCAGTGCCGTAGGCGATCAGGTGAATCGCCGTCAGGGTGCCGTCTTTCTTCGCCCCGATGCGCAGGGTCTGGTCGGAGCTGGGCCGGTTGCCTACTGAGAGATGCTCCTCTTCCCGGTCGAGCATCAGCCGCACCGGCGCGCCGGTCTTTCTCGAGAGCGCAGCGGCCACCACGCCAGGATTGCCCGCGCCGAACTTCGCGCCGAAACCGCCGCCCATGAATTCGGTGATGACGCGCACCTGCGACATCGGCAGTTTGAAGAATCCAGCCAGCTCTTCGCGTACGCTGGCCGTGCCCTGGGTGGACGCCCACACGGTCAGCATTCCGGGCTTCCAGTCAGCGACCACGCCGTGGGTTTCAAGCGCGGAGTGAGTCTGCACCTGGGTGATGTATCGCCCTTCCACGATCACGTCGGCGTCTTTGAATCCCTGCTCGATTTGTCCTTTGGTGTGGATGGCGGGCCCGTGGATGTTCCCGGTCTGTTTGACGTCGTCATCGCCGCCGCCGCCGCCCGCGCTGCCCGCTTCGTCGGCTGCTCCCGGAAACACTTTCGGCGCATCCGGATGGCGTGCCTTATCCTGGTCCACCACGAAAGGCATGGTGTCGTACTTCACCTTTACCAGCGCGGCGGCCTCTTCCGCGGCGGCCGGGGTAGTGGCGGCTACGGCCGCAACCGGCTGTCCAGCGTAGCGGACGACCGGGTATCTCGCCGCATCGAGCGCTGGGTTCCGCAGCACGGCGTTCCCGAGGACGTTCTGGATGACCTGAACGCCACGCACGCCCGGGACCTTCTCCGCCGCCGATGTGTCAATGGAGAGGACTTTGGCATGGGGCACGGGCGCGTTCACGAACTTCGCATACAGCATGCCGGGCAGCTGGACGTCCGATGTGTAGCGAGCGCGCCCGGCGGCTTTGGCCTGGCCGTCGTAGCGCGGCACCGATTTTCCGACAAATTTCAGATCCTTATTGACCGGCCACACGGGCGGTTCGCCGGCTGGGACGACCCGCGCTTCTTCCGTGAGCGTGTAGTCCGGAACGCCCACGGGCATCTGCACCGTTTTCTTCGCGGGAGCGGCGGCCTGCTGGGTAAGCGCCTCTTCGGGGGGAATCGTCTTCATAGAGCCTCCGTCACACGTTGCGCGTGCGGCTCGCTGCGTCGAGCGTCGCGGCGAATATTTTGGGATAGGTGCCGCAGCGGCAGAGATTGCCGGAAACGGCCTGGCGGACATCCTGCTCCGAGGGGTGCGGATTGCGCTCCAGCAGCGCCGCGCAGCTCATCACCATGCCTGGGGTGCAGAAGCCGCACTGCATAGCGTCGTGCTCCACGAAGGCCGCCTGCAGCGGATGCATCTCGCCGTCGGCGGAGAGGCCCTCGATGGTGGTCACGTGATGGCCAATGGCGTCGATGGCCAACGTCATGCAGCTGTTCACCGGCATCTTGTCGAGCCAGACCGTGCAGCCAGAGCAGACGCCACGGTCGCATACCACTTTGGTCCCGGTCATGCCCAGGCGGTCGCGGAGCGCTTCGGCGAGCGTGGTGCGGGGTTCGATTTCGAGCGCATGCTCGGTGCCGTTAACGTTCAGGCGAACGGATATGGGCCCGGGGCCAAACTCCTGAACGTCCTTCTGCGAGGAAGCGGTTTCGCTGGCGAAGCTGTGCACTCCGTCCAGCAGCGCGGTTCCGGCGGCGGTGAGGCCCGCGCCCTTGAGAAAGCCGCGCCGGGAAATCCCGGTTCGCGTGGAATCCGTTTGCGTGGAATCCTGGTCTTCCGGCGGCTGGTGAGAATGGGACATGGTGCTGCTCCTTGCGGCGGGCGAATCGAAAAAGGTTCGTTGCCCGAACTATAGCCCCGGGATCGTTGCAGAGTAAACAAACCTCGCACGAAGCATGCGGATGCGCGGCCGAACGGCGAAGGCCGCATCCGTCGGGTCGGTTGCGATGCGGGCTTGCGATCGAGGATGTGCGACACCTGCGAATCGAGTGAAAACTGGCTATGAGCGGCGATTTATCCCCTGAGACAGGCCTGCGTGCGCTTGCGCAGAATAACCGTGGTGTTACAAAATAGATAACAAATCCGGCTCTCCGGATCTCGGGCTCCCCCGGTTCTTCGGCGCCACGTCGCGCCCATACGACAAGAAACCAGCTGAGACAGAAAACCAGCCGACCCACGACGGCTTCAGACCGTATTTTCCGGAGGAAAAGTGACACGTCGTCGTAGTGTCTCTGCATTGATCCTGTCGCTCCTTCTTACAGCCTTCGCCGCAGCCCAGGTTGCCAGCACGTCTCTGCGCGGCGTTGTGAAGGATCCCAGCGGCGCAGTTGTTCCTGATGCAAAAATCACGCTGACCAACGCAGCAACCGGGCAGGTCATCGGCGCCAAATCGAACGGCGCCGGCGAGTACACCTTCCCGCAAATCCCCCCCGCCCGCTACGCCATCGCAGCCACCGCAAGCGGGTTCGGCAGCCAGACGAAAGAGGCTGAGCTGCTGGTGAACCAGCCGGCAACCATCAACTTCACCATGAACGTGCAATCCACCTCCCAGGTGGTCAACGTGAGCGCTGCGGCGGAGACGCTGAACACCACCGACGCCTCGATTGGCAGTGCGATGGGCAATACCCTGATTCAGGCTTTGCCCAGCGAAACCCGCAACGTCCCCGATCTTCTCTCGCTGCAGCCGGGGGTGCTCTATCTGCCCAGCGGGTCGGGCGGGGTGGGCGCGTCGGAGTCGAATCCGATGGGTGACAGCCGCAGCGGAGCCGTCAACGGCGTGCGTTCCGATCAGGGCGACGTGACCATCGACGGCGTGGACGATAACGATCAGGTCTACGGCTACGCCTTCACCGGCGTGCTGCGCGAAACTCAGGATTCGGTGGACGAGTTCCGGGTCGCCACGGCCAACAGCAACGCCGATGAGGGCCGCTCAGCGGGCGCGCAGGTTTCGCTCATCACCAAGTCCGGCACCAACAAATTTCACGGCTCGGCATACGAGTACAACCGTCCCACGATGACGGTGTCGAACAACTGGTTCAACAAGCAGGCGGAGCTGAACAGCGGCCAGGCGAATATTCCTCCAAAACTCATCCGCAACATCTTCGGCGCGGCAATCGGCGGCCCGATCGTGCCGGACAAGCTGTTCTTCTTCGGTAACTATGAGGGCACCCGCCAGGCGGAAGATACCGAAGTTACCCAAACCGTTGCTACCTCCTCCTACCTGGCCGGTAATCTGATCTATCAGGGCGACGACGCCAACGGCAACATCGTCAACGTGACGCTGACCCCCGCGCAGGTGGCGACCCTCGACGCCTCCTGCGCCGGGCAGGGGCCGGGGATGGGCTGCAGCAACGCCCAGTACACGCCGGGACCGGGCCCGAATCCTTACGCGCTGGCTTATTTCAAATCGGAGCCGGCGGCCAACGGGACGCTGAGCGGCGACGGGCTCAACACCGGCTCGTTCACCTTCGCGTCCCCCAATCCGCAGACCCTTAACACCAGCATCCTGCGCCTCGACTGGACGCCGTCGCAGAAGCATCGCATCTTTGTGCGCGGCGGCCTGCAGAAGGACACCACCCAGGGAACCGAGCAATTCCCCGGGCAAGGCCCTTCCTCGTATTACGAGGACAACACCAAGGGCTTCGTGGCCGGCGATACGTGGTCGATCTCGCCCAACCTCATCAACGATCTTCGCTACGGCTACATCCGCCAGGGGAACAGCAATCGCGGGGTCGGGTCCGGCGATTACGTCGATTTCCGCTTCATGGCCACGGCTACGGCTGAAACCCGAGCGACGCTGGCGACGGTTCCGGTCAACAACATCGTCGATAACTTCAACTGGAACCACGGCAAGCACGATTTCCAATTCGGGGGGAACTGGCGGCTGATTCATCAGAACAGCATCTCGAACCAGAACTCCTTCAACAACGCCAGCAGCAATCCTTACTGGCTGGGGGGCAGCCCGCCCGATCCGTCGGCGATCACCGGGGACCCGGTGGACAACGGCTTCACCAACTCGTGGGTAATTGCATATGCCAACCTGGTGGGCACGGTTCCTTCAGTCAGCGATCAATATAACTACAATTTGACCAGCGCGACCTCCGGCAACCTGCTCCCCGACGGCGCTTTCGTCACTCGCCACTTCAAATCGAACGAATACGAGTACTACCTGCAGGATGCCTGGAAGCCGATGGATAATCTCACCATCACGTTTGGCATCCGGCACTCTATTCTGCAGACGCCGTGGGAAACCAGCGGTCAGGAAGTAACGCCCACGGTCGACACCGATGCATGGTACAAGGAGCGCGAATCGGCGGCGCTGCAGGGGCAGGTCTACGAGCCGTCGCTCACCTTCGCGCCGGCCGGAGCCTACTATGGCAATCCTGGATTCTGGTCGAAGTCGAAGAACAACATCGCGCCCCGGATTGCGATCGCCTATGCTCCCACGCCGAACACCACCATCCGCGTCGGAGCTGGCCTGTATTACGACCACTACGGCGAAGGCCTGGTAAGCCTCTTCGATCAGACCGGATCCTTCGGGCTGAGCGGCGCGGTAGAAGATCCGGCAGCTACATACGATTCCGAAAGCTCACCTCGGTTTACGGGTCGCAAGCAGTTGCCCTTTACGACGGCGGCCTTTGCTTCGCCGCAGGGCTATCCCTTCACGCCGCCCACTGGCGCCGACTATGGGTTCGCCATTACCTGGGGCCTCGACAACAAGCTGAAGACGCCGTATTCCGAGGCCTTCAATCTCTCCGTTCAGCACCAGTTCCCAAAGGGATTCACGCTGGAGACCGATTACGTCGGCACGCTCGGCCGCCATCTGCTGCAAACTCTCGATCTGGCTGAACCGGTGGATTACGTCGATCCCCAGGGCGGCGGGGATTATTACACGGCGGGCAGTCAGCTTTCGCATCTGGTGGACGTGAATGGCGGCAACTCCGGGGTGAACGCGAGTGGGACCGGCAGCGTGGTGAACGTGCCGGCGATCAAATACTTCGAAGACGTTTTTCCCTGGATGGCAAACTACGACTATCCCGGGGAGAGCGCGACCCAGGCCATTTACAACAACGAGTGGGCGCCGTACCGCTCCAATCTGGGCGCGACGACTTCTCTGTCGGACATCGATTTCTACTGCGACTATGGCTGCCCGGCCAATTACCAGCCGCATTTTTGGCAGGGACAATTCTCCTCGCTGTACGCGCTGGACACGATCGGCATGAGCTACTACAACGCGCTGCAGGTGAGCTTGCGGCATCCCACCAGCCACGGCTTTGATTTCGACGCCAGCTATACTCTCTCGAAGTCCATCGACGAGGGCTCGGACGCGGAGCGCAGCACGGAGTTCAGCACCAGCACGGCGATCGACACCGGCATCCTGAACACCTGGAAGCCGTACCTCAACCGCGCGGTCTCCGACTTCGACACTCGCTCTCTGCTGACGGTCGACGGCCTCTACCAGCTTCCTTTCGGGGCGGGGCAGCGGGTGATGGGAGCCGCGAACCGCGTGGTGAACGCGCTGATCGGCGGCTGGCAACTGACCGGCATCAGCCGCACCACCAGCGGCCTGCCTTTCTCGCTCTTCGAGCCGGGCTTCACCACCGACTGGCAGCAGGAGAGCTACGGCGTCGTCACCGGCAAGGTGAAAATGCGGCGCCACTTCGACCAGAACGGCAACCCGCAGTTCTTCGACGATCCGGCAGCCATCAACGCGGGCATCGCCACCGGCTCTCCTGTCCGGCTGCCGTATCCGGGCGAAGCGGGCGAGCGCAATAATTTCCGCGGCGATGGCTACTTCGACATCGACGCCGGCCTGAACAAATCATGGCGACTGGCGGAGTACGGCAGCCTGAAGTTCGACTGGGAAACGTACAACGTCACCAACACGGTGCGCTTCGATCCGGTTGCGATTGGCAGCGGGCTCACCGACGCCAACCTGGGCATCGCCAGTCCTAATGCAACAACGGGCAACCCGGGTCTGCTCACGCAGCCGCGGCGCATGGAGTTCGCGCTGCGCTACGACTTTTAATCTCTGATCCACCATCGGCGCCGGAGAGCGATCTCCGGCGCGTTTGTTTCATGCGCGACCCCTGCTCCAAACCGGAAAAGCAATTCGGTGAACCGCCGGTTAGAATACCGGCAGTTGCTTGCAACCACGCAAAAGGGAGCTGTCTCTCCGAGGATGCCTGATGTCCGTGCCTGAAGGTCCGATCCGCGCGCCGCGCGGCGCCACACGCACCGCCCGGGGCTGGATTCAGGAAGCCGCCAAGCGGATGTTGATGAACAACCTGGATCCCGAAGTCGCCGAGAAGCCCGCCGAGCTGATCGTCTACGGCGGCCGCGGCAAGGCGGCGCGCAACTGGGAGTGCTTTCACCGGATCGTCGCGACGCTCGACCGGCTGGAGAATAACCAGACCCTGCTCATCCAGTCGGGCAAGCCGGTTGCCGTGCTGGAGACGCAGCCGCTGGCGCCGCGTGTTCTGATCGCCAACTCCAATCTGGTGCCGCACTGGGCCAACTGGGAGACCTTCGACAAGCTCGACCAGGCGGGGCTGATGATGTACGGCCAGATGACCGCAGGTTCGTGGATTTACATCGGCACGCAGGGCATCCTGCAGGGCACCTACGAAACCTTTCAGAGTGCGGCCGAGCGGCACTTCAACGGCTCGCTGGCGGGAACCATTACCGTGACCGCGGGACTGGGCGGCATGGGCGGCGCGCAGCCGCTCGCTGTCAAGCTGGCGGGCGGCGTCAGCATCTGCGTGGAGGTCGATCCGGCACGCATCCAGCGGCGTCTGGAAACTCGATACCTTGACCAGGCGACCGCTTCCCTCGAGGAGGCTCTTGCTGCGGCGCAGGCGGCGAAGGCCGCACGAAAAGCCGTCTCCATTGGACTGATGGGTAATGCCGCGGAGGTTTTGCCGCGCATGGTGGAGATGGGATTCACGCCCGATCTGGTGACCGACCAGACCAGTGCGCACGATCCCCTTTGGGGCTACCTGCCGATGCCTCGCGCCGATGAGGACCTGAACGCGGTTCGGGCGAAACAGCCGGAGAAATATCTCGAACGTGTGCGCGGATCGATCGCGACACACGTGGAGGCGATCCTGAAGATGCAGCAGCGCGGCGCCGTCGCGTTCGATTACGGTAACAACCTGCGCACGCAGGCGCAGCTCGCCGGGGTGGAGAACGCCTTTGCGTATCCTGGATTCGTCCCCGCCTTCATTCGCGATTCGTTCTGCGAGGGACGCGGGCCTTTCCGCTGGGTTGCGCTCTCCGGCGATCCGGCTGACATTGCTGCGACTGACGCCGCGCTTCTCCAGCTTTTCCCCGAGGATCGTCGCCTGACGCAATGGCTTACGTATGCCGCCGACCAGATCGCCTTTCAGGGGCTGCCCGCGCGCATCTGCTGGCTCGGATACGGCCAGCGCGATCGAGCGGGGCTGCTCTTCAACCAGATGGTGCGCGACAGCCGGCTGAAAGCGCCCATCGTCATCGGACGCGATCACCTGGATGCAGGTTCGGTGGCCAGCCCCTTCCGCGAAACCGAGTCGATGCGCGACGGCTCCGATGCTGTCTCGGACTGGCCGCTGCTGAACTTTGCCACCGGCATCGCCAGCGGCGCTTCGTGGATGAGCTTCCATCACGGCGGGGGTGTCGGTATGGGCTACAGCCAGCATGCCGGTCTGGTAGCCGTGGCCGACGGCAGCGACGAAGCCGATGAGCGGCTGCGACTCTGCCTGCGCAACGATCCTGCGCTGGGCGTGATACGCCATGCCGATGCCGGTTACGAGCTTGCCATCGCCACGGCGCGCGAACGCGGTGTGGATTTGCCTAGTTTGGACTTACCGGGCCGCGCATGAAAGCCGACGTCTTCGTCCGCAATATCGCGCAGCTGGTCACGCCTGAAGGTGCGGGGCCGAAGCACGGTGCGGAGATGCGCCGCCTGCGCGTGATCGAAAACGCAGCCATCGCAATCGCCGACGGCAGGTTCCTCTGGGTGGGCCCGGAAGCTGACTGGTTGGGCGAGGCCGCGATTACCGTCGACGGGGGACAGCGCGCCGTTGTTCCCGGACTGGTCGATCCACATACCCACGCCGTTTGGGCCGGCAATCGCCTGCGCGATTTCGAAGCGCGTATCGCCGGAGTTTCCTATGAAAACATTCTTGCCTCCGGGGGTGGCATCTGGAGTACGATCCGCACCACTGCTGCGGCGAGCCGCGAAGATCTGCTGGCGCAGGCCCGACCCCGCATCAATGCTCTGGTGCGCTCCGGCGCAACGGTCATCGAGGTCAAATCGGGCTACGGCTTTACGCGCGAGGCGGAGTTCGCGATGCTGGAAGCGATCCGCGATCTCGCCGCTTCAACGCCTGCCCGTATCGTTGCCACGCTGCTGATTCATGTGCCGCCGCCCCCCGCCGAGCGCGCCGCATATGTGTCCGACGTTTGCCAGTCCTGGATTCCCGAGATCTCCGCTCGCAAGCTCGCCCAGGCCGTGGACGTCTTCGTCGAGAAGGAAGCATGGAGCGCGGCTGAGGCGGAACGCATTCTGGCCGCCGCCCAGGAACATGGGCTCGGCATCAAGCTTCACACTGAGCAGTTCCATCGTGTCGCCGGATTCGAGCTTGGGCTAAAGATGCGCGCGCAAAGCGTCGATCATCTGGAGGCATGCAGTCTGGAACAAGTCGCGGCGATGAACGGAAGCTCCACTGTGGCCACGCTTCTCCCCGCGGTTTCGCTGCATCTGGGCTTGCCGCCCGCTCCGGGGCGGCGACTCATCGATGCGGGCGCGGCCGTGGCGGTGGGCACCGATCTCAATCCTGGATCCAGCCCGCTCTTCTCGGCAGCTGCGGCGCTCGCTCTGGCCGTGCGACTCAACGGTCTCACCGTCCAGGAGGCGTTGGTTGCGGGAACGGTGAATGCCGCGGCGGCGCTGGGGCTGAGCGACGCTGGACGCGCTGAAGCTGGCTTGCCCGCGGACTTCCTAATGCTGCACGGCTCCGATTGGCGCGAGCTGGTCTATATGCTGGGCAGCAATCCTGTGCGCGAAACCTGGATTTGTGGCCAGCGAGTCGCTGGAGTCAGCGTATGAGTGTCTTCTATCGTCCGGATCTCATCTATGTCGGCGATCGGTTTGTGCCGGGCGCAGGCGTGCGCGTGGAAGACGGCGGCCGCGTTCTGGCCGTCGGCTCCGCAGCGGGGCCCGGCGACCAGGTCGTGGACCTGGCCGGCAAGGCGCTGCTCCCGGGGTTCGTCAACGCGCATTCGCACGCCTTTCAGAGGCTCATTCGCGGCAGGGCCGAATCGCGAGTCGTGGCTGGCCGGGATTTCTGGTCATGGCGCGGAACCATGTATCGTGCGGCGGCGCGCCTCGATCCGCAGCAGGTGTACGACGTCGCCCGGATGGCGTTTCTGGAAATGACGCTGGCCGGCACGACCACCGTCGGCGAATTCCACTACCTGCACAACGCTCCTGGCGGCCGCCCCTACGACGATCCGAACCTGCTGGCGAAACAGGTCATCGCCGCGGCGCAGTCGGTGGGTCTGCGCGTCGTGCTGCTGCGCTGTGCGTATCTGCGCTCCGGCTACCAGGTCCCGCTCGATCCAGGGCAGATTCGCTTCTTCGAAACCACGGCTGATTTTCTCGCCAGATGCGAAGAGCTCACGACGGAATATTCCGCCCATCAACCTCTGGTGCAGTTCGGTATTGCCCCGCACAGCGTTCGCGCCGTTCCTTTCGACGATCTTCGGGAAATAGTCGGGTGGGCGCTGGGCCGCAAGCTGCCGCTGCACATGCATCTCTCCGAGCAGGTTGCCGAAAATGAAGCCTGTGTACGCGAGTACGGTCGCACGCCCGTGTCGCTGCTGGGCGAAGCGGGCATGCTGGGCTCGGGCCTGACCGCGGTGCACGCTACCCACATCACCGATCATGAGATCGCACTGCTCGCTCAGGCCGGCGCCGTGGTCTGTGCATGTCCCACCACGGAACGCAACCTGGGCGACGGCATCGTGGCCGCCGATCGCCTTCTGGAGAGTGACATTCCAATCGCCTTCGGGTCTGACAGCCAGGCGCAGATCGATCCGCTGGAAGATGCGCGTGAGCTGGATTACCACCTGCGCCTCAGCCATCAGGAGCGCGCCATTCTCGACGGCATCGGTGGGCAGGGACTGGCGGCGAGGCTCTTTCAGTGCGCCACGGCGAACGGAGCCCGGGCACTCGGGGTGAGGGCCAGTGCGCTGGGCATTGGTGAGGCTGCGGATTTCTTCACCGTCGATCTGCGCGATGTTTCCATCGCCGGAAATTCCTCCGCCGACCTGCTCTCCCTCATCGTTTTCGGCATGAATCGCACGGCCATCCGCGACGTGGCCGTGAACGGAAGGCTCGTGGTGCGCGACGGCCGTCACCCGCTTCAGGAGGAAATCGTCCTCCGCTATGCCGAGCTACATGCACAGATCTGGCGCGACGCCGATGGAGGTTCGCGATGAAGGCCGTCGTCGAGCTGCTGTCGGATCTCGTGCGCATCCCTTCGCCTTCGGCGGTCTCCAACCGCGCTGTCGTAGATTACGCAGTGCGAATCCTGGACGACCTTGGCTGGACGGCGCGTGAGCTGCCGTACCGGGATCCCTGCGGCGTCGAGAAGGTGAATTGCATCGCCGCGCCGCCCGGACAAGATGCCTCCACGCCAGACGCGGATCTGGTCTTCATGTGCCACACCGACACGGTGCCGTATGCCTTGGACTGGCCCCGCGCTCTGGATCCTTTCGTCGCCGGTGGACACCTGCACGGCTGCGGTTCCTGCGACGTGAAGGGATTTCTTGCCTGCATACTGGCCGCCGTCTCCCAGGCGGATCCATCGCGCCTGCCGGGGGGGCTGCGCATCGTGATGACCGCGGAGGAGGAGATTGGCTGCGTGGGAGCGGCCCATTTGATCGCCCAGGGCGCGCTTCGTCCCCGGCGCATTATTATTGGCGAGCCGACCTCGCTGCATCCGGCTCGTGCCGGCAAGGGCTATTGCCTGGCGGAGATCACGGTCACCGGAAGGGAAGCCCACAGCGCCCATCCCCAACAGGGAGCCTCCGCCATCCTGCGCGCCGCGCGTCTCATTACCGCCATCGAGGAACTGGCCGTCAGCCGCGAGCAGTACCTCGACAGCTTCTTCGATCCGCCAACCACAACGGTGAATATTGGAACCATTCAGGGAGGCACGGCGAAGAACATCGTTCCCGGCACATGCCGATTTGAGCTGGAGTGGCGCCCGATTCCCGGTGAATCTCCAGACACATTTCTCCCCGAAGTTGTCACGCCCGCGGTGACAAAAGCCACTCTCGAAATTCTCGCAGCCGGGAGGAAAAGGATGAGCCAGGAGGGCCCGGGACTGAAGGTCGAAATCACCCCCCGGCGCCAACAGCCTGGTTTTGCCACCGCTGCAGATGCCCCACTGGTGCACACCCTTGAATCGCTCACCGGCAGGCCCGCCGTTTCGATTCCCTTTGGATCGGAAGCCAGCCTCTTTGCTCCGCTGGCCGAAGAGGTGGTCGTCCTCGGACCCGGCGATATGCGCACCGCTCACAGTCCGCGCGAATGTGTGCCCATCGCTGAACTGGAAGAGGCCGTTGCCTGCTTCGCGGCCCTGCTGCGCGGGGACTCCGCCGGCGCGGCTTAGTTGTTGCTGGTGGTCAGCGGATTGTGCTCTACGGCGTGAATCCCTGACTCGACGGCGCGGCGCGCCTCAAAGCGGGCGCAGTTGCGGCCCGAGTTCTTGGCTACATACAGGGCGGTGTCCGCGCGGCCCAGAACCTCGCGTACCGAAGGCGAGTCGGCATCCGGCCGGAACATGGCGACGCCGATGCTGCAGGTGAGGCGAATGTTGGCGCCGCACACGTCGAACGAGCGTCCCCGCACCGCGTCCAGCAGATCGTCCACTCGGCCAGGAGCAACGTGCAGGTCCCACCCCGGAAAGAGAATCAGGAATTCTTCGCCGCCGTAGCGGCCGACGATGTCGTAGCCGCGCATGGCGCTGCGCAGGCGATCCGCCGCTTCACGGATGATGTCGTCGCCGCACAGGTGTCCGTAGCTGTCGTTCAGGTTCTTAAAGTGGTCGAGGTCTGCGATGAGTATGCCCAGCGGCGCCCGGTCGCGGGTCGCACGCGCGATCTCGCGCTGCAGATGCTCGAGCATGGCCGCCCGGTTGAAGATGCCGGTCAGCGAGTCGTGCGTCGCCTGAATGTGCAACTCCCGGCGGGTCGCCTCGAGGGCAGCTTTCTCCGCTTCCAGCTGCGCCGTGCGCTCCGCCACCGTGCGGGTCAGCTCCTGCTGGCGCAGGGTCAGCGCCTGGGTGCGCACCGCCACTACGATCCATGCCAGTAACAACACCAGCAGCGTGTAGCAAATGTAGGCCAGCGGCGTCTGAGTGAGCGGCGGCCGCAACACGAAGCTGAAGGATGCACCGGTTTCGTTCCATATCCCGTCGTTGTTCTCTGCCTGCACGCGCAGCGTGTAGTTGCCGTGTGGCAGGTTGGTATACCATGCGCTGCGGCGTCCGCCCGCGTAGATCCAGTCGGGATCGAAGCCTACCAGCCGGTAGCGGAAGTGGACGCGCTGGGGTGCAACGAAGCTGGGCGCGGCAAACGATGCTTCCAGATTGCCGGCGCCCGGGCCGAGGCGGATTCCGTCGCGCAGCGGCACAGGATGGGAATCGAAGCTGACGCGGTCGATCCACACCGGGGGCACCACATGGTTCACCGCAATATGCGCCGGGTCGATGACGGCCACGCCTGCGATGGTTCCGAACCACAAGCGCCCGTCCCGCGATTTCCAGACACACGGTTCGCTGCCGTAGAGCGTTTCCCGCGAGCGCAGACCGTCGGCATTTCCGTAAAGAATCGGATGCAGCGTCACTTTAGCCGCGTGCGGCTGTTGCAGTTCGCTCTTGGCCAGGTGGAAAATGCCGGTGTCGCCGCCCATCCACAGGTTGCCAAAGTTGTCTTCAATGATGGAGCCGACCGAGGTGTCCGGCATGCCCTGGTCCGGAGTCCAGGTCGTTACGCGGTCGCCGCGAATATGGCTAAGACCGCCGCTCGCGGTTCCCACCCATACGCTGCCGTCCGCATCGACGTCGAGGCTCATCGCGTGATCGCTGTGCAGGCCGTTGGCGGTCGTGAACCAAGTGGAAACTCCGTTCTGCAGGCGCTCGACGCCATCGCCGTCGAATGCCGTCCAGATGGCGCCGTCGGCCGATTGTGCGATGACCGTCACTCGTCCGGTATGGGAAAGGTGGTGGAACTCCCCGTGATCAAAGCGCGCCAGTCCGTTGCCTTCGAATCCCACCCAGAGGGTACCCTGGCGGTCTTCGAACAGAGCGTTGACCGAATCGTCGTCGGCGTGAGGATCGTGATAGATGGAGACTTGTTTTCCGTGGATGCGCGCCATGGTTGCGCGCCGGTAGCCGACCCACAGATCGCCGTTGCGCGTCTGCAGCAGCGAGTACACCGCCTGGTCGGGGAGACCGTTGCGATGGTTCCAGACCTCTACGCGGCCATCGGGCAACAGGCGATCGAGGCCCTTGTTATCGGCGCCGATCCAGATCGATCCATCCTGGGTCTGCAGCACGTTGCCGTCGTAGTTTCCGGATAGACCTTCCGGGGTTCCAAAGACGGAGAACTTCCCGTCGCGCAGCTGGGCCACGCCCGCATCCACGAAGCCGACCCACAGGCTGCCTTCGCGGTCTTCGAACAGAGCGTTCGAGCAACGGTCGCTGGGCAGGCCGCGCGCGGTGTTGTAGAAGGCCAGCTGGCCCTGGTAGTAGCGGGCGATGCCGTGGCGGTCGAAGGCCATCCAGACCGCGCCATCGTGGTCGGCCAGCAGAGCCGAAATTTCGCCCCAGGGAAGGTTCCGAGACAGCACCGTGACGACCCGCCCATGCCGGATCTGCGCCAGGCCGTGGGCTTGGGTGCCTACCCACAGCGAACCGTCCGGGGCGGCCGCCAGGGAAAGAACGGTATCACCCAACAGGCCGTTGTGGGAGGGTTGAAAGCTCCCGCGCTCGAACCGCCACAATCCTTCCGAGGTGCCGACCCACAGCGTCCCGCCGGAGTCGACCGCCATCGTGTTGATCGCGGGATTGCCTTGCCCGACCTTCCAGCTCTGCACCCGGCCCTGGTAGAGCCGGTTGAGCCCCTGACCGGTTCCGATCCACAGGCCGCCTTCGCGATCCATGATCAGAGATGTAATGTTGTTGCCTGCCAACCCGTCTTTGGTGGTCCACCTGGTGAAGACGCCATCGGTGGCGAAGCCGTCGTTCGAGACGTAATGGCTGAGGCCGCTGTTGGTGCCGATCCAGAGGCTGCCGTCGGGGTCGGCCGCCAAAGCCTGAATGAAGTCCGACGCCAGACCGCGCACGGTATGCCGCGTGTAGGTAACGAAATGCGCGCCATCGAAGCGGGTCAAACCCTCCTGGGTGCCCATCCACAGAAAACCGTCGGTGGTCTGGGCGATCGCCTGCACCGAATTTTCGGGGAGCCCGGCCTCGCTGTTCCACGTCGTCTGCATGTACTGGGTGATGGCCTTATTGGGATCGAGCGCATGCGCCGACGGCGCCAGCCACTGCGCGAGCAGCAGGGTCAACACGCCGACCGTGCACGCGGCCGTTACAGCGCGCAGCACAGCGCCGGCTCCGCTCCGCGGACTCAGCCCGGCTTCGTCCCGTCGATCCAGGAAAGAATTCGCAGCGTCAGCGTTCACGACTGCGGAACCTCCTGCAGCGTTTTTTGGGGCGCGGGCAGCGCCGACTCGGCGTTTTCTTTGGGGCGCAGATATTCCAGCGGATTGGGGGAGGGCCGACCCAACAGATATCCCTGCGCTTCATTGGCCCCCAGCTTGCGAGTGAGCTCCAGTTGCTGAGGAGTCTCGATTCCTTCCACGATCACCTTCATGTGGAGGTTGTGAGCCATGGTCAGGATCGACTGCACAAAGGCCCGCGTTTCCCGCCGTACCATCAGCTCGTTGACGAACGAGCGGTCGATCTTCAGGGCATCGAAGGCCAACCGTGGCAAATAGCTCAGGCAGGAATAGCCGGTGCCGAAATCGTCGATGGCAATACTGATGCCCATGTTCTTGAGCCGCCGCATCGTCTCCGCGGCGCGCTCGATCCCGATGAGGGTCGCGGATTCCGTCAACTCCAGCTGCAGGAGGGTGGGGTCCAGGCTGGTGCGCTGGAGGATTTCCTCCACTTCGCCCAGAAAGCTCTCTCGTCCAAACTGCACGCTGGATACGTTGACTGCCACCTGGATTGGCCGGCCGGCTTCCTGCTGCCAGGTTACGGCGTCCCGGCAGGCCTGCTCCATCACATACGCGCCCAGTGGGATGATGAGGCCACACTCCTCGGCGACCGGGATAAAGCTCAGGGGAGGGATCACACCCAGCTTCGGATGGTTCCAGCGGGCGAGCGCCTCAAAGCGCACGATCAAATTCGTGCGGAGATCGAACTCCGGCTGGTAGTGGACGGCAATCTCGCCCTCTGCGATGGCCCGCCGCAGCTCGCCTTCGAGCGTCAGCCGCTCCCGCGCGGCGCTGCCGAGGTCGTCACCGAACTGAACAATGCGATTTCTGCCATTGCGTTTGGCGGCATACATGGCGCAGTCCGCCTGCTGCAGCAACTGGCCGGCTTCCAGCCCGTGCTCGGGGAAAACGCTGATGCCGATGCTGGTGCCGATGCGGATCGAGTGGCCGCTGATGTCGAACGGCACACTCAGCACCTCGCGGACGCTTTCCGCCGCGTTTTCGGCGTCCTTCGGGCTTTGCACGTTGTCGAGGATCAGGGTGAATTCGTCGCCGCCGATGCGGGCCAGCGTATCCGAGTCCCGGAAGCGCGACCGCAGCCGCTGCGCCACCTGGCTCAGCAGCATGTCTCCCACGCTGTGGCCGAGGCTGTCGTTCACCAGCTTGAAGCCATCGATATCCATGTACAGCAGCGCGACCATCCGTTGTTCGCGGCGGGCCTTGGCCAGAGTTTGCGACAAGCGGTCCGACAACAGCCGCCGGTTGGGCAGGCCGGTCATATCGTCGATCAGCGCCATGTGCTGGAGACGGGCTTCGGCTGCCTGTTTTGCACGGCCCCGCTCCCGCAGCTCGCCCAGCAACGTATTGAAGCCTGCCACGAGCTCCGCCAGCTGGTGGTTGCTGGGCAGATCGATCTCGTTTTCCAGATTCTTTTCGCGGGAGACTCGCTGCAGAGCGGCCGACAGGTCCTCAATGGCCAGGACGGTGTCTTCGGCCTGGCGCACCGACTTCGCCTGGCGCAGCAGCTGCCAACGCTGCACGGCCACTTCGAGAAGCAAGGCACCCGACAGGCATCCCAACACCAGAGACGCATGGCGGGCCAGCGTGGATTCCTGCCAGATCGCGGCGCCGAGGATCCCGCCGCCCGCGACGACAGATCCCATCACGGCGGCCAGTCGATTCCCAGTGGCGCCCCTCAGACCCATTCAGTAATCATGGTTGGTGACCGCAGTTTTCCGCCATACAACTTTCGCAACCTCAAATCCCCCTGTGGCTTGACGCCTTCGCCGGCCATCGCTCGCCGGGCTTTGGTTCCGAGCGGGCCGCCGCGGCGACCGACCCTCCTGGCCCATAGGTCACCCCCTGTCAGGCCTTGTTGTGATCCGGGTCACTGACCCGTCTGTGCGCGCCAGCGTAGCCTGGGCCGTTGTCTCATGAGGTCCGCCCGTGGCGACCAGCAGCATTTCCCTGCAGGAACAGACCCTCCACACCCTCCCCGGCGACGCCGTCCGGCAGATCCAGTGGCACTTCGCCGATCGGTTCGACCTGCAGATGCTGGTGCAGGCGGTGCGCGACGTCGCCCGCGGCCCGGTCGCGCGTCTCGTCGCTTCCGGAGCGCGCCAGTCCCATGAGTGGACGGAAGGCAAGAACGCCGTGCTCGCGGACTTCGACGCTTCGGGCATCACAGCTGCCTTTCTCGATCCGAAAAGCGGAGGCTTTCTTGAAGGGCCAAAGAACCTTGCTCTTGCGCTGATCGCCTTTGAGCTGGCCTGGGTCGATGCGGGCGCCGCCACTGCCAGCCTGGCTGGATGCCTTGCGCTCTCGCCTATCCATGAGCGCGGCACGCCGGAGCAGCGCGCCCGCTATATGGCCCTCTGCGCTCCTCCCACTCCCGGCGAGGATAGAAAACCGTGGCGAGGCGCTTTCTGCCTCACTGAGCCGCTGCCCTACGTGGGCGTAGACACCGGGATGCTCGGCGGCAAAGCCTCCGTCGCGGAATGAAATGAGGGCGAGGAGCCCGTTCTGCAAATCGAGAAGCGTGGACGTTTCATCACCAACATGGGCTTCGCCAACTTCGTCACCGCCGCCGTCGACAGCGCCGATCCACGCATCGCCGGTAGCTGCATGGTGATCCTCGAAGAAGGCGATCCCGGGGTCTTCGATCGCGGCAGCGTCACCAAAAAACTGGTGCATCAGCTTTCCTCCACCAGCGATCCCATCTTCAGCCTGCGCGTTCCCGCCAGCCGCATTGTGGGCGGCTACAGCGTGCGGGAGGGCCGCATCGTCCCCAATTACAGCCACAGCCAGATCATCGAAGCGGTCTTCAGGCGGACTCGCGTCACAGTCGCGCTGATGACCTCGGCCAAGCTGCTCAGCGCCGTCGAGCCGATCATTCGCTACCAGCGCAACCGCTTCCGCGGCGCCGAACAGACAAAACCCGGTTCGCTGCGCCACCAGCTCGGCCTCCAGCAGCGCGAAGATACGTTGCACCGCCTGGCGGATCTGTGGGCCATGGGCGAGGCCGGTGCGGCCCTCGGATTTGCTGCCGCGCGCCTGTTCGATGAGCTCGATCCTCTTGAAAAGCAGAAGGACGCTTCTCTTGCCGACGCCGGGGTTGGCGGCGGACGCGCCGAGCTGAAATGGCTGAAGGGTTTTTGGCCTGCCGCGCTCGAACATCTGCATCGCTCTTCGACTCCGCCCTCGCCTTCAGAACACGAGCCCGATCCGATCATCCGCTATGTGCTGGCCGACGCTGTCGCGGGCGTGCTTTGTCCTGCTGCCAAGCTTTGGAATACGGGCACCGGCGCCAACGCGATGCGCGAGGCGCTCAGCCTGATGGGCGGCTACGGCATCACTGAGGACTGTCCCGGCTTCCTCGCCTACAAGTGGATGGACGCGCAGCTGGAAGCCACCTACGAAGGCCCGGAGGCCGTACAGCGGCGCAACCTCATCGTCACCATGACCCATGAGCTCTTCCTCGAGCAGTTCCGCCTGTGGATTCCTGCGATGCGGCGCATTGCCGCTTCCGACCCCGCAACGGGCGCCTGCGTCGTCGCTTCCGCGATGAAGCTCTGGCTCTGGACCCTCGAGCACCTGGAGAGTACAGCCGATGCCGCAGGAACGAAGCTCTATACCAGCGCTCGTCAGGGGGTGACCTTCCGGCTGGCTGACGCGCTCTGCTGGCTGCTCGCTTCCCGCCAGCAGATCCTCGACGTTGTCGACCTGAAAGCCGCGGCCGGTTCCGACGAATCCCTTGCCGGGACCGCGCAGTTTCTTACCGATCTCTGCCACGTCCAGGCGGCGCGCGCCGCGGGTGAGGCGGGCCGCATTTGCGCTGAACTCGTCTACGGCTACAACCGGCATCCTCGCTGGGAAGATTCGGATCACAAGGGTTGTTTCCTCGGCGAAGAGCTGGAGGCGTGGGAATCGTATGCACCTGGGATGGCCGCTTATGCGCTTGACGTCATTCAGACGGATGGCAGTCATCCGAAAAAGGCCGGTCCCTGCGCGCAGTGCGGCGACAACGCCGCCTTCCAGCACCTCCGCAACCAGCTCGATCTTTGCCTTACCGGCTCGCAACTCGCGAAGGATCGCGCGGCCCGGGCGCTGGCCGGGGTCATGATTCCCGAAGTCCAGGACTATCCGCGTTAGGAGCGTTTTCATCGCCGACGAGATCCATCCCGCTGCCCAACGCGCGTCTCCTGAGGCCAGCGATCGTGCCTCCGTCGATGTGGATATCGCCTGTGTCGGATTTGGTCCCGCCACGGCGGGTTTCCTTACGACGATCTCCCGCGGCATCGCCGCCAATCCGACGCTGGAAAGCAAAGCCGCGCCCGGCCAGCCGCCGCAGGTTCTCTGCTACGAGCGGGCCGATGATGTTGTCTTCGGCGTCTCCGGCGTTGTGACCCGCGGTCGCGCCATTCGTGCGACCTTTCCGGACTTCGACCCAGCGCAGATTCCCCTGGCCGGGCCTGTCACCGAAGAGAAGCTGATCTATCTCCTCGATCCGCACGGCGCCAGTCGCCGCTCGCTGCCGTTGCGCGCTGCTGACGGACTGCTGCGCCTGCTCCGCGCCGCTGTGCGCATGCGCCACCAGGCTGTCGAACTGCCGTGGATTCCGCCCTTTCTCCGCAAAGAGCCAGGCTTCGTGCTCTCCATGGGCCAGTTCACGCAGTGGGCCGCATCGCAGCTTCTTTCCGAAGGCAACGTGCAGATTTGGCCGGCCTCGCCCGTCTCCGAGCCGCTGGTCGACGGCGCTCGCGTCACCGGCATTCGCCTCGTAGACCAGGGCACCGACGCCGAGGGGCGTCCGGACATCGGCTTTACCCCTGGAATGGATATTCGCGCTGCGCTCACCGTCGTCGGCGACGGCCCGGTCGGCGCTGTGGGCCAGCACCTCGATCGCCTCTTCGGCCTGCCCGAGGGAAACGCCCGCCGCGAGTGGGCTCTCGGCATGAAGATGGTTGTGGATTTGCCGGAAACGACCGTTCTTCCGCCGGGAGCTGTTTTCCACACCATCGGCTACCCCGAGCCGGAAATTTTCGGCTTCCTCTACGTCCATCCCGGGCGCGTCGCTTCGGTCGGCATTTTCGTGCCTTCGTGGTTTGACAGCCCCGTCCGTACGGTCTGGCGCTACCTGCAGCACTTCATTCAGCACCCGTACCTGTGGCGATTCCTCAAGGGCGGACGTCTACGCTCCTGGGGCGCAAAGTCCCTACAGGAATCCGGGCGCCGCGGCGAACCGTTTCTGGCGCTCGACGGTTGTGCGCGTATCGGCGAAGGCTCGGGGACGACCAACAGCCTCACCGGCTCGGGCGTCGATGAAGCCTGGTGCTCCGGCGTTCTGCTGGGGCAGGCGGTGCTTGAACTCTGGGAGAACGGCCACCCCTTCAATCGGGTGAATTTGAAGAATGCCTACGTAGCTCGTCGCCGCGCCAGCTGGCTCGATCAGGAACTGCAGGCGGCCGAGCGCGCCCGTGATGGCTTCGAACGTGGCTTCCTGCGCGGCCTCGCCGGCATGGCCGCTGCCGGTCTCACTGGCGGCCGTCTCCTGCTACCGTTCCGCCGCCACCCGCACCGTGGTCCGGCGACGCTCGAAGAGTTCTGCCGCCGCCGTCTGCGTTCGGCTCATGTCGAAGCGCTGCGCACCAATTGCCGCATCCGTAATGTTCCTCTGCATGACGCCGTGATGCGTTGTAGCGGCTGGCCCGATATTGCCTGTGATGGGCAGCTTCTCGTTTCACTGCAGGATGCGCTGCTGCTGGGCGGAAAGGTCCAGGCGCCCGCCGGTTTTCGCGACCACGTCCGCTTCCGCGATGCCGCAATCTGTCGCGCCTGCCAGGACCGCGTCTGCGTGGAGATGTGCTCCGGGCAGGCCATCGCTCCGGACGAAGACGGCCTGCCCGCTTTTGATCGGGAAAAGTGCGTCCACTGCGGAGCCTGCGTGTGGAACTGCACCGCCATCGACGAAGAAGGACAGTCCAATCTCATCTTCGGCGCCGGCGCCGGCGGCTTGCACTCGGCCGAGAACTGAGCCCTGAACACGAGGAGCACCGTGAATCCATTGCACATCGTCGTCTGCGGCAGCGTGGTGCCCGATCCGCTGCAAACGATCGAGCCCCTGGCCGGCCTCGCCGGTCCGGCGCTCAAGAACGAGCTGCTGCTCCCGGCGATCTTTGATCCCTGGGCGGCTCACGCGCTCTACGAAGCAGCCGCCCTTGCAAAGCAATGCACAGGCAGCCAGGTCTGGCTTGTGAGTCTGGGACCAAAGCCCAAACTGCAGCAGGTGATGATGAGCCTGGCGCAAAAGGGCGCCTTTACCCCGGTCTTCCTCTACGGCCCCGCTCACGGCTTTGCCGACAGCCATGCCACCGCGGCCGTCCTCGCGGACGCTGTCGCCGCGATCCATGGAATCGATCGCAGCCGCCTGCTGCTCTTCGGCGGATGGGAATCGGCTAGTCGCGGCCAGGGCGTCACACTGCAGATGATCGGCGAACGCCTGGGTATCTTCGATCAATTTCAGGGCGTGGACCGATTTACTGTGCGCGATGACGGTTCCTTTGAGGTGTGGGAGCGCATCGAGGGCGGCAAACACCTGGTTTCGCTGTGCTCCGGCCCTCCGGCCCTGTTTGGCTGGGCTACCGGGGAACGTGGCGAGCCTCGCAACGATCCGCAGATGGGCATGAAGAACATGCGTTCCGTTCTGCCCGCCCTGCAACAGGCGAAGCCGGCCTCGCTCGCCGCCGACGGACTCCAATATCTCGACGTCCGGCTTCCCAGCCAGCAGCGCGCGACCCGAGTCGTCCGCGATCAATCTCCCGAAGCCATTGCCGAGGAAATCTTTGCCTGGCTCCAGGACGGCTGACGCTCAGGGAACCCAAGCGTCTCCAACGGCGGTAGGAACAAAGAAAAGAAGGAACAGGCAGGACCGGGAACGATCATGGCAACTACGGAAACAATTCTCTTTCTCGCTCATCCGGAACCGAGCGGTCTGCTCGCGCGGGCCTCGCTCGAAGGGCTGGCCGTTGCGCAGGCCACTGCCGCCGCTCTCGGCGTACCGCTGATCGCCGGCTTATTCGGCGCGGACGTGCATATCGCGACTTCTTCCATTGGAGCCTGCGGAGCCGGCCGCTTTCTTGCCGTCGAAGCGCCGGATTTCGCCGAGCCCCGTTACGCCACCGATGCCGCGGCAGCCGAAGCCCTGGCTCGCGCTGCTTCGGCGACGGTGGTCATCGCCGCTCACACGTCGCGCCTCGCTCGCGTCCTTGCCGGCGTCGCCTTGCGCCTCAATGGGCGCGTCGATACCCACGTCAATGCCGTCGATTACCGCAGCGGCCTCGCGGTCACCCGCTGGTTCTATCGCCAGCGCATCGAGGGGTCGCTCCGGCGCACGCAGCGTCCCTGGTTTCTGCTCGTCGATCCCGGGACGGCGCTGGCTTTTTCTGCCGCGCCTGCAACGGTCGAACTCGAACCGGTGGCTGTTTCCGCGCCCTCAACCCACACCCGGGTGACCGGTCTCCATGCGCCTTCGCCTGCCGAGCAAACTATTCGCCCGGAAGCCGATTTGCTCCTGGTCGCCGGCGCCGGCTGGACCCGCCGCCAGAAAGACGGCCAGACGCACACGGAAGATGCCGAGCAGCTCATCCTCGACTTCCTGCGGCTCCGCCGCGCCTCGCTTGGCAGCACCAAATCTCTCACCGATATGGGCGGCCAAGGTCAGCCGGTGCTCCCGTTTCTGAGCCATCTCAATCAGGTTGGTCAAACCGGCTCAACGCCCCGCCACCGCAAAGGTCTCTCCACGTGCTGCCACGGCGAGGAACCACACGTCGTCGGATGGCGCTTTATTCGGGAGCGCCGCGCCGTCAATCTCGACCCCAACTGCGGCTGGGCTCGCGGCAAAGCTGACGTACTCTACGTGGCGGACGCCTTCGAAGTCATGCGCCACCTCAACCGTCTGGCCGCAGCCAAAGTTGAGGAAGCCGTCCCGTAATCTGTCGAAGCAGCCATGAGGCATCGCATTCGCCACCCCCGACTCTGACTCTCAAAAGGCTTCAGGCGCCCAGCAGTCGCAGGACCCATCCGGCGCCGGCTCCGCCCACGAAGGGCCCCAGGATCGGAATCCACGCATACGCCCAGTCCGATCCGCCTTTACCGCGCACCGGCAGCACAGCATGCGCCAGCCGCGGGCCAAAGTCGCGCGCCGGATTGATGGCGTAGCCGGTCGTCGCTCCCAGTGAGAGCCCGATGCTCCACACCAGGCACGACACCAGCGTTGGGCTGATTCCCGGAGGTGTGCCCGCGGCAAACACCAGCTTCGAGCTGATTGCCCCCGCCACAATCACCAGCACAAATGTGGCGACCGCCTCGCAGAAGAAGTTCGACGCGTATGCGCGAATCGCGGGAATCGTACAGAACACCACCCGCTTTGCCTCCGCGTCCTCAGTGACCGCCCAGTGGGGCAGATAGAACAGCCACACCAGCACCGCCCCGCAAAACGCGCCTCCGGCCTGGGCCGCAGCGTAGGGAAGCAGCTTGCTGAAGTTGTGTGTTTCGACCGCGAACGCCAGAGTGATCGCCGGATTGATGTGCCCGTCGATGCTCCCGAAGAGGTTCGCGGTGAAGATGCCGCACAGCACCGCGAACGCCCACCCTGTGGTGATCACCAGCCAGCCGGCACCTTCCGCCTTGGTGCGCTTCAGCACTACGCCGGCGACCACGCCATCGCCCAGCAGGATCAGTATCAGTGTGCCCATGAACTCGCCCAATATCGGAGACCGCATGCCCAACCTTTCCGCAGCCTGCCGCTGCCCGGCCCCCCGCGACGTTTTCCCGGCCACGCCGAGGCCCCTGCCATTGTGCCAGACGCATGCTCCATTCCTGGCTCGCGGGGTTGTCATTTCCATTACGGAGTACACCGCCGAGGTATTCCCCTCCCACGCTGGAGGGATTCCGAGGTGTTCCGCGTCCGGGCTACGCTGCCCGGCATGAGTCAGATTGCATCCACGTGGCAGGCCGAGTGGGTCACGAGACCCACGCAGAGCCTGGCCGGTCAATACGCCACCGTTGTCCAGCGCGACGGCACCCATAAGCCCATTCGTTTCGGACCCGACGTTCAGTTGCGCCCGGAAGGCGGCCAGCATGTTGGCACTGCCCCCATCCTGCGCCCCATCGTTGAAGGGCACCTCGATACCGCGGAAGCCACCTTCGACCCCGAGGACCGCGACCTGATCCTCAGCGACGGCAGCACCTTCCGCATTTCCTTCAGTCATCGGAGCTTCTTTTTCGCGATCGCGCCACTGTCCGCCCGGGTACGCTGCGTCCAGCCGGCCTGAGCGCGGGAGGCCCTCAGACAGGCTCCGGCGCTCGCGCCCTCTGCCTCATCCGCCCCACGTCGCTGCGTCCCGATCTCCAGCCGGTTGCGGGCGACCCATTCTCTGTCGCCAACTTCTGGCCACCGGCTGACCACCCACTTGTTCCACCGCAGTAACCTCCCGTGTTCCGGTTACCGGGGTCACAGTAACTCGTTCGTCGTGCCCATTGATTGGTCTGGAGATGACGGGATGGGAATTGCCGGCGCATCCATCGCCGGAGAGAATGGTCCATCACTCGGCGGCAAAGCGAGCCCGAGTCCCTGGTTTCAGCGCCGCGATTCAGCAGTCCATGGTTAGGCAGTCCCCCCCAGTCCACGGCTCCCCAGCCGGAAGAGAAAAAAAATGCTCTGGCTCGTGAAATGGTTCTGGAAGCTGCTGCACTTTCATGGTGGAGCGGACGCACTGGAATTCGCCATGATTGCCGCGGTTCTGCTGCTCGCTGTCATCGCCGCTCAGGGCGCCATGGCCATGCACATCGTGAACGAGTTCACCCTGATCGGCAACAGCATCTAGATGGGTGGCCTGCCTCTCGACGGGCGTGTCCTGATTCCATTCTCCTTGTCAGGACACGTCATGGCAGGTTCCCGCTCGGGGCTCCCTCACTCGGTTCTCAGCGCGCGCGCCGGATCGACGCTGGCCGCCCGTCGCGCGGGCACAAACCCCGCCAGCACCGCCACCAGGCAGATCAGCAGAACTGCGGCTGCGTAAATCGCCGGATCAGCCGCCGACACTCCGAACAGCACGCTGCGCACCGCCCGCGTCGCCAGCATCGCCAGCGGAATCGTGACCACAATCGCGCCACCCGCCAGCACCAGCACTTCCCGTACGATCAGCCCGATGACCGTACTGCGGCGCGCGCCCAGCGCCATCCGGATCCCGATCTCCCGCGTTCGTTGTGCCATCGAATACGCCAGAATCCCGTACAGCCCGATCCCCGCCAGCAGCGTCGCCAGCATCCCAAACAGCGCTGCCAGCAGCGCGATGGTACGTTCGTTCGCCAGATCATCATCGATCTGCACTGTCAGGCTGCTCAGGTCATCGACGATCAACTTTGGATCGACGTGCGCGATCGCCCCGCGAACGGTCGCCGCCTCCGCGTCCGGCGGTTGCCACGTCCGCAGGTAGAATGTCAGCCCCGTCGCCCGGTCCGCCTGCGCGAACAACGTGTAGTCAGTCGGCACAGGAGGATTCCTCACCGTCACGTGCTTCACATCCGCCACAACTCCCACGATCATCGCGTCCGTCCCCGGCCGCCGCGGCCGGCTCACATGATGCCCCAGCGCCGCGCCTCCACTCCCGAAGTAGTGCTTCGCGAAGCTTGCATTTACCACCGCTACCTTCGTCGAGGTCGCGGTGTCGCCCGCGTCGAAATAGCGCCCCGCCAGCAACGGAATCCCCATCGTCTGCAGATAATCCGTGCTCACCCATGGCACTTCCACGTCGAAATTCTCGTCCGGCTTCGGCGCGTACCCGGTGACCACAACATCGCCGTCGTTCTGATCGCCCACCAGATCGCCGTCGTTCGTCGCTCCCACGCCGCGCACCCCCGGCAGCCCTGCCAGTGACTCCAACACGCGCTGCTCCATCGGCGCGGTCTGTTCCACCGGATAGCCCGCCAGCTGTGGGTTCATCCAGAACGTCACCAGATGGTCCGTCGCAAATCCCGTCTTTGCGTTGCGCAGATTGTCGATCGTCCTCACGAACAGCCCCGCCGCAACAATCAGCACCAGGCTAAATCCGATCTGCAGCGCCACGCAGGTCCGCCGGAAACGCAGCGATCCGCCCATACCGGTGTTCGTCTGTTGCTTCAGCGATTCGGCCAGTTGCGGGTTGCGGAACTGCGCCGCGGGTGCCAGGCTGAACAGCAGGCTCGCAATCACAGTAGCCCCCATCGTGAAGGCCAGCACCGTCCCGTCGAGCCTCGCTTGAAACACCGGCTCCTGCGCCGACCGTCCCTGCATCCAGTGGATCAGCAGATGCAGCGCTCCGGGCGTCAGCAGCAGCCCGAGCGTCGCGCCCGCAATCCCCAGCAGCAGTCCCTCGGTCATTAGCTGCCGCAGCACCTGGCCGCTCGTCGCCCCCAGCGCGTAACGCACGCTGAATTCCCGCACTCGCGTCGCCGCCCGCACCAGCAGAAGGCTCGCCACGTTCACCACTGCCATCGCAATCACCAGCAGCACCATGCCCATGATGATCGTCAGCGGCATCCGCAACCCGTCCCGCATCGGCGAAAACCCCTGCGCCCCCGCTTCCAGGTTGATGTGCGCCTGAGTGATGAACTCCTTGCGCTCCCTGGCCGACTGATCGTGCTGCAGCGGAAATTCGCCCGCCCGGATCTGCAGGAACAGCGTGTTCAGCGACGGCGCTGCTTGTGCCGCCGTCACGCCCGGCTTCAGCCGCCCCACCACTTCCATCCAGTACGCCTGCCGATTCGGCAGATAATCCCACTCCGGGAGCGCCACCTTCTGCTCGGTGAACGGTATATACACGTCCGGCAGACGCCCCCACACCATGCTGTGAAATCCCGGTGCCGTCACGCCCACAATAGTCAACGGCGTTCCGTTCACCTCGAGTGTCCGCCCCACCACCGGCGCTTCGCCCAGATGCGTCTTCCAGAAATCGAAATTGAGCACCGCCACCGCATTCGCGCCCGGTGCAGTCTCGTCGCTCGCCCCGAACACGCGCCCCACCGCCGGCCCCACCCCGAGAGTCGTGAAGTAGTTCCCGCTCACCATCTCCGCGTTCGCCGCCTGCGACTGGTTGTTCCAGGTCGCGCCAACCGTAGCATCCGACGCCGCAATTAGTCCGTTGAAAACCCTATTGCGATCGCGCAGATCCCGGTACATCAGCCAGGAGAATTCGTGGTTGTGCCCCGGAGTGTTTCCGCCATCGTCATGCGTGTGCCCCGGGTGGCTGCCCGCAAAGCTCAGCACCACCAGTTGTCCCGGATCCCTCACGGGCAGTGCCCGCAGCAGCGCCTGATCCATCAGGCTGAAGATGGTCGTGTTCGCCCCAATCGCCAGCGCCAGCGTCAGCACCGCTACCGTCGTAAAACCCGGATTCCGCCATAACCCCCGCAGCCCATACTTCACATCGCGCGTCACCGACTCCACCCCGAACCGCGGACGCTCCTCGCGGCACGCCTCGCGCGTGCGCTCCCGGCTGCCAAAGGCAAGCACCGCCTGCCGCCGCCCCTCCTCCGGTGTGAGCCCCCGCGCCTGGTTCGCGTCCATCTCCCGCTCGAGGTGGAACGTCAATTCTTCGTCCACCTCGCGTCGGCGCCGGCCCAGGAAAAAAAACTTCATCCGCGACCAAAGTTCAACGATCATTGTCCCTCCCGTCCAGATCTCATCCCTCCTGCCCGACGCACTCGATGTGTCGAGTCTCGTGCGCTAGACCTGCTCGAGTACTACCTGGATAGCGCCGGCCAGCCGATCCCAGTTCTCCAGTTCCGCCTCCAGCTGTTTCCGTCCCGCCGCCGTCAGCGTATAGAACCGCGCCCGCCGGTTGTTTTCCGACGCGCCCCACTGCGCCCGAATCCACCCTTTGTATTCCAGCCGGTGCAGAGCCGGGTACAGCGATCCCTGCCCAATCTGCAAAACGTTGTTCGAAACCTGCTGGATGCGCTGCGCAATTGCCCAGCCGTGTCTCGGTTCCAGCGCAATCGCTTTCAGGATCAGCATGTCCAGCGTGCCCTGCAGCAAATCGGAAGATGGCGGCATCGTTTCTCCGGCGAGGATCCCTTCGCGTCGGTTCCCCTCGACATTCGACAACATTAATGAAAGAAGTACCGCGCTTTCCTGTCGAATGTCAAGGGGTCAGAAGGATCGGCAACAGATCGGGTTCCGGATCGCCTTTACTATTACTGCTTCATTGCCATCTGCCAGTTCTCGTCCAGGGTCAGGCTCGGACCGTCGGCAGCGCTCACGACCTGCAACTCGATCAGCAGCCGTTTACCAGGATGGCTGAAGTCTCGTCCGGTCAGGTCGGGAAACGTGCGGCCTCCCGGGATTGCGTGCGCCGCTCCATTTCCACGTCGTTCCCGCGAGCGATTAGGGGCGTCACCAATGAATTTCAGATCGGTGGAAATCCAGGCGATCTGGGCGTTGCCGAGCCCCATCGCTACTGACCCCGGTTTCGGTCGCCTCCCCCCTGGCAGGTTTCGCGAGCGCAGCGCAGATCGTCATAGAATCCTATTCAACATGTCTGCCTCTCTTGAAGCCCTGAACCGCCAGTTCGGCATCCCCAACGCTGTCCAGGTCCTCGCCGGCCGCGGAGGTCTTCCCAAGATCCACATCGCCTCCCCCGTCGCTCAGGCCGAACTCTACCTTCATGGCGCCCACCTCACCTCCTGGCAGCCGGACGAGGGCGACGAGGTTCTGTTCCTCAGCGATCGCTCCCTGTGGGAAGACGGGCAGCCCATTCGCGGAGGCATCCCCATTTGCTTTCCCTGGTTTCGTGCCAGGCAGGACGACCCGCAGGCGCCCAGGCACGGCTTTGCTCGCATCTGCTCCTGGCAACTCGACTCCGTCGACCATCATCCCGACGGCTCGGTCACGGTCGCCCTCTCCACCGCCGCCAGTGACTTCAGCCGCCGCTGGTGGCCCTATGACTTCCGCCTGAGCTACCGCCTGCGCATTGGCCGGACTCTTCAACTCGAATTGATCGTGGCCAACACCGGCAGGGAGCCGTTTCGCTTTGAAGAAGCCCTCCACACCTATTTCCACGTGGGACTTGCCCAGCGGGTTCAGGTGCGCGGCCTCGACGGAGTTGCCTATCTTGACAACACCGATGCCAATCGCCGCAAAGTCCAATCCGGAGCGTTGCTGTTTTCCGGAGCCACCGACAACGCCTACATCGACACTCAATCCCCGGTTGAACTCGTCGATCCCGTTCTTCGGCGCAGCCTGACTACCGCCAAAGAAAACTCCGCCTCCACGGTGGTCTGGAACCCCGGTCGCGAAGGGGCCGCGTCCATCCCGGATCTCGGCGAAGAAGAATGGCAAAGGATGGCCTGCATCGAAGCCAGCAACGCGCTTATCTGCGCCGTGACCCTGGCGCCCGGGAACGAACACCGGATGGCCGCCACCCTCACGGTCGCACGTCTGCCGGCCGCGGTAGTGTGATCTCTCCGAAATCCCGCCGGGCGTGGCCACACCGAAAAGCAAAACAGACATCCGTGAGGATGCCCGTTGCCTTTGCCAATCGATGATGTTGGGGGAGGGAAAACCTTACAGCAGTCCGGCCAGCGCCCGCCCGGCTGCAAACAATCCGGCCCACAGGATCGCGCTGAGCAGCAGTGCGACAGCGATTCCGCGCGCTGTCGCCGGCTCCGTGTCCTCGTTCCAGTCCCAAACCTGCGCTTCCTGCGCCGCGGGTCTCGCCCAGTAAGCGGTCAGCCCAGCTCCGGCCCCGGTACGAACAGCGTCGATGGGAATCACCATGTTCCAGCTCCTCTCCCACTTCGAAGAACGAGAACATCGTCGCAGAGGCGTGTTTCTGCAGATGTGATAACGGTCACGACCGTATTTGTTGGGTACCGTAACGGGAAGGATCCCGCCGCCTGACCCCAAAATGGGAGCGGTAACCCGGCTTTTACGCCCGCAGCCGGCTGCGCAGCTCTTCGGGAATCCGGTCCTGCAGGACGCGGGCGCGCTCCATGGCCATTCCGGTCAGATAGACCGGCGCGGGCGTCGCGATCGCCACCAGAATCCATGCCACCAGGGATGCGAGCAGACCCAGCACGGCCGCTGCCTGCAGCGTAAACACCACCGCGGTGTGCTCCAGATGCATCACCACCGCTGCACTGCGCAGCGGCTCGACATGGTGGATGACCGCCAGCGCGAGCAGAAACGCCAGGATACACAGGGTGCTCAGGGTAATCAGCGCGACATCGATGGTGCGGTGCAGCTGCTGCCGCGATCGGCAACCGGCGCAGGACGTCAGGTGTTCCTCGTAATCGATGCGCATCTCGGGGGAAATCCCCGAAATGTCATAGCGCCAGCTCGAAAGAATGTCCCCAACGACCGGATCAGTACATGGGCTCATCGTTTGGGTTCCTCATTTCCCCCCGCCTCATTCATTCCCGGCTGCAGGAGCCCGAAGGTGGGAACGCAACGCAAGGGGCGGCACTTCAATAGTATAACCGCGCATTTACCGGAGAGAAATGGTTTCCATTGGGCGATCCTGCTCGGCCAACAACAAACGATTGGCCAGCAGACTCATCCGATCGTGCAAAGCGCGCTCCGCGGCGATCCGCGCCAGCTCGGGTAGATTATTGTTTTCTGAAAGATGCGCCAACACCACATACGCCGCCTGGCCGTCGTAACCCCGCGCCAGAAACTCTGCCGTGGCCTCATTCGACAAATGGCCCACTCGCGACATAACCCGCTGCTTTACCGACCATGGATATGGCCCCTCTCGTAACATCTCGAGATCGTGGTTCGACTCCAGCATCAGCACGTCGCATCCCCGCAATTGCACACTTACATTGGATGGCATATAGCCCAGGTCGGTCGCCAAACCAATGCGCACCCCCTCGGCTTCGAACACAAACCCAACAGGATCAATGGCGTCGTGGGGGATGGTGAAGGGTGTTATGGCAATGTCTCCGATATGAAACCCGCTGCCCGAACAAAAATACTGGACTACGGGCAAAAAGGTGGAATCCTTTTCCGGCTCCCGGGCCGCCTCGGTGAGGGCTTCTTCAGCCGCTGCCAGTTCCTCGGCATCCGGTTCCGTCGCCGTTGGTGATGCCGCCGACGGGGTAGCTTCTCGCGGGCCGTCAGCTGGCTTTTCTCCGACTGCCCGCCCATCGCTCGCTTCGCTCTGCGCCCTCAGCTCGGCTTCCTGCTTCTGCTTTTCCAGCCACTGGGCGTAGGTGATTCGCTTCCGTGGGGTCATCCAGCGGACCCAGGCCCGGTGGGTCGGCTCGGTCCAGTACACCGGGATCCCCAGCTTGCGCGCGGTTACCGCCAGACCCTGGACGTGGTCCTGGTGCTCGTGGGTGATCAGAATGGCGTCCAGCGTCGACGAATCCTCTCCGGCCGCCTTCATGCGCTTCATCAGCTCCCGGCAGCTCAGGCCGGCATCCACCAGAATCCGAGTGGTTGCGCTGGCGACAACTGTGCTGTTGCCTTTGGAACCGCTGGCCAGCACCGTCATCCGCACCATAATTGGAGCATACGCCGGAAGGGTGTGGGAATGAGGGACGTTTCCCGGGGTGGAACCCACCCGGCTACACCGACGTTTAATTCGGCGACCACGCCCCCGCCCGATCGAGCACCAGGGTTTCTGCGGAGCAGGGCGTCCGCCTAGTACGTATAAAACCCCCGTCCGCTTTTGCGCCCCATCCAGCCTGCGTCCACCATGCGCACCAGCAGCGGGCAGGGACGGTACTTGGGATCGCCGAGCCCTTCGTGCAGCACGCGCATGATGTCCAGGCACACATCGAGGCCGATGAAATCGGCCAGCGTCAGCGGTCCCATTGGATGGGCCATCCCCAGCTTGAATACTTCGTCCACCGCCGCCGGTGTCGCCACGCCTTCCATCACCGCGTACATGGCCTCGTTGAGCAGCGGCATCAGCACCCGGTTCGAGACGAAACCGGGTGCGTCGTTCACCTCCACGGCCGTCTTGCCCAGCTTCTCGGCCAGCGTCGCAACGGTCTCGTAGGTCTCCTGGCTCGTCTGCAGCCCGCGGATCACTTCCACCAGCTGCATTACCGGCACGGGATTGAAGAAGTGCATCCCGATGACCTGCTCCGGACGCCCTGTCACCGCGGCCAGCTTCGTGATTGAGACGGACGACGTGTTCGACGCCAGGATTGCATCTGCCGGCAGCAGCGCGTCGATCTCGAGAAAGATCTGCCGCTTGATCTCAAATCGCTCCGTCGCCGCCTCGACCACGAGATCCGCCTCAGCCAGCGATCCGCGTTCCAGGGTTCCCTCGATGCGCGCGAGCGTGTCGTCTACGTCTTCGGGGGTGATCTTGCCCTTCTTCGACTCGCGCTCCAGGTTTTTCCGGATGGTCTCCAGCCCGCGGTCCAGAAACCGCTGCTCGACTTCGCAGAGCAACACGCGAAAGCCGCTCCGCGCAAACACGTGGGCAATCCCGTTGCCCATCGTTCCTGCCCCAATCACGCCTACAGTTTTGACCTCGCTCATCGCACTGCTCCCCTGGTTCAGGCCGCCGGCTAACCGCTGCTGGCGACGGGCTGTACCTGGACCACAAGCGTGGTCACGTTATCGCGCCCGCCGTTCTCGTTCGCTTCCTCGACGAGCCGCTGGGCGGCACGCTCCAGATCTTGTCCGGCTCCGAGCAGCCGTGCGATATCCTCTTCCTTCACTTCTCGGGTGAGGCCGTCGCTGCACAGCAGGAACACATCGCCCGCCTGAATCGCCATCTCCTGGGCTTCCTCGGTCACCGACGGTTGGGTTCCGATGGCCCGCGTAATTACGCTGCGGAAGGGAGACCGCTCGGCCTCTTCCACAGTCATCGTGCCCAGCCGAACTTGTTCGTCCACCAGCGAATGGTCCTGGGTCATCCGGGTCAGCCGGCCGCCGCGCAACAGATAGCAGCGGCTGTCGCCGGCGTGCGCGACCAGCGCCCGGGCCGGATTGTCCGCCGAATCCAGCAGCAAGGCGACCAGGGTTGTACCCATCCCCGAAAGGCCCGGCTCGCGCTCCGCCCGCTCCAGCACCACCCGGTTGGCTTCCTCGATTGCCGCATGCAGGCGATCTCGCCGGCGCCCGAATTCCTCGCCTTCGCCTTCGGTCATACGCCGCAGCAGCGTGTCGACCGTCATGCGACTGGCCACTTCGCCGCCGGCTGCGCCGCCCATCCCATCGCAGACCACGTAGACACCATGATCCGACCGGTAGCCAAACGAATCCTCATTGCCCGTGCGCACCCGCCCGGTGCTCGTGATTGCCGCGGCCTTGACCATCATGGTGGGAAAAGAAGAGAACCAGAAACACGATACACGAATCCCAATCTTCGATCCCGGAGTCTGATCCCTCGTTGGTGTTATGCCGGGCCGGGCGTCTGCGGGCCTGCCGGTTTGGCGCAGCCCATCTGTATTCCCCATCACCGTCCCGGTTCCTCTCTCTCCTCTACAATCACAAGCGAAGGAGTCCTGCCCACATGCCGCGCAAACCACTCATCGCCGCCAACTGGAAAATGTATAAGACTCCCGCCCAGGCGCAGGACTTTATGAAGAGCCTTTTGGCGCTCGTCGCCAATCACGATCGAGACGAGATCGTCCTCTGCCCGTCGTTTACGTCTCTTTCCGTGGTAATCGCCGCGGCTACGGGTTCCGGCGTGGGCACTGGGGCGCAGAACATGCACTTTGCCGACGAGGGCGCCTACACCGGCGAAACTTCGCCCGTGATGCTTAAGGCCATCGGAGCCACCCACGTGATCCTCGGCCACTCCGAACGCCGCCAGTACTTCGGCGAAACCGACGCTCTGATCAACAAGAAGCTGCAGACCGCCCTAAAGCACGAACTCATCCCCATCGTGTGCGTCGGCGAAGTTCTCGCCGAGCGCGAATCCGGCAAGACCGCGGAGGTTCTCGTCCGCCAGACGCGCGGCGTGTTCGCCGGCATTGCGCCTGCCGCCTCCGCGCCCATCGTGGTCGCCTACGAGCCGGTTTGGGCCATCGGCACCGGCAAAACCGCCACGCCGGAGATTGCCGCCAACGCCCACCAGATCATCCGCGACGAAGTTGCCAAACTGCTGGGCAGGGATGTGGCCGACGCCCTGCGCATCCTCTACGGAGGCAGCGTCAAGCCCGATAACGCCGCCGCCCTGATGGCGGAAACGGAGATCGACGGCGCCCTCGTCGGCGGCGCCAGTCTCGACCCTCAGTCCTTCGCGAAGATCGTGAACTACTAGTCGCGCATCGAATCAGGGAATGAACGAACCAGCGACCATCAGCAGGATTCTGGATACCGTCCGCACCATCGCGGTTGTCGGCCTCACCAACCGCGAAGGCCGCGCCAGTTACGGTGTCTCGCGCTTCATGCAGTCTCAGGGATACCGCATCATTCCCGTCAACCCGCAAATCGACGCGAGCCTTGGCGAGAAAGCATATCCCACGCTCGATGATGCCGTCGCCGCAATGAAAGGGGAGGGGGCCGAGATCACACTCGTGAATGTCTTTCGCGCCCCCGAATACGTACCCGCTGTTGTGAACGACGTCATTCGCCTCAAAATCCCCTGCCTCTGGTTGCAGGAAGGCGTCGTGCACAAGGAAGCCGCGGCCCAGGCCGAAGCTGCCGGCGTCCAGGTCGTCATGGATCGCTGCATCCTCAAAGAGCGCATGGCCGCCGGCTGGAAAAACCGCGGCTAGCGCAGCTTTTCATCCACGAAACAGATTCGCGTCGCCGCCTCAGGACGCATGCTGCAGCCGCACGACCGCGGCGTCCACTGCCTCCTTCAGCGATCCGGGCTGCTGCGCCAGATCGGCCTGTAACTGCCGATACTGCTGCAGCGATTGTTGCCGCTCTCCTCCGATTTCCAGCAGATTGGCCTGAATAAAGCGCCGCGTCCATCCCTGCATCTGCTCATCCGGCCCTTCTTTCGGCGAATCATCCAGCCACAGATACGTGTTCCAGGCATCCTCCGGCCCAACCGCGGCGAGGGATGCTGTCAGTTCCCCGTGGGGCGCCAGCATGGGGTCGCAGCAGAAGTTCATAATCCTTCGCCGGTCATCGCGATCCAGCGGCTCGTTGCCCGCTCTCATCTGGTCCGCGACGCGGAACAGTTCCGCCCGGCCTGCACCATTGTCGCGTGACAGCAGGCCCCCGACCTCGAGCTGGCGTATGAACGGCCGCGCATGCCCGGTGGCCACCGCGGTGTGAAAATGCTCCACCGCCTCGCTAAAATCTCCCCCCGTTTGCAGCAGCCAGTTGCCCAGCATCGCGTGGGCGTAAGCGTTCTTCGGGTCGGTCGCGAGCGCGTCGCGTAAGTTCGTCTCCGCTGCCGAGCCAAACTCCCGTTCCGCGATCCGCTGGTTGAGCCAGTGCGCCCAGCCCAAATGCGCCTGAACATCAGCCTTGCGCGACCCCTTAGTCCGAGCCAATCCCGCCTCGAGCGTCGCCAGGATGCGGTCCAGATCCGGCCCCGCGGCATCCGACGCCTTCCCTCCCTCCGGCACACTCACCCTGAAGTTCTCCGTCCACTCCGTCGCGGCGTCCAATTCGCCATCCAGCGCGGTTTGGTCTGCAGGATTGTTCTTCAGAATCGCGGCATACCCATCCAGTGCCGTGGAATAGTCCCCACCCTCCGCCTGGGTCGCGGCAGCCGCCAGCTCTGCACGTTGCTGGGCGCGATCCCGCTCCCGGCTGATCCACCATGTCACGCCTCCGGCCAGGGTCGCCACCAGCCCGGCGATCGCCGCAGCCCTTCCCACCCAGCTGTCGATGAACGACCAGGTTTTCCCTGAATCCCTGTCGCCTTTTGGCATCGCGTCCTCCAGAAGTACCAGAGCAGCCTCGGCGGACTGAAGCTCCGCCAGATTCACCGGAGACCCTCGGCGAATTGCCTAACGATACCCGCTTTCACCACCCATGGCCAGACTTGGCACAGCCTGTCCCCCGTTGTCCTTTCCACTGATATCCTGCTCCTCGGATTCTCAACGGAGGCGCGTGTGTCATCCCTGCTTCGCCGATTCGCCCTTGCTCTCACGCTCACCCTGATCGCCCACCCCGGCCTCGGGCAACCGCCGGCCTCCGGCGTCCAGGTCCGCATGGAAAACGGCGCCTCCCAAATCCTGGTCCAGGGCAAGCCGTATCTCATCCTCGGTGGCGAACTCGGCAACTCCTCCTCGCTCACCGCCGCCGAGGCCGACACCATCCTCCCGCGCCTCGCCCGCCTGCACTTCAATACCGCGCTCATGCCCGTCGCCTGGGACGAGATCGAGCCCACCGAAGGCCAATTTGACTTCACCGTCCCCGACCACTGGATCGATGTCGCGCGCCAGCAGCGCATGCACCTTGTCTTCCTGTGGTTCGGCTCCTGGAAAAACGCCTTTTCGGAATACGCACCCGCGTCGGTGCTCGCGAACCCAGAGCGCTTCCCACGTGCAATCTCCGCCCAGGGACTGCCGCTCGAAATCCTCTCAGCGCTCGGCCAGGAGACGGCTCGCGCCGACGCGCATGCCTTCGCCGCCCTCATGCGGCACCTGAAAGAGCGCGACGCGGATCAGCAAACCGTCCTCATGATCCAGGTCGAGAACGAAATCGGCACCCTCGGCATCGGCGGCCGCGACCGCTCCGCCCCCGCCAACGAGCTCTTCGCCGCGCCGGTCCCCGCGCAGCTCGCCAGCTATCTCGCAGCCCATAGCGACCAGCTCTCCTCTGCCATCGCTGAGCACTACAACGCCAACGGCCGCACCTGGCACGAGATGTTCGGAGCCAACGCCGACGAGATCTTCCAGGCCTGGTGCTATGGACTCTTCGCCCAGCAGGTCGCCGCCGCCGGCAAATCCGCATACGATCTGCCCCTCTACATGAACGCGCAGCTCCCCGCGCCCTTCGAGAGCGCCGGCGAATACCCGAGCGGCGGACCGTATCCCAAAGTGCAGGCCATTTACCGCGCTGCCTCCCCCGCCATCGATTTCTACGCCCCCGACATCTACTGGCCCGACTTCGCCGCGTGGGTTCACGACTACCAGGCCGCCGGCAATCCCGCCTTCGTGCCCGAAGCCCGCCTCGATGTCGCTCCGTGGAACGCGCTCTACCTCTATGGACAAGCCCGCGGTTTCGGCTATTCGCCTTTCGCCGTTGACTCGCTGCCCGAGAACCCCGAGCATGGAGGGCCCGAGCACGCCCCGTCCGAATCCTCGGCCGCAGGTCCCACTCTGCCGGATGTCTACGCGGCGCTTTCCGATCTCGCTCCGCTGCTTCTCGAAGCCCAGCAACAGGATCGCGTTCGCGCTCTCACCCTTGACGCCGGCAGCCCCCGTCCTTCGCAGACCGTAGCCCTGGGCGGCTTTCTCTTCCGCGCCATGCTGTCCCGGTCGTGGCCGGCGCGCGAATTGACCTCCAGTCACGGCGCGATGCTCGTCCTGGAAACCCGACCCAACGAATTTCTCATCACCGGCAGCGGCCTCACCGTCAATTTTCAGCGCGACCCGGACGCCGACGCGCAGGTGGCCGGCATCGCCAGCGTTGAGCAGGTGAGTTACTCCAGCGGCCAGTGGGTAACGGAGCGCAATCTTAATGGTGACCAGACCGACCAGGGCCGCGGCCTTCTCCTGGACGCGCACAAGTGCCGGGTCTACCGTCTCCGCCTCTACACCTACGCGGCCCGGGAATAACCAAGCCGAAACGGGCCTGCACGATTGCTGCAGCTGCCGCCCATCCGCGGGGCAGCGCCGCGCATCTCAGGTAACAATGATCCGCCCTTGTTTTCTCGTGATCGATAAGCAATACCCGGGCAGCATCTCGGCGCGCAAGCTGGTAATTGAAACCGCGCTCCTCAACGTGCTCACCGCCTACAGCGCCGAAGAGGCGATCCAGACGCTCGCGCGCTACCCGAACGTCGACGGGATCGTCCTCGATACCGAAGTACGCGGCATGACGTGCCGCCAGCTTATCGATCGCCTGCGCTCGATTCGCAGGGACGTCCCCACCGTCACGGTCTCGCCCACTGGCTACGAACCCTGCGGCGGCGAGCAGGTCCACATCTCCTCATACGACCCGCAGCAGTTGCTCGAGCAGATTCGTCAGCTATGCGAAAAAGAAATCAACCGGGTTGCCCGCGAGGCCGACCATCCCGCCGCTTCCGGTCTTAATCGGTAATCGCTATATCGGTGCCCTTTTCCTTCACGTTTTCCCGGATGAACCGCACTACCGCTTCCAGTGAGGTGCCCGGCCCGAAGACGGCCGACACCCCCTTCTCCTTGAGCGCGGCAATATCCTGCTCGGGAATCGTACCGCCCAGCACCACCAGAATGTCGCTGGCCCCGCGCTCCTGCAGCATGGCCGTCACCCGCGGCACAATCGCGTTGTGCGCGCCCGACAGGATGCTCAGCCCCACGCAGTCCACGTCTTCCTGCATTGCAGCGTTCACGATCATTTCCGGCGTCTGTCGCAGGCCGGTGTAAATGACTTCCATGCCCGCATCGCGGAGCGCCCGGGCAATCACCTTGGCCCCGCGGTCGTGCCCGTCCAGCCCGGGTTTGGCCACCAGCACACGAATCGGCGTTGTTTGCTCAGTCATAAACGAGGAAGAATACCATGCCGCCGTGAGCTGTCACACGCCTTCACCAGGCGCTATGCTCCGGGCGACACCGGCTGGGGAACCCCTGCCAGTCCCAGCCGCTCCAGCAGCCTCCCCATCGTGAGCCCCTGCACCACCACCGAGAAAATCACCACAATGTAGGTGATCGCAATCAGCCGGTTGTGCGCCGTCGTTGCCGGAAGCGACAGGGCCAGCGCCACCGCCAGCCCCCCGCGCAACCCACCCCATGTCAGCACGCTCATCGCCCCGCGCGCCGGCTTGTGGAATGCCCGCACCACCCCCAGCGACGCGGCCACGCTCAGCCACCGGGCGCCCAGCACCACCGGAATCGCCAGTAACCCCGCCCAGATATAGGTCGGGCTCCAAGGCATAGCCAGCATCTCGAGGCCGAGCAGCAGGAAGAGGATCACGTTCATGATCGCGTCCACCAACTCCCAGAAATCGTCCACCGACTCCCGCGTCTCCTGGGACATGGCCAGGGTTCGCGCTCGTCCCCCCACCACCAGCCCCGCCGCCACCGCCTCGAGCGGCGCGGAAAGCCCCAGCACATCGGCCAGGGCGTATCCGCCCATGGCCAGTGCCAGCGTCAGGAGCACCTCCGTCCGGTAGCTGTCCACTGAGCGCAATAGCCGGTACACCAGATAACCGGCGGCCAGCCCCAGCGCGATTCCACCCCCTGCCTTTACCAGCAGCAGCACGGTGAAGCCCAACAACGAAGGGCGCGTCCCCTGCGCAAATGTGCTGAGCACAGTGACAAATAATACTGCCCCTACCCCGTCATTGAAGAGCGACTCGCCCGCCAGCTGTGCCTCCAGACTGGCGGGCGCCCCGACCCGCCGCAGCATCTCCAGCACAGCAATGGGGTCGGTGGGCGAAATCAGCGCCCCGAAGAGCAGGCAGTGCACGAACGTGGTGTGAAACCCGGTCAGCGAAAGGATCACCTGCAGCAGCGCCGCCACAACCGCTGTCGACAGGAACGTTCCCAGAATCGACAGCGAACCCACCGCCGCCTTGTGCTTCGCCAGGTCCCGGATATTGAGCTTCAGCGCTCCCGCAAAAAGCAGGAACGCCAGCATTCCGTGCAGGACCACGTCGGAGAAGTTGATATGACTCATCACCGAAGCCACCCGCGCGTGCAGGCCGGGCACCGCGCGCCCGGCCACCGCCACCACCATTGAGCTGGCCAGCGACAGCAGCATCACGCCTACCGGCGTGGGCAGCGGCAGAAACCTTCGGCTCAGCAGGCTGAACGCAGCTGCCAGACATACCAGCGCACTGAGCAACGCAAAGACAGGCATGGAGTTTCAGGCTCCGGGGAGGCGGTTCTGCGACCGTCGTTCATTTTCGATGATGACAGGAATTTGCTTCACGGCTTTGAAAATCGCGCCGCCACTCAGGATCCGGGTTCGTCGATGGACTCCAGCTGCTGAAGCATTTCGTCCTTCACATCCCATTGCTTCAGAATCTTGAAGATCGTAGCGCTCCTGAAGCCAGCCCGCATGAGCATGCGCACCACCCGCGCCGCTTCCTTCTCACTGCCGGGCTTCTTCACCCGTTTCCGCTCCAGATGCTGCCGCGCCAGGGCCTCTTCGTTCACGCCGTCGTAGGCGGCATCGAGGGTTTTACCGATCACATCTCCCTGCACCCCCTTGCGCATCAGGTCCTGCTGCACACGCCGCTTTCCAAATCGGGCGTTTTCCTGGCGCAGCTTCGCGTACTCCTGGGCATAGCCGGCGTCATTGAGGTACTTCCGCTCCTGCAGTCTCGCGACTACGGCCTCGATCTTCGCCTCGCCCGTTTCCCCTGGCTCGACACGCCGCCGCAGCAGCCGCTTCAATTCCACCGCGGTGCGCATCTGCTGCCCGAGCAGCTTTACCGCGGCGTCGTAAAGCTTCTCTGCGTCAAGGGGAGTCGTGACCCTGCGTGCGCGCATGGGGTCAGACTAGAACAAAAGCGTTATGCCGGAGCAGGGAATCAGCCCCGACGCCGATACCGAATCTCGAATTCGTAACCTGCGTTCGGAGGAAACAGCTCCGCCACATGCCGCAGCCGCTCGGCCAGCGCCGGGGCGGCGAGCAGCGGGTACTCGCGTTCCCGCAGATCCGCGTAGTCGAAATCGATGGTCAGCGACAGCATGTAGACCGCCAGGGCGTCGGAGAAGGCCGACTCGAGGTAGGCCGTCCTCGCCTTTTCGTCCACCGCGCCGCCTCGGCTGCGGTCGAGCGCTCGCCGCCGGTTTTCCCATGCGTCGTGGCTGGTTTCGCCGCGCGCATCGTTGGTCGCCTGCGACCACAGAAGATCGGCAAAGCTCTGCGGGACGCCCACCAAATCCACGAAATGATGTCCGACGTTAATCAGGAACTCGAAGGCCAGCGCAAATTTGTCCTGCATCAGGCGCGTCGAGATGAAGATGCACTCCGAAGCTCCGAAGCGTACATTGCGGTGACACACCGCCCGATCGCCCAGATCCACGGAGTAGTCCGGGGCCACTACTGTCTCCTCGTCCTCGCCGATGGCCAGCGGCACGAAATACCACGCCCGCTGCCGCAGCGCTGCCGCCACGACCGCGGGCACCGCCTGCACAATCTGCTCGAGGTCCTCCGCGGTGGCATGCACCTCGCCGAACGTCGCGTAGCACATACCGTTGTCCGTCTGCCGGACGGCGGCTTCCTGGGCCACTTTCGCAGCGGAAAATAAGGGGATTTGCGCAGTCCCAGCCATAAACATTTATTCTAGCTGACAAGGTTCATCCCCATGACCGCAACTACACAGCCTGCGAAGCTTCTCGGTTTGCCCCTCGGCGATTTCGGCCTGTTTTCCAGCGTCCTGCTCGCGCTGGCCAGCGGTTTCCTCGCCTTTTTCGCGACCCTGTTCCTGTCCATCATCGGGGTTCTCTTCTGGAACGTGCTGGGCCACAATCACGTGAACTACGCCGACACATACCGTTACATCGCCTTCCCCACGGCGCTCGGCGTGATGGCGTTTGGTTTCGTATTTCTGGCCGCTGTCTGGCTCCGCCGCAAGCTCTCCGGAGACTCGCGCTAGCCATGGCTGTGATTTCCACCTCCGGCGCGGCCAACCCCACTCTCGAAGACTCCCGCGTTCATTGCGCCCAGCTCGAGGCTGGCGACATCCTTTATTTCCCCGTGACCCCCGTTCCGCTGGCCGCCGGTGACATCGCCTTCCTTCTGGGACAGCAGCAGGCCGACAGCTCGCTCCACAAGAACATCGCCTATAAGCCCAACGTCGATCGTCTCAGCGGCTTCGATGCCAGGACCGCCAGCCCCGCGGCCGTCGAACGGATGCACAGCATTATGCGCGCCTATTCCGCGTCGGTTGTCCAGTTCCTCGGCCGTTTCCTTGCGCCGTACCAGGCCCACTGGAAGCTCGACTACGCCAGCTTCCGTCCTCAGGAAGAGGAGGGCCGCGACCTGCCGCAGCGTCGTCGCAACGACCTCCTCCACACCGACGCCTTTCCCACGCGTCCCACGCACGGCGCGCGCATTCTTCGCTTCTTTAACAACATTCATCCCGACCGCACCCGAGACTGGATCGTGAGCGACCCTTTCGGACCCACCGTCCGCCAGTTCGTTCCCCGCGAGATCGCCCCGCGCCCCGGTTCGTCCGTCACCCGCCTCGGCAAAGCCGCCGGACGTGTTCTCGGACTCGGAGCCGCCATCCCCTCTCTCAAGCGCTCGCCCTATGACGACTTCATGATGCGCTTCCACAATTTCCTGAAGGAAAATCCCCGCTTTCAGGCCGATTGTCCGAAATACCCGTTTCAGTTCCCGCCCGGCTCCAGTTGGATGGTCTTCACCGACACCGTTCCCCATGCCGTTCTTGCCGGCCGGTATGCCCTCGAGCAGACCTTTCTCGTGCCGCCGCCGGCCATGGTGCACCCGGAAATTTCCCCCCTTAGGATTCTCGAAGAGTTGGCTCACGCGCGGCTCGCCTGATTCGGCGTGGCGCCGCCGTAACCGGCCATAGCATCATGAACGGTATGCAGATGCTCAGAACCCAGGCCGAACGTTCTCCTGAGCGTCCTCCTCCTCCTCGTCGCCGCTTTCGCCGTTTACAGGGCGAATCGCCTCCAGTTGGGAGGCCGAGCCGTCCTGGTCTGGGTCTTCTCTGGCCTTCCCTTCAGAAACTCGCCCGCTGACCGCTTTCTGAACCCCCTTGCTAAGTTGTGGCATCTCTTTGTCTGTAGAAGGTCCGAACTTCCGCCAACCCGATGACTCCCGGAAACTTCGCTCGCACCGCTTTCCTTCTGGCCGCACTTGTGGCGGGCGGAGTAGCAGCCCGCGCCCAGTCGATTCAGCGCAACATCTACGACGCCAACGCCAACGCCCGGGCCGACATCCACTATGCCCTGCTTGCGGCCCAGCGCGACCACAAGCGCGTGATCCTCGACTTCGGGGGGAACTGGTGCGGCGACTGCATTGTCCTCAACTACTATCTCCACCAGCCGCCCAACGCCACCCTGCTGGCCCGCAACTTCATCCTCGTCGATATAGACATCGGCCAGTACGACCATAACCTCGATATCGCCCACCAGTACGACATCCCCCTCAAACTGGGCGTCCCCGCGCTTGCTGTCCTGTCACCCGGCGGCCAACTACTCTACAGCCAGCGCCACGCCGAGTTCGAAAAGATGGCCCACACCGATCCCTCCGCGGTCACTGCGTTCCTCAACCGGTGGAAGCCGGCCAGCTAAGGTAGGTGGAACCCCGGATTCATCAAGGGTCCGTATTCTTCCTGCCTGCGCAGCGCGATTCCGCGGGTACACTAGGTACGCCCATGCTGAGAATCGTCCAGCATCTGCGCCGTGCCGTATGGTCCGCCCTTGGTCATAACGCCATCACCATGGCAAAGGCTGCGGCGTACTCGGCTATTCTCAGCCTTTTTCCTGCGATGCTGGTGGTTACCACTCTCTTCGCGGTCACGCCGTCGGGGGACAGCGTCGGGGGCGTCCTGCGTGCCGCCCTGCGCCAGTTCCTTCCCCCGGACACCATGTCTCTTGTCCAGAGCTACTTCGTCTCCTATCACGCGCGTTCGCTGCGCATCGTGTGGGGCTCGGTATTCGTCAGCATCTTCGCCGCCATGGGCGTCCTCCTCTCCCTCATGGAAGGTTTCCGCCGCGCCTATCGCCTCCCGCGCGGCTCCTGGGGATTCTGGCGGGAACGCATTGTGGCGCTCCTTCTGGTTCCAGGCACGATGGTGCCTATGGCCGCCGCCACGCTCTTCCTCGCCTTTGGCCATTCCATCGAGCACTGGATGATCGAGAACTCCGAGCACGAGCTTCACTTCTATGTCATCATCCTCTGGCGGCTCATTCGCTGGGTTATCGCCCTGCAGGCCAGCATCTTCTCGCTTGCCCTCATCTATCACTACGGTGTGCCGCGGCATCACCTGCCGACACGCTCAGGTAAATTCAACTGGGTCCGTACCCGTTGGCGCGAAACCCTGCCGGGCGCCACCATCGCCACGCTCACATGGTTCGTTATCACCCTCGTCTACGGCTGGTACGTCACCCGCTTTGCCACTTACTCAATCGTCTACGGATCGCTCGCCGCCGGCATCGCCACCCTCATCTGGCTCTATATGGTCGCCCTCAGTGTTCTTATCGGAGCCGAGTTCAACGCTCAGCTTTTTCCCCTGCCGGATGCGGTTCGTCCCCCGGCTTCCGTCAACCCGCGCGAGTTTTCCGACGAATTTCCTGGTTCTGAAGATTCCCGTCCCCGCTCAGCCGCCATGGAAATGCCCGGCGCACGATAAAATCGAATCGGGCTTCCGCTCGCACGGGATTGCCCGCCGCACCAGCCGCATCACTTCGCCATCGCTATGGGGGTTGGATGAACGTCTCGCTGTCAGGGCCAGGCCTGCTCGGGGAAAACCTCCGACGTGCCAGGATTGTCGCCACGCTCGGACCCGCTTCTTCGAACGAAACCATTTTCCGCGAGCTCCTGCGAGCCGGCCTCGACGTCGCCCGCCTTAATTTCTCCCACGGTACCCACCCGGAAAAGCTCAAGCTCATCGAAATGGTCCGCAAGGTCTCGCGTGACGAAGGCAAGAACGTCTGTATCCTCGGAGACCTGCAGGGCCCCAAGATCCGCACCGGACGGCTCAAAAACCGCATCCCGGTTCAGCTCAAGACCGGCCAGCGTTTGACCATCACTCCCCGCGACATCCTCGGCAGCTCGGCGGTCATCGCCACCACCTTCCCCACGCTCGCTGAGAACCTCGAGCCGGGAGCCCGTATTCTGCTCTCCGACGGTCTGATCGAACTCCGGGTCCTCGACATCCCAGGCGAAGACGTGGAGTGCGAAGTCATCAACGGCGGCATGCTGGGCGAGCACAAAGGCATCAATCTTCCTGGCATCGCTGTCCGGGTTCCTTCGCTCACCGAAAAGGATGAGGAGGACCTCGAGTTCGGCATGAAGCATGGCGTCGACGCCATCGCCGTCTCCTTCGTACGCACCGCGGAAGACGTTCGCCACGTGAGGTACCGCGTGGCCGCTCTCGGTCTGGAAACCTGGATCATCGCCAAGCTTGAAAAGCCCCAGGCCATCGAGAACCTCGAAGCCATTCTCGAGGCCGCCGACGGCATCATGGTCGCACGCGGCGATCTCGGGGTCGAGATGCCCCCGGAAAAAGTGCCGGCCATCCAGAAGCACGCGATCCGCCGTGCCGCTGAGTACCGCAAACCTGTCATCACTGCCACCCAGATGCTCGAGTCGATGATCGAGAATCCACGGCCCACCCGAGCCGAAGCCTCCGATGTAGCGAACGCCATTTACGACGGGACGGATGCGGTGATGCTCTCCGCCGAAACCGCCGCCGGCAAATATCCGGTCGAAGCGGTCAAGATGATGGCCAAGATCGTCAGCGAGACCGAGGCCAACCTGCGCGAGAGTGGGGCCCCCCTCGATGGCCGTCCGCGCCACGCGCACCTTTCCATCGCGGAAACCATCTGCGAGTCGGCCGCTCATGCCGCCGAAGATCTCGATGTGGCCGCCATCGCGGTCTTCACGGAAAGCGGCGCCACCGCCCGCCAGCTCTCCAAATACCGGCCCCGGCCAGCGATCTATGCCCTTTCCAGTATCGAGTCGGTCATCCATCGCATGAACCTTTTGTGGGGCGTCTATCCCATCCACTGTCCCAAGCTGCACACCTCCGAGCAAATGGTCGATCACGCCGAGTCGGTTCTCGAGAAGGGCGGCTTCGTCAAGCCGAAGGAGATTATGGGGATTGTCGCGGGAACCCGGACCCGTTCCGGCTCGACCAACTTCCTCCGACTCCACGTGCTCGGCGACCGGCTCTCCGAAACCGCCGCTCACCACGAAGACCGCGCCCGCAAAAGCACCGCCAAAGCCGCCGGCCGCAAATAAAGGGGCGCCGGGCGCCCCCCCATCCCTGATCTCAGGAGCGGAGAATCGCTCGGAGGTTCGTTGTCGGATCGCGTTCCACCGTACGGGTGGCCGATGCCGGCCCGATGCTGGCTTGCGGTCCGATTGCCCACGCCGGATCCCGAATCCTGAATCTCCGCGGCTCCGCTGGAATTTTTCCGCGGTTCTGCCGTTATAGGGCTGTCAGCTCAACCACCCCTGCACCGCCACCGGCTGGTCTTCTCCATCCGAATGGATTTGCTTCGTTGCGGGAGCCGCAAACGTTTGAACGTCGGAGATCGCACGCTTGATATCTCTGAAGAAATATCTCGATCAGGACACAGCCTGCGCCCCTTCATCAGAGGCGCCGGCTGAACCGGCCGGCAGCCCGGCGATGGACTGTTATCGTGCCGCCCTGCTGGCCATGGGCAAGAGCGCGGCGCAATGCTGCCCCGAGCCGGGGAAGAGCCTCGAACACAGCCTTGAGGGCCTCGAGCATCGCCTCGCCGCCGACCCCACCGATCCGACTGTCCGCTGGGTTCACAAGCAGGTCGAAGTGCAGCTCCAGGAATGGGGCGCCCGCACGGCCGAGCACTTCAAGGCACGCGCCGACGAGGTTAAGGAACTGCTCGTCGCGCTGGCCAGGACCGCTGAATCGGTCGATGATCGCACCCAGGGCCAGACCAGCCAGTTCCGCCAGGTCACAGTTCGCCTCGAATCGCTGGCCGACCTCAATGACATCGCCGCCATCCGTTTTTCGCTCGTCCAGCGCGTGAACGAGCTCAGGGACAGCGTCGATCGCATGACCCGCGACAATGAACAGATGGTCGCACAGCTCAAGGCCGAGGTTACGAAGTATGAGACGCGCCTCCGCGAAGTCGAAAACCTCGTCATGAAAGACGAGCTTACCGGCGTCGCCAACCGGCGCAGCGTCGAGGAACGAATCCGGTGGCACATCGCCAAAGCGCAGCCGTTCTGCGTGGTCATGCTCGATCTGAACGGCTTCAAGCAGATCAACGATCGTCATGGCCATCTTGCCGGCGATGCGCTGCTGCGCCAGTTTGCCGGGGAACTGCAGACGATCACCCGCGCCGGCGACCTCGTCGGCCGCTGGGGCGGCGACGAGTTTGTCGTGCTCCTGTCCTGCGATACCGCGGGCGCCCGCCTGCACACCGGCCGGATCCGTGAGTGGGTCTTCGGAAAATACACCCTCGACAAGAGCGGCCGTCCGAAGCCTCTCGAGGTCGCCGTCGAAGCCGCCATCGGACTGGCCGAGTGGCATCCCGGCGACACCCCGGAGCATGTGATCGCCGCTGCCGACGCCGCCATGTACCAGAACAAGAATCAACTGACCAGCGTCTGATTCTTCTCGCGGGGCGGCTCTTTGAGCCGGGTCCCCCGGCATTCCCTGTCAGACAGAAACGGCAAAATCGAAAGGCTGGAACTGGTATGCGGAGGGCGCTACGGCCGAGTCGGCTGGGTGGCCGCCGTTCCCACCACGACCAGGTCGACGCGCCGGTTCTTCCTGCGTCCTTCCGCGGTCGAGTCGTCGGCGATCGGCCGGTACTGAGCGTACCCGGCAACCGAAACCCTGGCCGGATCGTAGCTCCCCTGGTTCACAAGCAGCAGCAGTACGGTCATGGCGCGCGCCGTCGACAGCTCCCAGTTGCTGCGGAACTGGGCGTTGTGGATCGGCTGATTGTCCGAATGCCCTTCCACGCGGAGATCGAGATCGTGCGCCGAGAGGATCTTCGCGATGCGCTCAATCTTCTCTGCCGCGCCCGGCAGCAGTACCGCCTGGCCGCTGTTGAAGAATCCCAACTCATGGAGGCTGATGACGAAGCCCTCCGGCGTCACGCGGAGATCGACCTCGTGATTGCGGAGCTCTGCGCCCATCGCGTCGGCCAGCTGCCGGCGCAGCACCGCCAGGTCGACCGGCGAGGGGCCAGCACCCGCCGCGCCCACCGTTTTGGGATCGTTGGGACGCGGCGGACGGTCCGCTGGCGCGCCCGGGGCAGGAAAGTAGGCAATCGGCTTCTGGTCCGTGCCGCCGGAAAAGGCGCCCAGCGTCTGAAACCCGTTGTGAATGGCGGAGGAAAGCCGCACGATCGCCTGGTTGTCGCGATAGGCCGAGGCAAACAGGACAACGAAGAATGCGAACAGCAGGGTCACAAAATCGGCGTAGGAGACGAGCCACCGTTCGTGGCTCACGCGCTCCTCGGTGTGCCGCCGCCGTCTCATTGGGCCACCACTTTCGGCGGTGCCACTTTGGTCAGACTGGCCCGGCCCCGGGCGGGCAGATAGCTGCCCAGCTGCAGTTCGAGCGCCCGCGGGTTTACGCCTTCCATGATGGAAAGCACAGCTTCGAGGATCATCTCCTGCAGGACCTGGCGTTCGCGGATGCGGATCTTCAGTTTGCCCGCACAGGGCAGGAAGACAAGGTTCGCCGCGGCCACGCCGTAAATTGTGGCGACGAAGGCGACAGCAATCCCGCGGCCGACCAGGGTGATGTCCTGCAGATGCTGCATGACCTGGATGAGGCCGAGCACCGCGCCGAGGATGCCGATGGTCGGAGAGAAGCCGGCCGCCGCCTCGAAAACCCTGGGGATGCGCTCGTCTTTTTCGCCGCGGTATTCGATCTGCAGCTCCATCATTTTGCGCAGATCCGCCGCGCTGACCCCGTCGATGGCCAGCATCAGGCTCTCCTTCAGGAACGGATCGTGAATGCGGGCCAACTCGGCGTCGAGCGACAGGATGCCCTCCTTGCGCGCCTTGAAGGCGTAACGCAGAAGGTTCTGGATCAGAGAGTCCGGCTCCGGCTCGGCGTCGAGAAACACATGCTTCAGCTGGGTGAGCGCTTCTACAATGATGCGCACAGGGAACTGCACCATGACCGCGCCGACCGTCCCGCCCAGCACAATCAGAGCGGCGGTGGGCTGCAGCACCTGGGAGACGCGGCCACCTTCCAGCACCAGGCCAAGCCCCACGCCGCCTAGCGCCACCAGGAAGCCGCCCAGGGTGCTCTTATCCACGCTCATCTTCACTGTTTGCCTGCCTGCTGCATGAGAACCGGGTTCGTTGGTCGAAACGCAGGGGTCGGAATCGCTGGCCGAGCGCTGTCGAAGATCGCTTTCTTATCGGCAAATCGTGGTTTATCTTTCAACGCCCGGTGGCGGCGGACGGGCATGAAATCGATTTCGGGACTGGAACTTTTGGGGGAAGTGCCGATGGAGGGACATGCATTTTCGCCGGCCCTCCCGGAAAGCCTTGCCGGACACAGTCTGTGTGCCGGACGCCGTGCGAGCGTCCGGACATAAGGATGCGGCCGCGCAGAAGCCGGCCGCGAGTGAACATCCCTTTGTCGAGCGGCGGCGCAGTCGCGCGGTTGACGAGATTTGGCACGACGCGCTGACACCGGTGGACCGGTTGCTGCGTTGCTACGAGCAGGAGAACCGGACGCTGGCCGAGACCAGCGAGACATGGGAACGCCTTTTCGCCGAAGCCCCCGTCGCCATCTTTCGAATCCGCGGCGACGGACAGCCTCTCCACGTCAATGCACGCCTGGCGCAGTTGTGCGGGTTTCGCTCGCCTCAGTCGCTCCTCGAAGAGGTCGCGCACCTCGGGGAAACGCTGGCGGGCGATCCCGGAGGATGGGAGGAACTGGTCCGCAAGCTGGAGGATGACTCCCACCATACGTTCGAAGCCGAGATGCCTTCCCCAGACGGCGGGCAGCGATGGCTGGAGCTGCACCTGCGGCGGGTGTCCGCTGAAAGCGGCGAGACCCTGGGCTACGAAGGAACGGCAGCGGACATCACCGAGCGCAAACTGGCCGAGTGCCGGATTCATCGGCTGGCGTATTACGACAGAGTCACCGGTCTGCCGAACCGCGCGCTCTTTGAAGAGCGCTTGGAAGACGCGCTCGCGGAGGCGCGCCGGCGAGCTGGCCAGGCAGCGCTGCTGCTGATTGAGCTGGATCGGTTCAAGATCATCAACGACTCGCTGGGGGAAACCTTCGGCGACCGGCTGCTCGAAGAAATCGCTGCGCGCGTTCTGGGAGCCGCGGGTGAAAAAAGCACCGTCGCGCGCGTCTCGGGCTCGGAATTCGCGGTTATCCTGCCGGACTTGTCCGGAATCGACGCGGCCGAGCAGGTGGCCCGCCGGATCGTGAGCACGCTGGGGAATTCTTTCTCGCTGCTTGGACATTCGCTGAATGTCTCCTGCAACGTCGGCATCAGTCTGTATCCGAGGGACGGCGCCGGCGCCGACGCCCTGCTCAAACGCGCTGACGTGGCCATGTATTCGGCCCGCGAGCAGGGCCCGAATGAACTGCGGTTCTTTACCGAGGAGATGAATGAGCGAATCCGGCAGCGGCTGATGCTGGAAAACGACTTGCGCCAGGCGCTGGAACAAAAGGAACTCTTCCTCGTCTACCAGCCCCAGGTCGACATGCGCACCGGAGCCATTCGCGGGCTGGAAGCCCTGCTGCGCTGGCAGCACCCGCGGCTGGGTCTGGTACCTCCAGCAAGCTTCATCAGCCTGGCGGAAGGCACCGGACTCATCGTGCCGATTGGCGAATGGGTGTTACGCAAAGCCTGCAGCCAGGCGCGCCAATGGCAGATGGCGGGCCTGCCGGCGGTTCCTGTGGCGGTCAACGTGTCCGCCATTCAGTTCCGTCACGAAGGCTTCGCCAAGTTCGTTCGCAATCTTCTCGAAGAAACCGGGCTGGAAGCAAAATACCTGGAGCTGGAGCTGACCGAGGGAGTGCTGTTGACGAATGAAGACCTGATGTTTGCGATGACCCAGGAACTGCGCTCCATGGGAGTCAAGCTGACCATCGACGATTTCGGCACCGGCTATTCCAGCCTCGGCTATCTGCGCCAGTTCAAGGTCAACCGGCTGAAGATCGACCGGTCGTTCGTTCGCGATGTTCCCATGAACGCCGACGACACAGCCATCGCCACGGCCATCATTCAGATGGCCAAGGCGCTCAACCTGGAGGTTCTGGCCGAGGGGGTGGAAAACGAGAGGCAGCTGGCCTTTCTTCGCTCCCAGCATTGCTACGAGATCCAGGGCTTTTATTACAGCAAGCCGGTGACTGTCGAGATGGCGGCGCTGCAGCTGCAGGCCGCGTTCCTCGAGCCGGCGTAACCGCCGCTGCTGGAGCGTACCGCTGGCGCCCGCGCTGGGCGGCATCCACTCGAGGCTCTGTCTCAATACCCAGCCAGGGTGCGTCCGCCTGCTGGAAAATTCAGGTCACTCTGCCGATAGAGAACGGGCAACCGCCTCATCCAGGCAGGTCGATCGCAACCGGCTGCAAATTGGCCTGGCGATAGCCTTCAATTCCCCGGAGGAAGCAGGACGATGTTTTCGATCATTGGCATCCTGTTGGTATTCGCCGCCGTGCTGGCCGGCTTCTTGATGGAGAAGGGACCGCTGTTGGTCCTGATGCAGCCTTCAGAGTTGATCATCATCGGCGGCGCCGCGCTGGGAACGATGCTTGCGGCAAACCCGATGCATGTGCTGAAGAGGATTATCGCCGGACTGACTGGGGTTCTGAGCGGGTCGGCGTATTCGAAGCAGCGCTATCTGCAGTCGCTGCGCATGATGTTCCAGCTCTTCAACAAGGCCCGTAAGGACGGACTGGTGGGGATTGAAATGGATGTCGAGGAACCCGAAAAGAGTGCCGTGTTCTCAAAATATCCGGAGTTCCTGAAGAATCATCACGTGCGCGATTTCGTATGCGACACCATGCGCATGGCGGTGACCGGCGGCGCGACACCTTTCGATGTGGATCAGATGATGGAACTGGATATGGACGTCCATCATGCCGGTGCTTCGCAGCCGGTGTCGGCGCTGAGCACGGTGGCGGATTCGCTGCCGGGCCTGGGCATCGTCGCGGCCGTTCTCGGCGTCGTGGTCACGATGAGTGCGCTGGGCGGTCCGCCCTCGGAGATCGGGCACAAGGTGGCGTCCGCCCTGGTGGGGACATTTCTCGGCATCCTGCTGTGTTACGGCGTTGTAGGGCCGCTCTCGTCGAATCTGGCGAAACTGGTGGATGACGAGCAGGCGTACTACCACGTGCTGCGCGTGGTGATGCTGTCGTTCATCAAGGGCATGTCGCCCTCCGTAGCCATCGAAATGGCGCGCCGCGCGGTGCCAGGACATCTTCGCCCAAGCTTCCAGGAAGTGGAGAAGGCCTGCAGGCAGAGAGACGAACCGGCGGCAGCAGGCGGAGCCGCAGCTCCGGTGCCGGCGCCGGCAGCCTGAGAACGGAACCCTGGAGAGGAGCAGCAGACGTGGAGCAGGCCCCGCCGATCATCGTTATCAAAAAGAAGAAAGGCCATGCCGGCCACCACGGTGGCGCGTGGAAAGTGGCCTACGCCGATTTTGTCACCGCGATGATGGCGCTTTTCATCGTGCTGTGGCTGATGAACGCCAGTCGCCAGGTGCAGGAGGCGGTCGGCGGCTACTTCAAGGACCCACGCGGCACGGCAAAAGTCGTGGGCAGCAACCGCAACGGCACGGATCAGTATGTGGCTCTGCGGCCGCAGGACATGAAGAAACTGAAGGAAGACCTGCTGCAGTCGATTCATCATATCGACCATTCGGACAAGCTGAAGAATCAGATCGAAATCACGGTGACGCCGGAGGGCCTGCGGATCGAGCTGATGGAAGCGCCCAACGGCACGTTCTTCGAGCTGGGCAGCGCCGCGCCCACCCCGGCGCTGCGCAGCCTGCTGGGGGCGCTTTCGCACGAACTGGGCAAGCTGCCGAACGATATCTCCATCGAAGGCCACACCGATGCGAAGCCCTATTCAGGCAAGAACGGCTACGACAACTGGGATCTCTCGGCGGACCGGGCGAATGAGGCCCGCCGTCTCATGCAGGCGGAAGGATTGCGTCCAGGGCAGATTTCCCAGGTGCGCGGCTTTGCTGACCGGCGTCCCCGCCTGCCGGATAAGCCCGACGACGCATCGAACCGGCGCATTTCGGTCATCGTGCAGTATCAGGTGATGAACGGATCGGAAGTGGCCCTGCCGGGGGCGCTCACCGGGCAGAGCGCGGGGACCCAGAAGTAGAGCTGAAGCAGAGCTTATTTCACCAGGATCAGGCCGGAGGGGCCGCGGTTGGCGGCCAGCATGGCCACCAGCTGGGCGACTTCGCCCCGCTGCTTCTCCGAAGAGAAGATGAACTTCACGCCTTCCTGAGACGACCCGGAGTGGGCAACCTCAACCGGGATTTCAAGCGCAAGATTCTGGTACGTCAGCGAAACCGTTCCCCTGTAGCTGGAAGGAAGGGACTGGTGGACCTCCAACTGCATTCCTTCCTTGCTGATCTCCCGGCAGCGGGCGTCGACGGTATTCCCCTCGACGGTGAGGCGGATGGGGAGATCGACGGGAAATCGCGGCGTGCGATAGGTGAACTTCTGCATAGGCTCCTGGCGAATGTGGACGAGTATATCCCGGGTATGCGGGCGGCCGATGGGGCTTTCCCTCTATCGGCAAATGGGAGAGAAAAATCCGATATATCCAGCGATTCCAGAACGGCCGGGGCAGCGAAACGCCCCTAAGATGATCGAATTCCGGGTTTGGGATTTTCGCGCGGACACAACAGGTATCCGACTCATCGTTATTGTTTCAGTTACTAAGATTGAATTTTAATAATCAAAGAGTTATTGCGGTTGGACCTATCGCGAGGATCGGTACGCCCCTGAGGACCGCTTGGCGCCATTGAAAGAAAAAGGGATGCGGGACCCTTCCATATTCGCCGAACCGCGTGGCCGTCGCAGGCCGGATACCGCGGTAATTCCGGGGATATTCCGGAATCTGCGCTTCCAGGAAGGACGATGCGAGAAGGACTGCGATCCGAGGTTCCTTAATCTCCAATCGCTGTGGAAAAGCCATGAGCTATTGGCATAAGGATTACCGCCGGCGCACAAAGGAATGTCAGGAGAGAGCGGTTTCCAGCAAAACATGTATCGGCCGCATCTCCGTCTGGATAAAGAATTTGTATTGAAATCGGACGGGATGATTGGTACTTAAGTATCTCGAGGATCCGTTTTGAACCAGCACCAAAGGCAAATCTCTATGAGGACCAGAGGATTTTGGCTTGCTGCCGACCTGAAGGGCACCCATGCATGACGTGATTTGTTCACCCTTGTCTGTTCCCGCCGAATCCGGCACACATTCTGCAACACTTTCTGCTTCGGAAAAGAGTCGCCGCACCATCACTCGGGGAGGCACAGCCGAACGCCGCATCCTGATCGTCGAGGATGACATTGCTTTGGCAGACTTCCTGAGCGCGGAACTCGAATCCCAGCAGTTTGCAGTAGAACTTCTGCATGACGGGGAGGAAGCGCTCCGGGCCCTGGGCGAAAATCAGCCGTATGACCTGCTGATTTTGGATTTGAATCTGCCGCGACTGGATGGGATTAGTCTCATCCGGAAGATGCGGCCGGAGCATCCGCGGCTGCCGCTGCTGGTACTGACGGCCCGCAGTCAGGTGGAAGACAAGGTCACGGCATTCCAGAGCGGGGCTGACGACTGCCTGACCAAGCCGTTTTCTCTGGCCGAGCTGCTGGCCCGAATACAGGCCCTCCTGCGCCGCAATTCGGGGCTGGTCCCCAACTGTTCGCAGATTGGCGACCTGACCCTGCTGCGGGATGAACGGCGCGTGGAGCGCAACGGCCGGCGCATCGAGCTGACGCCAAGGGAATTCGCGATTCTCGAAGTGATGATGCGGAACGCCGGACATCCGGTGTCGCGAGCGACCCTTCTGCGCGAAGTGTGGAATATGCCTGCCGAACCCTCCACGAATATCGTCGACGTTTACATGAAATACGTTCGGGATAAGGTGGATCGTCCGGGGGAACGCCGGCTGACACATACCATCCGGGGATTCGGGTATGAATTGCGAGATGCCGATGCGTAGCGCGGCCTCAGTCGCGGCGGCGGAAGCAGCGCATCCCGAACGGGCCCGCTTCTATGCCGACCTGGTCAATGGGCTGCACGCTATGGCCCAGCCTCTCACCATCCTGCGCTCGGCGATGGAGATGCTGACTCTGCCCAACGGCGGAATGATCGACCAGCGCAGATATCTGGAGATGTCCTCTCGCCAGGTGGCCCGGACCTGCGGGATGTTTGCCTCTCTGCAGGACCTGGTGGAAACGCAGCTCATTGAGGCGCAGCGGGTGCGCTTCGATCTGTGGGATCTGCTGATGCCGCTCATTGAGAATCAGCGGCGGATGCTGGGCGACACCCGCATCGAGATCATTGCGGCTCGCCCGGAATCGAGGGTCGCTGTCTGGGGCGATGCCGGGCGCACGGAACAGGCACTGGCCGCGGTGCTGAAATTGGCGGGGGCCGTTTCCATCAGCGGCGATGTCATCGAATTGCGGGCGGTGAAGGCGGACGGATATATGGAACTCACCTGCGAAAACGCCCGCCGGCATGGCAAGCCGATGGATTCGTCAGAGCGCCTCAGTCTGGCGGTTGCCGAAGCGAACATTCTGAGTCAGAACGGGCGCTACGACGCGGTCGAAGATCCTTTTCGTGTTTCGCTGGCACTGCCCGTCGAGAATCTCGACCGCGTGATCGGCGAAGTAAGGCTGTCCCCCATGAGGTCGCAACCGATGAACTGAGACGATCGCTCGCTCTGACCACCGTTCTCTCACTCAACCACCAACGGCGCTTTGCGCCCTGAACCTTTTTGCTGCCCCTGGCGTCACGCCACGTGACGCGCGAAGGCAGAACCTGCGGTTGTTCAGCGTCACCGGCCTCTTTGTGCTGGTGGAGGTTCGGTTTCTCATTCAACTCTCATGTGACCTGGTGTCGGGGGAATTCTATGGCTACCTCCAGTCTCCCAGCTGAACGATATGAAGATCGTCTGCCCATCGATGTGTTTGTGGTGAGCCCGAACGCCAGATTGCGGCAAGATCTGCAGGAGAAACTGCAGCTCCCGCGCTGGAATGTTCAGCAGGCGATCAGCGGAGCTGGGGCGCTGGATCTGCTGCGCCGCCACGGAACCCAGGAGGGGGTGCTGCTGCTGGATCCTCAGCTGCCCGATCTCGAGCCGAACGGATTCAATGCGATCGTGAGGGACCGGTTTCCGCGAACTCAGGTGATGATGCTGAATTCGCATACCGGGCAGCTGCTCATGGGCAGCGCCTCGCCAACTCCGGTTTCCGCGTGGCTGGCGGATGTGGTCAACTGCACCGGAACCGAAACCGCGAGCAGCGTTCCCGCAGTGGTGGTGGAGACACCGCGGAGCTCGGCAGACGGACACATTCGCCTGCGGAGCATGATCGGGGATTCCGAGCCGATGCAGCGCATGTATGCGGTGACGCGGCGGGTGGCGCCCCGCAATACCACCGTGCTCATCACCGGTGAAAGTGGCACGGGCAAGGATCTGCTGGCGCAGGAGATTCACCTGGTGAGCCTGCGACGGAACCAGCCTTTCGTCGTGGTGAACTGCTCAGCCATTCCGGAAACGCTGCTCGAAGCCGAACTGTTCGGCTATACCAAGGGATCGTTTACCGGCGCGGTCCAGTCACGCATCGGGCGCATCCATGCTGCTCACGGAGGCTCGCTTTTCCTCGACGAGATCGGAGACATGCCGCTCTCGCTGCAAAGCAAGATTCTCCGCTTCCTGGAGCAGGGCGAGGTCCAGCGCCTGGGCGGCAACGACAATCTAAAGGTCGATGTGCGGGTGGTAGCGGCCACCAACGCGGATCTGAGGAAGAAGGTGGCGGAGCGCGAGTTTCGCGAAGACCTCTATTACCGGCTGGCCGTCTTTCCCATCCATTTGCCGCCGCTGCGCGAACGTATGGGTGATCTGGAAGAACTGGTGACCGCCTTTGCCGCGCGGTTTCGCCCGGGGATCGGCGTGAGCCCCGCGGCCATGGAGATTCTCCGCCAGCACCGGTGGCCGGGCAACGTGCGTGAGCTGCGCAATGTGATCGAGCGGGCGACGATTCTCGCTGACGGGGAGCGGGAAATCAAGGCAGAGCACATCTTTTTGTAGACTCGCGACCTAAATCGGCACCGCCTGTTTCGATTTGGCACGGTTCGTGCATACCAGATAGGCAAATGCTGCCGAGTTCTCATCCTGTTCCAATCAACGGTGCTCCTCTCGCTGGGTTCGAGAACCCGCACCAGCTCGCGCATGCGTTTTCCGAGTTCATCTCTGCCTCCACGCTGCTGGAAGCTTCTTACCGCGATTTGCAGCAGGAAGTTGCGCAGCTGAGCGGGGAACTCGCGAAGCGCAATGCGGAGCTGACGCGCAGTATCGAAGAGAACGTCCGCATGCGGGCGACGCTGGAGCAGATCATCGATTCCATGCCCTGCGGCGTCCTGGTGGTGGATGCCGGCGCAGCGATTGTGCGCATGAATCCCGAAGGCCGGCGTCTTCTGGGCGCCCACAGCGGGCGGGCACGAACGCTGGCGGATCTCAGACGCCAGACTGGAATCGACTTCGAGCCGATGGCCGCGACGTCAGACGACGCGGACAGAGAAGTGTGCCTGGTTGCGAAAGCGGGGAAGCGCTGGCTGGCGATTGGTCGCCGGGAACTGAATCTCGGAGCGGCGGCGGCTCCCGCAGCTTCGCTCCTCAGCATTTGGATATTGCGAGACATAACCGCGCAGAAGCAGGCAGAGCAGGAGCGCGAAAAAGCGCGGCGCGCCACGGTGCTGGCGGAAATCTCTACCATCCTGGCGCACGAAATTAGAAATCCGTTAGCGAGCCTGGAGCTGTTTGCAGGTCTCATCGACGAGCAGGGTGACCCGGAAAACACACAGTGGGTGGCGCATCTGCGCGCGGGCATTCGCACGCTGTCCGGCACCGTGAACAACGTTCTCAGTCTGAATGGGGGGGGCAGTCCGCGCCTGGCTCCTCTCGATCTGGTGGCCTGTGTGGGGAGTGGCGTGGAGTTCGTCCAGCCGCTCGCCGATCAGGCGGGGGTGGTTCTGCGATTTATACCGCCCCAGGAAACCCTGCGCGTGAGGGGCAATGAAGACGCCATTCGTCAGATCCTGCTGAACCTGATCCGCAACGCGATTCACCACACGCCCCAGACAGGCCACGTGGATCTGACGATTCGCAGTGAGCGCCGATCCGGGGGAGTGCTGGCTGTAGTGAGCATCCGGGATACCGGCTGTGGAATCTCGCCCGATGCGATGAAGCACCTTTTCGAAGCGGGATACAGCGTAAGCGGAGCCACGCCGGGCCTTGGACTCGCTGTGTGCCGGCAACTGATGACCCAACACGGCGGGACAGTTCGAGTGTCGAGCCAGGTGGGGCAGGGCAGCAAATTTCAACTGGAGTTTTCAGCGATATGACAGGTGAGACACAAAGCTCGGTGATGGTGGTGGATGATGAGCCGGGCATCCGCACCGCGCTGCGGGCGAATTTTCTCCGGCACGCGTGGCAGGTCGAAACCGCCTCAGGCGTCAGCGAAGCCGTCCGCCGGCTGGAGCAGCGTGACTTCGATCTCATCGTGACCGATATTCGCATGCCGGACGGTTCGGGGATGGAAGTGATGCGGGCTGCGCGCAGGGCGTCGCCGACAACCGCGGTCATTTTGCTCACGGCCTACGGTTCGGTGCCCGATGCGGTGAAGGCGATGCGGGACGGGGCGCTGGATTATCTGACCAAGCCGATCTCGTTCGATCATCTGCAGACCGTTGCGGCGCAGGTGATGGAGCGGGCGCAACAACCCATTCCGCTGCCCCACCAGGATCCCGCCGGCGGCGGCGATTCAGGCGACATCGTTGGACGATCCCCGCTGCTTCTGCGGGCATTACAGAGGGCACGCGCCGCAGCGAGTACCGGAGCTGACGTCCTGATCGAAGCGGAGAGCGGAACCGGCAAGGAACTGTTGGCGCGTTTCATCCATGAAGCCAGCGACCGGAGCCACAAGCCCTTTGTGGCGGTCAACTGCGCGGCTCTGCCTGAAGCACTGCTGGAGAGCGAACTCTTCGGCCATGGCCGCGGGGCCTTCACCGGAGCGGTCGCTGCGCGGCCGGGAAAATTCGAAGCCGCAAACGGCGGGACCATTCTGCTCGACGAGATCGGCGAAATGCCGCTCAACCTGCAGCCCAAGCTCCTGCGGGCGCTGCAGGAGCGCGAATTTCAGCGCCTGGGCGAGGGCCGCTCAGTTCGCGTTGACATCCGGGTAATCGCAACGACGAACGTTTCGCTGGCGGAGATGGTAGAGCACGGACAGTTCCGTCCGGACCTTTACTATCGGCTGAACGTGATTCCCTTGTCGCTGCCTCCCCTGCGCGAGCGGCGTGATGATATCCCTGTGCTGGCGCGCCATTTTACGGAACAGTTTGCGGCTCGCCTGCAGCGCGGGGTTCCTCGTCTCGATCCGGAGTTTCTCAACCGTCTGCAGACGCATGACTGGCCTGGCAATGTGCGCGAACTGGCGAATTTCATGCGGCGAGTGATGACGCTCAGCGGGACCCTCGACATTGACGAGCGGTGCTTCGACACCGAATTTCAAAGCGCCGCAAACGCAAACCGGCCGCTCCCTGCAGGTCCGGCGGGGCTTCGACGCCTGAGCCCGGGCGCGACCAGGATAGCGATGCCCGCCCCGGCGGGGACGCCGATTCGGGAGCTGGAGAAGTTGCACCTCGAAAACACGCTCGCGCTCACGGATGGGAATCGCACGCATGCCGCGGAGATGCTGGGAATCAGCCTCAGAACTCTGCGCAATAAGATTCGGGAATATGGGCTGCCGCCCCGGAGGTACGCATAGATGGCATCCCCGACGCTCTTACAGCTTCTTCAGGGATATCTGCAGGTGACAACCGACCGACAGCAGGTTGTGGCGGCCAACATGGCCAACGTGGATACGCCTGGTTATCACACGCGGGACGTCAACTTCCAGCAAGCCATGCAGGATGTGATGAACCCCGGCAACGACGGCCCGCAGCTGACGCCGGCGAGCCTTGATGTCGAAGGGTTGCCGGAGCGGCCGGACGGCAACAACGTGAACGTGGATCGCGAAAGCATGGTGCTGTCGGAAACGCAGCTGCAATATCAGCTGGGTGTGCAACTGATCAAAGAGCAGTTTCACGAGCTGCTGACGGCCATTAAGGAATAAGGAGGGAGCGGATATGGGACTGTTCGGGATGATGTCGATCAGCGCTTCGGCGCTTTCCGCGGAGCGCGAACGCGCTGAGGTGACCTCGGCTAACCTCGCGAACGCGGAAACAACGCATACGCAGAACGGCGGGCCCTATGTGCGGAAGGAAGTGGTTTTCAGCTCGGGGAATGCGTCTCCGTTCCAGACCGTTTTCAACGGCCTCGGTCCGGCCGATCAGCCCGCGGGATCGGTTCAGATCAGTCAGGTAGTGAACGATACGACGCCGCCGGTGATGCGCTACGAGCCGGGAAATCCGGACGCCGATGAAAAGGGTTATGTCGCGTATCCGGCGATCAACCCGGTGAGCGAAATGGTGGATCTGATGGACGCGACGCGAGCGTATCAGCTGAACGCGTCGGCCATCGGGGCGGCCAAACAAATGATTCAGGAATCGCTGGACATTCTGAAAGCGACGTAGGAGCAGAACGATGAATACGATCATTCCCGGCAATCTGTCGAGCACGTACATTCCGGACACAACATCGTCGGCCGCCGCCGGCGACGATCTCACCGGAGGCGGGAGCTTCACCGATGTGCTGCAAAGCGCGGTCGGCGCGGTGAATCATACGAACGATTCGGCGGCAACCCAGGTTGCAAATTTGCTCCAGGGGCACGGTGGCGACATGAACAGCGTCATGATCGCCGTGGAGAAGGCGGATGTGAGTTTTCAGCTGATGATGCAGGTGCGAAACAAGATCGTCAGCGCGTACCAGGATATTGAGAAAATGCAGTTCTAGGATTGAGCGAGCATGCCAGGTTTAGCCAACACTGCCGATCAGGCAAAACAATTCTGGGCCACGCGCAACAGCGGTCAGAAAGCATTTCTGGCGGGCGGGGCTGCGGCCACCATCCTGCTCGTCGTGTTTTTTGTCCGGCTGATCGGAACGCCTGACTATAAACCGCTGTTCACAAATTTGGAACCGGCGGACGCGCAGTCGCTGACCTCGCAGCTCGATGCGCAGGCGATTCCGCACCAAACGAGCGCGGATGGCAAGACGATCAGCGTGCCCGCCGACAAACTGGACGCCGCGCGGATGCAGACCGCGTCCCAGGGCGATCTGCACAGCGGCCACATGGGGTTCGAGCTGTTCGACAAGATGTCCTGGGGGCAGACGGAATTCGACGAGAAAGTAACCTACCAGCGAGCACTGGAGGGTGAACTGGAGCGATCGATCGAGACGCTGGCCGATGTGGAGAGCGCCCGCGTTCATCTGGTGATGCCGACGGACTCGGTTTTCCTCGATCAGCAACGGGCCGCGAAGGCTTCGGTCGTTCTCAAGCTGCGGCGAGGCGTGCTTTCCAAAGATGCGGTGTTGGCCATTTCCAATCTGGTGGCCGGTGCTGTCGACGAGCTCAAGCCGCAGGACGTCTCGATTGTGGACGCCGATACGGATCAGGAGCTCGGGATGGGACAACAGAATACGGGCGATCCCGGAGCAGGCCAGGGAACAACCCTGAGCGATCGGCTGGTGAGCACTCTGGAGCCGGTGGTGGGTGTGGGGAAAATTCGGGCCAATGTGAACGTGCAATACGACCAGTCGACTACGGATGAGAACGACGAGAAATACGATCCCTCGGTGAGTGCGCTGCTCACCGACCAGAAGTCGGATCAGGAATCCGGCGGCAGCTCTGTCCCGGCGGGCGTTCCGGGCACAGCCAGCAATGTGGCAACGGGCAAGGAAAAACCGGCCAGCCCGGTTTCGACACAGCGATCGACAACCGAGAACGCGCAGTACGGTGTGAACAAAACCGTGGTCCACACGCTCACGCCAGCGGGACGCATTCAGAGAATTACTGCGGCGATTCTCGTTGACGACGAGGTCGTGCGCACGGTCAACCATGGCAAAGTCGAATTCACACGGCGCAAGCGCTCGCAACAGGAGCTGGATGAGATCCGCGATTTGACAGCGGCGGCCATCGGCTTCGATGCGAAGCGCGGCGACACCATCAGCGTGCAGGACATGCCCTTCGATACGGACGTGGTCAATACGGAGTTCGCACCGCCGACCTGGACGGCCAAAGTGCAGAAGACGGTCCTGGACTACTCTTCGATTCTGCGGCCAGCCTCGCTGCTGGTACTGTTCCTTCTGGTTTACCTGTTCATCCTTCGCCCGGTTCAGAAGCACGTCCTGGCGACAGCGCAATTGCCGGCGGGGGCGGAGCCCGCTCTGGAAAATCCTCAGATGGAGGCGGGCGTGCACGCGCCGGAACTGCCGGGCGCAGGACGAGCCCGCGCGGCTCTGCTGAAAGAACAGACCGCGGAGATGATCCGGCAAAAGCCGGTGCACACAGCGCGCGCCGTTCAGGCGTGGCTGCGTGAGGAGCCGTCATGAGCGCCATCGAACGCATCTCGTTTTCGGGTACCCGCAAGGCGGCGATTTTGCTGACACTGCTGGGGGAAGATGCGGCTGCGCCCATTCTCCGCAACCTGCCCCCCGATGACCTGGAGCGCGTTACAGAAGAAGTTGCCAACCTGGGGCAAGTGCCTCTGGAAGCAACGCTTCAGGTTCTGGAGGAATACCAGCAGATGATGACCGCTCAGGAATTCATCGCGGTAGGTGGCCAGGATGTAGCCGTTCGCCTGCTGGTGACGGCTTTCGGTGAGAATGGCGCCAAAAGCATGGTCGAGCGGCTCACGCGTCCGGATGACTCGCGATCCTTCCGCATCGATTCGCTGAAGAAGGCCGATCCCCAGCAACTCGCGCGCTTTCTCGTCGGGGAGCACTCGCAGACGAAAGCGCTGATCCTCAGCCATCTGGATGCAAAACAGGCATCGGCGCTTCTGATGAAGCTGGAACCTGAGGCGCGCGCCGACTGCGTGCGACGGCTCGCCAATCTGGGCCAGTTCTCTCCGGAAGTAGCGGCGAAAGTTTCGACCGTCCTGAGCCGGCGGCTGCGCTCGGTGGGCGATCAGACACGGCGCAACGATACCGGATTCCGCAACATCGCCGAGCTGATGAATCGGCTCGACCCGCTGGCCTCGCGCGAAATCCTGGAGAACATCGAGCGCGAGGATCCCAAACTGGCGATCAGCATCCGCGACCTGATGTTTACCTTCGAGAACTTCCTCGAAGTGCCGGAACAGGAGATGCGGGAGCTGATGAATTCCATCGATAAGAAGACGCTGATGATCGCGCTGAAGGGAGCGAGCGAGGATCTGCGCAGCCACTTCTATCGAACCATGTCGTCGCGCGCCGTGGAGATGATGAAGGAGGACTCCGAGGTCCTGGGTCCGGTACGCAGCAAGGATGTGGCCAAGGCGCAGGGAGAAATCGTTGCGATTGCCCGCAAACTCGAGGCGGAAGGCAAGATCGTGCTGAAGAGCGAGGGAGAAGACGAGTATGTCCTCTAGTCCCGAATACAACGGATCGTTTGCGGTTCCCGTCGCGTCTTTGCAGTACCGCGATATCGCGGGCCATCCCCCGAATGACGAGACCGAAACCGACGCGGACTGTTATGGAAGCGCCGGGAGCCATCGCGCCACGGAGGCCGAATTAACGGAAGCGGAGTTTTCGGAGCGCATTCTGAGAGAGCGCGTTGAAGCCGCCGCTCAGGCTGAGCAGAAACTCCGCCAGGAATACGAACAGAAACTCTCGGGTGCGCGGAATGCGCTGAATGCGGCTCTGCTGCAATTTGGGGAAGAGCGCAACGCTTACTTCGCTCGCGTCGAGTCGGAAGTTGTGCAACTGTCCTTATCGATTGCGGCCAAGATTTTGCACCGTGAGGCACAGGTTGATCCCATGTTGGTCGCGACGCTGGTGCGCATGGCGGTGGAGCGGATGCGCGACGATTCGAGCATTACCGTGCGCGTACATCCGGACCGGGTCGCAGCCTGGAGACGGCACTTCGCCGCCGATCCCGCTACCGCTCGGATCATGGTGACGGAGGATCCGCAGTTGACCGATCAGGACTGTGTGCTTGAAACCGAACTCGGATCGGCAAACTTCGGTCTTGACCTGCAGTTGAAGGAGATTGAGCAGGGGTTCTTCGATTTGCTGGCGCTGAGGCCGGCGAAGCGATGAGCCGCGCACTGCTCGCGCCGTACACCCACCACCTGGAAACCGGCTCCACCCTGCGGTGGAGGGGTCACATCAACCAGGTCGTCGGCAATTTGGTGGAGTCCGACGGCCCGTTCTGCTTTGTCGGCGAATCCTGCGAAATCAAGGGCGACGGCGGAAAGACGTTCTCCGGGGAGATCATCGGTTTTCGTGGATCGACGATGCTGTCGATGACCGCCGACCAGCCGCTCGGCATCCGCTTTGGCGATGAGATTGTGACCTGGGGTGCGCGCCCTTCGATTCGCGTGGGGCCGGGCTTGCTGGGACGCGTCATCGACACAGCAGGAAATCCGCTGGATGGCAAAGGAGAATATCGTGCTACGCATTCCGTAACAATTGACGGATCGGCGCCGCTACCCCTCGACCGCGTTCCCATCCGTGAGCCGCTGAGCTGCGGAATCCGGGCGATCGATGGATTTCTGACCAGTGGGCGCGGGCAGCGTGTGGGCATTTTTGGGGGTAGCGGAGTCGGTAAAAGCACGCTGATCGGCATGATGGCCCGCGGAACTTCAGCCGATCTGACGATTCTGGCGCTGGTGGGCGAGCGTGGCCGCGAAGTGGGCGAGTTTCTGGAGGTACTTGGCGAGGAGGGGCTGCGCCGCGCCGTGGTCGTCGTCTCGACCTCCGATCAGTCACCTTTGCTGCGGCTCAGGGCTGCGCTGGCGGCGACCGCCGTTGCGGAATATTTTGCCAGCCTCGGCAAGAACGTGCTCCTGATCGTCGACTCGCTGACTCGCTTCGCAATGGCCCAGCGGGAAATCGGGCTGGCTGCCGGAGAGCCTCCTACGGCGAAGGGCTACACCCCTTCGGTGCTGAACATGCTGGCTCGGCTGGCGGAGCGCGCAGGGAACTTCTCCGAAGGCAGCATCACTGCTTTCTACACCGTATTGATGGAAGGCGACGATCAGCAGGATCCGGTTGTCGACACGGTGCGCTCTCTGCTGGACGGGCATATTGTGCTCGACCGCAACCTGGCGCTGCGCAGTCATTATCCGCCCATCTCGATCCTCGAGAGCCTCAGCCGATTGATGTCCAGTTTGGTTAGCGAGGAGCATCTGGCCAAAGCGAAGGCGCTGCGGCTGCTGCTGGCCGCCTATGCGAAATCGGAAGACCTGATCCGCATTGGCGCCTACCATCGCGGCACCGATCCGGTGCTGGACAGCGCGATTGACAATCTGCCCGCCCTGCAGGCATTTCTGCAGCAGCGGCCGGAGAAGCTTTCCAGCTATCGCGACGCTGTGGCCCAACTGATGGCGCTCGCAGGATAACGCGCGCCATGGCCTTTCGCTTCCCCCTCGCTTCCGTCCTGCGCTTCCGGGAAAGTTTGGAGCACCAGGAGGAGTTGGAGCTCAGGAAAGTGCAGCTCGAAGTGGCCGGAGTGCGTCGCTCCATCGAACAGGTAACGATGGAAATTGCGATTGCCCAGCAGGCTCGCGAGACAGCGATGCAACAACCGCTTCCGGCAGCGCATCTGCAGGCCATGTTGCGCGCCGCCGACGGTGCTGTCGAAAAGAGAAAAAAGCTGCTGACGGTTCTCCAGAAACTGGAAGAGCAGCGCGCTGAACAGCTGCAGCGCTATCACACAGCCCACCGCAAACGGCAGATGTTGAGCGACCTCGAAGCACGCCATCACGAAAGCTACGATCTGCGGCAGACGAAGACGCAGCAAAAGATCGTGGACGATCTTTTCGCTTCGCGTCATCAGCGCCGCTGAACCCGGGTCCTTCCTGCATATTTGCGTTTCACGGATCTATAGAAGAGGACGGCGCGCCCGAGCCTCTTCGGGCGCTCGCTCGACGCAAACTCGGCAAAGCTTGCCGAGTACAACTCGGCAACGATTGCCGATGGCACCCGCTAAGCTGCCCGTTGACCTCCCGAGTAGGAGATAACTCCTTATGAATCAGTGCATGTTCTGGTGCGATTGAAGGACCGAGACAGCCGAATCCTGGCGTGTCGCGTGCACAAATGGGGGCGTGCGAGTTGCCATGCAAGCCACCACTACGAATCCCGGGATGACGAATCCGCTGCTGCACGAGACTTCGACGCTCGGTCCTTCGTTCTGGATGGTCCTTGCAAGTACGAGGGGGGCCACCACGCCTGCGGGAACGAGTTCGGACGCGGGTTCTTCGGCGGTTCCACCGGGCTCCGGCAGCTCGGCGGTGGATGCTGGCCAGAAGGCGGAGCAGAAGGTGACGGATGCGGTCTCTTCCCGTCAGACGGCGGGCGCCACGGCTCAGACGAATCCTCAGTCTCTGGTGGCCGGAAGTTCCCGGGAAGGAAATGGCGTAGCGGAGACGACGGTTCTGGCACAGAGAATTCTGAGCGTTGTGACCGGACAGAGCGCAGCCCGGCGCTCAGCGCGCATGGGTGAAAAGGCAGACACAGCGTCCAGCACCGCGCTGTTGACGCCTTCCGCTGTGAACGGCGTGTTGCCTTCGTCGATTACGCTTCCGCTGCAAATGGTCGCCTCGTCGCAGAACACAGGCGTCGCTGTGGCGCCCGCGATTGGCTTGCCGCTCAACAACCCGGTCAATCGTCAGTCGAGTGGATCGTCCGATGCACCTCTTGCCGTTACCACAACGAGCTTCGGGCCAGATTTGACAGCGGCATTGCCAACGGCGCTCAACCCGTTGGCGACCGCCTCCGCGACTGTTGCACTGCCGCAGGATGGAACGCCGAACTCCGCAGAGCCAGGAGCGGCGCAGAACGCAAAGCACGGCGCGGAGTCGACGGAACAAGTTGATACGAAGGTCGTGCAGAGCCAGGGTTTGAGTGCTGTTGTGGCGGGCAGCGGGCGTGTCGGCGCGGATCATGCAGCTCTTCCGCCAACACAGGCAGCATCTGTCCTGCAGGCGGGCCACACAAATACCGTTGCGTCCACTCTACCGGCTTTCACCGCGGTGGACGGTACCGCCGCTGGATCGGGTCACGCAAGCCGCGGCGAGACCGCGAGCCAAACTCCTGCCTCCAATCCCCCCGGGGCACCTTCACAGCCGGCATCGACATCGGCGGATCATTCTGCGGACCGCGTGATCGGGGCTATGGCGTCGATCGGCGTGGCCGGCACCAATAAGGTCCAGGACGCTTCCTCCGGAAACACGGCAACCCCGGCCGGCCTGGAGAGCGTGAACGGGCAAACGGCGGCGGCGAGTGCTCTACCGGCGGCCGCGACCCTCGTCTCGGCCGGTTTGGTGCCTCACCTGCCCATCGCTCAGGACACCCCGGGAACCGCTGCCCAGTCGAGTCAAAATGCGGTTTCTGCCATTTCAGCCGCGCACCCATTGCTGCCCTCGGTGACAGAGAACCAGGCAGCAAGTCCAAAAGGCGGCAACGACGCAAACGCCTCATCGGACAAGGCGTCGCACGGCCAGAGCAGCAACAGCGGCAATCCCGGAACGGGCCAGGCCAGTGCGGCGGCCAATCAGCCGGCGCAACATGCGGCGGATGCCGCACAGACCGTGCCGGCGAAGACTGCGGATTCTGCCGCGCCCATGCTGCAGGCCGTCGCGCACGACATTGCCCCGACCCAACCTGCGTCAGAACATGGTGCTGAAGCCGCCCGGACTGCAGACACTTTGCGAGCGGCAATCGCTGTTCCAGCCGACAGCAATGAGGGCACAGCCTCGTCCGGTATTAACACCGCACGGCTGATCCAGACGCTTGGCGAGACGGGCATGCAGGTTGGCATGCGCTCTACCGAATTTGGCGACATCTCGATCCGGACCATGGTGTCGCAGCAGCAAATGATGACCCAGATTTCGGTGGATCACGGCGACCTGAGCCGCGCGATCGCCGCCCATGTTCCCGCAATCCAGGCGAAGCTGGGCGATGAGCTTGGCATGCGCGCCTCGATCCAGGTGAATCAGACGGGCACCTCGTTCGCCGGAGAGCAGGGGAATGCGTCCGGCGGGCAGCAGAAGACCTATGGGAATACGGCTCAACCGGGGACGATGGCGATGACGGCGGAGCCGGAAGTGACGGGCTATGGGGTAGCAGCAAGTGATGAGGATCGGCTGGATATTCGGGCCTGATCAGAAACAGGAAGAAAGGAAGAGACGATGAACATTCAGGGTTTCAGTCCGATGTTGAGCGCTCCGCAGCAGGCCCAGGTGGCCAGCACGCCGGCGGCTACCGGGACTACCGGGACGACCGGATCGAGCAGTACCTCGAGCAATGCCAGCGGCACGGATGCTCTGTCCTCCGGAAATTTGCAGAGCACGTTTTTGAACCTGCTGGTGACGGAGCTGCAGAACCAGGATCCGACTCAGCCGGTCGATCCTACGGAAATGGTCAGCCAGATGGTTTCTCTCAATCAGTTGGATCAGCTGATCTCGATGAATCAGACGCTGTCCTCGATGGCCGGGGCAACAACAACCTCGTCCGATTCGAGCGCCAGCCAGAATACGAACACGACTCCTTCGTCCGGAACGGCGGCAACCGCCAACCCAACCGCGACGACTTCCCTGGGCGCGGCGGCCGCATCCTTGTTTCAGCCGGCCGCCTCCGTCCTCAACACCGCCATTCCGGGCGGACTGATGAACCTCTATGGGAACGTCGGTTTGCCGGCCAAATATTCCACCACCGCCCTTTCAGGAGGCAGATAGATGTCAGCGTTTTCCATTCCTCTTTCAGGCCTGGCAGCCAGCTCCGATTCGCTGAATGTCATCGCCAACAACCTTTCAAATCTCAACACGGACGGCTATAAGGACGAGTCTCTGAACTTCGCCGACGTCTTTAACCAGGTGCAGGGAGTCTCCGGTAACGGCGATCCGATCCAGATCGGGTCGGGAGTGCAGATTGACGGACAGACCTCCAACCTGACCAACGGAACGGTGAGCAACACAGGCATCGCGTCGAACGTGGCGCTGCAGGGCAACGGTTTCTTCGTCGTGCAGGGTGCCGTGAACGGTCTGACCAGCTTTACCCGGTCCGGGGATTTCACGGTGAACTCTCAGGGACAGCTCGTATCCCAGAGCGGGCAGCTGGTGATGGGGTACCCGGCGGTGAATGGCGTGGTTTCTACCAGTTCCGCGCTGGGACCGATCAGCGTCAATCAGGCCAGCAACATTCCCGCCGTTTCGACCTCGTCGTTTTCCATGGACACGAACCTCAACGCCGGCGCGGCGGTGGGAGACCAGTTCAGCACGCCGATCACGGTGTACGATTCGCTCGGCACCTCGCATGTTCTGAACGTCACCTACACCAACACCGCGGCCAGCACGTGGTCCTATAACATCAGCATCCCATCGTCGGACGTGGGCGGAACCGGCACGGCGACCACCCTGGCAACGGGTACCCTGACGTTCGACTCGTCGGGTAACCTGACCTCGCCTGCGTCGCCGGTGGCAGGCATCAATATCAGCGGTCTGGCGGACGGCGCGGCGCCGATGAACCTGAGCTGGAGTCTGACGGGTTCTGGCGGTGCCTCGTATCTTACCCAGCAGGACGCGACCAGCGCGACTTCCTCGACCAGCCAGAACGGCTACGGTGTGGGGACGCTGACCGGGTACTCGATTCTCTCCGACGGCACCGTGGAAGGGCAGTTCAGCAACAACCAGACGCTCTCACTCGGCAAGCTCGCCGTGGCCAGCTTTGCCAACCCGCAGGGCCTGACGGAATTGGGTGGCAATGACTTTCAGGCCACCTTTGCGTCGGGAACGCCCAACATTGGGCAGGCGGGAGCCGGCGGCAACGGCACGATCACGGGCGGAGCGGTTGAGGAATCAAACGTGAATCTCTCCACCGAATTTGCCAACATGATCGTGGCGCAGCAAACATACGAAGCAAATGCCAAAGTGCTGACGACCATGGATCAGGTCTCGCAGGCGACGATCCAGTTGATTCAGTAAGAATCACAACGGTTAGCTTCCGATTAGAGTCCCCTGCCGGGCGGTAACCCCACCCGGCGGGGCAAGGAGAAGGCTGCGTCTTCTCATCTTCGTCTCACCGACGCGGGTGAGCTGGGCGCACCTGCCAATACAGGCGCAACTCCTTGCGCATGAGGAGCCTGCCGCTCACGCAGGCCTCCTCGCGCAGACCCCCTCCCCCCGGAGCTGTTCCGGCCCCTCGATTGCATTGACCTCGGTCGCAGTCGCTTTCCTGGTCGTGTCGCTGCCGGGAAGCAGGAGGCCGATGAGCACCGCAGCCCAAAATCCGGATCCGGTACCTTTCAAGACCGCGAGGCCAGCGGCGTCGGTGGACGCCGAGGATCTCCTCGACACCATGCCTTGGCTGCCGTGCGCCCTGACACTCGAGATCCCGGTCGTCCGTTTCACGATTGCCGACCTGCTGGCCCTGACCCGGGGTTCAGTCGTGGAGACTGCCTGCCACCACACCAGCGACGTCCCCCTGCGGGCGAATCGGGTGCTGATCGGCTGGACGGAATTCGAAGTCATCGGCGACCGCCTTGCGGTTCGCATAACGGATCAGGCATGAGCACAACCACTCTTGGCATCTCTCAGTTTTCGTTTGCCGGTGCGCTCGGAAAGATTGCGGCTCCGGCCGCACCGGAGCGGCATGGCAACAGCTTTATGGCAGCGCTGATCGACAGCGCCGAAAAACAGAGCCGCGAGAAGGCTCGCCGCGAGGCGCTGGCCGCCCAGGCCGCTAAAGAAATCGCGGAGGCGTCGGCCCGCACAGCGCATCAGGACACCGTCAACGAAAGTGCGGATTTACCCGCAGTCGTCCGCCAGCTTCGGCCACCAGCCCCGGTGGGACCTAATCCGCTCTTTCGCGCCTGGTCGTGGCTCAATCGGAAGTACACCCTTTCCACCACAAAGCAACTGCGCGTTGCGGAAACCGTTTCCCTGGGAGACAAACGCTTTGTGGCCGTGGTTCATGTCGCCGGGCAGAAGTTTCTCATCGGCGGAGGCTCACAGGGCGTCTCGCTGCTGACAAAGCTGGACGACGCGGGCGAGCTACAAGCCGAAACGATCGCTTCTGAGTCGGGAGAGCCGGAATGAAACTCGGCCTGCAAGCCTGCGCTCTTGGCGCGGGATTGCTGTTGGCGGCTGCCGCTGCGGCGGCTGCGCAGGCGCACGTCACTCTTCCAGGCATCGAGACGGCTCAGATCGGCCAGGCCAGTCTGCTCAACCCCGCCACCGCAACTCCTGCGACCACGCCGGCTGCGAATGGCGCCAACTCCGCACCGCCCGCCGGTGGAGGACCTGCGGCTCCTCCCGCCGCCGCTCCTGCGGCCCTGACTCCTGCACCCGCGCCGATCAATACGCCGATCGCGGGAGGCGCCGCTGCTTCGGGACCGACAACTGCTAATGCCCCGGCAAATATTCCAGCCGTAACCACGCCACCAACGGCGAACGGGAGCGATCCATCAGGGAAAAAGTCGGGCAAGACCAAATCACCGGCCGATGACCTTCCCACCGGTCCCGTCGACTCGAGCCTGCACCTGCAGCCGGGCATGGGCCCGCTCGGACTGCAGATCCAGGGTGTTCCGGGCGGAACCGTGCCCTGGTCGGTCGTTATTCTCCTGACCGGACTCACACTGATTCCCGCGCTCCTGCTCTGTGTGACCCCCTTCGCCCGTCTGCTCATCGTCTTTCACTTTTTGCGCCAGGCTCTGGGTTTGCAGACAACACCCTCCAATCAGACACTGATTGGTCTTTCGCTGATTCTCACGTTCTTTCTTATGCAGCCCGTCGCGGCGCAAATCTATGACGGCAGTATTGTCCCCATGCAGGCGGGTCAGATCACGGCGACAACCGCATTCGAGCGTGGCGAGATTCCACTGCGGAAATTCATGAGCCACTACGTTCGCGACAAGGATGTGGCACTGTTCATCGAACTGGCGAAAGAGCCGCAGCCGAAGACGCTGGACGACGTTTCCATGCGAGTTCTGCTGCCCGCTTACATCCTTTCTGAGCTCAAAGCCGGTTTCCAGATCGGCACCGTCCTGTTTCTGCCCTTCCTGATCGTCGATATGGTTGTGGCTTCCATTACGACCTCGGTCGGCATGCTGCAGCTGCCTCCGGTTGTTATCTCAACCCCTCTGAAGCTTCTGCTGTTCCTGATGGTGGATGGATGGCATTTGCTGATCGGGTCGCTTATGAGGAGTTTCAGCTGATGGGCGTCGATCAGGTTGTGGTTCTCGGGCGTACGGTGCTGGAGGAGGTCATCCTGCTGGCGGGACCGATTCTCGGTGTTGCGATCGTTGTCAGCTTAGTGGTCAACCTGCTGCAGGTTCTTACCTCGCTGCAGGACAGCACCATTTCCACTGTCACTCGGCTCATCGCCACGGGCGGTGCCGTGTTCTTCGCGATGCCGTGGATGTGGCGGCATCTGGCGCAACTTACTCTCACCATCTTTTCGAATTTTCACCTTTATCTGCAATGATCCGCCTTCCTCTGTTCACCATCATCGCGGCCACGCTGACCATCGGAGTCCGGCTCTCCGGTCTGATGCTGTTTGCGCCTTTATTCGGCAGCACGGCAATTCCGGCTCGCATCAAGGCGATCCTGGTCCTGGCGCTGACGGGGTTGTTATACCCAGTCGTGAGCCATGACTTTGCCGCGCCGTCCCTGGCCCACTGGCCCTTCCTCGTCCTGACGGAATTTCTGATCGGCGCTGGCATGGGCATCGCCACCAACCTGGTCTTCGAAGCGGTGCAGATGAGTGGGCAGGTGCTCGGGGTTCAGATGGGCTATTCGCTCGTCAATATCCTTGATCCTCAGTCGCAGGTGGATACGACGGTAGTTTCGGTTTTCTACCAGAGCATCGTCATGTTGCTCTTCCTGCGCATGGACGTCCATCTCTGGCTGCTGCGCGCCGTCGGCAACAGTTACGCCTATCTTCCCCCGGGGACCGCGCACCTGAACGGGCTGTTCACGGTAGGCGTACTGCGAGTGGTTGGCGACCTGTTCGGCGTCGGTATTCAGATCGCGGCTCCGGTGATGTCGGCCACGCTGGCAGCGGATGTCGTGCTGGGCCTGCTGGGCAAGGCATCGCCGCAGATGCCGCTGATGCTGCTTGGCCCGGCAGTGAAGAGTCTCCTCGGGCTGCTGGTTCTGGTCGCGACCATGCGCTACTGGCCCGACCTGTTCCGCCGCTTGTTTCTCGACTCAATGCTGAATGGAGATCGCCTGCTGCATCTGGCGCGATAGGAAACCATGGCCGACGCAAATAAAACAGAACAGGCGACACCACGGCACAGGAAGCGCGCACGGGAACGGGGGCAGGTCACCCGCTCACGGGAACTCAGCGGCGCCCTGGCCATGGCCGCGGTTGCGGGCGTGGTCTGGTTCCTCGGTCACAATGCGGTTCCGCACTGGACGCTGTTCTTTCGCAACACGCTCGATTCCGCCCGCACCGACAACATCGAGCCGAACGGCCCGCTGCTGTTCTGGACCAGCATCGAGGCGCTGCGCTGGATTATGCCCATGCTGGCGGCTGCCCTCGGCGTAGCGCTCGTCTCCAATCTTGCGCAGGGGGGATTTGTTTTCGCGCCCGACGCGCTCAGCCCGAAGTTCGAACGCCTGAGCCCGGCGAATCGTTTGCAACAGATGGTCTCGCTGACTGCCGTCAGCACCATTCTCAAATCGCTGCTGCCCTTCGGCGCCATCGCCTGGGTCGGCTATGCCTGCGTGCGCAGCCACTGGGGCGATATCCTGCTCAGCTCCTGGCGCGATGCGCACGGCGTCACAGGCCTGCTCAGCAGCATGCTGCTCGAAATCACATGGAAATCCGGACTGGTGCTGCTCTCCTGGGCCGGGATCGATTACCTGCTTCTGTGGCGGAAGAACGAAAGCGATCTGAAAATGAGCCGTCAGGAGATCAAGGACGAGCTCAAGGAATCCGACGGCAATCCCCAGAGCAAGGCGAGGATTCGCAAACTGCAGCGTCACCACCGCCGCCGGCAAATGCTGAAGGCGGCGGAAACTGCAACAGTAGTGATTACTAATCCCACCCATTACGCGGTCGCCCTCCGCTACGAAGTGAACATGGCAGCGCCCATCATGGTGGCCAAGGGCCTCGATAACCTGGCTGCAAAGATCAAACAAATTGCCTGGGACCGCGATATTCCGGTTATGGAAAACAAACCCCTGGCACAGGCGCTCTACAAGGGCGTGGAAGTGGGCGATCCGATCCCCTCGGCTCTTTATCATGCCGTCGCCGAAATTCTCGTGATGGTCTACAAAGCGCAGGCCGAAGTGAGAAATCGCGAAGCGCGCAGGAAAGCTCCCATTACTCCCATCCCGCAGGCGAGGCCATTGTGAAGACGCCCGTGAAAACAAAGCCCGGATTGCTGGCGACGCTCCAGACCTATTCCGACTGGGTGATCCCGGTGGGTGCGGTATCGCTCGTATTTGTCATGCTGGTGCCACTGCCCGCGTTCGCTCTCGACCTGCTGCTGACACTGAACATCACCGCGGCGGTTCTGGTGCTGCTGACGGCGATCCAGGTCCTGCGGCCAGTGGAGTTCTCGGTCTTCCCCAGTCTGATCCTGCTGATGACCCTGATGCGGCTGGCGCTGGATCTGGCCAGCACCCGGCGAATTCTCCTCCATGGCAACGAAGGCTCGGCTGCCGCAGGCAATGTGATCGAGGCCTTCGGTCAGTTTGTCGTCGGTGGAAACTACATCGTCGGCTTCGTCATCTTTTTGGCCCTCATCGCCATTCAGTATCTGGTGGTGAGCCACGGCGCTGTGCGTACCGCTGAGGTCACGGCTCGCTTCACACTCGACGCTATGCCCGGCAAACAGATGGCGATCGACTCCGACCTGAATACCGGCCTCATCAATGCCGATCAGGCGCGCCAGCGGCGGGAACAAGTAGCGCGGGAAGCGGAATTTTGCGGCTCGATGGACGGCGCGGCGCGTTTTAGCCAGCGCGATTCGCTGGCGACGATTTTGATCATGGCCATCAATATTGTTGCCGGCTTTCTGATCGGAGTGTTTCAGCAGGGCGTTCCGTTCCAGCAGGCGCTTAAGACTTACACCATCCTGACCGTCGGGGATGGACTGGTCGCCATCATTCCATCGCTGCTGGTTTCGGTGGCCGGCGGCATTGTCGTTACCCGCGCGGCGTCGAATTACTCACTCGGCACAGATATCGGGAAACAGGTCTTCAAAACTTCCCGCGCGCTCTGGATTGCGGGCGGCGTGTTGCTCGCCCTCGCGATCATTCCGGCCATGCCGAAGATTCCCTTCATCGTGCTTGGCGGTCTTTCCATGTTTGCCGCCTGGAAAATGAAGCCGAAAGCGGATGAGGAAGCTGCCGCCGCGAAGGCCGCCGCCGCCAAGGCAGCGCCCGGGGCTCCCATCGTCGATCCTATGGACGCTGTGCTCAAGCTCGACGAACTGATGCTCGAAGTTGGCGTCGGTCTCGTGCCTCTGGTCGATGCCAGGCAGGGTGGGCAACTGCTCAACCGGGTCAAGTCTCTGCGCAAAAATCTGGCGCAACAGCTGGGCTTCCTGGTTCCCTCGATCCACATTACCGATAACCTGTCGCTGAAGGAGCGGGAATACATCGTCTATCTTCGCGGCGTGGAGATTGCCCGCTGGGAACTGCGGCGCGACCGGTTGCTGGCGGTCAATTCTCATCCCACGCCGGGCGATTTACCGGGTCAGGAGACCCGTGAGCCGGCCTTCGATTCTCCCGCCAAATGGATTACGCCCGACCTGCAGGCCCAGGCCATCGCGGCCGGGTACGCCGTGGTCGATCACACTTCGGCTCTGATGGCTCACCTTTCGGAGCTGATCCGTCAGAACGCGCACGACCTGCTCACTCGGCAGGAGACCAAGCGACTGATCGACCGGCTCGCGGATTCTCACCCAAAGCTGATCGAAGAGCTGATGCCGAAACTGATGAGCCTGGGCGAGATTCAAAAGGTATTACAGCAGTTGTTGCGGGAGCAGGTTTCGATTCGCGATCTGGGCTCGATTCTGGAAACCATGGTGGAGACGGCGGCGACCAACAAAAATCCGGTGATCCTGGTGGAAGCCGCTCGCCACGCGCTCGGCCGCACTCTGATCCGGCCTCTGCTCGACGAAAAAGGACGGCTCAAGGTGGTCACTCTGGACGGCTCCATCGAAGAGGAGTGTGCGCGTTCGGCGACACAGAACGCCCAGCCGGCGGCCGGTGCGATCCAGATCTCGGTCGCCCGCCGGGTGCTCGACGGGCTGCGCGCCATGCTGGGAGACCACGTGACTATGGCTCCGCCGGTGCTGCTCTGTTCGTCGCCGGGGCGCTTTTATCTGCGCCGGCATCTGGAGCCCTTTATTCCCAGAGTCGTCGTGGTCTCTCCGTCTGAGATTCCTCCGATGACGCAGATTCTGTCCCTGGGGTCGGTCCGATGAAGGAGATTGCAATTCCGATGGTGTACGAGGTGCAACGATGACGCCAGCTGAGATGGCTTATACGATGAGCGCGGGGTATGCGGCGGGGGAAGACGAACGGGTCTTGCAGGAGCTTCCTCAGGTGTACTACATTGCGGCCCGCATTCGCGAGCGGCTTCCCCAGCACGTGGATATGGAGGACCTGGTCAGCGCAGGCGTGATCGGGCTGCTGGAAGCGAACCGCAGCTTCGACAACACGAAGAACGCGCAGTTCCGGACCTTCGCGAAATTCCGGATTCGCGGCGCGATTCTCGACAGTCTTCGCGAAATCGACTGGGGATCCCGGTCGCTGCGGAGGCGCGGACGCGAGCTCGCGGATGCGACCGCGCGGCTGGAGGCTCGGCTCGGACGGCATCCTGCCGAAGCCGAAATCGCAGCGGAAATGGAGATTGACGTCGATCATCTGCGCCGGATCACCGCGCAGCTGGACGTCCTTCACCTCGCCGGACAGCAGGTGGCGGTATCGAACGACCAAAGCGAGACGATGGATTTGATCGAATCGGCTCCCAGTCTCGACGATCCCGACCCTTTCGACCTGTGTCTTGAGGGCGAGATGAAGGAGCACCTGGGCGAGGCGATCGGAAAGCTGAGCGAGCGCGAACAGCTGATCCTTTCTCTCTACTACCGTGAGGAGCTCACCATGAAAGAGATTGCCAAAGTGGTTGGCGTAGCGCTGTCCCGGGTCTCTCAGATCCGCCAGGCCGCGATGATCAAGCTGCGGGAATCGCTGGCGCATATCCGCCAGCGGCCCACGCCGCCCTCCCTGCCAGTGCGGGAGGTGCTGGAACATGCTTAACCAGGAGGCGGTCCCGAACAACCCGTCGCAGGAAACGGCGCACAAGCCGGGCGAGCGGCAACGCACCGTCGTGAACTGCAACTTCCGCTCCGCCGGGCGCCTGTCCAATGAAAATGCCCGTTCTCTGACTGGAATTCATGAAACCTTTGCGCGCCATCTCGCCAGCACTCTGGATGCCTATCTCGGCACCGGGCTGGATGTAAAGCTGCGCGGCGTCGATCAGCTTCCGGTTAAGGATCACGTCGCCGGCATCGGGCCAATGAGCTATATCGTCCCGTTCTCGCTGCAGACCATTCCGAGCACGATGATCGTGGAGTGCGATATCGATCTGGTGTTTCCGATGATCGAACTGTTGATGGGCGGTCGCGGGAGTCCCGCAGATCATACGCGTGAGCTCTCGGAGATCGAAGAAGAGATCATGCACGATCTCACCGCTCTGATCGCCCGCCAGGCGGAGAATGCCTGGCGTATGCCCGCCCAGGCGCTCAAGCCGGGCCGTCGGATCAAATCCTCACTCCTCCATCAATACTGCCCGGCCAACGAAAAGGTGACCGTGGTGCAGTTTGAAATCGAACTGGCGGGGACCAGCGGCACCTTTCAGCTGGTCTTCCCCACGACGTTTCTTAATGTATTGATCCAGCAAGTCAAAGCTGAGGAGCCTCAGAAGCGCGGCAGCGTGCGGTTCTTTCCGCGGCCCGGGATTCGCGAGCGCATGCTCGACTGCGATGTCGAAGTCGCCGCCGAGCTTCCGGGACTCCGCGTGGCGGTGAGAGACCTGATCGCACTGGAGCCGGGCAGCGTGCTCAAACTCCGCGCGCCTGTGCGGGCGCCGGGCATGCTGACTGCCGGGGGGCACGCGATTTTTGAGGCGACACCGGTTCGGAATGGCTTACAGAAGGCCGCGCAGCTGGGTCGGCGGACCGTAACCAATCATTGGGAGAGGGGATAAACACGATGGATAACCAAAACAATAAACGGGCAGCGCGCGCTTTCGCGTCAGCTTTTGCCAACTCTCTGGGCGAGGTGCTGGGACGAGCGTTTGGAACTCCGTGGCCTCTTGAGCCAATGGCCGGCGGTGAAACGCCGACGCAGCCCGGGAAGCCAATTCACTTCCGGTTGAAGGTGGATGGGCGCCTGAGCGGCGAATGCTTCGTGGAATTCTATGAGCCGCAGGTATCGGAACTAGCGGCCAGGCTTCTGGGACGGCCAACAGTCAACGACGAACCGATGCAGAGCCTGGAAAAGGTGCTTGCCTCCGCAGCGCTGGGCCTGCAGGCTGCACTGGCGGAAGAATATGGCGAGCTCAACCTTCGGTTTGAGCGGGTGGAAGGGCTCGCATTCGGCGGCATGTTCGTCGTTCCGCTGATTGCACCGGCCGATCCCTCCGGTGCGCCCGTATTGCTCTACTTCGACGGCCAGATGCTGGCGGCATTTTGCTGCGCGACGCCGGATCGCAACAATCAGGCAGGCATCGATCCCGGGAATCTGAAGCTGGTGATGGACGTGGAGCTGAATGTTTCCCTGCGCTTTGGGCAGCGGCAACTGCCACTGCGCGAGGTTCTGGAACTGGCCAGCGGTTCGGTAATCGAGTTGGACCGGATGGTCGACGAGCCGGTGGAGCTCCTGCTGGATGGGAAGCTGATCGCGCGCGGCGAAGCGGTGATCGTGGATGGCAATTACGGGCTGCGGGTTACCGAGATTCCGCAACCGATAGCGTCTCACTTCTTACATTGAAATTTTCCGGAGAGAGAACGATGCGTGAATGGCTGAAGTCGGTGGTACCGCCGGTGGATTTTGGGTGGAATCGGGTTCGCGCCCGCTGTGGCCTGCGTACCTGCCACAACAAGCTCCTCATGAGGAGCGTTCCGCAGAGCCGGGCCGGAATCCAGGTGGGTAACGAATGGTATTGCAGTGCCGACTGCTTCGCCGGCGCGATGCAAACACCGCTGGCTGCCCTCATTGGGCCGCGCCTGACGGAAATGCCACGTAATCCTCGGCTGTCGGTCGGTCTGGCCATGCTGTCGAAAGGGATTCTGACCGAGGCTCAGCTGCGGGAAGCGACCGCGCGCAGTCAATGGCGCGGCGAGGATCTGGAGACTACGTTGTTGCAGCTGGGCCTGGCAAACGAGAAGCAACTGGCGGCCGCCCGTTCCGCGCAATGGGGCTACCCCGTATTGACCCAGGAGGGGCCGGGGCCCACGGTGCGGGCTAACCTGCCGCTGGAGTTTCTCCGCGGGCTGGAGGCTGTTCCCGTGTATTACGCGGCGGCAGCGAAACGCCTAGTCCTGGGCTTCGTCCGGCGTGTCGAGCCCAGCGTTTTGCAGGCCATTGAGCAGATCACCGGGTGCCGAGCGGAACCCTGCTTTCTGACTCCTGCCGAGTTCCAGCAGCAGGTTGAGCGATGCGTAGCCTGCGATGGATACGAAGAAGCGCTGCTCGATCAGGCGGCAACCCCCGCACACATGGCGCGAACGCTGGGTGGATTTGCGGTGGAGGTATCGGCACGTCAGGTCGACTATGTCGCCTGCAAATCCTGGATCTGGGTGCGGCTGGCGGGCAGGAAGAAGACCGTGGATGTGCTCTTCGCGTTAAAGAGCGTAACCGGCAGACAGCCGGAATCGTTTGTTTCGCAATCTTTCGCTCCCCAACAGGGCCTCGGAGCCCTGGGCTAGAACGCATTGCCCGGAGTGCCGATAAAGTTCCGGGTGACACCGTGCTGAAGACAGACCCAATCGACATCCGGACGGGCCAGCCGACCCTCTTTCGCACTCCCTCGGCTTCCAGCGACGATTTTCCGGCGGTCCCGGTATTGCCGGAAACTCTGTTGCGCATGGAGCTGCGTTCTCACGAACTGTCCGTGGATCTCGGAGAGATATCGTTCCTGGTGCTCAGCGACCTGGGCGCCACGCTGCAAATCCTCCGGCTCGCGGCCCGGGAGCATGAGAACGCGGAAGAACGCCCGGTCCGCGTCGAGGACTGCATTTCCGGTTTGGGAGTGCAGGCTTGCCTGGCCGCGGTGAGTCAACAACCGATCCTCAGCCAGGGGAGACACCGCGAACTTCCGGAACTGTGGGCGCACGCGCGGGAAGTCGCGCAGGCCTGCCGCACAATCGCTGCTGTTGTCGGTGGGGTGCACCCCGAAGAGGCCTACCTGGTGGGGTTGACCCACTCGCTTGGCTCCCTGCCGGCACTGCTTGAATGGCAGGGCCTCGAATCGCGTGCGAGAAATCCAAAACGAGCCGCCGTGCTCCTGGCTGAGCGCTGGTCGTTGCCGCGGTGCGTGCAGGAATTCTGCTGCGCCTGGGATCGCGAGGAACAGGACAATCGATGGCTGAGCCTTCTGCGCATGGCCCATCCCCATGCGGGGCGTTCACCCCTGTCCTGTCCTTTGGAATCGCTTCCGGCACCGCGTCTGCACCGCGTTCTATAGCCGCCTGCCAACGCTTAGCTCCATTGCCTTCGCATGAGACAAATTGGCCGGTGGGCCGCAGATGCGCAGCCGTTGCCATTCGTTCTCATCGTTCCCTCATCAAAGCCCTCATTCCCGGGGCTTCCGCAGGCCAATCCCGGCAAAGTTTGCCCACCAGGATGGCCCGCGCCGTGCATCTCCTCTCGGCGAAGGAGTCCTATGGACAGCGGATACTATGCCGCCTGCACAGCCCTGATCTCCCGGACACAGGAGTTGGATACCATCGCCAATAACCTGGCCAATGCCAGCACGGCTGGGTATCGCGCTGAACAGGATGTCTTCAGCGAGGTGCTGGCCAACGCCGGTAATCCTTCGGCATCGGCGCTCGACCAGGCGATGAACAGTTACGGCATTTTGAGCGGGACCACGCTCGACCAGAACCAGGGAGCGCTGCAGAAGACCGGCAACAATCTCGATGTCGCGATAGAAGGCTCCGGGTACTTCGAGGTGCAAACGACAGACGGACAGGTGTACACGCGCGACGGCAGTTTTCAGGTCTCTGCGCATGGCCAGCTGGTCACCAGCACGGGAGACGCCGTGCTGGGAGAAAACGGCACCATCACGATGCCGCCGGGGCCGGTTTCTATCAGCGCTGACGGAACCATTTCTTCGAAAGGAGCCGTTCTCGGGAAGCTTAAGGTTGTGGAATTTCCCGCCGGCACCCAACTCAGCAGCATGGGAAATCTGTATTACTCCGCGCCCGTCAATACCGCCCAGCCGGCCACGCAGTCGAGCGTGCGCCAGGGAATGCTGGAAAGTTCCAATGTCAACCCGATCACGGCAATGGTGCAACTGGTGACCGCGCAGCGTTCGGCTGAAATGATGCAGCGCGCGCTCTCCATTTTCAACTCGGAGATCGACAAAACCGCAACCCAGGACCTGCCGAAGGTCGGATAAAGGAGACTCCACTCATGTTTCACGCTCTCTATAGCGCGGCCAGCGGAATGACCGCACAGCAGCTCAATCTGGATAACATTGCCAATAACCTCGCCAACTCCAGCACTGCGGGCTTTCAGTCGCGGCGTCTCGAGTTCTCCGATCTCCTCTATCAGAACGATGTAATGCCAGGTGCTGCAGCGACGCAGCAGACGACGGTTGCTTCCGGCCTGCAGATCGGGCTGGGCACCCGCCCCGGCAATACGGAGATCGTGCAGACCCAGGGCGACCTCAGCAGCACGGGCAATCCTCTGGACTTTGCGATTCAGGGAAGCGGCTTCTTCCAGATCCTTCTGCCGAACGGTCAAACGGGCTACACGCGCGCCGGTTCGTTCCAGACTGACGCGCAGGGAAACCTGGTGACGGCAAATGGCGACGCTCTGCAGCCGGCAATCAATATTCCCGCCAACGCGACCAACGTCACGGTAGGCAGCGATGGAACGGTTAGCGTGACCCTGCCGGGACAAACCCAGGCGCAGCAGGTGGGCGTAATGCAGCTTGCCATGTTCACCAATCCGGGCGGCCTGAACAGCATCGGCAACAACATTTATCTGCCCACCACAGCCTCGGGTGATCCCGTCGTCGGGACACCGGGTGGATCCCAGGGACTGGGCACGATTCAACAGGGCATGCTCGAACAGTCGAATGTGAACGTGGTGGACGAGTTCGTGAACATGATTCTCGCGCAGCGTTCGTACGAGTCCAATTCGCGCGTGATCAAGGCAGCGGACGAGATGCTGCAGCAGCTGAACCAGCTGGCGCAGTAGATGAGGACGCGATGAAGCAATTCTGGCTGGTCCTGTTTCTGACGATCGTAGTGGCCGCGCCGCTGCCGTTAATGGCAGCGACCGCGCGCGCCGCCATCACGCCGGCAGAGATTGCTGCGGCGGTGAACCGCTTTGGCATTCCGATCGCGCCGGAGCAGGTCTTCCTGCTATCGAACGTGCAGGCAGTCGTCACCCATCCGCAACTGCGAGTCGAATCCGTGCAGCGCTGGAACGGCCAGCGGGTGATCGTCCGCCTGTCGTGCGCGAATGCCGGAGAGTGTGTGCCCTTCTTTGCCGAGCTTCGGCTGAACCCGGAAGGTCAAACGCAGATCGCGGCCCAGGCGAATCCTGAGCTTCCCGCATCCGACCTGGGGCACCCCGTCCCTCGCGGACCCCTCGTGCACGCCGGCATGCCCGCGACCCTGTACCTCGACGGGGACCACGTGCATATTCGGTTGACGGTGATTTGCCTGCAGAACGGTACCGCAGGCCAGACTGTTCGCGCCACCGACAAGGAACGCCGGATCGTCTATACCGCTTTGGTCGCCGACAGCGGCCTGTTGAAAGGACATCTGTGAAGACCAGAAACATCTTGCGATGGGCAGGCCGCCCTCTGGGTGTCGCTCTGCTGCTTGCCATCGCGGCCGGACCTCGAGCCGGCGCGCGTACCAGCAAGAAGGCCAGCCCTGCCATGTTGCGCTCGGAATACGTTGCTCGCCTCCAGGAAGCCGACATGCATGGAACGTCGCGTACGGTGGGCAGCCTGTGGTCGCCCGGCGGAGACCTCGACGACATCTCGTCCGATTACAAGGCATTGAACGTGAATGACACCGTCGTGATTCTGGTCGCGGTGCAAACCACTGCTGCGCAATCCGGCGATGTGAACAGTTCCCGAGCGTTCCAGACCAGTTCGGCCATTACCGGACTGGCCGGTGACGTCAATACCAAGGGCCTGAACCCCCTGCTGAACGCCAATTCCTCCACCACTCTGAAGGGATCGGGAGCAACGGACTCGAGCACCACCTTCCAGACCAGCATGACCGCGCAGGTCATCGCGGTCCTGCCCAGTGGCAATCTGGTGCTGGAAGCACAGCGCAAAATTTTCATGAACAACCAGCATGAGGACGTTACAGTTCGCGGCGTCGTGCGGCCGCGGGATATCGGCCCGAACAACACCATTCCGTCGTCGGCGCTGAGCAACCTTGAGATCGAAATGAAGGGGAAGGGCATTATCTCCGACAGTACGCGGCGCCCCAACCCGCTCACACGCGCCATTCTCTGGCTGATCGGATTCTGACGACCATGAAGAACAAAAGGTTCAACCTGAGTCCCCCACAGACTGCCCGGATGGCCTGCATTCTGGCCCTGGTCCTACTGTTCGCTTCCTGCATGGCCGTGCGCGCGGACGATATGAATCACCAGGTCCTGGTTCGCGACATCACCAGCGTCCAGGGCGTGCGCGACAATATGCTCGTCGGCTACGGGCTGGTGGTGGGCCTCGATCGCACAGGAGACAGCCAGCAAACCTATTTCACGGTCCAGACGCTGGCGAATGCGATGCAGCGCATGGGAGTGCTCATTTCTCCCGGGACCGTCGAAGTCAAAAATGTCGCGGCCGTCTTCGTGACCGCCATGCTGCCGCCGTTCGCGCGCCCCGGCGAGCGCCTGGATGTGACCGTTTCCTCCGTGGGCGACGCCAAGAGTCTCGAAGGCGGAGTTCTCCTGATGAGCGCGATGCGCGGACCCGACGGCCAGATCTACGCCGAGGCTCAGGGACCGCTGCAAATGGGCGGTTACACCGCCGGCAATGGCCTGAACGGCAAGCAGGTCAATTCGACCACGGTGGGTCTCATTTCCAATGGCGGGATCGTCGAGCGGGATACGGCCGTCGACCTGAGCAATTTCAAGACCGTCTCCCTGCTCCTCCGGAATCCGGATTTCACCACCGCTCGGCAAATCGCTGAGACCGTAAACCAGAATTTCCATAAGTCCGTCGCCGCGGCGCTGGACAATACACGCGTCGATATCAACGTGGCGCAGGCCGGAAGCTCCTCTGTCCCCGTCCTGATATCGGAAATCCAGAACCTTTCCCTGACAGTGCACACGCCCGCTCGCATCGTCGTCAACGAACGCACCGGGACGATCGTTCTTGGCGGCGATGTCAAGCTGACGCCGGTCGCGGTCATTCACGGCAATCTCTCAATCGAAGTGTCAACCACCTATACCGTCGCGCCGGTACCGGGCTCGGGACCGCCGTGGATGGGCCCCGGCGTGGCTGGTCCCGGCGGTGCCGGAGCCTACGGGCCCGCGAGCCAGAATCAGGAACAGGGGCAAGGCCAACTACGCCAGCCCGGCCAGGGGCAACCGGGACAGGGGCAACCAGGACAGGGTCAGGGTCAGCAGGGCCAGGGCCAGCCCGGCCAGCCGCAACCCGGAGCAGCGGGCGGCTGGGGAGGCTATCCTGGCCAGCAAGCCGCGCTGGTTCCACAGACCACGCTTAGCGTGAACGATTCACCGGCTCAGACCATGCGCCTCGATGCCGGAGCCAATGTCCAGCAGCTCGTGGATGGGCTTCATGCCATTGGAACCACGTCGCGCGACGTGGTCGCGATCCTGCAGGCTATTAAGGCCGAAGGCGGGATCCAGGCCGATTTGGAGGTGCAGTAATGGGCAGCAGCGCAATCGGACCGGGACCTGTGGCGTCGCAAACCAGTCTGTTGCAGGTACGCGAGAGCCAAATGCTCCAGCAGCTGCAGTCGGCGCAGAGTGCCGGGAAGGATGACGCCCGGATCGAAAAGAGTGCGAAGCAGTTCGAAGCCATGCTTCTCGGCAGCTGGCTGCAGCAGGCGGAGCAGTCTTTTGCCACGGTTCCCGGAGCGGAGGACGATGAAGAGGCGGCTGGCCGGGATCAGATGATGAGTCTTGGCGTTCAGTCGCTCTCGCAGGCCATGGCCGACTCCGGTGGGATTGGCATTGCAAAGATGATTGCCACGGCTCTGGAGGCCGCCGACGCAAAGACGGAGGGAGCATCGAAGGCGACAACCGGGGCGGAGGTAAAAAATGACGGAAAAAGCTGAGATTTCGATTAAACTCCGGCGAGGAAAGTGCCGATAGGAGCGAAGATCCATACGAGGAAAGAGCTATGCGAATCGACCTGACGAATTCGACCGCCAGTCAAATCTCCAGTGAGCCCAACAACCCGTCGGTGAACGGGCAGGGCGTCGCTCCGGAGGCCCAGTCCAGCGAGGACCGAGCCACCCTCACGTCCGATCAGGCGTCGGTAAACCAGCTGGTCAGCACCGCCATGCAAACACCCGAGATTCGCCAGGACAAAGTGGCGACCCTGCAACAGGCCATCAGCAGCGGACAATATCCGCTCGACCCCGCCAGCATCGCGGCGTCGATGCTCGATGAGCATGCCTGATTTCCGCTGGCAGGGCAGAGCAGATTTGAAGGAAGCCAGCAATGAGTGCGGGTGATGCCTCAATTCGCGATAGCCAGGCGGCAGAACATCTGCACCTGTTGCGCGCCCTGGCGCTCGAACTGGAGAGAGCTATGAATGCGATTGTTGCCAGCGACATTGCCGAGCTCGAAGACAGCCTTGCGCAGCAACAGGCGCTCAGCCTTCGTCTGACCTGCCTGAGTGGAGAGTGGAGCGGGGCTGCATCCCCGGTTCCTGCGCACGCTGGAGAAGGGGGCGACCCGGTCCTGCGGCAGCAGGTTCGCTCCGCCGCAGCTGCGGTTGAGTCACTCAACCGGCGCTATGCCATCCTCCTGCAGCATGCGAGCCGCTCGGTAGCCATGATGGTTTCGCTGTTTCGCTCGTTTCAGGGAGAACTTCAGGAGGGGACCGGCGCCAGGGTGCATCACGCAACCTGGTCTTGCCAGGGATAAGCGCTATGGGAGGCTTGAGCACATCGCTGTTGATCGGCATGCAGTCGCTTGACGCGACGCAGGCGGCGCTTGAGGCGACCAGCAACAACATCGCGAACTCGAATACGCCCGGATACACGCGGGAAGTGCCGCAGTTCAGCGCCAACGCCGAAAGTGAGGTCAGCGGCGAGGTCAGCGGCGGGGGCGTGACCCTCGACAGCCTGCAGAGCGTGCGCGACGAACTCCTGAATCTGCAGATCCAGCAACAGACCTCCGCCCAGAGCAGCGCCGACACCCAATCGTCGAGTCTGCAGCAAATCCAGGCCCTCTTTTCCGGCACGGGGGAAGATCTGGCCAGCACGCTGACGGCGTTTTCCAGCAGCTTGCAGCAGTTATCCGCCAGCCCTTCGAGTGCAGCCGCCCAGCAGGGCGTGTTAGCGGCCGGACAGAACCTCGCGGAGTCTTTCAATTTCACAGCCAACGGCCTCACCAGCGCCCAGTCCGCTGCCGATCAGCAGGTGACGCAGACGGTCGCCCAGATCAATACGGTGACGCAGCAAATCGCGCAACTGAACGCGCAGATTGCGCAGACGGTTCCCGCCGGTCAGGATGGCGGAACACTCCAGGATCAACGCGACCAGCTGGTGCAGCAGCTGTCGACGCTCACCTCGGTCTCCATTACCCAGAGCAGCGACGGCGAAGTGATCACCACCGGCAACGGGTCACCCCTGGTGATGGGAGGACAAAGCTTCAGCCTGCAGACAACCACCGGCAGCGACGGGATGCAGCACGTGCTCGATGCCAACGGCAACGACATCACCACTTCGCTGACCGGGGGGCAGCTGGGCGGAGCTATTCAGATTCGCGATCAGGTGATCCCTGGTTATTTGACCTCGCTGAACACGCTGGCCAGCCAGTTTGCAACCGCCTTCAATGCTGCTCAAACGCAGGGGTACGATTCAAGCGGCAACACCGGCCAGGACTTCTTCTCCGTTCCTTCAGGCATTGCCGGAGCCGCAGCCGGCATCAGTGTGGCCATCACCAGCGGCAGTCAGATCGCCGTCAGCTCCGATGGCTCTGCAGGAAGCAACGGCAATGTGGCGAACCTCTCCGCCGTGCTGACCAACGCGCTGCCCTCCGGCCAGACGCCGGCCAATGCATACGCCACCCTCGTCTTCGACGTTGGGAACGATGCTTCGAACGCAAGCGCGCAGTCCACAGCAGTCGGGCAGAGCCTGCTGCAGCTCACGAATCAGCAGAGCTCCGTTTCCGGGGTCAGCCTCGATGAGGAGACCACCAACCTGATCCGCTTCCAGACCGCCTATGAGGCTGCGGCTCGTATCGTCAGCACCATTCAGGCGCTGAGCACCGTGACTTTGGATATGGGCGCCAGCCAGAGCTACTAATATGCGTGTAAATCCCAATCTCGTTCCCGACGTTCTCGCTGACCTCAACCAGAGCCAGACAACGCTGAATACCGCGCTCCAGGAAGTCTCCACCGGCAAGAGCGTCAACCAGCCGTCCGACAATCCAGCCGCCGCGGCGGCCATGGTCCAGAACACGCTTGAGACCGGGAATGTGGACCAGTACACCCAAAATGTCGGCTCGGTGCTCTCGACCGTCCAGACGGCCGACTCCGCCCTGAGCACGGTGGCTTCGTCGCTCACCCAGGCGGTATCTCTGGGGACAGAAGGCGCGAATGGCACGAACAATACTTCGGATTTGCAGTCGCTGGCCGAACAGGTCCAGGGAATTCTGACCAGCGTGGTGTCACAGGCGAACCTGTCCTACAACGGGACGTATCTATTTGGCGGCACGAATTCAACCCAGCCGTATACTGCTGATTCGTCTTCCCCCTCGGGCTACACCTATAACGGCAATAACGACACAAACTCCGTGGCTATCGGCGATCAGATGAGCGTGCAGGTAAACCTTCCCGGCAGTCAGATTTTCTCCAACTCCAGCAACAACGTGCTGAGTTCGCTCAGTACGCTGGTCTCGGCCCTGCAAAGTGGAAGCAGTTCCGCCATCTCCTCGGCCACCACCGCCGTCAGTTCCGCTCTTAGTTATGTGAATCAGCAGCGGGTCTTCTACAGCAATGCGGAAGATCAGCTCAACTCGCAGGACACCTGGCTGCAGCAGGAAACGGTGACGCTTAGCTCGCAGCAGACCGCGCTGGTCGGAGTCAATATGGCCCAGGCGGCGACCGAGCTCAGCCAGGCCGAGACCGCGAACAGCGCCGCACTGGCTGCGGCGGCTAAAGTTCTGCCGGAATCCCTGATCAACTACCTGGCGGTCCCGAGCTAAGATCCTCCTCGCCATCAGGACGCATCTGCCGTCTCATTCCTCCGAGCGCGATTGGTCCGTCGAGCATAGGGTTATTGCGGGGCTGTGCCAACTGAGCAGCGCGTTCCTCTAGGAACTTGTTGAAATAGGTACGTGCTGCGCGGCAATGCAGCGGGCGTATTCGTCTTATGGATATGCGCGGAGACGAGCGGGTTCAGGACGGGATGTTCAGCTACGTGTCGCTGGAGCACCGAGTGCCAGCGGATC
>DATAWS010000009.1:0-49736 GCA_036267095.1 Acidobacteriaceae bacterium
TCTGGATAGCTGCTCTCGACTGTGCATCGTCAGTCGGGCATTCTGGTGGTAGTCCATCTGGTCTCCTGAGTCGCTTTGCTTCGCAAACTCAGCTTCCCAGTTCTCGATCAGATGGACAACCTGTTGAAACCTCACATCTAGGTCGCCGCGCATGCCGGGTTGAGATAGCATCCAAGGCAAACCAGAGAGGATGGCCGCATGCGAAGGAAAGCGATGCGCTGGGGCGCAATCTGCGCGGTAGCGGTGCTGGCGGGATGTTCGAACGCGAACAAGCCGACCGACAAGAACTTTACGACGGCGCTCAATACGTACTACCAGGATCACCGGGACTGCCTGTTTCCGCAGGGGCACACGTTCCCGTATGAGGTGGCGCCCGGCGCGAATCAGAAGCAGGATAAGCAGGCGATGGACGCGCTGACCGATGCTGGTCTGCTGACGCGCCTCGAAGATCGCGACATGCACGTGGACCGCTACTCGCTGAACCTGGCGGGCCAGCGGTTTGCGCCGCGCTTCTGCTACGGGTATCGCGAGGTGACGGGCATTGTGAGCTTCACGCCTCCGGCACCGAAGGATGGATTTACCGAGACGGCGGTTACGTATCACTACACGATGCACGAGGTGCCGGTGTGGGCCAATACCGACCAGGTCAAGCAGGGGTTCCCGCATGTGGCGCAGGCGCTGTCGGATGCGGCTACTGGAACGACGACGCTGGCGACGGCGGGAGCGGGGTGGCACGTGCCGGAGTAGGGGCGCGGAGCAGGGCCGCTCGCGCTGTGAGGTCTTCAGAGGAAATTTGAATGGTCGGGACGGGCAGATTTGAACTGCCGACCCCTCGCACCCCAAGCGAGTGCTCTACCAGGCTGAGCCACGTCCCGACAACAGCAGAGGTCTACTGGGCAAGTTTACCATCTGTCCGCTTGCAGCAGCCGACTGCACCCTTCCTTTACCATTCCAGAGAGATAGCCGATTTGGAGGGATTTTCCGGATGCGCCTGCGTTTTCTGCCTTTCCTGCTTGCCGTGATGGTGCTGGCCGGCGTTGCTGCTGGCCTGCGTGCTCAGAATGCCAACCGGGATGTGAACCAGGACGCCAAGGTGACGCGCGCTACCCTGCCCAACGGCATGAAGGTGGTCATCGTTCGCAACACGCTGGCGCCGGTGGTCACGGTGGAGGCTAATTTTCTGGTGGGCGGCGATGAGACTCCCGATGGCTTTCCCGGCATGGCGCACGCGCAGGAACACATGGCGTTCCGCGGCTGCCAGGGCATGACCGCGGATCAGACGGCGGCCATCTACGCGCTGCTGGGCGGGGACAACGACGCGGACACCCAGCAGAACATCACTCAGTACTTCGCCACGGTGCCGGCGGCAGACGTGAACGTAGCGCTGGAGGCGCAGGCCGCCTGTCTGAAGGGCGCGGACGATTCTCAGGCGGAGTGGGATCAGGAGCGGGGCGCGATCGAGCAGGAGGTGGCGCGGGATCTGTCGAATCCGACGTACAAATTCGTGAACCGGCTCAACCAGGATCTGTTTGCGGGGACCCCTTATGCGCACGATCCGCTGGGGACGCGCGAGTCGTTCGACAAGACGACGGGGGCGATGCTGAAGGCGTTTCACGACCAGTGGTATACGCCTTCGAACATGATCCTGGTCGTGGTGGGCGACGTCGATCCGGCGACCACGCTGGCGACGATCAAGGAGATGTATGGCGCGATTCCCAGTCATGCGCTGCCGGCGCATCCGAAAGTCGATCTGCAACCGGTGAAGGCGGAGACGTTCACGCTGGACAGCAATCTGCCGTACGTGGCGGGATTCATCGCGTGGCGGATGCCGGGCACGGACTCGCCGGACTTCGCGGCTATGAATATTCTGGCCGATGTGCTGGCGAGCCAGCGAGCGGATTTGTACGCGATGGTACCGGCGGGCAAAGCGCTGGCGGCCGAGTTCGGGCTGGCGGAGGCTTATCCAAAGGCGAGCGTGGGGTACGGATTCGTGGCGCTGCCGGCGGGGCAGGATGCGACGCCGGCACTCTCGGAGATGCGGCAGATCATCAACAAATACGCGGCGAATGGGGTGCCGGCGGATCTGGTGGAGGCGGCGAAGAAGGCCGAACTGGCGCAGGCAGAGTTCCAGCGCAATTCGATTGAGGATCTGGCGTCGGTGTGGTCGAACGCGCTGGCGGCGGAGGGGCGGACATCGCCGGAACAGGACATCGACGCGATCCGCAAGGTCACGCTGGCCGATGTGAACCGGGTGGCGAAGGAGTATCTGCTGAACGCCAACGCGATTACGGCGACACTGAAGCCGGTGCCCAGCGGCGCGCCGGTGGCGGCGAAGGGATTCGGCGGCGCGGAGAGCGTGACCTCGGCGCCGACCAAGCCGGTGACGCTGCCGGAGTGGGCGGCGAAGCCGCTGAATGAGTTGCAGGTGCCTTCGACGTTCATTCCGGTTTCCGACAGGACGCTGGCGAACGGCATTCGGCTGATCGTGCATACGGATACCACCAGCCCCACGGTGACGGTGATGGGAGCGGTGAAGCATAACTCCGATCTGCAGACGCCGCAGGAGCAGGATGGGGTGGGCGATGTGCTCGACCAGCTCTATTCTTACGGAACGACGACCCTGGACCGGCTTGCGTTCCAGAAGGCGCTGGACGATATCGCAGCCAACGAGAGCGCCGGCTATCAATTCTCGCTCAAGGTGCTGAAGGAGGATTTCTCGCGAGGCGTGCAACTGCTGGCGGATAACGAGCTGCATCCGGCGCTGCCGGAGCAGGCGTTCACCATCACGCAGCAGCAGACGGCGCAGTTCGTGGCCGGTAACCTGCAGAGCCCGGGGTACCGGACGGGGCGGGCGCTGGATCTGGCGCTGTTGCCGGCGGGCGATCCGGTACTGCGCCAGGTGACGCCGGAGACGGTGTCGAAGCTGACGCTCGGCGAAGTGAAGTCGTATCACAACACGACCATCCGGCCCGACCTGACGACGATTGTGGTGATCGGCGACGTGACGCCGGAGGAAGCAAAGACGGTCGTCGAGAAATGGTTTGGCGACTGGCATGCGACGGGGGAGAAGCCGAACACGACGCTGCCGGCGGTGCCGCTGAACAAGGCTTCGGCGTCCAACGTGGCCGATTCGGAAGCGGTGCAGGACTCGGTGACGCTGGCCGAGCAGGTCAACCTCAACCGCTTCAGCCCGGATTACTACCCGCTGCAGCTGGGCAATCATGTGCTGGGCGGAGGGTTCTATGCGACGCGGCTTTATCATGATCTGCGCCAGGTGGCGGGGCTGGTGTATTCGGTGGACGTGAGCCTGGGGGCATCGAAGACCCGGGGGAGCTATTCGGTGGACTACGGCTGCGATCCGCCCAACGTCTCGAAGGCGAAGGCGCTGATCGTTCGCGATCTGGAGCAGATGCGGACCGAGGATGTGTCGGATGCGGAGCTGCACCAGGCCAAGGCGCTGTTGCTGCGGCAGATTCCGCTGGCCGAGTCGAGCGAGGACGCGGTGGCCGGGGGCTTGCTGGGGCGCGCGGAGATCGGGTTGCCGCTAGACGAGCCGATCCGCGGGGCGAAGAAGTACTACGCGCTGACGGCGGAGGAGGTGAAGGCCGCCTTCGCCCGGGACATCGACCCGCAGAATCTGGTGCAGATCGTGCGCGGACCGGCGCCGCAATAATCGGCTAAGTGCCGCTTCATCCGCAGGATCGCCGCGCACAAATTGACTCCCCCGGAAGGGGCAAAGCCCGGCTCCGGGTTTCGGGTGTACTGTGGGATAACGGCTGTTAGTTGGGGAGTCATCATGGTCTGGGATGTGTCATTCACCTGCGATATCTGCGGCAAGAAGAAAGGCGAATCGAACCACTGGTGGATGTTCGTGCTGGGCGACGTGCCGTGTTTCGACGAGGGCCAGCCGAGCCAGCGCTTCACGCTGCTGCCGTGGAATTTTGCTGAGAGCCGCAACCCGGAGATGCGTCATCTGTGCGGCCAGGGCTGCGCGATGCAGGCTCTGGAGCGCTTTATGACCAACGAAACGATCGAGCGCCAGGCGGCAGAATTGGAAGATGCTGAGCCGGCGGGCGATGCGAGCGCGAAGTTTCCGGCGGCGACGGGCGCCGCTGGCAGGCTGGATAAGTTAGGGATAAGTTACTTAGTCAAATAGTTTATGCCTGACTTAGCGGCGTCTGTCGTAAGATGGGCGACGAATGATTCGTAAGGCCATCCGTTTTCTGGGCCATGTCATTTCCGGCTCGTCGCCGGAAGAGGATTCTTACCCCTCGGTGGTGCTGCTGCTGATTGCTCCGCGGGCCATCGCCAAAGAGGACGCGCTGCTCTGCGCGGCGCGTGCATGGGGCGGTATCGAGAACGGGCTGTCGATTGCCTCCGGTACCCACCGTGGATCGTGGATCATCCAGGTTTCGGCGGTGCTGTTTGGGCTGCGCAGCGGGCGTTCGCGCTGGCCGGAGCCGGTGAGCGAGCCCAGTGCGGCGCGGCAGCGCGTATGGGAGCAACATCGCGCCTGGCTGGCGGTGGACTATGCGGAAGGCGCGCACACACCGGAGACGGAATGGCCCTCGTGCTACAAGCTGCTGTTCCTCATGGTGCACCAGTTGTGGGACGAGAACTGCTGTGGGCTCTACCTGCCGGCGCAAAAAGTGACGGTGCCCAACGTGGGTGATCTGATCTCGAGCATTCGCTGGGCCGCGCGCAACGGCACGCCACTGGAGTTTCTGCAGGAGACGCAGGCGTAGGCTCAGCGCAGCAGTTCTTCGAGCGCCAGGCTCAGCTCCGTCCGGTCGTCGCGGTACTTCACGATCACAGGCGTGTAGACACTGAGGCCCCACTCCTGGGCCTTCCCCTTCGCTACGGCACGGGCGCCAGGCACCACCACGGCATTTTCCGGAATCACGAGCGGCGTGTCGGCCGTGGGGCGCAATACCTCGCCGCGGACCAGATCGTAGACCGGCGTGCCCCGGGTAAGGATGGTTCCGGCAGCCAGCACTGCGCGGCGGCGCACGATGGTTCCTTCGTAAACGCCGCAGTTGCCTCCGACCAGCACATCGTCTTCGAGGATGACCGGGCTGGCGTTCACGGGCTCGAGCACGCCCCCGATCTGGGCTGCGGCGCTGAGGTGGACGCGCTTGCCGATCTGCGCGCAGCTACCGACGAGCGCATGGGAATCGATCATTGTGCCCTCGCCGACCCAGGCGCCGACGTTGACGTACATGGGCGGCATGGCGACTACTCCGCGGGCCAGATACGCGCCCGAGCGCACGGACGAGCCCCCGGGCACGATGCGGATGCCCTGTTGAGGCATGAAGCGACGGGGCGGATAGGTGGCCTTGTCCAGAAAGGGAAAGCCGCTCGATGGGAGATGCTCGCGGGAGGACTCGTTTTCGCTTGCCGCGCTCCCCTCGTTCCTGGCGGGCGTATCGCAGCCAGCGCCCCAGTTCGATCCTTCCAGCTGGCCGAGGCGGAAGCCGAGAAGGATGCCTTGTTTCACCCAGGGATTCACACGCCAGCCGGTGGGCGCGGCGGGATCGGGCTGGGCCGCGCGAAGCGTTCCGGCTTCCAAAGCAGCGCGCAGTTGGAGAAACGCGGCCATGGCCGCGGGGTCGCCGGCGGCGGTGGCGCCGGCCGAAAAGAAACGCTCGATGCGGGATTCGAGAGAGGCGTCGAGAGTATTTGGAGGAGCAGACATGGGTGTCGGTTCAGGATACGGCCTTCTGCGGGGTTGAGGAACCGAAGGCAGCGCTATTCGCAGCGGCCCCGGTTGCCCCAGAGAAGATCGTCGAGTTCGTGGTCCACGGACGGTTTGGGCACAGCGGCGGGAGCGGGTTGTTTGCGCGGGGATTCGGAGAGCATTCCCAATTCGTCGAGGTGGGTGGCTCTGTACGTTTCCGAGACGTCGCCGACCGGATTGCTTCGGACGTTCTTCGGGACTCGGGCTTGATTGGACATGGGGACCTCCGTGAGTCAGGCCATGTTCCATTGAATCTGGAAGGTTCTGTGATTTTCCAGTGGATAACCGGACATTTATAATGTCGGGCATTTCTGAGCGGGCATTTCGGTATGCTGGCCTCGGGTAATGGGATGACGAGAGGGCGCAGGAAGTCGGGATCGGGGCCGCAGATTTCCGGTGAGCTGGACCTCATTGAGGGGATGCGCCGGCGCGCCGTACAGGGAATGCGGGGACAGGCCGGATTGCGGCTGGGCATTGGCGATGACTGTGCGGTGCTGCGGCCGTCGCCGCGGCAGGAAATCTGCGTCACCACGGATTTTTCGCTGGAGGGCGTGCACTTCAGGCGCGACTGGCATGCGCCGGAAGCTGTGGGGCATCGATGCCTGGCGCGCGGGTTGAGCGATCTGGCGGCAATGGGAGCCGAGCCGCTGGGTGTGTTTCTGTCGCTGGCGCTTCCAGCGCGGATTTCGTCTGCCTGGGTCGAGCGGTTTCTCGACGGGTTCCTGGCGCTGGCGGCGCGGCATCGGGTGGCGCTGGCCGGCGGAGATACCGCGCAGTCCCCGGGCGGCATTGCCGCAGACATCATCGCGGTGGGCCAGGTTCCGCGGGGAAAAGCGCTGCTGCGATCCGGGGCACGGGCGGGCGATGTTCTGTACGTCACGGGCGCACTGGGCGGCGCGGCGGCGGAGCTACGCGAGATGGGCCGGCACCCGGGACGATTCAGTCGAATTCGCTCCGCGGCAGGCGAGCACCCGCATCTGTTCCCGGAGCCGCGGCTCGCGGTGGGGCGGAGGCTGGGCGGACAGGCACACGCGATGATCGACATCAGCGATGGCCTCTCCACAGACCTGGCGCATCTGTGCCGCGCCTCCGATCTGGGCGCTACGGTGGAAGAGACCGCGCTGCCGATTGATCCGCTGGCGGCGCTGCAGCCGGACGCGTTGGAGCTGGCGCTGGATGGAGGCGAGGACTACGAGCTGTTGTTTACGGCATCGCCGGCCGCGCGTATTCCGCAAAGGATCGCGGGCGTGGCGGTGCGTCGGATCGGGGTGCTGCGAAGGGGGGGCGGGCCGCTGGTCGTGCTGAGGACACAGGAGGGTAAGGCCAGGGCCCTCGCGCCGGGCGGCTGGGAGCATTTCCAGAGGTAAAGCGCGAACTATCCCCCGCACTCTGCAGGCACTTGAGGCGTCAGATTCCTGGAGACAGCGAAGAGCGGTCAGGGAGAGCAACTCCGGCTGGCTGCGGGGGCATCGAAGCGAACAGCCGGTTGTCTTGTGCGTTTCGCCAGGGTCTGCCGGAGCGAGAGATGTGCGCCGGGGCCGCTCCTCACTTCAGACGCACAGGTTCGGATTGTGTATTCCATTTTCTCCGGGAGGCCGGCGGTGGTGGGTCTTCGACCGGGCCGCAAAATTCTCGTTGTCGATGACGAATCTTCGATTACTGAAACCCTGTCGGTGATCTTTTCGAAGTATGGCTACGAGGTGCGGATCGCGCAGTCGGCCGAGGAAGCGATCGAGACGATCGCGCAGTGGGAGCCGGACATTGCCATCCTGGACGTGATGCTGCCGCAGATGAACGGGATCGATCTGGCGATTGTGCTGCGGGCGAATCATCCCCGATGCCGGCTGGTCCTGTTTTCCGGGCACCAGAGCACGCAGGCGCTGGTGGAAGAAGCGGCGAAAAAAGGCAACATCTTCGAAATACTCACCAAGCCGGTGCACCCGCTGGTGATGCTGGATTACGTGTCCAGCCTGTTCGCCGATCTCTCCCGGGAAACGATGTAAGGCAGGAAGGCCCCGGATCTCGTTTGGCGAGAGCCAGGGCCATCAGCGACTTCCGCAGACAGACTTATAAGCCGGATTCTGTCGAGGACGGCCATTCCTCTTGGCGGCGCATTGCTGCGACGCTCCAGCGACCTACCCGGAACTTTGGCGCGCCGGGCCAGCACGCGACGGCATTGCTGCCGGCTTGTTCCCTATTTGGTCTTGCTCCGTGTGGGGTTTACCATGCCTCCGCCGTTACCGTCGGAGCGGTGCGCTCTTACCGCACCTTTTCACCCTTACCCCAGTTTCTTTCGGGATGATCCCTCGAAAACCAGGGCGGTATGTTCTCTGTGGCACTAGCCGTCCCGAAGCCTTGACGCTCCGGTCCCGGATGTTATCCGGCACACTGCCCTGCGGAGTCCGGACTTTCCTCTACCGGTGCGCTCGCGCGTCCCGGCAGCGGCCGTCCAGTCTGCCTGCACTTCCGATCATACCGCGAAGGGAGCGGCGCTCCGGGATTCATTGCGCCGGCTGGAGGGCGATCTGGCAGAGCTCCTCGTCGTAGCCGTCGCGCATGAAGGCATGGCCGCAGAAGCGGTGCGTCTCGCGATAGCCGTGGGCTTCGACATACGCGAGGATGCCGTAATCGTCGTTGAGGGGAATGGCATCGCGAGTTTCCGGATCGGACTGATACCAGTCATCGAGAAGGTTGCCGTTGCGGGCATCGGCCGACCAGCGGCCGACGACGACGATGTCGGGATGCGCGGCGAGGGTGGCGGGCGCCTGCTGATTGACGCGGTTGTTGCGGCTCCAAACCCAGTATGCGGCGGGCTGATTGAAGTAGATCGGGCGGGGGAAATACGCCGCGGGTCCGATGGAGTGGTAGTAGAAGCCGGCGATGCGCTTGCCAGGGGGCTGGGCCTCGAGAAATTTCGCCATGGCGACGTCGCCCGAATAGGGCCCGTGAACGTCGGCCCAGACGGCATGGGCGGTCCACCACGCCTGATCGAGTGCGACCAGCACCAGAGCGGCCACGACCGCACGGTGCAGCCAGAGGCGCGGTGCCGGCGAGGGCGGCTGTGCCGGCCAGGTCAGCCACAGGGACGCCACGAGTGTTTCCCACAGCATGCCTGCATGGCGGGGCGCGAGATACATGAAGAAGAAGGCTCCGGCCATCAGAAGCCAGGGAATGAGGCCGATCCAGCCTGTCTGGCCGGGTGCGGCGCGCAAGGCAATGGCGTGCACGACGAGCAGAACGCAGACTGCCAGCGCGAACCAGTGGAAATTGGAGATGGGAAAGGTGAGAAGCGACAGGACGCGGGCGATTTTGTACCAAAGTGCCTGGCGCGGCGCGCGATGGATATGCGGGGGAAGTGCGGGAACCAGTTCGCCAGGACGCACATCGCTCTGCAGGGTGGCGGTGGTTTGCAACGCGGTCATTGCCTGCTGGTCGCCGAAGCGGGCCTCGATTCTCTCGATGGAATGCTGGAAGTTGGTGCCGGCGGGAAAGTTCACATCGCGTGGAGGAAAGGTGGTCGCGAGGGCAACGATCCAGAAACAGCCGAGGACGACGAGAGGAAGCCTTAGGGGATCGGCGTGCGCTCCGTCCCGGGACGCGCGGCGCACGATGGCCCACGCGACGATGGCAAAGCCGAGGGAGGCGACGAATCCATGCACGGAGATATTCGCCATAAGACCGAGCAGAACGGCGAGGAACACCTGCCAGCGGAGCGGCAATCCTGCATTGCACCGGCTGATGCGACGCAGAACCGCCGCGGCGGAAAACGCCAATAGCGCGTAGAGCACGTAGCTGCGTGCAACCACCGCATCCTGATACGCCAGCCAGAAGCCGAAGGGCAGAAGGATGCGCAGGATGAGGGGAAAGGGCGACCAGCGGAGGAAGACGTAGATGCCGGCGGCGGCGATGGCGCCCGCAACCCAGTGCATAACGGCGTAGCTGACATGCAGGCGGACGAGCCCCCAAAGGAGCGCATGCCAGAGGCCGGGCGATCCTTCATAGCGAATGGCATGCAGCATGAGGTGCCAGAAGGTCTGATCGCGGGCGAGCAGCCAGGCCTGGGCTTCGTCGGCCCACGCCTCGTGCCGGAAGATGCCCACGCCAGCCACGGCGATATACGCAATCCACACGGCGAACTCGACATTTTGCTGGAGAGTGGCGCGGCGCAGGATGCGGCGTTCATCGCCAGGAGGCGGCACCAGCTGCGGCCCGGAGGAAACAGGTTCGGGAGGGCGCGGCAAGTCAATCGGCGCGCGTGCCGCCGGCTTGTGCGCGGGATCGCTGGTCAGGAGACCCATTTCAGCAGGCGGATAACGCCCATGGGCGCGGCTTTGGAGTGGGCGGAGACTTCGGTGCGGCGATGAATCTCCTCGCGGCGGGTGGCGTAGTAGCGATAGGCCTGGACCAGCATCTCGGCGTTGGTCAGCGTCGGCTGCCAGCCCATGCGCTCGCGGATCCTGGTGGTGTCGAAGAGGAAGTCCTCGGCGATCATGCGGTAGTGATAGGGGCCCAGCGGCGAGAGACGCAGCCGATGTGCGAGGCGCATGGCGGCGAGCGTGGGCCGGAGCGGGAGGGAGCGTACCCGGGACGAGCTTCCGGCAGCGTCGATCACCGCCTGATACACGTCGCGCAGCGGCTGGACGTTGCCCGATCCGACATGGAAGACGCCGGAGCCGTTGTACTCGAGCGCGGCGAGGCAGGCGCGCACCAGATCTTCCGCGTAAATGAACTGATAGCGATTGCTGCCGTCGCCCACCACCCACACGGTTTTGCCGTCGTGAATGAACTCAAAGAGGATGGCGAGCAGGCCGAGCCGTCCGCGATCGATGATCGTCGGGCAGCGGAGGATGACGACGTCGAGCCAGGGCGCGTAACGTTCGAGGATCTGCTCAGCGGCCAGCTTGGACTGGCCGTAGATCTCCACAGGCGCGGGCGTTTCGTCTTCGCGGATGGCATGGCCGGGATTGCTGGCCCACAGGCAATTCGTCGAGGTGAAGACCAGGCGGGGAACGGCGTGGCTGCGGCAGGCCTCGGCGAGCATGCTCGTGGCCTGGACGTTGGAGCTCCAGAGATCGGCCTCGTCGAGCGACAGGCCATGGGCGAGAACCGCAGCGCAGTGGAAGACGGCATCGAAGCGCGCGCCGCTGAAAACCTGGTTGATGAGCAGCGGATCGCGCAGGTCTCCCTGGATTTTAGTGAGGTTGGGATGCCAGCTGAGGTCGGGCACGCGGTCGATGCTGGTGACGCGCCAGCGATTCGCGAGGAGCCGGCGCTTCAGGATTCCGCCAAAAAAGCCGGCGCCGCCGGTCAGCAGAACATGGGAGGTCACGCGATGGGACATCAGGGGGTTCATCCTTAGACAAAATGGACGTGCCTCTTGATGTGCCCAGCCGAAGGATCCGCCCCTCGGGCCGTACCTGGTCGAGAAATGGCCGGCCGCAGAATCTGCGGCCTGGGAACACCTGGCTGGTAGATGAAGGGCGCGGTGTGGGCGGATGCCTGCGGCGCAACGGCTCCTTACTCACGAAAAAGTGGGAAGGAGGAGGGGCGATGAAAAATCAGGCTTTACGTCGATAGCTGCCGCTTTTGCCGCCGGTTTTGCGTTCCAGCGCGAGGTCGCGGATGGCGATGCCCTTGTCGACCGCCTTGCACATGTCGTAGACGGTGAGGGCAGCGACGGCGGCGGCGGTCATGGCCTCCATTTCGACGCCGGTGGGCGCGGTGGTGGCGGCGGTAGCGCGAATGGCGATGCCGCCGGCAACGACCTCGGTGCGCACGTCGACGAAGCTGAGCGGCAGGGGATGGCACATGGGGATCAGCTCGGCGGTGCGCTTGGCGGCCTGGATGCCGGCGATGCGCGCGACCTCCAGAGGGTTCCCCTTGGGGTTGCGGGGGAGTGCGGCCAGCGCTGCGGACGAGAGCGCGACGAAGGCGGAAGCTTCCGCTTCGCGGCGGGTGGCGGCCTTGCGGCTGACATCGACCATCCGGGCCTCGCCGGCCTTGTCGAAATGGGAGAGCTTACTCATGGGAATTAGAGTACCGCTGCGGGCCTCAGACTCGCGCGGCCTCCGTTGTGATAGTTTCGTGGATTGGTGTCCGGGCGACCCGACGCGAGGCATCCAAAAAAGAGCGGGATCGAAGACCGCCGAGCAGCAGTCACTTTTGTTTTGGGAGTGAAAACAACCATGCAGGCAGCGGGCCGCAGTGTCTCCCGTAGTCTTTTCGCGCTGGCGGTGGGCGCGATGTTGCTGATCCATTCCGGTCTTCGTGCGCAGTCCACCGGAGAGGCAAACGAGAATCCGAACTGGTGGAAGAACGCGGTCATTTACGAGATTTACCCGCGCAGCTTCCAGGATTCGAACGGCGACGGCATCGGCGATCTGAACGGGATCACCGCGCGGCTGGATTATCTGAAGAGCCTGGGCATTGACGCCATTTGGCTGACGCCGATTTATCCCTCCCCGCAGGTGGATTTCGGCTATGACATCTCGGACTACAACAACATCGACTCGCAGTATGGCACGCTCGAGGACTTCGACCGGCTGGTGAGTGAGGCGCGCAAGCGGAACATCGGCATCATCATGGATCTGGTGCTGAACCACACCTCCGACCAGCACCCGTGGTTTAAGGAGTCGGCCAGTTCGCGCACGAATTCCAAGGCCGACTGGTACATGTGGCACGACCCGAAGATGGTGAACGGGCATCGCGAGCCGCCCAACAACTGGCTGTCGGTCTTTGGCGGCTCGGCGTGGCAGTGGGATCCGGCGCGTCAGCAGTACTACTACCACCGCTTCTACATCCAGCAGCCGGATTTGAACTGGAACAATCCTCAGGTGCGCAAGGCGATGTACGACGTGGAGCGCTTCTGGATCCGGCATGGCGCAGCGGGCTTCCGGCTGGACGCGATCACTTCCCTGTTTGAAGATCCGCAGGACCGGGACGAGGCCTATGTGCTCGGATCCGATGGCAAGCCGCAGATCAACGCCTACGGCGACAAAGAGGTGCAGACGAACCTGACCGACAATCTGCCGGAGGTGCACGATGTGCTGCGCGAGCTGCGCCAGGTGGCGAACCAGACGCAGGGGCGCAAAGTGGTGCTGATCGGGGAGACCTATCTGCGCAATGTGGACGATCTGCTGCACATGTACGGCGCGCATAACGACGAGTTGGATCTGCCCATGGATATGCAGGTGGGCTTCCCACCGACGGGGCCTCGATTCGACGTCGAGCGCATGCGGGCGCGGATCAACGAGGCCGAGACGGAGATCGACGGCAACATGCCGCTGTTCGTCTTCGACAATCACGACAATCCGCGCTGGGACCGCTGGGATCACGGCGCCTATCACGATGATGTGGGGCGGGTGATCGCCACTGTGCTGTTCGCCTCGCGCGATACCGCGATGATGTATTATGGCGACGAGATCGGGATGGTCACGACGCCTCCGACGCGGAAAGAGGATGTGAAAGACCCGATCGGGATTACGGGGTGGCCGAAGGAGAAGGGGCGCGACGGGGAGCGGACGCCGATGCAGTGGAACGCAGGCGTCGATGCGGGGTTTTCGACGGCGGCGAAGACGTGGCTGCCGATTCCGCCCAGCTACAAAACCATCAACGTTGCGGTGGAACAGCCACAGCCGAACTCGATGCTGGACTGGTATGAGAAGATCATCGCGCTGAAGCGGACCGATCCGGCGCTGCACGATGGGAAAGAGACCATGCTGAACCCCAGCGACCCGCACGTGCTCGAGTGGATGCGCAGGGCGCCGAATGACGAAGCGGTAGTGGTGGCGTGCAACCTCACCGAGCAGCCGCAGACGATCAGCTTCGATCTGAAGGCGCAAGGCGTGAACCGCTTCCACGTGAAAACGCTGCAGAAGACGCCGGGCGCGGCCGATCCGCTGTCGCTGGACATGGTGCAGTTGGGGCCGTTCGGGGTTTATATCGGGCGGGTGGAGTAGGATCTGGGGATCAGGACCAGGGATCAGGCAGGTCGGTTGCGAATGCCTCCTAACGGTGCGTTGGGGACGTTTCTGTCAGGGCCTCGTCAATCATGGTGAACAGACGCGAGCGGTCGATGACTTCGACGAAGGGCGCGCCGCTGGTGCGGTTCGTCACCACCCAGATAGTGGGCGTGTGCTGGATGCCGACGCTCTGCCCGAGGGCGTAGTCGGCCCTGACGAGCTGCGCGAACCGTCCCTGCGGATCGACAACGAACGGGAACGAGACCTTGTGCTCCACCGCGAACTTCAGGGTGAATTTGCGCAGATCCTCCTGCGACTGGATCGCGGGCTGCGCGGCGAAGACGTCATCGCGGTAGTCGTCGCCCAGCTTTTTCGACTTGGCGTCGGACTTAGAGTCAAACCAGCGCGCATTCACCGCGGCGTCGAAGCTCCAGGTATGGAAGGGCAGCGGGAAATCGTGGCGCACCCAGGGGATGTGGTATTTCTCCACCGCCTCTTTGACCACCGGGTTGGCGCGGGCGCAGTCGGGGCACTCCATGTCGGCGAACTCGACGAGGGCCACACGGGCTCCGGCGGGCGGGCGCAGAGGCGCGGCATTGTGCACCGGGGTGGTCTGCGATTCGGGATTGGAAAACTGCGCGAACGCGGGCGCGGCAAGCGCCAGCGACAGAGACAGCGGCCAGAAAATGGCGCGGACAAAGCTGTGCATGGCTGTTGGACTTATTGTAGCCAGGAGCGTGGCGGCGGCACATGCACCCGAGCCGCGGAGACGGTCCGACGGTCACCTCGGGAAAAAGGCAAAGGCCACTGGAGTCCAAGTGGCCTTTGGTCGTGCTGGGCCCCACCAGGCAGATTGGCAGGTGGTATCCCTTGCGCCGCAGCCGCTTCCGCCTGGACGGCGAGTCCCTAGTCGCCCATGACGGGTTCACCGGTTTCCGCTCGCGCAGCCGGCTTGGCCGGCGCGATGGAGACGAGGCCTTCAACCGGTTTTTCGCCGAGCACGTGCTCGCGGTAGAGCTTCGCCATGCGGGCATTCTCGGCATCTTGTTTCAGCTTCGATTCGCGCGCCCGCAGCTTCTCTTCGCGGGCGTTCTTGGCGATGCCAAGCTTGTCGAGGGAGTTGTTGGCAGCGGCATCGACGTGCTCCTGGTTCAGCACCAGGGTGTGCTGCGACGATTCCATGCCAACTTTCTTGCCGCCGGCGAAGATCTCGTGGCGCCCGTGCTCGTCGTACCACTTGGTGAGAGTCGCGGTCATGTGCATCTTCTCGATAATGTTGCGCCAGCCGACGCCGGTGTTGTAGGCACAGAAGCTGATCTCGCCTTCCTGGGTCGCGTAGGGAATGATGCACTGCTCGGTGCGCCTGAAGTCGTAGTTGAAGAGGTCCTGGAACCACATGCCGGCGATGAAGAGGAAGTTCCAGCGGTCGGCGCGGCGCTTTTCGATGTCGGCCATGGTGCGGTCGCCAGTGACCTTGCCGTAGTTGCGGCCGGTGGCGCCGAAGCACTTGTCGAACTTCTGCAGCAGATCAACGATGCGGAAGTGGGTAGGCGATTTGGTCGGATCGTAATTACGCAGCAGGGACAGAGCGGCTCCGATGACGGAGAGCGTTCTCCCGCGGGCAGCGTCGTTGATCTTGGCCATATCCTTGGCGAGGCGATCGGCATTGAGGAAGGCGGTGACGGGCACGGCTTCCTTGGTTTCCTTGTCGATCATGAGGGCCATGCCAATGCCGCAGTTCGGGTGGCATCCGCAGGAGAGTTGACCCCACTCGTGGTTGGGCCCGTGAACGAGATCGGCCCAGTCGGAGAAGGTGCTCATGAAGCTGATGGGGAACCAGTCGCGGGTCGGCTCACCGAGGCCGGTCTGGTTCTTCACGTCGTGGGCCATGTGGCTCAGCGTGTAGCGCTGGGCGGCGCGGCGCTCGTCGGTGACGGCTTCGTCGCGGCCGGTAAAGCTGACCGGCTGGAAGCTGAGGAAGTTGATCTTCCTGGGATTGTCGAGCGCGAACTGGATGATGTGTCCGACCTGCTCGTTGTTGATGCCGTTGATGATGGTCGTGACGGGGACGATGTCCACGCCGGCTTCATGCAGGTTATGGATGGCCTGCAGTTTCACGTCGAACAGGTTGCCGACCTTGCGGTGCGAGTTGGCGGCGTTGCCGATGCCGTCGAACTGCAGGTAGGCGTAGCGCAGGCCGGCTTCAGCGGCGGCGCGGCAAAGCTCTTTCGACTTGGCGAACTCGATGCCGTTGGTCGCGGCCTGCACGGAGTTGTAGCCGACCTTGCGGGAGTAGGCCACAGCGTCGAGAAAGTAGGGCGACAGGGTCGGCTCGCCACCGGAGAACTGGACGCTCATCTGCCGCCGGGGCTTGATGGTGATGGCGTTGTCCAGCATGGTCTTGATCTCTTCCCACGTGAGCTCGTGGACAAAGCCGACCTGGTTAGCGTCCATGAAGCAGGGATCGCACATCATGTTGCAGCGGTTGGTCAAGTCGATGGTCAGCACCGAACCGCGGCCGTGGGTCACGGTCGAGGAGCCGTGGTTGTGCAGCTTGTCGTCGTTGTGCGCACGGATATCGCGGCCAGGGAAGACTTCCTCGAGATGCCTGAAGAAGGCCGTATCGATGGACATGACGTCTTCAAAGTGGCCGTGCTTCGGGCAGTCCTTCACCATCAGGATCTTGCCGTCGCGCTCGATGATCTGCGCCTTGATTTCGCCGACCTTCTCGTTGAGGAGGATCTCGTGAGGTAGCTTGCCGTCGATGATCTGCTGCCGGATCTCGGGGACGCACTTGGGACAGAGCGAGTCTGTGGTGCGCGGCCAGCCGAGTGGGGGCTTTTCCTTCTGCCACGATTTCAGCAGCGGCTTGTCGGACCATTTCGGCGTGAAAGAGGGGTTTGGACGGATGCTGTTCAGCTTCTCGAAGACGGTCCAGGCCCCCTGGGCCGTTAGGGTCACAGCGCGCTCGGCGTACTTGACGGCTTTTGACATTGGCTGCATCTCCCGGGTGTTACAGGATGTCGGTGCGGTGTCGCCTGGAACCAGATAAGTAACGCTCTGCCAGGACTTTACCGCTGTTAGCTTAGATGCCCTGGCATCAGGGGTGGAACGGAACCGGGCTGAATGGCGAAAAACGGCACTCAGGCGGTGATTCGAGCGGGTGAACGGGGGCCGGTCAGCGGGCGAAGTGCAGGCCTTTCTGCATTAAAGCCAGTTGAGCAGGGCAGCCGACGGAGTCGTCGCGGGCGACGGTGATCAAAGAATAGACGGTCAGGCCGGTGCGAGCCGTCACCATCTGCTCGGTCACGCTGGGCCCAATGCCGACGCTCATTGCCACCGCGCGCCGGCCATCGAGAGTGGCCTGGCGGTGTGGCCGTATACGCTCCATCTCTCCTTGTGGGAGAGTTCGTCGTCGATGTTTTTCTGATAGCGCTCCGGCGAGTAGAGGAGGAACTCCCGGAGCAGGAGGATGCGGCAGTCTCCGCCGGGACCGGTGGCGGTCAGCTGGCCATTTTTAAACGTCATCGACCATTTGGGAGGCAGGGTGAGGGTGAGTCCGAGCCGCGGGTTGTGGTACTCAAGACCCCGGGTACGTCCGTTGTGAGGCCGCCGGAGATTCCGGCCGCGCCTTTGCCGGCCAGCCCAAGCAGGGAGAGTCCTGCAAGCGGAATGCAGAGGACGATGGCCAGAGCAACGGCAGAATCGGGCCCAGCTGACCGGCCGTCGCCGCTCTCCAGCTGTGGCCCTCCATTTCCGGAAACGTAGTGATGAACTGCCGCCGCGCCAAACGGTAGGCGTCGAAAGCCAGCGCGCTTTGCACCAGCAGCCAAATTATCGTCAGCAAGTACGACCCGGGAAAGAAGTGTATTAGCCCGGTGCGCAGGATCAGCCCCAGGCCAACAAACATCGCGAGCCCCTTGGCGCGCTCGCCAAGATAGAAGTACCCGAAGCCGTTGGTGAGGAAATTGAGAATGGCGGCAATGCGGGGATTGCCGCCGATCATGAAGCTGGCCATCCCAGCGTTGTATTCAAGGGTAGAGAAGTAGGCGTCGAGGAAGGCAAAGATGTAGAGCGAAATCGCGACGCCCAGGCCGGTATCGCCGATGTTGTTTTGGGGATGAGCACGGAGAGTGAAGGACGCGGCGGCTCCGGCAGCGAAGAAGGCCAGCGTGACAGCGCCAGCCGTTTCTCGTCCCGAATAGATCTGCCCGCTGCCGGGTACGACGAGGGAAAGCACGAAGGCCAGAGCGGCATTCTTCGGTTGGGGGGGCTTTTCGGGCTGGTATTGCGAGAGCGGGGCCGGGTCGGACAGGATCAGGGGCGACATGCGAGCGATTTCTCAGCGCAACGCTAGCATCTTTTCCGGCGAGGAAGCGACTGCAAAATCCTAGGGGCGGGTGAATTAGGCAGCCGGGATCGGTTATCGGCGTGTCAGAAGGCTGGGGACTGGGGATTCCCGAGCGCCGTCCGCCCTCCTTCATTACTATGGAACCTGACACAATGAACCTGGCAGGATGAAATCTGGAGGTACGCGGTTCGCATGGGTGTTCGCAGGATTGCATGGTTGTGTATCGCTTCGCTGGGCGCTCTGCTTCTGAGCCCCGCGGCTCAGGCGCAGAAGGCGCTCAGGAACGACGACATCTCCATTGGCGGCTTGTTTCAGTTCACCCAGAGCACCAGCGGGAACGGGATCAGCAACAGCGCCACTAAGTCGGCGGGGGGATTTGCGAGCTTCCGCCACAGCTATCACTGGTGGCTGGGCTACGAGGGGAGCTACCAGTACACGCGTTTCACGGACTACTACAGCGGCCAGGCGTTTGGGGTACAGCACAACCTGCATGAGTTCGGCGGATCGTATTACGTTCACGGCGTGACGGCGCTGGGGATCCAGCCCTTCGCGATTGCCGGGGTCAGCGCGGTAGTTTTTTCTCCATCGTTGAACGGCGGGCAGAACGTGAGCTGGCAGGCGCGGCCGGGCGCAAATTTCGGCGCCGGCATCAACTACCCCCTGCTCACCAACCATATCGGGCTGCGGCTGGAGTATCGCGGCCTCTTTTACGAGACGCCGGATTTCGGGGAAGCGGCGCTGACCACCAATACCTACCGCATCACGTCCGAGCCGATGGTGGGCGTTTACTTCAAATTCTGATCTCCCCTCAAGAGGCGCAGCGTGGACTGCCTTTTCTGCAAGATCATCGCCGGCCAGATTCCCTCGAAGAAGGTGTGGGAGGACGAGCGGGCATACGCCTTTCATGACATCGATCCGAAGGCCCCTACCCATATTCTCGTGATCCCGAAGAAGCATGTGGCCTCGCTGGCCCACGCCGAGGCGGGGGATGAAGCGCTGCTGGGACATCTGCTGCTGGCCGCCTCCAGGGTCGCCCGCGAGCAGGGGTTGGGCAAAGGCTACCGCGTGGTGATCAGCACGGGAGCGGAGGGTGGACAGACCGTGGATCATCTCCACCTGCATGTGCTGGGCGGCAGGCAGATGCACTGGCCTCCAGGGTAAACCGGCCGGGTCGGTTCTTCTGCTGCGGACCTTGTGACGAGCGGCGCGTGACAGGCCCCTGCGTGACTGGCGTCACCTGACGCAACTTTCTCTCTCATAAGGGCCTGCGGACCGGTTATAGTGGGTCCGCTGAGATCGTATGCGCCGTCGGCCAGGAAGACTGGCAGCCCCTACCGGCATGGCCGATGCGCGCGAGCACGAGGGGGCGCCCCTATGGCGAAAAACATCGTCATTTGCTGCGACGGAACCGGCAATGACTTCGATCAGCCGGCGACCGATTCGAATGTCGTGAAGCTCTACAACACGCTGGTAATCGGGCCAGGGCAGATTGCGTATTACCATCCCGGCGTGGGCACCATGGGCTCGCCGAACGCGCGCGGACCGATGGAGAAATTCTGGACGAAGACCATGGGCCTGGCGTTTGGTTCGGGGCTGCTGGAGAATGTTGGCGACGCCTACCGCTATCTGATGGAGACTTATCAGGCGGGTGATCGAATCTTCTTGTTTGGATTCAGCCGCGGCGCTTACACGGCGCGGGCGGTCGGCAGCCTGCTCCACGTGTACGGCCTGCTGGAGCCGGGCAACGAGCAGCTGATCCCGTACATCCTGCGCATGTTCAGGAAGTTGACGAAAGGGATGAAAACGGAGCAGAAGACCTTCCCTGCGGAGGAGGCCTTCAAGTACGCTTTCTCCCGCGAGGTGGAGATCTATTTCTGCGGGGTGTGGGACACGGTCAGCTCTTACGGCTGGGTGAACTCACCCATCGATCTGCGCTTCGATGGGCAGAACCCGATCATCCGCATCGGGCGCCACGTGGTCTCGATCCACGAAAAGCGCTGCTGTTTTCAGGACAACCTGTGGGGCAAGGCGCTGCCGGCCGAGGGCGACTATCCAGGGCAGGACATTCGCCAGGCCTGGTTCACCGGCGTGCATTCCGACGTGGGCGGCAGTTATACGGAGAGCGAAGCGGGCCTGTCGAAGATCAGCTTCGAGTGGATGTTGGTGGAAGCCGCCGCGCAGGGCCTGCAGGTGGACAGCCAGCGCGCGGAGATCGTGCTGGGCCGGGCGGCACCGCCTGCGTGCCTGCCCGCCTATGTGAAGCCCGATCCGAAAGGCATGCTGCACCGGTCGCTCAGGGGCGCGTGGTGGATGGCGGAGTTTTTCCCGCGCCGCCGCAAAGGACGCTGGGGTCTGCCGCTGGGCCGCTGGACGCGTGAGATTCCCAACGGGTCCTTGATCCACGAGACCGTCCTCGAGAGCGGGACGAGGGTGAATTTTCCGAAGCATTACGCAGTCGAGGAGTGGGTGCCGTGGGCGCCGGCGGGGGCTCCGGCCGCGGTCGCCCCGATGGCCGCCGTGGTGGAGAAGATGGCGGCTACCGCCGCGCCGGCGCCTTCCGCGGAGCGGCTGACGCGGCGGTAAGGGGGCGGCGCAGGGGCTCCTTGAGCCAGGAAACGACCCGGTCTCGTTCGCCTGGGAAGGGCCACCGTCACTGCGGCGGATTCGGAGCCGCGCCGTTGCCGGTGGGAGCGGGCGTCACGTTCGTCACCTGCCAGCCGTTTGAGCTCTTCACCAGGGTTGCGGTGCCGGTGTGCTGGCCGGAGGTGGCCGCGGCGATCCTGGGGAAGGCGGTTTTCATTTCGACGGAGTTGGCCCAGTCGGGAACGGTGCTGACGGCGTCGTGATACGAGACAGCATACTGTGCCGCGTCGGGATCATCGGGCGGCGTGTAGCTGTCGACTGAAGTCACCTGCCAGTGGCCGAAGCAGAAGTTACCATAGCCGGGCTGGGTCCGGTCGGGTGTCCAGGTGGAGCGGCCTTTGCCGGACAAATCATAATCGTTGACCTGTTTCGATCCGATCAGGAAGCGCTTCTTCTGCTCGGGCGTGCGCGTGAGCATGCCGACGTCAGTCAGCACATCGAAGCCTTTGGTCTGATCCTCGTTGTTGGTGTCGGCTTGGGCGGGAAACTTGACGGTCGCCGACCAGACGCAGACGGGCGAAGCGCTGTAATACGCGTTGAGGGCCGATTTGAAAGCAGAGGGATCGACGCTGTTTTTGTGACATCCGGCGGCAGCGGCGAGCAACGCAAGGCTGAAAAGGGAAACGATTTTCTTGGAGGACATCCTGACCTCTCCTCGGGGTAGGATGCCGATTTCTGTCACCGGAACAGCGACAAATCGATGGCGTTCCCCATGGCCGCATAGCCAGCGTCGTTGGGGTGCAGGTGATCGCCGGAATCATAGGCCGGCGCGAACATGTTCGGATGATTGGGATCGCGGGTGATCTTGTCAAAGTCGATGACGCCGTCGAAGACGCCGCTGGTGCGGATCCAGTCGTTCTCGGCCTCGCGCATTTGCTCGCCGGCCGGCGAGGCGTACTTCGCGCCGATGTAGGGCGTCAGCGTGGCTCCGTAAACTTTGATACCGTGCGCGTGGGCGCGGGCGACGAGCTGCGAGAGCGCAAAGATGAGCTGGGGCGTGGTGATCAGATCCGAAGGATCCCGAGGCTGGGCGACGTGCCCGATGTCGTTGATACCTTCAAGCACGATCAGGTATTTCACGCCATCCTGCGAAAGCACGTCGCGGTCGAAGCGGGCGAGCGCGTTCGGTCCGGCGCCGTCGTGCAGCAGGCGGTTGCCGCCGATGCCTTCATTCAGCACGGAGAGGTGCGCCAGTTTCGGGTCGGCCTGCAGGCGGCTCGCCAGAATGTCGGGCCAGCGGCGGTCGGCATCGCGCGTGGATTGCCAGCCGTCGGTGATGGAGTCGCCGAAAGCGACGATGGAGGCCGCGTGTTGATCGCCCGTGCTCACGTCGATGCCCTTGACGAAGCACCAGGAGTAGATAAGCCGCGGGGAAGCCAGGGTTGCGGCGCTGGTGGTGTCTCCCTGGGCGATGAAGTTGGTGGACTGGCCGTCCTCGTGGCAGGTGGTCGCGCCGATAGGCTGCTCGGGCAGATAAACGCTGACGGCGAGGCTGGAGAGCGGCTTGACTTCCATCGGCACGGGATCGCTGACGGCGAGCGCGCCATTGGCGATTACGATGGACGACTGGCCAGCGAAGGTGAGGGCATGATCGGAGCCGGGCTCGATGGCTCCGCCGGGGCCGGCGCTGAGTGCGACGTGCGCCGCGCCGATGGCGAGGGGACGCGCACCAAATTCGTTCGTCAGGACCACGCGAATCTCGGGGCCGCCGGCGCTGATGCGGACCACATCGCGGTAGGTGGAGTCGGCGGGCGAGGCCTGGCCGGAGTTCACGGGCTCACCCATGGGCGACGACGCCCAGGTGCCGATCCAGTTGCCGGCCCGTTGGGCTGCCGGTTCCTGGGCGGGAGAAGCGAGGGGCAGGAGCAGAAGGAGCAGAGCGGAGGCGCAGAGGGTCTTCGTCATGTCTCCAACGTTTTACACCAGGGAGAAGCAGCCCGCGACGGCGGGGCGAAACGCGAGGAAAATCCGGAGCCCTCAGGCGGCGGACTCGACGCCCTGGCGAATGCCGGGAAGCGGAAGCCAGATGGCGAAGACGGTTCCACTGCTGCCGCTCCTGGACCGGCTTCTGACGCGAATCGATGCGTGGTGTTTCGCAAGAATCTCGCGGCTGACCCAGAGGCCGAGGCCGGTGCCGTTTTCACCCTTCATGGTAAAGAAGGGCTCGAAAAGGTGGAGCAGCACGGCGGGTTCGATGCCGTGGCCGGTGTCAGCGATGGAGATACGGACGCCGGGTAAGCCGGTGCGCCAGTCGGTCTGAGAGCGGGCTCTGACCTGCACCGTGCCGCCGTCTTTGGTGGCGTCGAAGGAGTTGGCGATGAGGTTGGCGAAGACCTGGCGCAACTCGGCGGCAAAGCAGCAGAGACTGGCCGATGGGGCGTAGTCGCGCACGAGATGGATGCCGGAGTGGCGCATCCGCCCTTCGTAAATCGCCAGCGAGGCGTCGAGGAGATCCGACAGCGTCTCCTCGGAGGCGAAATTGGCGCGCCGGTTGAAGCGCAGGGTGTGGGTGACGATGTGGGAGACGCGGGCCAGCTCCTTCTCCGCGATTTCGGTGAAGCGGCGGCATTCCTCTTCCTGGGTGGAGGTGCGAATGAGATAGAGGAGATTGTTGATGGACTCCAGTGGGTTATTGATCTCGTGCGAAATGGTAGCAGCCAGGCGGCCCACGAGCGCGAGTTTCTCGGTGCGAATGAGGGCGTCCTCGGCGCGGGAGCGGGCATCCTGCGCGGCTCGGAGATTGGTTACGTCGTGGGTCACGCCATCGAAGCGGAGGGGTTGACCGGACGCATCGTAGGCGGTGCGCCCGATAGCGTGAATCCATTTGCAGCGCCCGTCCGACGCCATGGTGCGGTATTCGACGTTGTAGGCGGTGTGATTGGCGATCGCGTCCTCGATCGCCTGGCGGGTGCGCTCGCAGTCGTCGGGATGGAGGAGAGCGTAGAAGAGGCGGATGTCGACCTCGCCTTCAGGTGAAAGCCAGAAATGCTCTTTCACGCGCGCATCCCAGATGACCTTGTCGAAGGGCAGATCGCAGAACCAGTAGCCGATGCCTGCGGCCGCGGTGGCGAAGTCGAAGCGCTCCCGCTGATCGTGCAGCAATTGTTCTCCCAGCCGGCGCTCGGTGATGTCGACGCCGAAGACGAGGATGCCGGAAATGGCACCGTCGCTTTCCCGCAGTGGCTGATACGCAAAATCGACTTGACGTTCCTCGCGCGGATGGCGTTGGTCGGCGCTGAGGGTGAAGCGGTGTCCCTGGCCGATGAAGGGCTCGCCGGTGCGGTAGACGCGATCGAGGATTACACCATAGCCCTGATCGACAACGTCCGGGAGAGCTTCGCGGAGCGGTTTGCCGAGGACGTCGCGCCCGCCGACGATGCGCAGGTAGGGCGGGTTCACCATCTCGAAAACATGGTCGGGCCCTTTGAGCACCGCGAAGAAGGCGGGCGCCTGCTGAAAGAGGGAGAGGAGCCGCTCGCGTTCCCCGCGCAGTGCGCGCTGGGCGAGCATCTGGGCCGTGGTCTCGAGCGCCGTGACCAGAACGCCGCGGATGGTTCCCTGGGCGTCGCGCGAGGGGCTGTAGCTGTAGGTAAACCAGGCGTCCTGGAGATGTCCCTGACGAAAGATGGGAACGAACTGATCTTCGTTCCAGCAGGCTTCTCCTTCGAGCGCGGCCTGCACCTGGTGGCCGACCACCGGCCAGGCATCGGCCCAGCACTCATCGGCGTCCTGGCCCAGCGCGCGGGGGTGCTTGTCGGGCGATAGAAAGGGGATGGCTGCGTCGTTGTATATCTGGGTGAGCCGCTCTCCCCAGAAGAGAAACATGGGGTGACGGTTGGCGAGGATGGTGTTGGCGAGGATCACCAGGGCATCGGGCCAGGAGCCGACAGGGCCGAGGGGCGAACGGGACCAGTCGAGAGAACGGACGAGGCGTGCCATCTCGCTTTTGCCAGCGACGCGATCGGGACCAGAGCCGCGAAGCGGGCCGGAAGCGAGATTCTCCCGAGAACGTTTGTTGCACATGGAGATGGGAATCCTCGAGCTGGGTTAGGGCAAGACAGTCCGAAGCCAAGGTACGGCAGCGCTCCGGTGGGGAAGGGGCGTGGCACTCCGTGCCTTAGATGCCAAAGTCCGGCGGCGGGTTCGTACTCGGAGACATACCCGCCTTCAACATTTCTCCAACTTTCTACACCCAAGGAAAAGGATCCAGCGGCCAGGGGGGTGGTTCGCACAGGCTGGAAAACCCGCCACGCGTAGCCGAAGAAAGGGCGAATGCGGAGAAATATTCCCGAAAACATTGCAGAACTTTCTTGAAGCCAGCGAAAGGGCTGGGGTAGGATGGACGCCCCATCGTTGACATCTTTTTCGCGAGCTTCCCCAGGACTAGCGAAAACCATTTCCCCTCCGTCGGCCGTGGGCCAGTCGTCGCTGCATTCGAGTCTCCCCCATTGGGTCCGGCTAATGCGCTGCGAAGTGTAGCCGGTCGATGCCAACCTGCATTTCCACACTTTCGAGGAGAGAATTCTATGGGCTATCTGACAAACGGTAAACGGACCTTCGGGATCGTGCTGGGCATCGTGCTGGCGGCGATGGTGGCGACGACCGGCGGGTCATGGCTGACGAAACTGGCGCATCCCAAACCGGTGCAGGCTGCGCTCGATGTGCGGGACTTCTGGTTTCTGAACGGGACCGGAGGGCAGATCAATCAGATCTTCGTTGCTCTGCATGAACAAACCACCTGGGGAAGCAGCATCCTGCCCGCCGGCGTTGGTCTGGGTCCCCGCATCGGCTTTCTGGTGACGTTCGACAGCGGCGTCGCGAGCTCGTGCGCGATGGACTTCAAGCTGGTGTTCAGCACCGGGGCGGTGGAGAAGTACACGTCGGGGTTCAACACCTGCAACCTGCATGCGGTGATCTTCACTCCCAAGCACGCGATCGGTTACTGACAAGCAGCACAATTCCCGATTTAGAGCAAAAGGAAAAGCCCCGGCTTACGGCCGGGGCTTCTTGTCATTGGCTTCGATCAGGACTGCTGGGCGAACTCCGCTTCCTGCTCCTCGTCGAGGCCGTGGCGGCGCAGCAACGTAGGCAGATTCTGGGAGAAGGCTGAGCGCGGCATTACGATGTCGCAGCCTGCTTCCACCGCTTTCGCCTTCAGGTCACCCTGCAGGTGCGAAAGGAAGCCGATGACCGACGTCCCGCGCTTGAGCTTCGACTTGATTTTCGGGATCAGGGTCAGCGGCTTGGCCGCGGTGTTATTGAGATCGAAGACGATCAGCGAGGGGCGCTCCTCTTCGGGCGCATCGACAATTTTGGCGAGGGTCTCAGGGTCGTTCTTGACGAATGCCACCTTGATGCCCAGCTTGCGCGCGGACTCGTTGATCTTCGCGAAGAAGAACAGATCCTCGATGAAGAGGTAAATACGCGTGGGCGCGTCTTCACGAATGGGCGGCGGAGGCGGTTCCCACGAAGCGGCATTTTCATAATGGCCATTGCCATTTATGTTGCCGTTGCGGAACTCGATGGTAGAAGGGGGCGAGTCGGCAACGTTGCCGTTGACGGTGCGATAACTGTGGTCCATAGGACCAACAAAGACGCGCTCGCGGCGCTGCCGGTTGCGGCGACGGCCGCCGCCACCTCCACCCTGCTGCTGGCCGTTGCCATTCTTGAAGAAGCGCTGCTGGCTGGAGGGCTGCGGCCGGGGCGGCTTCTGCTTTTGTGCCTGGGGGGGCGGGGGCGCCTGTTGATTCTGGTTCTGGGGCTGGCCCTGGGTGGTGGCCTGGGCTCCCTTGTTCCGCTTGCGCCGGCGGCGGCGGCGATGGCCGCCCGCTCCCTGGTTTTGCGCCTGGTTGGCTGCCTGCGCCGGGTTCTCTGCCGGCGGCTGAGGCTGGTTCTGCTCTGTTGTCATGCCTGCACTTCCTGGTGCGACGGACTGTCTGGTCCTGCTGCTGTTTCCACGATGGCTGACTCAGCCTGGGATCCGGGAGCGATGCTCACCTCTCCGGGAGTCAGGAACCGTGGAGATTGGTCTGGTTCCGGCGCCGGCCAGGGGAGACCCCGCGGACAGCCCCGGAAGGTTAGCGTTTATGGTTAGACGTCATGCGTGAGGGTCCCTCGACCCGCGACGACCCTCGATCCCGAGTGCCCGAAAACCACAATTGCGGACGGAGACGGGGGAACGCAACCGGATGCCGCGCCGATGAACGGAACGTACTGGAGTTGCTGTCTAATGCCGATTCAACCTTCGCACCGGGCAGTGTCTCCTCTGACGACGCACGCGACGGCTGAGGGCAAGACCCGGAGGTGATTCCTGACTCTCGAGAATAGCGGCGAGCCTCGCGCATAACCGGCGTGGCATCAGCTGCTCGATGGGCAAAACCCATATTACCCCGAGAAGCCAAGCCTGACAAGTGGTTCGATGCGCCGCGGCCGGTGGAACGGAGCAGAAGGTAACCCTCCGATGCCGTCCACCCCGCGAGGTTCCCAAAAAGGGGGAACCTTCCGGAAACGGAAAAGCCACCCGCGAAGGGTGGCATTTCCCACTAAACAGCCAGTCACTGGCCTCCCGAAATATGTCCTGCACTCTGTTGATGGAATCAGGACGTGTATGTTCCGGCCGGGGCAAAACCTCGAAGGATATGCTCTCTTCGACCGGAATCTCTCTTCGCAAGAGTCCCCATTTCCAAGGACCTCTGCGTCGCTGGCAATGATGCAAGAGCAATTGCGGGACCGTTTGCATAACCATTGAAATTCCAGCACTTGGGCCTTGTTACGACAGTCAGCTCATTCCGAATCCCGTAGAACAGAAGGGCCGATGTCCATAAATCCATAAGCGCCGCTGGCTACTTCTGACAATGCGGGCAGAAGTGAGTACTCCGTCCCCCCAGGACGATCCGGCGAATCGGCGTGGCGCACACCCGGCAGGGTTGACCCTCCCGGCCGTAGACCCGGTGCTGGATTTGGAAGGATCCAGGGGCTCCGTCGGCGTCGACATAGTCGGAAATCGACGATCCGCCGGCGCGGATCGCAGCCTGCAGTACGGTCCGCAGAGCCTTCCGCAAGCGCTCCAGCTCAGCTCGGGTCAGGCGCCCGGCCTTCCGGGTTGGCCGGATCCCGGCGCGGAACAGGCTCTCGTCGGCGTAGATGTTCCCTACCCCATGGAGCAGTTTCTGGTTCAACAGAGCGGGCTTGATAGCCAGCTTTCGGCCGCGGAAGAGCGCGGCAAAATCTTCAGCTCCCACCGTCAGAGGTTCCGTGCCGGGGCCGGTGAAGGGGTGTGCGGCAAGCGCGAGCCGCCCAAAGCGCCGCGGATCGACAAAGCGCAGCTCCCGCCCCGACGCGAGGTGCAGGATGGCGTGGGTGTGCGGCGGCTGAGGGATGCGAGGGTCGGCGACGAGGAACTGGCCGGTCATGCCGAGGTGCACGACGAACTGGATTTCCTGCGAGCGGGCTTCGCGGTTCGACCGTGAAGCGCCGCGAGGAGCAGGAGCTTTCTCAAGGTCCATGACGATGTGTTTGCCAACGCGGCGAACGCCCGCGATTTTCCGGCCGGCAAGGGCATCGGCGAGGAGCGAGGGCGACGTTTTGAATGGCTCCTTATGCGAAGAGAACCACGTCGAGAGGATGACGTCGCCGCGCGCCCGGCGATCGACGCTGCTGGCAACGGTTTCGACTTCAGGCAGCTCAGGCATCGGCAATTTTGAGTGTACTGGCAAACCTGTGGCTTGGAGGCGATGCTCGATCTGGGGTCGTCGACGAGTCATGCTCGCGCTTGACGCGTGCCGCCCTGCGCCGGATAGTGGAGATTCGTTCCCGAAGACAAAGAAGCAGGAGACACGATTCCATGAGGCGTTTTGCAGCCGTGGCAATCATCGGCATACTGGCGACGGCGGCGGGCGCACACAGCGCGGCACCTCAGGACAATGGAGGCCAAGGGTCAGCCGCTCCCGCGGTTCCGGCAGCGCTGGTGCCGTATGTGAAGATCGCCGCCCCGATCATCGTGCTCGAACACATCCGTGTGATCGACGGAACGGGCGCGCCAGCGCGCGACGACCAGTCCATCTTCATCGAGAACGGCAAAATCTCCTGGGCTGGGCTCTTCATGGCGCAGCCCACGCCGCCTCCCGACGCAAAAGTGATTGACGGGAGCGGCAAGACGGTCTTCCCTGGTCTCGTCGGCATGCACGAGCATCTCTTTTACCCACTGCCGGACGGCGGCCCAGGCCTGCTGCCGCTGTACGGGGAGATGGCGGACAGCGCCCCGCGGCTCTATCTCGCGGGCGGGGTGACGGCGGCGCGCACGGCCGGCAGCCTCGAGCCTTACACCGACATCTCCATCAAGCAGGCGATCGACGCCGGCCAGATGCCTGGGCCAAAGCTCTTTCTCACCGGTCCGTATCTTGAAGGCTCTCCCTCGATCGGACCGCAACTGCACGCCCTTACTGGACCCGACGATGCCGCGCGGCTCGTCGATTACTGGTCGGCGGAGGGCATGACTTCGTTCAAGGCGTACATGCACATCACGCCGCAGGAGTTGGCCGCAGCGATCCAGCATTCGCACGCGAAAGGCCTCAAGGTGACCGGCCATCTCTGCGCGGTCGGTTTTCAGGAAGCGGCCTCGCTTGGCATCGACAACCTGGAGCATGGTCTCGCTGTCGACACCGAGTTCTACTCGCAGAAGAAGGAGGGCGTCTGCCCCGGCCAGCGGCCTGCGCAGGCGGAACTGGCGAAGATGGACGTGGAGGGCCCACAAATCCAGGGCACCATCCACGACCTGATCGCGCACAACGTCGCCGTTACCTCGACGCTTGCGATCTTTGAGAGCTTGGTACCGAACCGGCCGCCGATGAACGAGGAAATGCGGGTGCGCAGTTCCCTGCTGCCGGATGCGTGGGGCAGCTACGCGACCACACGCGCCTCGATCGCCGAGAATGCGGCGGATTCTTATGAGCCACGCCAGTTGAAGATGGAAATGCAGTTCGAGCGCGACTTCGTGAAGCAGGGCGGCCTGCTGATGGCTGGCTGCGACCCCACCGGCTACGGCGGCGTGCTGCCGGGCTTTGGCGATCAGCGCAATCTGGAACTGCTGGTGGAAGCGGGCTTTACTCCGGAAGAGGCGATCCACATTGCGACGGAAAACGGGGCGCAGTGGCTTGGGCAGACCATGAACTTCGGCACGATCGCCCCGCGTAAGGCGGCCGATCTGGTCGTCGTCGACGGCAATCCCGCGAAAGACATCGCCGACGTGGAGAAGGTCGATACGGTCTTCAAAGACGGCATCGGCTACGACCCGCAGAAACTAATCGAGTCGGTGCGAGGGCTGGTGGGGCTGCGGTAGGAACCCGAGAGCGAGGCTTGAGCGCCGGGTACTAATACCTGGCCTCTGCAACCTGCACACTTCACCCTGTACCCTGAGTCATGCCGGTCCGCAAGCTGCTTGCCTACGCGGCCATTTATATCCTGTGGGGCGGAACCTTTCTCGCCATTCGCGAGGTCGTCCGCGCGGCCGGAGTCCCGCCGTTCTTCGCCGCCGGATGCCGCTTCTTTCTCGCCGGCCTCATCCTTTTCGTTTGGGCCCGTCTCACCGGCGCGATCCAGATTACGCCTCGGCAAGTCCGCTCCGCCGTCCTGCTCGGCCTTGTGATGTTTACAGGCGATTACGCCGCGCTCTTCTGGGCTGAAACCCGCGTCGCCTCCGGACTCGCCGCGGTCGTTTTTGCGATGATTCCGGTCTGGATCTTTGCCGGCGAAGTGTTCGTCGTCCGTACCCGGCGCGCCACGGCGGTTTCGGCGAGCGGCCTTGTGCTGGGATTCGCCGGAGTCGTCCTGCTTGCCGTGCGCTCTCCCGGCCCGGCGCATTCCTCGGTGCTCGCCATGCTTGTCATGCTCGCCGGAACGCTCTGCTGGTCCGTGGGGACCCTGTGGTCGCGCCACCTGCCGATGCCGCGTCCGCAGCAGGCCAGCGCCGGTCTGCAGATGCTCACGGGCGGCTTCTTCCTCCTGCTCCTGGCGGCGAGTGTGGGCGAATTTCGGCGCCTTCCCGCAACTGCGGTCCTATTCAGTCCGCGGGTGGTCTTCAGCCTGGCCTATCTCGTCGTGGCGGGATCGATGATCAGCTACTCCGCCTACGTCTGGCTGATTTCCCACGACTCGCCGACGCGCGTCGCCAGCTACGCATATGTCAATCCGGTGATTGCCGTCTTGCTGGGAGCGGCCTTCGCGGGCGAGCGTCTCAACCCGTATGAAATCGCCGGAGCCGCACTGGTCCTGTTCGGCGTGTTCGCAACGCTCGTGGGCCGGGGCGCTGCGCAGACGGCACTGTCATCTCGGGAGAAGAGCGCGGTAAATGAGCGGAGGTTACCGACGCGATGATTTGGTCCTTGTCCGCAATTTTGTCCCGATATGCATTCGATATCATGAATTCTGGGCCGCTTCCTGAACGATCGAGCGGCTGGCCGGAGTGAAAGGACGCTTTCTTAACCGCATTCCCAGAAAATCTATAGGGCTCCTCGACTGCCTGCTTTTTCGACCCATGAAGTCCTACTCGCAACATGGCGAGGATGTTATCGCTGTCCGTTATTTCGACTACCATGGTCCGCTCAAAGGGATTTACGTCGATATCGGGTGCTTCCACCCAGTACGTCACAGCAACACCTATTTGCTGCACCAGAAAGGCCGGGGGGTCTCAATATTGACGTGGAACCCTACAAGATCAACGTGTTCAAGACCGTGCGTCGATCCGACATCAATCTCTGCGTGGCGGTTAGCGATCGCAAGGGTACCGCCGAACTCTATCCACCAGCCCGAATCGATCTACGGCTCAATGGAGGGGCTCGGTGAGGCGACCGTGCAGTAGGAATCCGGAGGATTAGGCAGGGCCGTTCACAAACGGGTGGTCGAAATGATGCCCCTGATGGATATCCGCCGCGACCAGGGCATCCATAACGTCGATTTCCTCACCATGGACGTGGAGGGCCACGAGCCCACCATCCTGAAATCGATGGATTTTGCAGCTTACCCGGTACCACTGATCGCGATTGAGATCCAGGGCAGCTTCGACACGGCATTATCCAGCGAAACTCATCACCTGCTTACCGCGGCAGGATATCTTCTCTATGCGAGAACGGGACCGACGATGTTTTACGAGCGCAACGCCAGCGCCGCGGTTTGCATCGATCCTGCGCCAGTGGCAGGAGAACGCCGGGACTTCACCGCAGCGACCCGTGAACCTAGCCGTCAGTCTCAGCGGACGTAGCGGTAGACGCCACAGCCGGCACTCGAGCCGTTGAGGGCGTCGAGGGTCAGGACGGGCATGTTTTGTCCCGAAAAGAAGGCCACCTGCAGCTCGGAACCGCTGGCCCAGGTCGCCATCCACTGAGTCTGTTCTCCGCCGCACAGCGTGTTGTGGTGCTGAAAGCGCTTGTCCGCCGGCACCTGGAGCCGGTAGAGGTTGCCGCCGCCGGGCGTGCTCGGGTCGGCATCGAAGGCCCCCGAGGCCTCGGCCGGTTTGAGCGCGCGAATCTGCGCCAGGGGGAATCCGGCAAAGTTTATGAGCAACCGACCGTTCGCAATCTCAATATCGCCGGTAATGGTCTTCGCGGTGGAATCGGCAGCGCGCCACGGCCCGCTGTCCTGCGCGAGGGCAGGACGGGAAAGAGCGAGCAGCAGGGGGAGGGTCACGGCAGCGAGAAACTTCATGGTCTGAGCATGACATCCGGGAGCGCAGCAGGCAATGGACCGCCCTGCGGCTAGCGAACGAAGGGTATGTAGGCCGGGACCTGGTCGCGATACAACTCAAATTTTTGCCCGAACCGTTCTGCCAGCAACCGGTCTTCCGCTCTCACCCGGATCTCGGTTCCGATGAGGAAGACCACTGCGCTCGCGACCCACATTGGCCACCACGTAAGGGCGGCAGCCGTGGCCATCAACATGCCGAACATCGAGGTGTAAATCGGATGCCGGATGGACCGGTAAGGCCCGGTCTGGATCAGCTCGTGATCCTCGGTCAGCGCAGCCTCGTAACGCCACTGTTTGCCTAGTTCGCGGGTTGCAGCCCAAGCCAAAGCCACCGAAGGCGGACCGATCGCCATCGACACGATCAGTGCGGCCGCGCTTTTCTCGATCCCCCAGGCCTCATCCACGACCACGTCTGCGCGAAGCCGACGGTCACAAGGCCAATCCCCCACCGTGAAGATGGCGCTCGAGCCACCTTCTTTTGTCCCTTCGCCTGCTGACTGGGACGAACAAATGCCGCGCTCCACAGAAGCCAGCACAGCAGCAGCTCGATCCACGCAGCGAGTTGGAGCGTCGAGACTCTCATCCGACACTCCCATCATGGATCAGACGGCGGGCTCCAGGCTACCGGCTAGGCGTAGATCCCTCTCTGCTTGATTGTGAACGCCACCCGGTCGATCGCGAGCATGTAGGCTGCGATGCGGTTGTTCACCGCGTGCGCCTCCGCATACCGCGTCACGTCGTCGAAGCTCTCCACGAGGATCGCTTCCATCCGCTCGTTCACTTCCGACTCTTTCCAGAAGTAGCCCTGCCGGTCCTGCACCCACTCGAAGTAGGACGCGGTCACGCCCCCTGAGTTCGCGAGAATGTCGGGGATGATGAAAGTCTTCTTGTCGGCCAGGATCTCGTCGGCTACTGCGGTGGTCGGTCCGTTGGCGCCTTCGCACACGATCCGCGCACGGATCCGCTCCGCGTTGCGGCTGGTGATCACGTTCTCCGTCGCCGCCGGAATCAGAATCTCGCACTCGCTCGTCAGCAGATCCGCCGTCGGCATCCCTTCCGCTCCGCGGAAGCCCAGCACCGTCCCATTGCGCAGCTTGTGCTCGATCAGGCTGTCGACCTCGATCCCGTTCGGGTTGAACAGCCCGCCGTCCACTTCGCCAATGCCGATCACCTTGTAGCCGCGCTCCTGCATCAGCCGCGCCGCGTTCGACCCCACATTGCCGAATCCCTGAACAATGATCCGGCAGCCTTCGCGCGACAGGTTCAGATACTTCAGCGCCTCGTCGCAGACCTTCGCAATCCCGCGCCCCGTCGCTTCCCGCCGCCCCCGCGACCCACCGATGTTCAGCGGCTTGCCCGTTACCACCGCCGTCACCGTCTGCCGCATGTGCATCGAGTAGGTGTCCATGATCCACGCCATGGTCTGCTCGTTGGTGTTCACATCCGGCGCCGGCACATCCTTTTCCGGCCCGATGAACTCGATGATCTCCGCGGTGTAGCGCCGCGTCATCCGCTCCAGCTCGCCCTGCGACATCTTCTTCGGGTCGCAAATCACCCCGCCCTTCGCGCCGCCGAAGGGGATGTTCACCACTGCGCACTTCCACGTCATCCAGCTGGCCAGCGCCCGCACCTCGTCCAGCGTCACATCCGGCGCGTAGCGAATCCCGCCCTTGCCCGGACCCCGCGCCTGGGAGTGCAGCACCCGGTAGCCGGTGAACATCTCGATCCGCCCGTCGTCCATCGCCACCGGAAAATGCACGATGATCTCGCGCGACGGATAACGCAGCACCCGCCACAGCCCTTCATCCAGATTCAGCTTGCGTGCGGCAAAATCGAAGCGCGCCGCCTGCGCTTCCCACGGATTGATTTCCTGCTCTAACGAGACCGTCGCCATCGAAACTCCTGATCTTTTCCGCCCTGCGAGCTTGGATTCACATCCGGTTCACTCCGGAATCAACCCGCATCCAGGCCAAACGGTCCGAGTATAGGCCCCGGACCCGGAACCCGGCAAGGCTCGTTCGACACGCCGAGGTAACCACTGTGGGCCATGGCGCTCGGAGTTACCGATGCCAGGATTCGGAGTTTGTCCGCTACCCGATCGCCCGCGGATACGCCTCGCGAATCCTGCGGTCCGAGGTCACCAGCCAGGCCAGCGCGTTTTCATGCCAAAGCTCACGTGGAAATGGGTTTGGCGCGAAGCGCGTCCGCCCGAACGGCTAGTTCACCCCGCACATCGTCTTCGCCTTCTCCAGCTGCTCCGGCGTGTACTTCTTCGGAATTTTCACGAACTTCAGGTGCTGTGTCTCGCTCAGGCTCGTGAGATCGTCCAGCCCTTCTTTCGTCTCGTCGTACTTCGTTTTCGGCAGGTTGGCGTGAATCTGGTTCAACACCTCCAGCTGGATCACGGTATGGGTGTCGAATCCGTTGGGACCATTCGGCTCCGTCATCACCGTCTGCGTCTCCCGAAAGATCACGCAGCCGTCGTTGCCCGACTGCATCCCCCACGCAAATGGCTCCTGATTCGCCGTCTTATCCTTCGCGAAACCCGCCGGCGCCGCCGCCAGCATCATTAACGCCCCAGCCATCGCCGCGGCACTCCATCCCTTCATGACCACCTCCGGATTTTCGGAGTGTATCAGCCCTGACCACTCTGCGTGTCTCCTCTCGCTGGCCCACACTTTCGTGTGCCGGGGTCCCCGGCGGCTCCCCTGCGCGTCCCCGATATCCACCGCCCCGCGTCCGATAATCAATTCAGGCACATGACCAAACGCTCCGCCGGCATCCTCCTGTACCGCCGCTCCCCCGGGCTCGAAGTTCTCCTCATCCATCCCGGCGGCCCGTTCTGGGCCAACAAGGACTCATGGTCGATTCCCAAAGGCGAATACCACGACGGGGAGCCGCCCATCGAGGCCGCCCGCCGCGAATTCCAAGAAGAGACTGGCTCAACGCTGGCGCTCGAACGTCCGGACAGCGACTTCCTCCCGCTCGGCGTCATCCGGCAGCCCGCCGGCAAGGAAGTCACGGCCTGGGCCATCGAAGGCAATTTCGACCCCGCTACGCTGGTCAGCAATACCTGCGAAGTCGAATGGCCTCCGCGCTCCGGCCGCAGGCTCGAAATCCCTGAAGCCGATCGCGCGGCGTGGTTCTCGCTCGCGGCGGCCCGCAAGAAGATCTTCCGCGGCCAGCACGAGCTGCTGGATCGTTTGGAGACACAACTGGCGACCAGTGTCACCGCTGTCCCGTGCTGAATCTGTTGGGATCTGGCGTCTCCTTGGCTTTATCTGGCCTTTATCTCGCCGCTCACTGAGTTTTGGATGGTTTTTTCTCGGCTCCTCGCTGGTTTTTCGCGGGCGCCTTGCTCGTGGCCCGAACCGCCCTGAGGGGCCACATAGTGGAATCGAACCAAATAGATGTTCTGCCCACGCCCGTGCTGCGCGATCGTCACCAGATCGAGCACGCCGAGGAAGCCGGACGCCCGCGCCATCTGCGGCGTAATATCCGGCAGCCCGATGGGCTCGATCGAGTCCACTTCAATCGCGCCTTCCTCCATCGGATACCGGCCGCAGACCTTCACGTGGGGCCTGGTCCAGATGCGCACGCTGCAGGTGATGTCGCCGCGGCGGACTCCCTCGCGCAGCCGTTTGGTGAACATCATGCGGGTAGGCTAAGCCACATCCGCCTGAACGGCCAGCGCCGCGTCCGCCACCGGCAGCCCAACTCCCGCCCTATCCTCCGTAGTCAGGAACAGCTCGAAGAGCGTTGCGTACAGGCCTCGCCGTCCCGCCAGCTTCTCCCGCCGCTCGCGCAGGAAGCCAAAGCGAAACGGCGATTGCTCCTCCGCGGCGCGCAAGAATTCCGCCGAGCAGTGCTCGTGCGCCTCGGCCACCGCCATCAGGATCAGCGAGCGCCAGCTCATCCGCAGCAGGCCGTTCAGCGTGGGAGTGCTCTGCGGCAGGGCCTCCATCATGGCGCCCACCCGCTCGGCAAAGGTCAACAGCTGGATCACCAGCCCATCGAGCCGTTCGCCACGGGCGGCGGCTCGAGAGAAGAGGGTCATGGACCTCCGCTCGCTGTCTTCCCGTACATCCTGCAGATCGTCGCCCAGCTGCAACAGCACGCCCCACGCGAAGGCAAACCGGTTCTCCGCCTCGGTCAGCCAGGGTTGAGCCAGGCAGGCGTCCGCCAGCACGGAGGTTCCACCCTTCGCGCAGCTCACGCGCAGCAAATCCTCCAGCGGGCAGTCGGTGGAGCCCCTTACCTGCCGCAAACTCCATTCCTGCGCCCGATGGATGGCCAGCAGCGAGTCATAAACCTGCGGGAATCTCGCTCGCGGATACTCCTGCTCCACCAGGTCCACCAGCGCCCACACGGGTGCCTCGCGGTCGTCGCGCGCGGCGACCGTGTCGCCCCGCAGCCGCTCCCGGAATCGCTCGCTGAAGCGCAGTTTCGCTGCATCCGAGGTCTCGCCGTCGAGAAAATTGTCGCTGTAGGGGTAGAGCAGGCTGTAGCCCAGGATCGACGGCGTCAGGCGCATTGGCTGGCCCAAGAGCGGCTGCAACCCGCATGCGGTCCAGGCGTTCCGCGCGGCCTGGATGATCTCGGCCATGCTCAGCCCGGGATCGAACTGCCGCGCCCAGCGCGCCAATCCCGTACCCACAGGCAGAAAATCCTCTGTGAGCAGCGTGATTGCTTCATCGGGAAGGTCCAGGGCCGTGGCCGCAAACCGTGCAAACGCCGCCGTGATTCTCTTTTGGATTTCGCCTCGAGTCTCGGCCGGGTCTTTCTTAAGTTTTCCTTGACGTTCGCCCCCCCCGGCACCTCTCTGGAACCCGCTGCGCCATCCTCCCACGGAACCCCGGACAGCGCCGCGCCGCGCCCGCTTCGCTTCCCTCTCGACCTCGTCCCGCGCCGCATCATAAGCCCGCTCGCGCTGCCGCTGCTGCTCGCGCGAGAACCGCCACGCCTCCGGCAGCCGGGCCGCCGAGCACGCCTGCCACTCCTCCATCGTGCGGGCCACGTGCGCTTCCACCCACGGCCATGAATACAACGCATCCATAGCGCTGTTTACGCGAATGGCAACCGCCAGGTTCCCACAGGTCCGCAACTGCGGGCGTCGGCTCGAAGAACCTGCGTCCTGTAACCTCATTGGGATGCGCTTTTTCTGCCTCCACCGATCCGCCGGTTCGCGGCTTTCTGCACGAGGCAAACTCGAACCGGATGAGGGCGGGCCTCGTTCTAACCCACGGCGCAGGCGCCAACTGCGAGACCCCTCTTCTGGTCGCCCTCGCCGACGCGTTCTCCGCGGGCGGCGTCACCATCCTGCGCTGCGATCTGCCTTTTCGCCAGCAGCTTCCGCACGGACCGCCGATCCGCACCGCCGCCATTGACCAGGCCGGCCTGCGCGCCGCCGCCTCGTTGCGCGCCTCGCTGCCCGATCCGGAACACGTCCGCATCTTCCTCGGCGGCCATTCATATGGAGGACGCCAGGCCACCATGCTCGCTGCTGCGGAACCTGGCGTGGCAGAGGCGCTCCTGCTCCTCTCCTACCCTCTGCATCCGCCGCGCAAGGCCGACCAGCTCCGCACGCAGCACTTCCCGGAATTGCACACGCCGGCCTTCTTCGTTCAGGGCGCGCGCGACCCTTTCGGCTCGCTCGACGAGATGGCCGCCGGGCTGGCGCTGATCCCGGCCCTCACCCGGCTTCTGCCGGTCGAGTCTGCCGGCCACGAGTTGCTGATAAAGACGAACCGCGCCACCCTGCCGCAGCAGATCGTCGACACTTTTCTCGCGTTTCTGTCCTGAGAGCGAACACTCCGGCAAACCAAGGCCGCCATGGAGGGCGCTTTACGCTACCGCCGGCTCCAGGACCGCCGTCCGGGTTACGAGGATCACGCTGATGTCATCCTCCTGCCCGAAGCGCTGGGCCGCCATCGCAATCTCCTCGGCGGACAGCGATTGCCGGAGCATCTCCAGCACGCGATCGAATCCAAAGAGGCGGCCTTCCGCGTCGGTCGCCTCCGCAATTCCATCCGAGAGCAGGGTGAGCCGATCGTTGGCCGCCAGGGTAAAGCGCAACAGGGTGAACTCCGGATCGTCGAGCACGCCGAGGGGCAGCGATCCCTCCACGTCCATGAGCTGGCCGTTCAGATAGGGGGGCAGATGACCGGCATTGGCGAGGGTCGCAGAACCGTCGGCTGCGATCCGCAACGCGAGGCAGGTGGCCCGCGCATCGCCACGCCCCATCAGCCGATGATTAAGCTCGCGCAGCATCACCACAGGATCGTCGCTGAAGCCCACCACCGTCCGAATGGCGCCCACCAGCAGCGCTACCATCATTCCTGCCTGGAGCCCTTTGCCGGTCACATCGCCGGCTACCACCAGCAGGCTACCGTCGGCCGGGTTCGGAATGATCTGGAAGAAATCCCCGCCGACGTCCAGGGCCGGCCGATATTCGCTCTCGATGGCAAAGCCAGGCAGGACCGTCCGCGCCTGCGGCAGGATCACCTGCTGGACTTCCTGCGCCTGCTTCACATCGAGCGCCATCAGCCGCTGTCGTTTGATGCTGAGCGCCAGCCGCCGCAGCAGCAGCACCGCCAGGGTCGCCACCAGCAGCAGATTGGCCACGTCCGCGACCTGGAATTGCAGCCCGAGGGGGAACCAGATTTCGTGGACGTGGAGGTAGATCAGCTCTCCTCCGAAGGCGCCGATTCCTTCGAGCAGCGCCGCCGGCAGCGCGAGCCACCCCTCAAGTCCCTGTTCGCGGATGCCCTCGCCTACGGTTACCAGCAGCAGAACCCACAGTGCCAGGCGAAGCACCAGCGACAAGGTATGGAACGGAGCGCTTACGTTCTGGGACAGGATGAAGAAGAAGAGATTATCGCCCAGCGCGATGGAAACCATCAGGGCAGCGACCAGGCCCGGCAGCGCCCACAGAATCCAGCGTCCGCGCCGCAACTGGAACCACGACCGCCACAGCATCACCCAGCCAGCAAGGAGGAGCGGATTCAGAAATACATGGCGCAGCACGTTTGTCGTGAGGCCGCTGATCGCTTCCGTCCAGGCGCCCAGCCCCACCATAGCCCCAACGGCGGCCTGCCCGAGCATCACCGCGCCGATCCACAGATAGATCGGATCGGACCGGTCAAAGAGCCGCAGACTGACGGCTACCAGGGCGAGAATGGCGAACACAATCGCCTCAATCAGCTCCGACGCATAGGCTCGATAGAGTTCCTCCCATTGCACCTGGTAGCGCGACGTGATCGCGCCCACCTCGCCGAGCAGCGGCGCATTATGGAAGCCTCCTACATCGTCCAGTTGGGTCAGCGTATTCGGCATCATGTACACGCGGAACGCGAAGACCTGCGTCCTGCCGTCGCCCTGCCGCTGGGGCAGATGGAACATCACGGGCCGCGTGGTATACACCGTGGGCGGATGCCCTGGCGCGAAATCGCCAAATGTCCCCCTCAGCGTCCCGTTGTCGAAGAACTGGTAGACGTCATCCACATCGGAGGGGCCGGCGATGGCCAGCCCCAGATCCGGCCGGCTGTCGATCTGCACCCGGATGCGGTACCACGCATAACCCCAGTACCCGGGATGACCTTTCGCGGTCCAGCCCGGGACGTAATCGGGTGTTCCGATGATGGGATCGATGGACTGCGTCTGCCCGGAAAGGTCGACCGTCTCCCAGCGCGAGTCATCGAAGTCCGGCTCGGCCCACAGCGGCCCGCCCGTGCGCGGGTCCACCGGCGAATCGCCTACGGTAAATCTCCATGGACCGTAGAGCGCAGCGACGCTGTGGCCCAGCTGGACACTCGCGGCATTCGCGGGCGGGGCAGGATTGTTCGTATGCGTTTGCGCCTGGGCTTCGCGCCCAGCACTGCAGCCGGCGCTCAGGAAAAATCCCGCCGCGAACGCAACCACCAACCAGGGCTTCACCGTGCGAACCTCCAGAGCTTAAGCCGCCTATTGTAGCAATGAAGTGGGCCTGGCCCTGTTCCGACGGGGATATTGAGGACCGCGTCCTCCGCTCCGCAAACCCGGGACTGAAGGGTTGGTAAACGGCCTGCCAGGCTCCGCTGCCTCTGCGCAATGTTTGTACGATAGGCTGAGAGTTCGTAGTGATCAAGATGAGACCCTCGCTTCCTGCTCGCGCCGAGTTCCTGCGGCTCGCCCGCACGCACTCGCTTGTTCCGCTCTATCGCACGCTCACCGCCGATCTCGAGACGCCGGTTTCGGCCTTCCTGCGCCTCACTTCGAGCCCGGGACGCCGCGGCTCAGGGAAATCCAGTTCGGCCGTTGAGCCGGAGTGCTTTCTGCTCGAATCGGTAGAGGGCGGGGAGCGTCTCGGCCGCTACACCTACGTCGGCATCGGTCCCAGCCGGCGCATTGTCTCCCACGGGGACCAAATCGAAATTACGGAACACGGCAGAAGCCGATCCGTCACCGGCGACGTTTTCGCTTTGCTGCGCGACGCGCTCCACGGCCACTCGCCCGCCCGCGTTGCCGGCCTGCCGCCCTTCACCGCGGGCGCGGTCGGCTTCCTCTCCTACGACGTGGTCCGCCAGATCGAACGGCTGCCCTCGATCACGAAGGATGACCTCCAGCTTCCCGACGCCTGCCTGCTTTTCTTCGACGAGGTGCTCGCCTTCGATCACGTGAAGAAAGAGATCCTGCTCATCGTGACCGCGGATCTCGGCCGCCACAAGCCGCAGGCCGCGTATGCCGACGCGCTCCGCCGCCTCGATGCCCTTGAACGGCGCCTCGCCCAGCCACTGCCCAAACTGACAGCAAAGAAACCGCGCGGCAAACTGAGGATTGCGCCCCAGACGCGCAAGGCGGCGTTCCTCAAGGCGGTCGAGCAGGCGAAGGAATATATCGCGGCCGGCGATGTATTCCAGGTCGTCGTCTCGCAGCGACTCGACATGGAGCCTGGCGTCGATCCCTTCTCCGTCTACCGCGCACTGCGGATAGTCAACCCGTCGCCGTATATGTATTTCCTGCGCTTCGCCCGCAGAACCGGCGCAGAGAAAGAAGAAACCACGCACATCGTCGGTTCTTCGCCCGAGTTGCTGGTCCGCGTCGAGGGTCGGAAGATCGAGTACCGCCCGATCGCCGGGACCCGCCCGCGCGGGGCAACCGAAGTTCTGGACATCGCCGCCGCCGAAGAGATGCTGCATGACGAGAAGGAGCGCGCCGAGCATGTGATGCTCGTTGATCTGGGCCGCAACGACGTGGGCCGGGTCAGCGAATATGGCACCGTCCAAGTGACAAATCTAATGTTCGTCGAACGCTACTCGCATGTGATGCATTTGGTGAGCAACATCGAAGGCAAACTCCGACCGGATCTGAGCGCCGTCGATGCCCTCCGCTCCTGCTTTCCCGCCGGAACCCTTTCCGGCGCGCCCAAGATCCGCGCAATGGAGATCATCGAGGAGCTGGAGCCGACGCGGCGCGGCATCTATGGGGGCACCGTCCTCTATGCGGATTACTCCGGCAATCTCACCGCTTGCATTGCGATCCGCACCCTGCTCGTGGAAGGTAAGAAAGGATGCATCCAGGCAGGAGCCGGCATCGTCGCCGACTCGATCCCGGAGAGCGAGTACCAGGAAAGCCTCAACAAGGCGAAAGCCGTGGTCCGCGCCGTCGAGAAAGCGAGGGAAAGCTGAGCGGTTCGTTGTTCCGCGAAGCGCGTCCGCCCGCAACGGCAATTGCTACCTGGTAGCGATCATCCCGAAGCTGCTCACCTCGCAGGCATTCACCTTCGCCGCAGCCTTCCACAAACTGCCGTCGGCGAAGATCACCTGATCCAGCCGCACCTGCACCAAGCCGTACTCATGCAGGCCCTTCGGCAGCGGAATCGTCGCCAGTTGGTCAAGGTCCTTGTTCAGGTCGTGGTTGAGATCCCGGCTCCCCGCGAAGTTCAGCCGCACGTCAACCGGCGTCGCGTCCAGCGCGTAGACGTCCTTCTTCACCCGCAGCTCAGCAGTGACGGCCACCGATCGGACCGCCTTTCCGCTGGAGTTCTGGAACCCTAGCGCCAGACTCGGCTCCATGACCCTGTCGGCGCTGGTCACCGGCATGTAGGATCCCGGCCAGTCCAGCCGTGCGCTGGTGAGCGTCAGCGGACAGCGAGCCTGGGCGGGGACGACGTCCGGTCCGATCATGACCCGCGGCCCCGACATAAGATCGGGGCCGGATGGCTTGGATTGGCCCTGAGCGAAAGCGGCCGGCACAACGGCCAGAAGAAGAGCGGAGAGAAGGAGCTTCATACCAGGAACCTCCGACGCGAAGAGCATAGCACCGGCGCAAGAGCGCCCGCCACGCCGGCTCGGCACAAACCCGGCGCTACACTAAGGAAACCGATGGTCTTCGTCCTCGACAACTACGATTCGTTCACGTTCAACCTCGTCCAGTACATGGGTGAGCTCGGCGCGGACGTCGTCGTGCGCCGCAACGACGAGCTGACTCCGGACGAAGTGGAAGCCCTGCATCCCGACCGCATTGTGCTGTCGCCCGGGCCCTGTACGCCGCAGGAGGCCGGCATCTCGATGGACCTCGTGCGCCACATGGCCCGCAAGGTTCCGATTTTGGGAGTTTGTCTCGGTCATCAGGCAATCGGCGCGGCCTTTGGCGGCAACGTGGTCCGCGCACCGAAGCTCATGCACGGCAAGACCAGCGAGGTGGAGCACGACGGCAAGACCATTTTTGCCGGGCTGACGACGCCGATGACCTGCACCCGCTACCACTCGCTGATCGTCGAAGAAAAGGGCCTGCCCGCCGAGCTGGAAGTCTCCGCGCGCACCGCCGACGGCACCATCATGGGCCTGCGCCACCGCAAGTACGCCGTTGAAGGGGTCCAGTTTCACCCGGAGAGCGTGCTTACGGCGGACGGCAAGCGCCTGATCGAGAATTTCCTGAACCTGAATTCCTGAATCTGCAATGACGATGCGTTTCCGTCCGCGACCCGCTGCGATGCTTGCGCTGGCTTGTGCTCTCGGCGCCTCTGCCCAACAGGCGCCGCCCGAGCAGCCTACGGCCGCTGTGATGAGCATTGCCACTGTGCCTCTCGAAGGCGTTTCGGTCTCGGGTACGCTCTCGGTAGCTGACGGCCGCGCGGTCATCGGCAACAACGGCTCCATCACGGCGGGCGAAAAGACGGCGCACGTGCAGCTGAGCCGCGGCGGCGAGTTGAACGTTTGCGCCTCCACGCAAATCCATCTCTCCACGGACAACACCACGCCCGGCGGCGCTCTCATGATGGCCATCGACCGCGGCGCCGTGGAGGCTCACTACACGCCCGGCCAGTACTCCGATGTGGTGCTCACCCCCGACCTGCGCATTCTGATCTCGCCGCCCGGCGACGCCGACCTGAGCCTGCGGGTCAATCGCCAGGGCGACACCTGCGTGGATAATCATGGCGATCACGCGCCCTACGTTCTGGCCAGCAGCCTTTTCGAGGGGGGGGCCTATCGCATTCAGCCTAACCAGCGCGTTCTCTTCGAGCACGGCAGCCTGCGCGAAGTAGTGGACAACGAGCCGGAAGCGTGCGGCTGCCCGCCGGATCAGCCGCTGTCGGTCGCGAGCGCCGGCGTAGCGGGGTCGAACCCCGCACAGCCGGGCGAGACGGTCGCGAAAAACAAAGCCGAAGCCAACAATCCGTTCCCTCTGGCCGAGAGCGAAGGCCTGGCGCCCCCGCCGAGACCCTCGTCCACGCCCGTGGTTCCAGCCGGGCAGCCGCACGTGGAAATCGAAGCGCCGCTGGTATACAACTCCGCGGCGCCGCCCCCAGAGGTCAACACTCCGCCGACCGCGGTCAACCATCCGGCTGGGCCGCCTCCGCCCGTAGTCACACAGGCGCCGCCCGAGAAGCCTCACGCGACCGGCTTCTTCGGACACGTTGGCCACTTCTTCAAGCGTCTGTTTGGCGGCTGATCGCGCCCCGCGGCCAGGCCGTTGCGCACTGCTATAAAATCAAAGCTGACGGAACCAGCATCGGTGCGGACCCCGGTTCGCCTTCTGCGGCTTGTTTCTGCCGCCACGTTTCCGACTCATTATTTGCAAGGAGCTTCCCATGGCGATTCCCGCCACCCAGATGCGCCCGGGCATGATCATCAAGCACAACAACGACCTCCACCTCGTCTTCTCGGTGGAGCACCGCACGCCCGGCAACCTGCGCGCCTTCATTCAGGCCAAGTTGCGCAATATCCGTACCGGCGCCATGTTCGTGGAGCGTTTCCGCTCCCCCGACCCCATCGAGCGTGTCGTGGTGGACGAAATCCCGATGGACTTCCTCTACAACGACGGCGACGACTACTACTTCATGAACACCGAGAACTACGAGCAGACCCATCTGAAGCGCGACACGCTGGGCGACGCGGTCGAATACCTGACCGCCAATCAGCAGATCAAGGTCTCGTTCCACGACGGCACGCCGGTGGGCATCGAGCTGCCGCAGACGGTCGAGCTGACCGTGGTGGAAACCGAGCCCGGCCTGAAGTCGGCGACCGCTTCGTCGGTGACGAAGCCGGCAAAGACGGAAACCGGCCTGATCGTCCAGGTGCCGCCCTTCATCAATGAGGGCGAGAAGATCCGCGTGGATACGGCCGAGGGCGCTTACCTGAGCCGCGCCTAGGACTTTGCATCGGGATGTCGCCAGCGGCGCGACTTCGGCTGCGCCGTCTTACTAGTGGCGTGCTACCGTGGCGGCCATGGCGGTGGCAGCCGCGGTTCGTTTCTCGGCAAAGCTCGGTCAGGGTCTCTCTGCGTTGGGCGTGTCGATGTTCGCCTGCGGCTTTCTGGGATGGATCCTCGCGCTGTTTCACCTGCCCTCATCGCTTCTGCTCAACCTCGGCCTCGTCGCGCTGCCGTTCGTCTTTGCCGGGCTCCTGCTGCTCTTCATCGCCGCGCTGCTTGAGCGATTCCTGATGCGCCGCCGGCTGAATCCAACCGCGCCTTGAGGGTTTCCGGGCGCGGCGCACTTTTGCCGCCAGAGCGGTGGTAGATTGGCCGCATGGCCGTCGAAGAGGGCTTCCGCCGCATCCGCCTCATCGGCAAAAGCATTCTCGCCGTCGGACTCCTGCTGCTGGCTGTCGCGCTCATCGGCTTCCTGATCGATGCCGTGTTCCATTCGGCGCCCTTTGCGCTGGGCTTCGTCCCGCTCGGCATCTTTCTCTCGGCCTTCGCGGCGGCCATTCTGCTGGGTGCCTGGATTGCGGAAGGCTTTTGCGAACCGCGTCAGACTCCCCGGGAGGAACCGGGCGCACCCAGGCCGCGCGCCGCGATTCGGTAAACTGAAGCCTGAACACTTCCATGACCCTGCTTAAAGCTGTGCGCGGCACGCGCGATCTGCTGCCGCCGGAGACCGAACTCTGGAACCGCGTCGAGACGGCGACCCGCCGCGTCTTCGGGCGCTATAACTTCGGCGAAATCCGGACGCCGATCTTTGAGGACACGGCGCTCTTTGCCCGGTCGGTGGGCGAGGAAACCGACATCGTCTCGAAAGAGATGTACACGTGGGAGGACCGGGCGCGGGCGCAGTCGGAGAAGCCGCAGTCGCTGACGCTCCGGCCGGAAAATACCGCCGGCGTCGTCCGGGCGTACATCGAGCACAAGCTTGGCGAGACGGGGCTGCTGCAGAAGCTTTACTACATCGGGCCGCAGTTTCGGCGCGAGCGGCCGCAGAAGGGGCGGTATCGGCAGTTTTGGCAAATCGGCGCTGAGGTCATTGGGCCGCCGAGTGCGGGATCGGAATCGCCGCTGCGGGACGCGGAAGTGCTCGAAATGCTGGCGAGCTTTCTGGACGAATTGGGCATCACCGGCTGGACGCTGGTGCTGAATTCGGTCGGGTCCTCGACGGACCGGCCGCGATACATTGCGGCCCTGCGCGAGGCCCTGCGCGAGGTTGCGCCGCGCATGTGCGGGGACTGCCAGCGGCGGGCAGAGACGAATCCGCTGCGGGTGCTCGACTGCAAGGTGCCGGAAGATCAGCCGATCATCGAGGCGCTCCCGAAGATCGCCGACTATCTCGACGATGCTTCGACGGGGCACTTCGCCGCCGTGCTCTCAGCTTTGGACGCGTGCGGCGTGCCGTACACGCTCAATCCTCGGCTGGTGCGGGGGCTGGACTACTACACGCGGACGACGTTTGAGTTCACGCATGGTGGGCTGGGCGCGCAGAACGCGCTGCTGGGGGGCGGACGCTATGACGGGCTGTCGGAGATGCTGGGTGGGCCGAAGGCTCCGGGGATTGGGTTTGCGATGGGCCTGGACCGGCTGATTCTCACTCAGCAAAACCGCGAAGCCGAAGCGGCTCCGGCGGAGCCCGGGCTGGCGGATGCTTTTCTTGCACCTCTGGGGGAGGGATTGAATGCTCCGGCGATGGCTCTGGCGCGCGATCTTCGCCGCCAGGGGCTGCGGATCGAGCTGGGCGACGGCGGTTTCCGGCTCAAGAAATCGTTCGAAATTGGGAACAAGCTGGCGCGCGCCATCATCCTCTACGGCGAAGATGAGCATGCCTCCGGTATCCTCACAGTGAAGCACTTCGCCACCGGCGAGCAGACCAAAATCGCGCGCGATGCGCTCGCGCAGGCGCTGAAACCCAGTTAGGAATCCCGACTTTGCTTGATTTTCTCGGCACCCATCAACGCACCCACACCTGCGGCGAGCTCCGCGCCGCGGACGCCGGCAAGACCGTCACGCTGATGGGGTGGGTGAACCGCCGGCGCGATCATGGCAACCTCATCTTTCTCGACCTGAGGGACCGGTACGGCATCATGCAGATCGTGCTGGACAAGGAAATCTCGCCCGAGGGCCATCCCAAAGCGGAGCACGTGCGACCTGAGTATGTGGTCGCCGCCATCGGCAAGGTGCGGCTGCGCGGCGCCGACGCGGTGAATCCCAAGATGGCGACGGGCGAGATCGAAGTCGCCGCGACGGAGCTGCTGGTCCTCAACGACTCGAAGGTGCCGCCGTTTTCGCCGGCCGAAGAGGCGATCCAGAACGAGGAAGTGCGGCTGAAGTACCGCTATCTGGACCTGCGCCGCCCGGAGATGGCGCGCAACATCGAGACTCGCCACAAAGTCGCTCTCGCGATTCGCGAGACTCTGAACGCCCAGGGATTTTTCGAGATCGAGACGCCGTTCCTGACCCGCTCCACACCGGAGGGCGCACGGGATTATCTGGTGCCCAGCCGCGTGCACCCGGCACACTTCTACGCGCTGCCGCAGTCGCCGCAGATTTTCAAGCAGATTCTGATGATCTCCGGGCTCGACAAATACTTCCAGATCGTCCGCTGCTTCCGCGATGAGGACTTGCGCGCGGACCGGCAGCCGGAGTTCACGCAGATCGACCTGGAGATGACGTTTCCGCAGCAGGAGACGATCTTCGCGATCGTCGAAGGCTTCCTCAACGCCGCCTTCGAAGTCAGCAGCGAAAAGATCACGACGCCCTTCCCGCGCATGACGTACGACGAGGCGATCCGGCAGTACGGCATCGACAAGCCGGACTTGCGACTGCCGCCCATGACCGACGTGCGCGAGGTGTTCACGGCGGAAGAGATTGCGTCGCTGAAGATCGAGCCGGGGCAGCCCATCGTGGCCATTGTCATTCCGGGCAAGCAGGCGATGAGCAATACGCAGAAGAAGGCCTTTGCGGGGGAGATCAATGCGGCGGCTGCGCCGGATCTTGCCTTCCTTGATATCGATCGCCTGGCTGGGTCTGCTCAATTCGCCGGGCTGGCCCAGCGGATCGATGCTGCGGCTGCGAAGAACTGCGGACTCGCGAAGATCGGGCCGGAGAACCGGCTCATCATCCTGTCGCCGCGGGTTGGCGTCGAGGCTCCGCCACGGGATCGTCTGTGGATTTATAAGAAGGCGGGCCAGCTTCGGCTCGATCTGGCGAAGCGCTTCCAGGACGAGCACAAGGCCTTCGAGAAAAAAGGGACTGCGGATGATTACAAATTCCTGTGGGTTACGGATTTTCCTTTCTTCGAGTGGGATGAGGGGATGAAGAGCTGGACGTTCGCGCACCACCCGTTCACCTCGCCGCATGAAGACGACCTGATCGCGGGGCGGATGGAGTCGGATCCGGAAAATGTTCGTGCGCTCGCTTACGACATCGTGCTGAACGGGCTCGAGCTGGGGTCGGGCTCGATCCGTATCCACCGCCAGGATGTGCAGGAGCAGATCTTCCGCGCCCTCGGCATGTCGGAAGAGGAAGCGAAGCTGCGCTTCGGATTCTTCCTTGAAGCGCTGCAGTATGGGACGCCGCCGCACGGCGGGATTGCGCTGGGGCTCGACCGCCTGGTGATGATTTTGGCCGGGGCTACGAGTCTGCGCGAGGTGATTGCGTTTCCGAAGACGGCGAAGGCCATCGACCTGATGATGGACGCGCCGACTGAGGTGAGCGACGCGCAGCTGAAAGAGCTGCACATTCGTCCTGTTTTGCGCAGCTGATTTTTCCCACCACAATCTGCCTGGTGACGCTGCACCCTGGCGGGCGGGCGCGCGCCGGGGAGTTGTTTTGCTGGCCGCGGTGAGGGAAGCGCTTCGCTGCGCGGGCACGAGTCGGCTAACGGAGCGGTTGGCTAAAAGCCGGTCGGCCAAGAAGCGGTTGGCTGAAAGCGCGCCTGTCAGCCTCCGCCAAAAGAAATCTTTATGCGACGAAGAAGCTATAAGCACAAGGGATTCAAAACAAAAGTCATTCCCAAATATGTTGACAATCGTGTCGATTTCGGATTAATTTAGTGACGGAAACTATTGGCCCAACGGAGGTCTCCTATGCGTCGCATTCTCGTCGCAAGCCTGCTCTCCGCCGTCACGCTTGCTGCTTCGGCAGCAACTCCCAAACCCAACGACAACGCAACCCTCTCAACCGCAGCCGTGGCTCACCGGGTTTCCACTGGGATCAGCGGTCCCCAGATCGAAAACTCAACCACGATCAACATCCCTGGCGATGCAAGCCTGAGCTCGTATCCCAACCCGGCCAAAGTCGTTCTCCGGCTCAGCCTGGACGAGACCGGCAAGTCCTCGAACATCGAGGTCGTGCAGCCTCTGTCTCCCACCATGAACGCACGGGTCATCGAGGCGGTGCGCGAATTCCGCTGGCGTCCTGCCACGCTCGATAACCAGACGATTCCCGTCGATGTGAATCTGGTCGTCCAGCTCGACCACTAGAGCCTGTTATTAACCTGCAGCGAGGATTCTGAACAGAGTGGCAAGCATGAGGCAGGCGCAGGCAAGGAAGTGAAAAGCGCCGAGGGTGGTTGCCAGCCGTTCGTAATCGCGGGCCAGCCGCCGGAATCGGGCAGCCC
>DATAWS010000010.1:0-15817 GCA_036267095.1 Acidobacteriaceae bacterium
CAGAACTCCGACGAACGCAGCCAGCAGCTTCGCCCCTGGCTGCACCAGTACAACTGGCATCGACCCCATGCTAGTCTCGGTTCGTTGCCACCCGTCAGCCGATCAGCTCTCGACCGGAACAACCTGTTGACACTCCACACCTAGTACTGCATCAGCGTGCCTTCTTTGCGGCCCCTGCGCACCGCGCCGGCGAAGAGAGCAGCGCTGGCAGGCAGAAGAACGACCGCCATCAGGACCAGGATCGTAACGGGTCGGGCGATATAGCTCAGAGAAGCGCCGCGCAGCATGGTTAAGCGGAGCGCGTCGAGGGAATAGGTAATGGGCACGAGGAAGGAAAGCGTCTGGAGCCAGTGCGGCATGACGTCGATGGGGAAATAGGCACCTCCCAGAATGCTGCCGAAGCCGCCCAGAATCCAGGTAATCGGATCGCCCCTTTTAAGCCAGACGATTGCAGCGGCGGAGAGGACGCCGAAGGCCATGAAGATCGCAATCGAGATAGCGAGGACCACGAGGGTGCCGAACACGTTCATGTGGCTGAGGTCGACGTGGAACATCAGCACGCCGCCGAGCAGGATGATGAGAAGCTGCAGGGCGCCGGAGATGAGGCTGTAGAGGGAGGACATCAACACGATCGGGACGCAGCCGGTCTGACTGCAGAACATGGCTTCGAGGCAGCCAGTGACCTGGGCGGTCCGAATCGAGTCGGAAAACATTTTGAGAACCAGGTCGAAGTAGCGGGCGAATGCGATGCCGATGAGCACGAAGGAGAAATACTGGACTCCATAGCGCGCCAGCGATGAAGTGGCGCGAGGAACCACGAGGGTTCCAATAAAGTGGAAGATGATCAGGAGCATGATCGACTCGACGATGCCCATCAGGAAAGCAGCCTGATAGCCGGATTCGATGGCGAAGTCGCGCCGGATGAATGCGAGGGCTTTACGAAGGACGCCTCTCATGGTTGCGCAACCTCACTTCTCAGGGCTTCCCGGTAGTAGCGGAGAAGAGGCATTCCGGTCGCGGTGATGTTCTCAATCGAATCGAAGGCACGAATGCGTCCGCCATCGATGATCATGACTTTATTGCAGAGGGTCATTGCCTCCTCAACGCGGTGAGTGGCGATCAGCAGAGTCTTGCGGGAACTGCGGTGAATTTCCTCGAGCAGAAGGTCGATCATCTCATCGCAGGCAATGGGGTCGAGGGCGCGGGTGGGCTCATCGAGGATGAGGACATCGGGTTCGAGGATGAGGACCCGCGCCAGCGCGAGGCGTTGCTTCATGCCGGAGCTGTAGCCGGAGACGGCCTGGTTGGCCGCTCCCTCGAGACCGACCCTGCGCAGGGCGTGATGAATGCGATGGCGCAGGTCGGGTCCGGCAAGATTATCGAGGGCGCCGAAGAACTCAAGATTCTGGATGCCGCTAAGGCGCCAGAAAAAGCTCCGTTCTTCGTTAAAGACGAAGCCGACGGACCTGCGGGCAATTCCGTTCTGGCGGACCGTGTCGTGGCCGTTCACGAGAATCTCGCCTTCGCTGGGAAAGATAACCCCGCCAATCAGGCGGAGCAGGGTGGTCTTGCCTGCCCCGTTTGGGCCCATCACCGCGATGCGGTCGCCCGGCTGGACCTCGGCGGAGGCGTGGGTCAGGGCAGTGCAGATACGCCGTGGCTCAAATGGCGAGAACAGCCATTCGCGATACCGCTTCGGGATAGGGAATCGCATGCTGACATCGCGCACCGAGATGACCGCGGAAGCCTGCGACTGAGGCTCCCGGTCGTCGGCAACAGTCACCGGAGCCGAGGCGGTCACAAGGCTCCTGCAGCGGCCAAATCCGTGTGTGGAAAGGGCCCCTGCGCGCCGGAATCCGAGGATTCGAGGAGCAAATGGGCAAGCTCGTGTCCATGCTCCTTGAACATTGTGATGTGATCTCCGGAGACCTTGTGGATCACCATTTCATGGGCGGGGAATCCACGCCATCCGCGGTAACGGTCCGATGAACGGTAGAGAAATTCGTTAACGATGAGAGTGAGACGCCCGGGGTACCGTTGGGGAACGTATTCTCGGACGATCCGCTGATAGCTCATCCGGGTACTGTAAAAAGCTTCGTGCGGAGTAACGATGCGTGAAGCCGCGGACAGGTGCAGCTTGCGCCGGATAACTTCTCGAGCATCGGAGGAGCGGGAAGGATTATCGCGGCGAAACAGATCCCAAGCTACCGACGCCATGTGCTGCAGGCGCTCCCACCCGTGCCAGGTATTCGCAAACAGAGTGCGCGCAGCGCTGGGGCGCTCGGTGTCAATCAGAGCGAGGAGCCCGACCTTCTCGCCGGCGTCAATCAGCTGGCGGGCCATTTCGAAAGCGACCAGGCCACTGAGACAATAGCCGGCCAGCAGGTAGGGACCACGGGGTTGAACAGTGCGAAGCGCAGCGAGATACTCGGTGGCCTCCTCCTGGACATTCGCGTACAGCGGTCCACCCCAGACCCAGCGTGGGCGGAACCCGTAAACCGGCTGATCGGCACCCATGTGCGGAACAATCCGGGAGAGCACGAGCAGGGTGTCGTCGGGTCCCTGAAATCCGGCAACCATGAACAGCGGGCGACGCGTACCTTTGGGTTGAGCGATGACCAGACAGCTTCCGGGACGGCCGTAGGAGTGATGTGCGGCGGCGTCAGCAAACAGGGCCTCAGCTTCGATGCGGGCGTTGCCGCCATCCAGATACTCGATGGTGGTTTCACCGGTTTCCCCGGACTCGGCGGCGTGGGGGGAGAGGCTGGATCCCGGCTGGGCGCCCACCGCTGCCGCAGGGTGGGGAGCGCGGCTCGAATCCAGCAGCTGCGCCAGCTCGGCGATGGTGGATCGCTGGAACAGATCGGGAATAGATACCTCGATCGCGAGTTGCTGGCGAATGGCGCTCTGCATCTGGACGATCAGGAGAGAGTGGCCGCCGAGGGAAAAGAAGTTTTCGTGAGGGTCGATGGTCTGGACCTTCAGCAGATTTTTCCAGATCGCGGTGAGTTTGTCCTCGAAGTCGCTCGAGCCGGCAGAAGGCACGGGGACCGCGGGTGGCGGAGCGTTGGGGGCGGGCAGCGCTTTGCGATCGACTTTCTTATTGGGCGTAAGCGGGAAAGCATCCAGGAAGATCACGGCTGAGGGGACCATGTACTGCGGCAGCCGAGCGGCCACGGCGTTCCTGAGGCTGACGGGGTCCAGCGGTGTCGAAGCGGCAACGTAGGCGGTAAGCCGCTGATCACCGGGTTGATCCTCCCGCAGGAGGACGACGGCCTGGCGAACGCCAGGCTGTTTCTCGAGGGCGGATTCTATTTCTCCCAGTTCGATGCGAAACCCGCGCAGCTTGACCTGCTGGTCGTTGCGGCCGAGGTATTCGAGATTGCCGTCGGCCCAGTGACGGACCAGATCGCCGGTGCGATAGACCCGGTTGCCTGCCCGAAATGGATCGGGGAGGAAGCGGGCAGCGGTTTCCTCGGAACGGTTGAGATAGCCGCGGGCGACGCCGATACCGCCGATATAAATCTCACCTGCGACGCCGGGCGGGACGGGCCGCTGTTGGTCGTCGAGGACATAGACCTGGGTGTTGGCGATGGGCTTGCCGATGGGCACCGGACCGTGTTCGGCCTGCAGACGGCAGGCAGTCGACCAGATGGTAGTTTCGGTGGGACCGTAAAGGTTCCAGAGCTCGCCGCCGGTGGCGAGCAGACGATTGGCGAGTTCGCGGGAGAGGGCTTCGCCACCGCAGAGCATTTTCAACCGCGGCGAGCCATCCCATCCGGCATCGAGGAGCAGACGCCAGGTGACGGGCGTGGCCTGCATGATGGTCACTTCCGAATCGCGCAGCATGCGGGAAAGAGCAATCCCGTCGACGACTGCTGTGCGGGGTGCGATGGTGAGCCGAGCTCCGACGAGCAGGGGGAGATAGAGTTCCAGCCCCGCGATATCGAAGGAAAGCGTAGTCACGGCCAGCAGGTGGTCCCCCGCGGTGAGATTCAGCGTGGTCCGCATCGACTGCAGCAGATTCACAAGCGAGCGCTGCTCGATGGCGACCCCTTTGGGCTTGCCGGTTGAGCCCGAGGTGTAAATCACATAGGCGAGGTTGTTGGGACGCGTGTGGTTGGGAAGGGACGGCGGGTTTTCCGGCTCGTCACCAGGCGAATCGTTGTCGAGGTGGAGGACGGCTGCGCGGCCGGGAGATAAAGCACCCAGGAGATCGCGCCGGCTGATCAGCACAGCTGCGCCGGAATCCTCGAGCATGAAAGCGAGACGCTCAGGCGGGAACTCCGGGTCGAGCGGCAAATAGGCACCTCCCGCCTTCTGGACGGCGAGCAGCGCCACGAGCATATCCACGGAGCGCTCCAGGCAAACGCCGGCAATGACTTCGGGGCCGATGCCCATCGAACGGAGCCGATTTGCCAAATGACTGGAGCGGGTGCTGAGTTCGCGATAGGTGAGACGATCCGTTCCGCAGACAACGGCGACGGCATCGGGAGTGCGGTCAGCCTGGCGTTCGATCAGCTCAGGGACGCAAAGCGCGGATCCTGAATCGCCGGCGGAGGGGCCATCCTGCTGGAGGATGGCAAGGATTTCTGCCTTGCGGGATTTGAGTTCCTGCTGAAGATGTGGAGTGAGTATTCCCCTGGGGGCAGAGCAAGCCAAACGGTCGCCATCGACCGTCAAGTCGACGTCGAGCTGCCGCAGATAAGCGAGCAACTCGTTTGCATTGACAAAGCTCCCGGGGTCATTGTGCATCGTATTCGTTTGAGCGTCGCGCATCGCTCGCGTCGCGCGCTAAATGTCTGGGGGAATCCTGCTAGTGTATGCCGATTTTATGTCAGAATTGCGGCAAGCTCTGCATGGAAATTTAGGTCGATAATGGGGATCGCGACAATAACGCCAGAAGGGTATTCTCCACGCTCACGTCGTCGGTTATAGTAACCGACAACCAATCCCCCGCAACGCTGATTTTCTTTCCGCACCCGTGTGGGGCAATCCGGCACCCCCCCTGAGCAAATATAAAGAAAACAAGTGAAAAGTGGTCAATTTCAACAGCTGCCTTTCAGGGATTCGGAGAACACAGTCTGGAAGGCAACTAACCGCGTTACCCGCGAGTTACCACAGTGGTATTTGCCATGACGATCAGAGATTGGGTCGTTTGCCCAAAGAAAAAGAGTGACGCGTCGATACGTCTGTTTTGCTTCCCGTATGCGGGAGGGGGCTGTTCCGCGTTTCGGAGTTGGGTTGAGGAAGCAGGACATGATCTGGAACTGTGTTTTCTGCAATATCCAGGACGAGAAAACCGGATTCGGGAGCAGCCGATTGCGCGTCTGGCCGAGCTGGTTCCGTTGCTGGCAAGCGGAATGACAAGCTGGCTCGATCGTCCATTTGGTTTTTATGGTCACAGTCTGGGAGGGCGCATCGCTTTCGAGACCGCACGCGAGCTTCGGCGACGGCGCAGTCGCGGTCCTGCGTGTCTGTTTGTGGGAGCAAGTCATGCGCCCCAGCTGCGCTGGCCCTATCCCCCGCTGCACGCAATGGACGAAGGGCCATTCCTCGAGGGCATGCAGGAACGATATGGCGGCGTGCCAAAACAGATCCTGGACGATCCCGAGATGCGGGCCCTGCTCATTCCGACGCTGCGCGCGGATGTGGCAATGCTCGAGACCTACGCGTACACCGCGGAACCGCCGCTGGACTGCGATATCACGGTTTTTGGTGGAAATACAGACCGCACGGTGGAACGTCCTGCCCTGGAAGCGTGGAAGGATCAGACTCGGGGTGCATTCCGTTTTCATGCACTGTCCGGAGGGCATTTTTTCCTGCAGACGGCGCGGCGAGAACTGCTGAGCACGATTCAGGCGGATCTTTCACTCAATCCCCTGATCACGAGCGAATCGCGTTGAAGAATTCTGCCCCCATTGCGATTATCGGAATTGGCTGCCGGTTTCCCGGAGCGAGCGGCGCAGAGGAATTCTGGCGGGTGCTCGACGATGGGCTGGAAACCACGAGCGACTATCCGGGAGGGCGGCTTCCGGCGATTGATCGTGTATACGCGGGCGCCAGGGAGATTGCGACGCGCCGCGGTGGATTTCTCCCGCAAATCGATCAGTTCGATGCGGAATTCTTTAGGATCTCGCCGCGCGAGGCAGCAGAGCTGGATCCGCAACAGCGCCTGCTGCTGGAGGTTGGGTGGGAAGCCGTGGAAGACGCGGGAATTCCGGTGGGGAAGATGGCCGGGACTTCGACTGCGGTTTATGCGGGGCTTTGGACCAGTGATTACGAGCGGGCGCTGTGGGAGCAGAGCGGCGATCCGGATTTTTATGCCACGACTGGCGGCGGACGGTACTCGGCCTCGGGACGTCTGGCATATTTTTTCGATCTGCGGGGGCCGAACCTGACCCTGGATACGGCGTGTTCTTCATCGCTGGTTGCCATTCATCTTGCATGCCAGAGCCTGCGCCTGAGAGAAAGCGAGATGGCGCTGGCGGGGGGCGCGAATGTGATTCTGTGCCCGGAGATCACGCAGGCTTATTCGGCGGCGAACATGTTGTCTCCCGATGGGCGATCGAAGTTTGGAGATGCAGCTGCGGACGGGTACGTGCGCAGCGAAGGTGCGGCCCTTCTGCTGCTGAAGCCACTGGAAGAGGCGCTGGCGGATGGTGATCCGGTTTATGCAGTGATTCGGGGAAGCGCGGTGAACAACGACGGCCACTCGAGCGGGCTGTTGATTTCGCCCAGCCCTGACGGCCAGGAAGCGTTGCTGCGAGCGGCGTATCGCAATGCGGGTGTGGATTCTGGCGACGTTGACTATATCGAAGCGCACGGAACGGGTACCCTGGTGGGCGACCCGGTGGAGATCGAAGCGATTGGACGAGTGGTTGCGACGCCGAAACGACGGCGTGCTTGCGCGATCGGATCGCTGAAGACCAACATCGGGCACACGGAGTCGGCAGCGGGCGTGGCGGGGGTGATCAAAGTAGCGCTGGCTCTGGGGCACGGGATTCTGCCGGCAAGCCTGCATTACCGGGAACCGAATTCCGCGATTGCCTGGAATCAGCTGCCGGTTCGCGTGCAGAGCGCTCGCTCGCCGTGGCCGCATGCAGAGCAGCAGAGAATCGCGGGCGTGAGTGGATTCGGCATTACCGGGACGAATGCACACATCGTGCTGGAGAATCTTGTCGCGAGACCTGGAAAGGTGCAGCCAGGCGCAGGTTCGGAGGCCGGGGAGGTTCTGTTTGTGCTTTCCGGAGCGTCGTCGAAGGCGCTGGAGGCAGTGGCGGAGTCGTGGCAGAGGCGGCTGGAAAGCGATCCGGCGTGGCCGGAATCGCTCAGAGATTTGGCGTACACGGCGGCGGTGCGCCGGACGCATCACGAATATCGGCTTGCGGTGGTGGCGGCGAGCCGGGAGGAACTCAAAGAGAAGCTTGCGGGATGGCTGCGGGGCGAAGAAGTGGAAGGTGTGCGGCAGGGCAGGCGGCGAAGTTCCGATGGGGGAAAAACCGTCTTTATTTATCCGGGACAGGGCGGGCAATGGAACGGCATGGCGCGCGGACTGATGAGCAATCCGAACTTTTGCGCGGGCATGGAAGAGTGCGATGCCGCTCTTCGCAAGTACACGGGATGGAGCGTTCTGGAGCGGCTGGCGGCGGATGCTGCGTCGATTCCGGACGATGTTGCCGTGGTGCAGCCATGTTTGTTCGCGGTGATGGTGGGACTGACGATGCTATGGCGGTCGTGGGGAGTTGAAGCGCAGGCGGTTGTCGGCCACAGCATGGGGGAAAGCATCGCCGCCTGGGCATGTGGGGCGTTGTCGCTGGAAGATGCGGCCGCGGTGATTTGTTCGCGCAGCGATCTGATGCAGCGGGCCAGCGGCAAGGGACTGATGGCTTTCGCCGATTTGACCCTGGAAGAGGCTTCAGCGCTGGCGCAGCAGTATGAGGGGCGGCTTTCCGTCGCAGCCAACAACAGTCCAGGCTCGACCGTGCTGTCGGGGGAACCCGACGCGGTCAGGGATGCGATTCGGGTACTGACCGAGGGGGAAGTTTTCTGCCGCCTTATTAAGGTTGATGTAGCGTCGCACTCGTCCCAGATGGAACCGTTCTGCGGCGCTCTGGAGGAGCGGCTGGGCGGGATTCGCCCGCGGGCGGGAAGGATTCCGCTTTATTCGACGACCACCGGGAAAAAGGAAGACGGGTCAGGTTTGGGCGCGAAGTACTGGAGCCGGAATCTGCGCCAGCCGGTTTTGTTTTCGACAGCGGTGCAGAGTCTTCTCGAGGACGGATTTGAAACGTTCGTGGAGATGAATGCTCATCCGGTTCTGACCCAGTCCGTGGAGAGCGGGATGGAGCACGCGGGGCGCGCGGGCGTGGTGGTGGGATCGACGCGGCGCGAGCGGAGCGAACCTGGGGAAATGCTGAGCGCGCTGGGAACACTCTATGTGAGCGGTTATCCCGTGGAATTTCGGAGGCTGTACCCGGAGGGCAGCTATTTAAGGTTGCCGCTCTATCCGTGGCAGCGGGAGAGGCACTGGATTGAAGTGGCGGAACGAATACGAGGGGACAGTTCCTCGCCTGGGGTGAAGCGATCGAACGATGCCTTCGCGCTCACCTGGTCCGAACAGAGCGCGCCGCAGAGAAGCGGGAAGACGGGCCTGTGGATCGTGACGGGCAAGGGCAAATTGGCGGAGGGGACGGCAGACGCATTGCGAAGTGCCGGGCACGAGTGCCTGCGGGTGGCGGAATACGGCGAGCTGGAACGCGCGCTGCAGACGGTCGGGGCGGTCTGCCGAGGGGTGGTTCGAGTCGCGGAGGCTGCGGGGGACGAACCGAACGCGGCAGCGGCGGAGGCATGGGAGATCGTCAGGACGGTGAGGGCGGCGGCGGCGGCTCCGGCGCGGCTCTGGCTGGTTTCAAACGGATTGTGGAGTCTGTCGCTTAACGAGGAACTCAACGTGGCGCAGAGCGCAGCATGGGGTTTGGGGCGGGTGATCGAACGAGAACATCCCGAGCTGCGCAGTATGAATGTGGACCTGCCGGCAGAGCCGGAGGGAATCGATTTTCAGGAACTGGGGTGGGTTCTGGCGGGACAGGATGGCCCGGACGAAGCGATCGCGATTCGCGGAGGGAAGCGTTTTGCGGCTCGATACGAGCGGTTGGATTTGGAGCGGTCGGGTTTCTCGTTTTACGCGGATGCGAGCTATCTGATCGCCGGGGCGTCGGGCGGGATCGGGCAGCAGCTGGCGGGCTGGATGGTTGACAACGGAGCGAGGCATCTCGGGCTGGCCGCAAGGCGGCCGGCCGATGAGCGGATGCAGTCGTGCATCGCGGCCCTGGAAGCAAAAGGCGCTGAGGTGCGCGTGTTTCAGGCGGACATGGCGGTCGATGGGGACTGCGCCGGCGTGCTCGAGACAATGCGGAAACAGATGCCTCGGTTGAAAGGGGTATTCCATCTGGCTGCGGCTTTTGAGCCGGGATTGATGGCCACGCTGGAGGAGGCAACGCTGCGCCAGGTGATGCGGTCGAAGGCGGATGCCGCGTGGCTGCTGGATCGGCACCTGAGGGAAACGGAACTGGATTTCTTTGTGCTGTTTTCATCGATTGCCGCGGCCATCAGCCAGCCTGGGCTGGCGGCCTACGCTTCGGCCAATGCGTATGTAGAAGCGCTGGCGCGGGCCCGCCGCCAGCGCGGATTAAAGGGACAGAGCATCGCGTGGGGGTCCTGGGCGTCGACCGGGCTGAGCACAAACGATGCCGTGGACAAGGGTGTAAGCGCCTATACGCAGATGGGAATCCATCCGGTTGAGGCAGACGCGGCACTTGCGGATCTCGGCCGGATGATGAGGCTGGACGCGGCCAATGTGCTGGCACTGTCCGTCGAATGGGATCGGTTCGGGCAAAGCTTCGACCGTGGAGCGGCGCCGCGAATATTTGAGCGATTGCTGCCGGAGCGGGAATCGGCGGCAGGGGCAGGCGCGGAAGAGTCGCTGCGGGCGGAGCTGGAAGCGGCGGATCCGGCTCGGCGCAGGACATTGCTGGAAGCTCAGCTGACGGAACGACTGGCTGCGGTGCTGCGAACAAGCGCCGGGCGGATCGATACGGCACGGCCTTTCGGGCTGATGGGCGTGGATTCGCTGATGGCGCTGCAATTTGTGAGGCGGCTGGCGGTGGCGACGTCGCTGCGGTTGCCGGCGGCGGTGGTGTTCAATTATCCGACGATTCAGAAGCTGGCTGCTGAGATCGCGAAGAGGATGGGAATTGCACTGCATGGAGCTGCCGTCTCTCCGGCCGCGGACCGTGCGCCGTCCTCGCCTGTACCGTCCGCCGCTGCGACGGGCGGGCTGGAGGCGCTTACGGACGAAGAAGCGCTGGAGGCGCTGATGAGAAAGGGGCCGGGCCGATGAGTGCGCAGCACCAGGGAGTGCTTTCGGCCGCGCGGCTGGCGCTCGCGATCAAGCGCGTGCGGGAGGAAAGGCCGGATGCCGATCTGGTGAATGCGGAGCCGATCGCGGTGGTGGGCATCGGGTGCCGTTTGCCCGGCGGCGTGCACTCTCCGGAGGATTTCTGGCGTGTTCTGGTGGATGGAATCGACACGGTGACGGAGGTGCCGCGCGACCGCTGGTCGGCGGACGACTACTACGATGCGGATGGACACACGGCAGGCAAGACGAACAGCCGGTGGGGCGGATTCGTCGACGATGCAGATCGGTTCGATCCGGTATTGTTCGGGATTTCGCCGCGCGAGGCGGCAACGATCGATCCACAGCAGCGGCTGCTGCTGGAAGTGGCATGGGAAGCCATTGAGGACAGTGGACGCGCGCCGGAGTCGCTGGCGGGGAGCCGTACCGGCATCTTTGTGGGGATAGCGTTGTCGGACTACGAGCGTTTCGCGATGGAAGACGGCGGCGCAATCCACGGAAACAGCTGCACCGGATCGTATCGGAGCGTTGCCAGCGGGCGGATTTCGTTTTTGCTGGACGCGCGCGGACCGAGCGTATCCCTGGACACGGCTTGTTCGTCGTCGCTGGTGACAGTGCATATGGCTTGCCAGAGCCTGCGCACGGCGGAGAGCGATTTTGCACTGGCGGGCGGGGTTAATCTGCATTTGCTGCCGGAGCACTATATTGGGCTGGCGCAAATGGGCATGTTGGCGCGGGACGGACGCTGCAAGACCTTTGACGCCAGCGCAGACGGATTCGTTCCGAGCGAAGGATGCGGGCTGATCGCCCTGAAGCGGCTTACCGATGCTCTGGCAGAAGGGGATCGCATCTATGCGGTGATTCGCGGGTCGGCGCTCAACCAGGATGGGCGCTCCACGTCGCTGACCGCTCCCAGCGGACTGGCGCAGCAGGAGGTGGTAGCTGCGGCGTTGCGCAACGCGCGGGTTCCGGCAGCGTGCATTTCTTATGTGGAAACGCATGGAACGGGAACGGCGCTGGGCGATCCGATTGAGGTGGAAGCGCTGGCAGCAGCGTTGGGAGAGCCGCAGGAAGGCACGCCCCAGTGCGTGCTGGGCGCGGTCAAGTCCAACTTTGGGCATCTGGAGGCAGCGGCGGGTATCACCGGGCTGATCAAGGCGGCGCTGGCGCTGCACTACGAACAGATTCCGGCGAACCTGCACTTTAAAAAGCTGAACCCGCATATTTCGCTCGAGGGAACGCGGCTGGAAGTGGCGGCAAAGCCCGTTCCCTGGAAGCGGGGAGCGACACCGCGATTTGCCGGAGTCAGTTCCTTTGGGTTCAGCGGGACGAACGCGCATGTGGTGCTGGAAGAGGCGGTGCGGGTCCCGAGTCGAGCCAGCGTGCCGTCGGAGGGCGAGAGGTTGCTGCTGATCTCGGCGCGGACTCCGGCAGCGTTGAATGACGCGGCCCGTCAGTATTGCGAGTTTCTGCAGGGACGGGGCAGCGAGCTGCCGCTCTACGACCTGTGCCATGCCGCGGCGGTGCAGAGGAGCCAGTACGAAGAACGGCTGGCGATCGCAGGCGCGAGCCACGCTGCGATGCGGGAAAGCATCGAGGCTTTTCTGGCGGGCCGGCGCGGCACTGGAATCGCTGCAGGAAGAGCATCAGGCAGGACCGAATCATTGGTCTACGTGTGCTCGGGGCAGGGGTCGCAGTGGCCTGGCATGGGCACCGCCCTGATGCGCGATGAACCGGTGTTTCGCTCGGCGATGGAGGAGTGTGCGGAGTGGATCAGGCGGTGGGCGGGATGGTCGCTCATCGAGGAGTTGTCGGCGCCCGACACGGCATCAAAACTGGGACGCACAGAGTATGCGCAGCCGGCCATCTTCGCGATTCAGGTGGCGCTGGCGCGGCTGTTCGCTTCGTGGGGTGTTCAGCCTGGGGCCGTGATCGGACACAGCGCAGGAGAGATTGCGGCGGCGCATTTGGCCGGTGCGCTGGAACTGGGTGAGGCAGCTCGGATCGTGGTGGCGCGCGGCCGTGTGATGGAACCCGGAGCGGGCAAGGGCAGGATGGCGCTGGTACGGTTGCCGGTCGCGGGGGTACTCCAGGAAATCATGCCGCAGGGGAGCCGCGTTTCTGTTGCAGCCGTCAACAGCTCGCAATGGACAGTTATTTCCGGAGAATGCGATGCGGTGGACGGGCTGGTGGAGGGTTGGAAGCAGCGCGGCATCCACGCCGTTCCCATGCCGGCCAATTACGCATTTCACAGCGTGCAGATGGAGTCCTTCGCCGCGGACCTGGCGAAGGAACTGGGGGACGTAGCAACGGCCGAAGCCAGGATTCCAGTGATCTCGACTGTGCTCGGCACCGAGGTTCAGGGGAGTGCGCTCGACGCCGGATATTGGCGACGCAACGTGCGGGCGACGGTGCAGTTTTCCTCTGCGATGCAGTTCGCCTGCGGGCGGGGTATGGCAACTTATCTGGAGCTGGGGCCGCATCCGGTGCTGGTCGGGCCCATCGGTGAGCATCTGACGGCAAACGGCCAGCCTGCAACGGCGATTGCAACGCTGCGCCGGGGACATTCGGAGCACAGGAATGCGCTGGGTGCATTGGGGCAGTTGCATATTGCGGGCTATCCGGTAGCGTGGAGTGCTTTGTATCCGCAGGCCACGCCGCCGATGCCCCTGCCGCGCTACCCGTATCAAAAGCAGCGATTTTGGTTTCATCGGAAGACCGGTCCGCAAAGGACAATGAACGTCGATGGGGCAGGCACAGTGTTCGAGGCGGAGTGGCGGGTAATGGAGCGGGGCGGGGCAGCGCCGGCGCAGGGAGCGTCGTGGCTGGTGGTCGGTGCGGATGCTGCAAAGCGAGAGAGCCTCGCCGCTGCGCTCTGCCGGAAAAGCATCGCGGCAAAAGCGGCCGATCCGGCTGGCTTGTTCAAGGTGGACAGGAACGCGAGCGGGGTGATCTGGCTGGTGGACGCGGCGTCCGATCAAAACCCGGTTGATGAGGCACAGCGGGTGCTGGCGGCCGGGATGAGTCTGCTCGGATCAGTGGTCCGGAGCAGCTCGCCGATGCCGATGCGGTTCTGGGCGGTGACGCAGGGAGCGGTGGCGACGCCGGCGGTTCTCGAGTGCGAGGGCCTCTCGCAGGCTCCGTTGTGGGGCATGCTGCGGAGCGTCGCGATGGAACATCCGGAGACGGGGTGCGTGCGTCTGGATTTGGACCCGGCCGAGCGGGATTGGGAGGCGGTAGCTGAAGAGACAGCGCAATGGGACGGTGAGGAGGAGATTGCGCTTCATGGCGGCCGGCGGTACGTTCGCAGGCTGGCCAGCAGAGAAGGGGGATTCGACTCTTCGGCTTCGGCGATTCGGGGAGACAGGACCTATCTGATCACCGGAGGTCTGGGGGCGATTGGTCTGCGCTGCGCGGAATGGCTGGCGTCGAAGGGTGCGCGCAATGTGCTTGTGGTGGGGCGGCATGGGCCAAAATCCGAGGCGGAGAAGGTGATCGCGGAGCTGCGCGAACTCGGCGTGCGAGTTGAAGTGCGGAGCGTGGATGTGGCCGATGCCGGGCAGGTAGGGGCTTTGCTGGAGGAGATCGAGGGAACCATGCCGGCGCTGGCGGGGATTTTCCACGCAGCGGGCGTACTGGACGACGGGATATTCCTGGAGCAGACGGCGGATCGCGTGGCGAACGTGCTGGCCGCCAAGGCGCGCGGCGCATGGAATCTGCATCATCTGACATGCGGGCAGCCGCTCGATATTTTTGTGCTGTTCTCCTCGATTGCGTCTCTGACCGGATCGCCGGGACAGTCCGGATATGCGGCGGCGAACGCATTTCTGGATGGCCTGGCGCATTACCGGCACGCGCGCGGTTTAGCTGCGCTGAGCGTGAACTGGGGCGCGTGGGCCGGCGGGGGCATGGCGGTGCAAGTGGGCGAGGCCGGGCGGCGGCGGGTTCTGCCGGGATTGCGGCCGATGACGGCAGAGCGGTGTTTTGCGGCGCTGGAGCAGGCAATCAGGATGAAGCGTCCTCAACTGGCTATTGCGGACGCGGATTGGGGCCAATGGAGCGGCGGACAGCGGTTGATGTCGGAGCTGGCTGGACACGAGGCTGCCACCGCGGCGGCAGATGCGGGAGGAAGTGAGATTCTGCGGACTCTGGAGGAGGCAGCGCCGGCGCGGCGGCGAAGAATTCTGATCGACTACATGCGTGAAGCGGTGACGAGACTGCTGGGTCTGGAAACGTCGGGGCGATATATCGATGAGACCCAGCCGCTGCTGCGGCTGGGGATGGACTCGCTGATGGCTCTGGAATTTCGGAATCTGCTGGCGTCGGCGCTTGGCCGCTCGCTCGGCGCGACGCTGGTGTTCGACCATCCGACGCTGGGGGACCTGGCCGATTTTCTGGGTGGGACGTTCGCGCGGAGGGATGAGCCGCAGGCGGCGGATGCCGCACTCGAAGAACTGACCGCACTCTCAGATGCGGAAGCCGAAGAACTGCTGAAGGCGGAGCTGAATCGGACCTAAGATGACAACCCACGAACAACTCGAACAACTGAGCCCGGCGAAACGGGCAGTCTACGAAATCCGGCAGCTGCGCGGGCGTGTAGAGGAACTGGAGCGGCTGCAAAAAGAGCCGATCGCGATCGTCGGGCTGGGAATGCGGTTTCCCGGGAGCGCCTCGACTCCGGAGGAGTTCTGGAGGGTGCTGATGAGCGGGAGCGATACGGCGGTGGAGATTCCAGCGGCGCGATGGTCGCTCGAGGATTTCTGCGGCGGCGGTCCGCTTCCGCCTGGCGCCAGAGGCGCGCGCTATGCTGCGCTGGTCGACGATCCGGCGGAGTTCGACAGCGACTTTTTCGGCATCTCTCCGCGGGAAGCGATGGCGCTCGACCCGCAGCATCGTTTGGCTCTCGAGGTAGCCTGGGAAGCTCTTGAGAACGCCGGGGCGGCACCGACCGGCCATGCGAGCAGCAGCGCGGGCGTGTTTTTGGCGCTGAGCAACAGCGACTACAACCGGCTGGCATTCGCAGATGCAAATGGAATCGACACCTTCACCGCGACCGGCAATGTCTTCAGCACGGCGGCTGGGCGAATTTCTTATTTGCTTGGACTGACGGGGCCGAGTCTGGCCATCGATACGGCATGTTCTGGATCGCTGGTGGCGGTGCATCTTGCCTGCCAGAGTCTTCGCGCCAGTGAGTGCGGGATGGCGCTGGCGGGCGGAGTGAATCTGATTCTCACGCCGGAAATCAGCCTGAACCTGTCGAAGTCGAACATGCTGGCTGCGGACGGGAGGTGCAAGACCTTTGACGCGAAGGCAGACGGATTTGTGCGAGGGGAAGGGTGCGGGGTGGTGGTGCTGAAGCGGCTGTCGGACGCGCTGGCGGACGGGGACCGGATACGGGCG
>DATAWS010000011.1:0-290633 GCA_036267095.1 Acidobacteriaceae bacterium
TCAGAACTCCGACGAACGCAGCCAGCAGCTTCGCCCCTGGCTGCACCAGTACAACTGGCATCGACCCCATGCTAGTCTCGGTTCGTTGCCACCCGTCAGCCGATCAGCTCTCGACCGGAACAACCTGTTGACACTCCACACTTAGGTCCTGCTACTGGCGTGGGATGGCAGGGAGGTGGGTGGGGGGAGACGCGGTTCGCGAAAGACCAGCGAAAAGCCGAAACCAGCGAGGCTCCGAGAGGCGCCGGCGGGATCGCCGGGCTCGTGTTTCGGAGCCATTCCCGGTGAGCGGTTATCCGATGGCGGCGGGTTGGGCGAATTGTTTGGGATTGGGCCCGTACAGGTTGGGTCCGGGATTGCCCTCGATGGCCATGAAGACGAGCAGGATGATGCCGCCAACCAGCGGGACCAGGCAGATGAGGATCAGCCACCCGCTCTTGTTGGTGTCGTGGAGGCGGCGGATGCTGACGGCAATGCCGGGGATGATGGTGGCGAGGGCATAGACACCGCAGAGGACGAAGAGGAGCAGGCCGATGAACTTCTGTCCCGCGAGGATGGCAGCGAATCCCGCCGCGTAGAGGACGAAGTAGATGACGGCGTTGATGAGCGCGAACATCCAGTACTCCATGCGGCGGGAGCGGCCGTCGAACTGCGCGTATTTCTGGAGGGCCATCCGATACCATTCCATAGGTTTTCTCCGTTCCGAAAAATGAGTCGGGGACTAATGGGCCGAAAGCGGAGGGGAGGAAGGGAACGCCTGGACCGAGCGCAACAACCAGCGATCTTCGATGGGGCGACCAGGGTAGCGGAAGCATACACGAGAGAATTGCCGGACGCAGCAACTATTTGGGCAAAATGGAGGGTGGTCTGCCGTTTCGGGCTGGTGTCGTCAGTTCATGGAGCCATTCGACGGATGGGCGCGCCGGTCCACCAGGCTCAAGCCCGCTTTTCTTGTGCTCTTATGGTCGACTGAGCAGGTTGGAGCGTCCTTCAGCGGCTCAAGCCGGATTGGCCTCTTACGGCACGGCTCGAAGGCGTGCCCCTTGAAAGTAGCGGCGTTTTTTGCAAGCTGCAGAGCTGTGCCCAAAGCCAGATCCAGCGGCGTTTTCTCCCGAGCAGTGGAGAGGCGCTGAGACAGATTCTTAGTTCACGATTTCAGGGCGGGGCCTAGTTGGGAATCTGGGCAGCCATTGTGGCTTGCTGGGAGTCGATCATGGCCTGCTGGCTGGCTTCTTCGGTCTGCTCCATGGCCTGCTCGGTTTGGATTTGGCTCTGCTCCATCTGGATTTGCAGACTGGCGATCGGGTCGGCGGGGTCGGCGGTAGCCTGCTCCATGTCGATCTGGGCTTGTTGAGCGGAAATCTGGGCGTCGGTGGTGATCTGCTGCGCAGTCACCTGCGCCTGCTCGGCGGCAATCTGGGCCTGATTGGCGGCGTCGGTTGCAGGATCCGGCGCCCGGGCGGCGACCCCGGCCAGGGCGAGGGCGATCAGAAGAACCGCTGCTGTTCTGATTTTGGATTTCATCGCGCACCTTCTTTTCCCAATGGGTAGAAACCCATGCAGGGGAAAAGGGACTCGGCGCGGCTCGCTGGCGCGGTGGGGGCGTATTCTGAGAGTTCTTTTTCTCATGAATGATCGTTGGCTGGAACTGCTGGTGCCTGCGCTGGAACGGCTGCAGGCGGAATTTGCGGGATTGCCGGAGGCACATCCGGATCCGCCGGGGATGGAGCGGGCGGGGGATGTCCTTCAGCAAGCGGCGCGGCGGCTGGGGGACAACTATCCCTATTTTCACCCACTGTATGCGGGGCAGATGCTGAAGCCGCCGCATCCGGTGGCGCGGGCGGCGTACGCGCTGGCGATGGAGCTGAATCCCAACAACCATGCGCTGGATGGCGGACGGGCGAGCTCGCGGATGGAAGTGGAGGCGGTGGGGGGGATCGCCGGGATGTTCGGGTGGAGGGAGTTCCTGGGACATCTGACGAGCGGGGGGACGTTCGCGAATCTCGAGGCGCTGTGGGTGGCGGGGCAAATGGCGGCGGGGAAGACGGTGGTGGCGTCGGAGCAGGCGCATTACACGCACGGACGCATCAGCGGGGTCCTGAAGCTGCCGTTTGCGGCGGTGCGGACGGACGAGCGGGGGCGGATGGACCTGGAGGCGCTGGAGGCGGCGCTGAAAAGCGGGGATGTGGGAACGGTGGTCGCCACGCTGGGGACGACGGCGGTGGGCGCCGTCGATCCGCTGGACGGGATTTTGGGATTGCGGCAGAAGTACGAGTTCCGGCTGCATGTGGACGCGGCCTACGGAGGGTATTTCCGGCTGGCGTCGAATTTGGGGGAGGAAGCGCGGCGGGCGTTTGCGAGGATCGGGGAGGCGGATTCGATCGTGGTGGATCCGCACAAGCATGGGCTGCAACCGTATGGATGTGGCTGCGTGCTGTTTCGCGATGCGGCGATGGGGCGGTGGTACAAGCACGATTCGCCGTACACGTATTTCACCTCGAGCGAGCTGCATTTGGGGGAGATTAGCCTTGAGTGCTCGCGGGCGGGGGCCTCGGCGGTGGCGTTGTGGGCGACGCAGAGGCTGCTGCCACTGGAGCCGGGCGGGGAATTCGCGCGGGGGCTGGAGCGGGGGCGAGAAGCGGCGCTGCGGTTGGTTGCGTTTCTGGAGAAAGACGGGCGGTTTGCCATGGGGCTGCGTCCGGAGCTGGATATTGTGGTGTGGGCGGTGCAAGCGGGGACAAGGGAGGAGGCGTCGCGGCGGGCGCAGGAGGTCTTCGACCGGGCAGCGGAGGATGGGCTGCATCTGGCGCTGGCGCATCTGCCGGCAGGGTTTTTCCGGGGCGCGGCGTGGAGCGATGGTGAAGAGGAGGGGACGGTGACGTGTTTGCGGTCCGTGTTGATGAAGCCGGAGCATCTGGACTGGGTGGAGGAGATTGGGGCGCGGATCGAGCGGGCGATGGGGGAGAAAGGCCGCCGATAGGGGAACCAGGGCCAGGAACAGGGATCAGGGAAGGCGATCGGACGGTTGGGGGATGGGCATTGGGTTGTGGCGTTCTTATTGTTAAGGTGAAGTGAGGGTAGACCGGTGATTGAGGTTGCGGAGAAGGGATCTGGGATGCTGGATGTAAACGGTATTACAAGGGCACATGGGCGGCGTTTTGGGGCGGAAGCCGCGGTGTTTCTGGCGCCGGGGCGGGTGAATCTGATTGGGGAACACACCGACTACGCGGGCGGCTTTGTGATGCCGGCGGCCATCGATTTCGGCACGCTGGCGGCGATTTCGCGGCGAAGCGACGGGCGGGTGGTGATCTGGTCGGAGAATGTTCAGGAAGAGGTGATTCATCCGCTGGAGGGACTGCCGGAGCATGGCGGGCGACACTGGTCGGCGTATCCCCTGGGGGTGATCAAAATCCTGCGTGATGCGGGGTATGCGGTGCCGGCGCTGAGTCTGAGCGTTTGCGGGAATGTTCCGCTGGGGGCGGGGCTGAGCTCGTCGGCGTCGATTGAGGTGGCGACGGCGCTGGCGGCTTTTCATCTGGCGGGGGGGGAGCCGGAGCGGGAAAGGATTGCAAAGCTGTGCCAGCAGGCGGAGAACGAGTATGTGGGCGCGTCGTGCGGGATCATGGATCAGTTCATCGCGTGCCGTGGGGCGGAGGATCATGCGCTGCTGCTGGATTGCCGGTCGCTGGAGTATCGGCTGGCGCCGATCCCGACGCATCTGCGGCTGGTGATCGCGAACACGATGGTGAAGCACGCGATCGCGGGTGGGGAGTATGGGAATCGGCGAGCCGAGGTGGAGGAGGGAACGCGGATTCTGCGGGGGCATCGGCCGGAGATTCTGCTGCTGAGGGACGCGACGCTGGGGGATCTGGAGAAGTGGGGCGGGGAGATGCCAGATAACGTGCTGCGGCGCTGCCGGCATGTGATCACGGAGAATCTGCGGACGGTGGCGGCGGCGGATGCGCTGGAGGCGGGGAATCTGAAGAAGCTGGGGGACCTGATGGCGGCAGCGCATGCCAGTTATCGGGACGATTTCGAAGCCAGTTGCGAAGAGGCGGATGCGATGGTTCATTTGGCGCAGAGGCTGCCGGGACTGGTGGGGGCGCGTCTTACCGGAGGAGGGTTCGGTGGTTGCACGGTGAACCTGGTGGAGCGGGAGCGGTCGGGCGAGTTTTGCCGGCGGCTGCACGACGAGTACCGGGGGGCGACAGGGATCGACGCCGAGATTTATCCTTGCCGGGCTTCGGCGGCGGCGCATGCGGTGGGAGGCAGCGAGCGGGAGGCGTGAAATTTTCGACGGATGGAAGCTGAGGGTAGTGCGGAAGATCGACCGGATTCCCACAGACGGGTCATACCGATGGTTTTGACACCGATGTAACAATCACAGGGGGCCGTCCGGCGGGTCGTCAGGCAGGGAGATTGTTTATCCTGTAACGGGTCGCTGGAAGGGCCGGAGAAGACGTTTTCGAGATGCGTTTCATCAATCGTTCACAGTATTTTTCCCCGGAATCGTCAGGCGAGGCCGGGATTGTCGCGTATTTTTCCATGGAGATCGCGGTGGCGCCGGAGTTTCCGACGTACAGCGGAGGTCTGGGCGTGCTGGCCGGCGATACGCTGCGGGCGGCGGCGGACATGGGACTTCCTCTGGCAGCGGTGACGCTGGCCGACCGGAGGGGATATTTCCGGCAGCATCTGGACGAGAACGGGGTCCAGACGGAAGAGCCGCAGCCATGGAGTCCGGAGACGGTGCTGGCGGCGGAAGAGCCGGTGGTGACGGTAACGATTGAAGGCCGGCGGGTAGCGGTGCGGGCGTGGCGCTACGATCTGGAAGGGGTGACGGGGCATCGCATCCCGATTTATTTTCTGGACACAAATCTGGAGCAGAACGATCCGCAGGATCGCGGGCTGACGGATTACCTCTACGGAGGCGACGCCGACTACCGGCTGCGCCAGGAAGCGATTCTGGGGATCGGCGGGGCGCGGCTGCTGCGGGCGCTGGAGTACGAGCCTTCGGTGTACCACATGAACGAAGGGCACGCGGCGCTGCTGACGATTCCGGTGCTGGAGCAGGAGCTGCACGGAGCGGGGCTGCAGACGGCGACGGAGCGGAACATCGAAGCGGTACGCAGGCGGTGCGTGTTCACAACGCACACGCCGGTGCCGGCGGGGCACGATCGTTTCTCGGGGGAGCAGGCGTACCGGATTCTGGGCGCGGAGCGGGCAGGGCTGCTGGAGCGGTTCGGATGCTTCCACGACGGGCTGCTGAACCTGACGTATGTGGCGCTGCGGTTCTCGCGGTTCGTGAACGGGGTGGCGATGCAGCACGGGAAGGTTTCGCGGCAGATGTTTCCGGATTACACCATCGATGCGATCACCAACGGGGTGCATGCGGGGACGTGGACGGCGCCGTCGGTGCAGTCGGTATTCGACCGGCACTTGCCGCGCTGGCGGCAGGACAATGTGACGCTGCGGTATGCGATCGATATTCCGGAAAACGAGATTGTGGACGCGCATGCGGCGTCGAAGAAGGCGCTGACGGATTACGTTCAGGCGACGACCGGGATCGAGATGCGGCCGGAGGTATTCACGGTGGGGTTCGCGCGGCGGGCGGCGACGTACAAGCGCGCGGATCTGCTGTTCACCGAGCCGGAGCGGCTGGTACGGATTGCGGAGCAGCAGGGTGGAATGCAGATTGTGTACGCGGGCAAGGCGCATCCGGCGGACGAGCCGGGGAAGGCGAAGATCCGGCGGGTGATCGAGCTGGCGAAGCAGCTGCGGGAAACGGCGCTGAAGGTGGTGTATCTCGAGAATTACGAGTGGAAGCTGGGGGCGCTGCTGACCGGGGGTGTGGATCTGTGGCTGAATACGCCGCGGCGTCCTTATGAGGCATCGGGGACGAGCGGGATGAAGGCGGCGCTGAACGGGGTGCCCAGCCTGAGCATACTGGACGGCTGGTGGATCGAGGGATGGATCGAAGGAGTGACGGGGTGGGCGATCGACGACCACGATGAAGAGTCGGGGGAAGCGAACTCGCTCTACGAGCATCTGGAGGCGGTGATTCTGCCGTTGTTTTACCGGGACACGGGGCAGTGGCGGCGCATTATGCGTTCGACGATCGCGCTGAACGGATCGTTCTTCAACACGCAGCGGATGCTGGAGCAATACGTGATCAACGCGTATTTTCCGGAGAAGCGGGTGGAAAAGCCGGCAGAACCAGCCGAGCCGGATCTGGAAAAGACGCTGGCGCAGTAGCGGAGCGTCGGGCGCGGGAAGACGCGATGAGTACCGCCGGGTGGCGATGGAGAGGCGGGGTCGCACTTTCGACCGGTTGCCGCCGCTGATCTCGTAGACAATAGGATAATCGCAGCAGAAGCGCGGCGTCATGGCCGTGCGCGTCCGGCGCCGCAACCAGAGTCATGGGAGAAATATCCGTGAGCCAGACATTCGTGCAGCCGGTGGCACCTGAGGTGTCGCGGCGGCGCCCCCTCTGCGTGGATCTGGACGGCACGCTGGTGAAGAGCGACACGCTGATGGATTCGCTGTTGCTGCTGGTGAGGAGCCAGCCGCTGGCGGCGCTGCAGGTGCCGCTGTGGCTGCTGCGGGGCAAGGCGGCGGTGAAGGCGGAAGTGGGAGCGCGGGTGTCGCTCGACGTGCAGCATCTGCCGTACAACCGCGCGGTGGTGGAGTTTCTGGAGGTGGAGCGCGGGGAAGGCCGGAGGATTTATCTGGCGACCGGGGCGGACCAGGCGTTGGCGGAGCGGATTGCGGGCCACCTGGGGATTTTCGCCGGGGTGTTGGCGAGCGATGGCCGGACGAATCTGACGGCGGGCAACAAGCTGGAGGGGCTGCGGCGGGAGTTCGGCGAGGAAGGATACGACTACGTAGGCAACGCGGGCCCGGACCTGCCGCTGTTGGAACACGCGGGCACGGCGATGATCGCGAATCCAGCACCGGCTCTGCGGGCGCGGCTGCGGGCGCGGGGAGTGAAGGTCGAGCGGGAGTTCGAAGACCGGAGCTCCAGGGCGAAAGCGATTCTGAAGGCGCTGCGGCTGCACCAGTGGGCGAAGAACGTGCTGATTTTTCTGCCGGTGCTGCTGGCGCACGTTTTGCGGCTGGAAGCGCTGGTGGCGACGGCGATTGCGTTTCTCAGCTTCAGTCTGTGCGCCTCTGCGACTTACATTGCCAACGATCTGCTGGATATCGAGGCGGACCGGCGCCATCCGACGAAGCGGATGCGGCCGTTTGCGGCGGGGAATCTGCCGGTGGCCGGGGGGGCGGCGATCAGCGCGGCGCTGCTGTGCGTGGGGGTAGCGGTGGCGGTGGCGCTGCTGCCGCCGGCGTTTCTGGGGTGGCTGCTGCTGTATCTGGTGGCGACGCTTTCCTATTCGCTGTATCTGAAGCGGGTGGTGCTGGTGGATGTGATTCTGCTGTCGGGACTGTACACGGTGCGTTTGCTGGCCGGGGCAGCGGCGACGGTGGTTCCGATCTCGCCGTGGCTGGGAGCCTTTGCGTTGTTTCTGTTCCTGAGCCTGGCGATGGTGAAGCGCTTCAGCGAGTTGCAGAATACGCGGGCACGGGGGCAGGTGCCGTCCACCGGGCGGGGCTATCTGCTGGTAGATATCGAGCAGATGCGGAGCTTTGGAACGGCCAGCGCGTATGCGTCCGTGGTGGTGTTTTCGTTCTACATCTACGGGCACGATGTGACCGCGCTGTACCGGCATGCGAAGTGGTTGTGGCTGATCACGCCGCTGATGATCTGGTGGCTGAGCCGGGTGTGGCTGCTGGCGTCGCGCGGGCAACTGGATGAAGATCCGGTGATCTTTGCCGTCACTGATCCCCTGAGTCTGCTGACCGGGTTGGCGGTGGTGGCGATTGCGGCTCTGGCCGCTTTCTAGAAGAAAGAAGTGCTGTTCATGGGTCATCGCGAAGCAGTGAAGGCAGAGGAAACGGGCGATGGAGCGCGTGTGGAATCAGGTTCCGCCTCCGATTTTCAATCGTGGGGGCGGTATCCAAAATTGCGTTCCGAGGTAGTTCCGCTGCACTGGACCAGCGAGTTTCCGTTGTCGCGAACTCCGGTGACGAAGCAGCTGCCGGTGGGGCTGGGGCGCAGTTACGGGGATGTATGTTTGCTGGAGAACGGAACCCTGCTGGCGACTCCGGGGATGGACCGGCTGCTGCATTTTGATGCGGCGACGGGGGTGCTGCGCTGCGAGGCGGGCGCGTCGCTGAGCCAGATCCTGGATTTTGCGGTGCCGCGGGGATTTTTTCTGCCGGTGACGCCGGGCACGAAATTCGTGACGGTGGGCGGAGCGATTGCGAACGATATTCACGGCAAGAATCACCATGTGGCGGGGACGTTTGGGCGGCACGTGCTGCGTTTTGAGCTGGCGCGTTCGGACGGCAGCCGCTTCCTGTGCAGCCCGGTAGAGAATCCGGAATGGTTTGCGGCGACCATCGGCGGGATGGGGCTGACGGGGCTGATTACGTGGGCGGAGATTCATCTGCGGCCGATCGTGTCGCGGAAGATCGATTACCAGGGTGACAAGTTCCACGGGATCGACGAGTTTTTCGCGTTGTCCCAGGCGGCGATGAGCGAGTACACGGTGGCGTGGATCGACTGCGTGTCGACGGGGCGGAATTTTGCGCGGGGCATCTTCATGCGGGGGGATCACGCGCAGACGCCGGGGCCGCTGAGGAGGAGCCGGGAGCCGAAGCTGGCTTTCCCGATCGATCTGCCGGAGTTCGCGCTGAACAAGTGGTCGATGGCGGCGTTTAATGCGCTCTACTACCACAGGCAGCTGGGCCAGCGGAAAGTGGGGCCGGTGGATTATGAGCCGTTCTTCTATCCGCTGGACGCGGTGCTGGGCTGGAATCGGATGTATGGGAAGCAGGGGCTGCTGCAGTTCCAAAACGTGATTCCGCCGGCCAGCGGGCGGGAGGGGATGATCGAGATTCTGAAAGCGATCACGAAGTCGGGGCTGGCGTCGTTTTTGGCGGTGATCAAATTTTTCGGAGAAGTGCCGTCGGTGGGGATGATGTCGTTTCCGGCGCCGGGGGTGATGCTGGCGCTGGATTTCCCCATTCGCAAAGAGGTGAGCTTCGATCTGGTGGACCGGCTGGCGCGGATCACGCTGGAGCATGGGGGGCGGATGTATTCGGCCAAGGACGCGCGGATGACGGCGGAGCAGTTCCAGGCGTTTTATCCGCAGTGGCAGGATTTCGCGCGTTATGTCGATCCAGGCTTCGATTCGGCATTCTGGCAGCGGGTGACGGGACGGAGGCCGCTCGATGGCTAAGCGCGGCGCGGGACCGCGGCGGGTTCTGGCGCTGGGCGCGACTTCAGCCATTGCGGAGGCGACGCTGCGGCTGCTGGCGGAGCAGGGGGCAAGCTTTTATCTGGTGGGGCGGAGTGCGGAGAAGCTGGCCGCGGTACGGGACGATCTGGTGACGCGGGGGGCGAGCGCGGCCAGGGCGCACGCCGCCGATTTGGACGAGATGGGCGCGCACCCGGCGATGCTGGCGGAAGCGGTGGCGACGCTGGGCGGGATCGACGTGGCGCTGATCGCGCATGGGGTGCTGGGCGATCAGGGAAAAGCTGAAAGGGATTACGCGGAGGCGGAGCGAGTTCTGGTGACGAATTTTCTCTCCCCGGTTTCTCTGGTGACGTGGCTGGCGAATTATTTTGAGCGGGAGGGGCGGGGAACGATTGCGGTGATTTCGTCGGTGGCCGGCGATCGGGGGCGGAAGAGCAATTACGTGTACGGCGCGTCGAAGGGCGGGCTGAACGTATTTCTGGACGGGGTGCGGAACCGGATCGACCGGGCGGGCGTGCAGGTGCTGACGATCAAGCCGGGATTTGTAGCGACGCCGATGACGGCGCATCTGAAGCCGAACGCGTTGTTCGCGCAGCCGGCGGTGGTAGCGGGGCATATTCTGCGGGCGATCGACGGGCGGAAGGATGTGGCGTATGTGCCGCCGTTGTGGGGATGGATCATGCTGGCGGTGCGCAGCATTCCGGGGCGAGTGTTTAAAAAGATGAATCTGTAGAGGGGCCGGGCGGGTCGGGAAAGTGAATCGGGGGGCGCGGCTTCGACATCAATACGGGCATAGAAGACAGCAGTCGCAGGTCTTTTTTCGCAGTCTAACCGTCTCCCTACAACATAGACCCGTTCCAGGCGAATGCCAGGTAAGCGCGTTCTGGATGGATACTGTTGAAAGAGGGATTTCGATTCCGCGCAGCGGGATTTGAAGAGTTTCCGCGATGAGCGAGGCGGAGACGAAGTTTCCCGGCCGCAGTTCGAGGCGCGAGCCGCAGGAGAAGCTAAGACGATATGTGGATAGTCCGCCTCGCGCTGCGACGGCCGTACACCTTTGCCGTACTGGCGCTGCTGCTGATGATTCTGGGACCGCTGGCGATTATGACCATGCCGGTGGACATTTTCCCCAACATCGACATTCCGGTGGTGGCGATGATATGGCAGTACACCGGCTTTTCGCCGCAGCAAATGGCGGACCGGCTGGTGACGCTGAGCGAGCGCTCGCTGACGACCACGGTCAACGACATCGAGCACGTGGAGTCGATGTCGGTGAACGGCCGGTCGATCATCAAGATTTATTTCCAGCCGGGAGTCAACATCGGGGAAGCGGTGGCGCAGGTGACGGCCATCGCGCAGACGCAGATCAAGCAGATGCCGGCGGGGACGACGCCGCCGCTGATCATCCAGTACAACGCGTCGAGTGTGCCGATCATTCAGCTGGGGCTTTCCGGCCAGGGGCTGACGGAGGCGCAGCTGAACGACTACGGACTGGAAACGATCCGCACCCAGCTGGTGACGGTGCCGGGTGCGGGGGTTCCTTATCCTTACGGGGGCAGGCAGCGGCAGGTGCAGGTGGATCTGAATATCCCGGCGCTGCAGGCGAAGGGGCTGTCGCCGGCGGATGTGGTGAACACGATTGGGGCGCAGAACCTGATTCTGCCCTCGGGGACGATCAAGGTAGGTCCGTTCGAGTATCAGCTGGAGACGAATGCGGCGCCGCTGGAGGTCGAGGAGCTGAACAATCTGCCGATCCGGCAGGTGAACGGGGCGATGGTATACATCCGCGATGTGGCGCATGTGGAGATGGGCTCTCCTCCGCAGACCAACATCGTGCGGGTGGACGGGCAGCGGGCATCGCTGTTGTCGGTGATCAAGACGGGGAACGCCTCGACGCTGGACATCATCAAGGGAGTGCTGGCGAAGGTGCAGGGGATGAAAGGGCAGCTGCCGCCGCAGCTGAAGATCACGCCGCTGTCCGACCAGTCGATTTTCGTAAAGGCATCGGTGGACGGGGTGGTGCACGAGGCGATCATCGCGGCGTGTCTGACGGCAGTGATGATTCTGATATTTCTGGGAAGCTGGCGGAGCACGGTGATCATCGCGGTATCGATTCCGCTGTCGATTCTGACGTCGCTGCTGGTATTGCGGGCGCTGGGCGAGACGATCAACATCATGACGCTGGGGGGGCTGGCGCTGGCGGTGGGCATTCTGGTGGACGACGCCACGGTGGAGATCGAGAATATCAACCGCAATCTGGAGCAGGGCAAGGCGATCGAGCAGGCGATTCTGGACGGGGCGGCGCAGATCGCGGTGCCGGCGCTGGTGGCGACGATCTCCATCTGCATCGTGTTCGTGCCCATGTTCTTTCTGGGAGGGGTAGCGCGTTATTTGTTCGTGCCGCTGGCGGAGGCGGTAGTTTTCGCGATGCTGGCGTCATATCTGCTGTCGCGCACGGTGGTGCCGACGATGGCGCGATATCTGCTGCACGAGCACGATCCCGAGGAGGGCGAGAGGAAGCTGCAGAGCCGCAATCCGCTGATCGGGTTCCAGCTGGGATTCGAGCACTGGTTCGAGAAGATACGCAGGGGCTATCGCAGCATTCTGGAGCTGTGTATTGAACACGCGGCGCTGTTCATGATTCTGTTCTTCGTGTTCACGATGGGGTCGGCGGCGGTGCTCTACCCGTTTCTGGGAGAGGATTTCTTCCCCACGGTAGACAGCGGGCAGTTCAAGCTGCACGTGCGGGCGCGGACGGGGACGCGGATCGAGGACATGGCGGCGCTGTGCGACCGGATCGACAACACGATTCGGGAGGCGATTCCGAAGAAGGAGCTGGTGACGATTATCGACAACATCGGGCTTCCGTATTCGGGGATCAACACGACGTACTCGAATTCGGCGCCCATTGGACCGGCGGACGCGGACATCCAGGTATCGCTGACGGAGCAGCATCGTCCGACGAATGAATATGTGGCGAAGCTGCAGGAGGAATTGCCGCAGAAGTTTCCGGGAATTGAGTTTTACGCGCTGCCGGTGGATATGGTGACGCAGATTCTGAACTTCGGGCTGCCCGCGCCGATCGATGTGCAGATTGTGGGGCCGGATCTGGAAGGGAACCGGCTGGTGGCGAATCGGCTGCTGAACGAGATCAAATATGTGCCGGGAACGGCGGGTCTGCGCATCCAGCAGCCGTTTGACAACCCGAAACTGACCATCAACGTGAATCGCAGTCTGGCGGAGAGCACGAACCTGCAGGAGCGGGATGTGGCGCAGAGTCTGCTGGTGGCCAGCAGCGGCAGTTTCCAGACGTCGCCAACGTTTTATCTGGACCCGCGTAACGGGGTGGAGTACGACATCGTCGCGCAGTCGGAGCAATACGATCTGGACACCCTGCAGGACCTGCGGAATATTCCCGTGACCACGGGGAGCGGGGAGGGAGGAGCGCCGCCGAACCGGGCCTCGTACGGGGCGGGGCTGCCGCCGGGGGGGGCGGGGCCGGTGGGGGGACAGCCGGTCCAGATCCTGGGCAATGTGGCGTCGGTGGTGCCGGGGGAAGAGATGGGCATGGTGACGCACTACAACATCACGCCGGTACTGGATATATACGGCAATGTGGCGGGGACGGATCTGGCCAGTGTGAGCCGGAAGATCCAGACCATCGTGGATCGGGAAAAGCAGCATTTGCCGCGGGGGTCTCGGCTGGTGATCCGGGGGCAGGTACAGACGATGACCACGGCCTTCAGAGGACTTTTGGGCGGGCTGCTGGGGTCGATCCTGCTGGTCTATTTACTGATCGTGATCAATTTCCAGTCGTGGCTGGATCCGTTCATTATTGTGACGGCGCTGCCGGCGGCGGTATCCGGGATTGTGTGGTTTCTGTTTCTGACGCATACGCGGCTGAGCGTTCCGGCGCTGACCGGCGCAATTATGTGTATGGGGGTGGCGACCTCGAACTCGATTCTGGTGGTGAGTTTTGCGCGGGAGCAGCTGGAGGTGACGGTGGGCGACGCTCCGCAGTCGGCGCTGAACGCGGGATACGTGCGGTTCCGGCCGGTGCTGATGACGGCGCTGGCGATGATCATCGGGATGGTGCCGATGTCGCTGGGACTGGGATCGGGCGGCGAGCAGAACGCGCCGCTGGGACGGGCGGTGATCGGGGGCCTGCTGTTCGCCACGGTCTCGACGTTGTTCTTTGTGCCGACGGTATTCAGCGTGATGCACGCACGGCTGGAGCGGCGGCGGCGGGAACGCGAGGCGAAGCGACACGGACATCGCGCCATGGCGGGGAGTGAAGCATGAGCGAAAGCAACCAGAACGAGCAAGCCCCCCATGCGACGCTGACGGGGCGGGGAGCGCTGATCCTGCTGGGGGTGCTGCTGGTGATCGCGGTAGTGGCAGCGGTAGCGGGGATCGTGCCGCGCAGGCGGGCGGAAAGGCAGCTGGCGCAGCGGACGGACGATCTGGCGCCGGCGGATGTGGTGGTGGCGAAGCCGCAGCTGGGCGAGCCGAGTCAGGAAATCGTGCTGCCGGGCAACATGTTCGCCTATGTGGATTCGCCGATCTATGCGCGGACGGACGGTTATCTGGAGAAGTGGTATTTCGACATTGGGGCGCATGTGCGCAGGGGACAACTGCTGGCGACGATTGCCAGCCCGGAAGTGGACCAGCAGCTGGCCCAGGCGAAGGCCGACCTGCTGACGTCGGAAGCGAACGCGGGTTACGCGAAACAGCAGGCCAGCCGCTACACGGAATTGCTGGCCCAGAATGCGGTGGCGAAGCAGGACACGGAGAATTTCATCACCCAGCAGGCATCGACGAATACCCAGGTAAAGTCGGCGCAGGCGAATGTGGGCCGGCTGGAGCAGATGGTGGGCTTCGAGAAGATCTACGCGCCGTTCAGCGGAGTGATTACGGCGCGGGATGTGGATGTAGGTACGCTGATCGACGCGGGGGCGGGAAGTTCGGGCGGGCGGGAGATGTTTCACATGGACGATGAGCATGTTATGCGCGTGTATGTGAACGTTCCCCAGGTGGATTCGCCGAACACCACGCCGGGAACGGCGGCCGATCTGACGCTCGAGCAGTATCCGGGGCGGCGATTCCATGGAAGGGTGGTGCGGACTGCGGGAGCCATCGACCCGACGTCGCGGACGCTGCTGGTGGAAGTGGATGTGCCGAATCCGCGGGGAACGCTGGTGCCGGGCGCGTATACCGAGGTGCATTTCGAGGTGAAGGTTGCGAAGCGGACGCTGATCCTGCCGGTGTCGACGCTGCTGTTCCGCGAGGAAGGGCTGCGGGTGGCGACGGTAGTGAACGGGGACAAGGCGAAACTGGTGCCCATCGTGATCGGGCAGAACGACGGGCGGGTGGTGCAGGTGATCGAGGGACTGGGGCCGGATGATCTGGTGATGGAGAATCCTCCCGACTCGATCATGGATGGGGAGACGGTGCGGGTGGTGCAGCCGAATCGCCAGGGAGGAATTCCGGGCGCGCCGCAAGAAGGCGAGGGCGGACAGGGGCCGGAGGGGGGGGGCGCATGAGGCGTCTTCTCCCGACAGGAGGGGGCGCGACGGCGTTGCTGCTCCTGCTGGCCGGATGCACGGTGGGTCCGAACTATCATCGACCGGCGGCAGGGACCGCACCGGCGTGGAAGGAGAACGCGATCCCTCCGCCGAATCCGCACAATGGAACGTGGAAATCGGCCGCGCCGAGCGACGGGGTGCTGCGCGGCAAGTGGTGGGAGATGTACGAGGATTCCCAGCTGAATGCGCTGGAGGAGAAGGTCGCGGTTTCGAACCAGACGCTGAAGGCCGCGATGGAGCAGTACTTCGAGGCGCGGGCGCAGGTGCGGGTGGCGCGCTCGCAGTATTACCCGACGCTGGCGGCTGGGCCGTCGGCGGGGCGCTCCCGGGAGTCTTACAACCAGTCCAATACGGTGCGGGGAGTCAGCAACTATCAATACAACACCTTTTCGATCGCGGGGCAGGCGCAGTGGGAGCCCGATTTGTGGGGTCAGGTGCGGCGCACGGTGGAGCAGGCGCGGGCTAACGCGCAGGCTTCGGCGGCGCTGCTGGCGAATGTGGAGCTGAGCCTGCGCGCGGAGCTGGCGTCGGATTACTTCGAGATGCGGGGGCTGGATTCGCAGAAACAGCTGCTGGATAACACGGTGACGGACTACGAATCATATCTGCACCTGACGCAGGTTCGGTTCAAAGGGGGCGTAGCGACGGAGTCGGATGTGGCTCTGGCGCAGACGCAGCTGGATTCGACGCGGGCCGAGGACATCGACGTGGGCGTGGCGCGGGCGCAGTACGAGCATGCGATTGCGACGCTGACGGGCGTGCCGGCTTCGACGTTCACGCTGGCGGCGATGCCGCTGGGGGTGCAGATTCCGCCGGTTCCGGTGGGGGTACCGTCGGAGCTGCTGGAGCGGCGGCCGGATATCGCAGCAGCGGAGCGGCAGGTGGATTCGGCCAACGCGCAGATCGGGATCGCGGTAGCGGCGTATTACCCGAATGTTTCGCTGACGGGGACGGGCGGCTTTCTGAGCGGGAATCCGGGAACGCTGATCCAGGGGCCGAGCGAGATGTGGTCGCTGGGGGCCTCGGCCGTGGAATTGCTGTTTGACGCGGGACGGCGTCATGCGATCACGGAGCAGGCGCGCGACGCATACGAGCAGCAGGTGGCGAACTACCGGCAGACGGTGCTGGCAGCATTCCAGGACGTGGAAGACAATCTGGCGGCGCTCCGCATTCTGAATCAGGAAGCGGTGGCAAACCAGGAAGCGGTGACGGCAGCCGAACACTCGCTGGCCATCAGCACCAATCGCTACAAAGGCGGGGTGACGACGTATCTGGAAGTACTGACCGCGCAGACCGCGCAGCTGACGAACGAGCGCACTCAGGAAGATATTGCGACGCGGCAGTTTGTGGCGAGCGTACAGCTGATCCGGGCGCTGGGTGGGGGCTGGGATACGAGCCAGCTGCCTAAGCTCTAAAGGGCTTCATGGATAGATGGTGGGTGGAATCCCACATCCCAACTCCGGGGATGTGGGGCACCCGGGTTTGTTGCGGGGATGGAAACGACAAGGAGCTAGTTGGCGGTTGGTTGGGTGACAAAGACGCGGGTGGCTTGGCCGCCGTCGATGCGATAGATGGCGAACTGGCGGAAGGTCTGGCCGCGGAGCTCGAAGAGGAGATCGGCGCGTCCGTTGCCGATGGTGTCGACGGCATCGACGAGGCGCATGCGGGGGAAGACGTCGAGCTCATTGCCGCTGGTGACCTGCTTCAGCAGGACTTGTGGTTTCCCGTAGAAATCGGGCTGGGCGACGATGGTGACGTACTTCACCGGATCGCCGGTGACGCGCGCGGTGAGCACCATGGTGGCACCGCCGCCAAAGCTGAGGTTGAAGGCGTGGAACTCCTCGTCGGTGAGCATGGGCAGAGGGGCGGGCGCAGGCGCGTGGGTATGGCGATGGGCGGTGGCGGTGGTCTTCGCCGGTGCGGTTGGCGGAGGCGGAGCGAGCGCCTGGGCGGCGATCTGCTCAAGGGCGGTCTTCATTTTCGCTTCATCGTCGGGACTGGACCAGATGAAGGCCCAGGATTCGCTGTCGAGGGAGCGCGAATCGGAGACGCCGGCGATCTGGTTCATGCCCGGGGGAAGGCCAAAGAGCGCGTCGGCTTTTTCGAGCTTCAGTTGCTCAGTGGGTTGGGTGTAGGAGAGCAGCGGACGGTTGGGATCGATGGGGGGCTGGTTGGCCGAAGGGGGGGCAGCGGCCTCGTCGCGGCGGTGGAAGGTGGGGCGATCGGGGTCGATCGCGGGCGCGTTGGCGGTGGAAGCGGAATCGGAAGCGCCGGAGCCGCCACTGGGACGGTCATGCAGGATGGGGCGGTCAGGATCAACCGGAGGAGCTGTTTTCGCCGTGGGGGCGGAGGCGCTGCTCGGGTTCTGATCGTCGGCGGGAGGGACGTGGGCGAAGTGGGGCTTGTCGGGATCGAAGTCCTTGACTTCGTAGGTGTGATTGGAGGCGGAGAGCGGAGCTTTGGGCGGCGGCGGAGGGGGCGCCTGATAGCTGCCGACACCAATCCAGAGGCCGGCGAGGTCCTCGGCGTCGCGAACGTTGAAGAAGCCCTGGGGGCGGCCGGCGGATTCGAGCTCATACTGGGTGCCGGAGACGACGGCCAAGGGCGCCGGCTGGGCGAGATAGAGGCTGCCGGGCTGGTACTGCATGCCATCCCAGACAGCAATGGGGACGAGGCGGCTTTCTTTAATCTTGCCGAGTTGGCCGGTGTACTCAAGCACGGCGGTGGCGCGCAGGTGGGGGGTGCCGGACTGTTGGTTTTCGTTGACGTGGCCGGGGTACTGGGCGAGGGCGGGCGCGGTCGATCCGGCCATGGCCGCGGCGGCGAGGGCTGCCGCCAGAGGACGGCCGCGCAATTTGGTTCCAACCCGTGACATAATCCTCACTGCTCAATGACAATTCTAATCAACCGCCGCCGTGCAGGTGTTTCCGCGGCGCCGAAGGGGAAACGATGGAAGTCAACGATCCAGTTGCCGATTTTGCGCTCCAGGACGATTCGGGAAAGACGGTTCATCTGAAAGATTTCGCCGGAAAGCCGGTGGTGCTGTTTTTTTATCCGAAGGCCGATACGCCGGGGTGCACGATTGAAGCGTGTGGCTTTCGCGATCAGTTCAAAAAGATTCAGGCAGCCGGCGCGGTGGTGCTGGGCATTTCGCGGGACACGCCTCAGGCGCAGAAGAAGTTCCGGGAAAAGTATGACTTGCCGTATCCCCTCCTTGCAGATGTAGACGAAACGGTTTCGAATCAGTTTGGTGTGCTGAAGGAAAAGAACATGTACGGGAAGAAAGTGATGGGGATCGAGCGGACGACGTTTCTCATCGGGCCGGACCAGAAGTTGCTGCAGATCTTCCCCAGGGTGAAGCCGGAAGGGCACGCGGAAGAGGTGCTGGCGGTGGTGAAAGGGTACCAGCCGAAGTAGATGGCAGCGTTTCCGGTTTTGCCGCGGGAGTTCTATCTGCATCCGCCGGATGTGGTGGCGCGGGCGCTGCTGGGCAAGCGACTGGTGCGGCTTTACAAGCCGGAGGACGGGCCGGCGGGGCGGGTAGAGCGTCTGGCGGGGCGGATTGTGGAGACGGAGGCGTACTTTGGGCAGGACGATCCCGCGGCGCACACGTTTTCGGGGAAGACGGCGCGGAACGAGGTGCTGTTTGGGCCGCCGGGGTTCGCCTACGTCTATTTCATTTACGGAATGCACTTTTGCCTGAACTTTTCCTGCGAGCCGGAAGGGCAGGCGGGCGGTGTGCTGCTGCGGGGGCTGGAGCCGCTGGAAGGGCTGCGGAGGATGGCGCGGCTGCGGGGGCTGGCGCCGAATGGGGATGCGCGGCTGCTGGCGTCGGGGCCGGGGCGGCTCTGCCAGGCGCTGGGGATCACGCGAGAGACGCACAACGGCATCGATGCGGCGCGAGCGGGGTCGGGTCTGCGGGTGGAAGACGACGGATTTGTGCCGGGCGAGATTGCGGCTCTGCCGCGGGTGGGGATTACGAAGGCGGCGGAGCTGCCGCTGCGATTTGCGATTGCGGGAAACCGGTTCGTTTCGAAATGAAATGTTTGTCAGGGTGAGACTCGCACAGGGATTTGCGCGTCGGAGTGTAAGATAACCGGGAGATTCTGCCAGCAGTCGGTTCGCAGTCTTCATCTCCCCATAGTCATTCCCCGTAGTCCAATCCCAGGACCCAGGAAAACAGAACGATGCCACGGTTGTTTCTTGCTGGAATCTTTGCCCTTGCTCTGGCCGCGCAGCCATTGATTGGACGTTCGCTGCTTGCCCAGGACGCCGCGCGACCTCCCGATCAGAACGCAGCGCCGGGCGGAGCGCATGAGCGGCCGCACCGGTCGTTTCCCAAGCCGACGAATCTGCAGGTGCTGCCGAAGGACACGACGCCGGAACATCTGCGCGAGATCATGCAGGGGTTCGCGGGTGCGCTGGGGGTGGAGTGCAACTTCTGCCATGCGCCGAATCCGGCTGGTCAGCGCGGGCTGGACTTTGCTTCCGATGCGAAGCCGGACAAGGCAATCGCCCGGACGATGATCCAGATGACGCAGACGATCAACGAGCAGTACCTGACGAAGGTGAACGATCCGGACGCGATGCCGGAGGACAAGCATGTGGCGTGCGGGACGTGCCATCGGGGACATTCGATGCCGGAGCACTTTGTGCCTCCGCCGGAGCATCATGGACCGCCGGGAGCGGGCGGGCCGGGTGGGGGAGCTCCGCCGCCGCAGAATCCGCAGTAGAGGTTGTCCGCAGGGGCGAAGGGGCTGCGCGTCGCGCTCAGGTGATCCGGGATTCGACAGGCCGTAGCGGCCAGGGCTGCCAGCACCAGTCCTCCTGCTGCCCGGGCGGCTGCAACCACAAATAAAAGCAAACGTGGACACTCCGCACCTTCCCAGGTACGGAGTGTCTTTTTGGGCGTTACTGCGCGGCCGGTGCGGCGAGCAGCAGGTTGTCGATGAGGCGGGTGGATCCGACGTATGCGGCGATGGCGATGAGGGCTCCGCTACAGATATCGGGCAGGTCTTCGAGAGTGTCGGGATTGACGATGCGGAAGTAGTCGAGGCGGACGGAGGGTTCCTGCGCGAGGACGGTTTGGCCGGCCTGGAGCAGCGCGGTGGAATCCGTGATGCCGGCGGCGACGCGCTCTTCCGCGGCGCGGAGGGCGCGGCTGAGGACCAGGGCGAGCTGCCGATCTTCGGGCGACAGGTAACGGTTGCGGGAACTCATGGCGAGGCCGTCGGGCTCGCGGACAATGGGGCAGACGACCAGATCCAAATCAAAGTGGAGGTCGCGGACCATGCGGCGGAGGATGGCGACCTGGGCCGCATCCTTTTGGCCGAAGAAGGCCTGGTTGGGGGCGACGATGTGGAAGAGGCTGGCGACGACGGTGGCGACGCCGCGGAAGTGGCCGGGTCTCGATTTGCCATCGAGGCAGGCAGAGATTCGTTCGGCGTCAACAACGGTGGTTGCGCCGGTGGGATAGATTGCGGCGGCGTCGGGGGCGAAGAGGAGGTCGACGTTCTCGGCTTCGAGGAGGGCACGGTCGGCGTCGAAGGTGCGGGGGTATTTCGAGAAGTCCTCGTGGGGACCGAACTGGGTGGGATTGACGAAGATGCTGACCACGACGGCGTCGCAGGCTTCCCGGGCGGCGCGGACGAGGGAGATGTGTCCGGCGTGGAGCGCGCCCATGGTAGGGACGAAGCCGATGGTGCTGCCGGAGGCGCGGAGGAGGGCGACGGCGGCGCGGGTTTCGGCGATGGTGCGGGCGATTTGCATCAGGAACCTTTCATGGCTACTTCGGTCCCCTCATTCGGGCGGTTGGTGAGATCCGCTCAGCCGGGCTGTCGGCTCGTATCGCTCACCGCAAGGGTGAGATTGCTTTGGGGGGCTTGGGATAAGCGAACAGTACCTTTGCGGCGATGCAGGAACTGTTTTCATTGAAGACTTCGCGACAAGCGCGTTTGCTTCTTGCTGTGGGGTGAACCTGGTCAAAGGAGGGACCGGGCCAGCGGGGGCATCCGGCTTCATCACCCGGCTTCACCATCTGGCTTGCTCATTCGGCTTAATCCTTGACGGCGGTCAAGGTTTCGGCGATCTGTTTGGGCAGGTGATAGCTCTCGGCGTCGTTAGGGAAGCTGTGGTCTTCGACGTCGCGGCAGTAGCTTTCGATGGCGCTGCGGAAGAGGGCGGCGGCGTCTCCATATTGGCGGACGAATTTTGCCGGCTGGGTGAAACTGAGGTTCACCAGGTCGTGAAAGACGAGGATCTGGCCATCGCAGTCGGGACCGGCTCCGATGCCGATGGTGGGAATGCCGACTTCTGAGGTAATGCGGGCGGCGACTTCGCGGGGCATGCCCTCGAGCACGATCAGGACGGCGCCGGCGGCTTCGAGGGTGTGCGCGTCGTGGAGGAGGGTCGTGATGGCGGCGGGGGTCTTGCCCTGGACTTTGTAGCCGCCCATGCGGTGGATGGACTGGGGCGTGAGTCCCAGGTGGCCGATGACGGGGATTTCGGCTGAGGTGAGGCGCTCGACGAGCTCGGCGCGGCTCTCGCCGCCTTCGATCTTGACGGCCTGTGCACCGGCTTCCTTGACGAAGCGCACGGCGTTGGCGACGCTGTCGGCAATACTGAGGTGGTAGGAGCCCCAGGGCATGTCGGCGGCGACGATGGCGCGGCGCACGGCGCGGCGGACGGCGCGGGTGTGGTGCAGCATTTCCTCGACGGTGACGGGGAGGGTGCTGTCATAGCCGAGGACGACCTGGGCGAGGGAGTCGCCGACGAGGATGAGGTCGACGCCGGCTTCGTCTACGAGGCGCGCGGTGGCGCAGTCGTAGGCGGTGAGGGCGGTGATGGGCCGTCCCGTCTGCTTTTTTTCCTGCAATGTGGGGAAGGTGACTGGAACCGGCGCGGATGCCGGATCGGAGTTGCGGGGCTGCGTGAGGCTCATGGTGTCTCCAGTGCGGCTCCTCCAGAGAGCGGAGGATGACGCCCGAGAACTGGTTTCACGCAGACTTCGGCTGCCTCCGGCAAGATCATGAGCCCCGCTTCGATGGCGGGTCTCATACTTAGCTTCACCAGCGGCTGAGAGGTATGAAACCAGTTAACAATTTCGACGATACGCCTGGGGGGTTGGGGAGGCAAGCGGGGCTCAAGTCCGAAATGGGCACCCGAATCCCCGGCGGGCGGTACCTTCGGGGCAAAGGACGATCGGTTTCGAATGACGAGTCACCCCTCGGAAGCGTTTGCTTCTTGCTGTGGGGTGAACCTGGCCGAGGCCTGGAAGGTGTTTTCGGGCCGGCGATGGCCCAGGGGGGCCATCTGGCCTGGTGGAATTGCCGCGTGAGCCTGGTTGGAATTGCCATCTGGCCTGATTGGAATTGCCGCCTGAGCCTGGTTGGAATTGCCATCTGGGCTGATTGGAATTGCCGCCTGGGCTGATTGGAATTGCCACCTGAGGCTGATTGGAATTACGGGCAGGTCAGTTGCGCGGATCCCCAGACGTTACCGCAACCGGGGCGGCCAGCAGAATCGATCAGGGCGCAGACAGGACCGGGACTGATCACCACCCACGCCTCGACCGCCGATGTCCCGGACGATCCTTTGGTGCAGGTGGCGAGGCCATTCTGGGTGATGGTCCCCAGTTGCTGCGGGTAGAGAGTGATTCCCCAGGCTGCAGTCAGAGGCGTCACCGTATAAGGCGCAGTGTTATACGTTCCGGTTGCGACAAACTGGACCCCGGCACTCTGAGCCGTCGCGGCAGGCGGACTGATCGTGACGGAGAGCAGCCGGCGCTCCGGGGGGGCGGCGCCGCACGCCTGAAGGAGGAGAAGCGTTCCAGACAGGAAGGACAGAAGAAAAGAATGCAGGGTTTTCATAACAGCCGCCTCGTGCATGGCAGACGTATTTCTCGGTGGCGGAGTTGCTGCCCGCCACCGCCTGCCGGAACTATAGCTTCAGCGACTTGAGGTAGTCGCGGAAGGCGGGGCCGAGGTCTTCGCGCTTCAGGGTGAAGTCGACGGTGGCCTTGAGCATGCCGAATTTGTCGCCGGCGTCGTAGCGGGTGCCTTCGAAGCTGTAGCCGTAGACTTTTTCGGTTTCGAGGAGTCCCTTGACGCCGTCGGTGAGTTGCAGCTCGCCGCCCGCGCCGAGGGGTGTGTGTTCGAGAAGATCGAAGATTTTTGGAGTGAGGATGTAGCGGCCGATGATGGCATTCTTCGATGGGGCTTCGGCGGGTTTGGGTTTCTCCACCATACCGGAGACTTCGAAGAGGCGGGGATTGTCGGGGACCGGCTTGCCGTCGAGGACGCCGTAGGCGGAGATGGCCGGACCATCGACGATCTGGGTAGCGATGATGGAAGACTGGGTGTGCTCGAAGACGTCCATCATTTGCTTGAGGCAGGGAACAGATGCGTCGATGACGTCGTCGGGGAGGATGACGGCAAAGGGCTCGTCGCCGACGAGGTCGCGGGCCATGAGGACGGCGTGGCCGAGGCCCATGGCTTCCTTCTGGCGGACGTAGGAGAGGCGGACCATGTGCGAGACCTGGCGACTGATGGCGAGCAGGTCTTCCTTGCCGCGTTTCTCGAGGGTGCATTCGAGTTCGTAGCTGACATCGAAGTGGTCTTCGATGGCGGATTTGCCGCGGCCGGTGACGATGACGATCTGATCGCATCCTGCGGCGAGGGCTTCTTCGACGCCGTACTGGATGATGGGCTTGTCGACGAGGGCGAGCATTTCCTTGGGAATCGATTTGGTAGCCGGCAGGAAGCGGGTGCCGAATCCGGCAGCCGGAAAAATCGCCTTACGAACTTTCGTATGAGCAGACATCGAAGTTTCAGATTCCTTCCTGGCAAGACAAAGATGGATGAGAACCGGGCATTCTACAGGGAGAAGGGGATTGGATGCGAGGGTTACTCGGCGTGTTGGCGATGGTGGGTGGAGACGCTGTTTGCCGCTCGAGCAGCGATGATTCGCCACCCGAGGGTGGCGAACGGACAGGGGGGTTCGAGAGGCTGCTTCCACCCTATACTGAAAGCCATGTCACCGACCTTTGATCGTTCGCGGGCGCTGCGGCAGCGCGCAGAAGGGCTTTTTCCAGGTGGGGTGAACTCGCCGGTGCGGGCGTTCGGCGGGGTGGGCGGAGAGCCGCCGTTTGTGGTGCGGGGCGAGGGCGCCTGTCTGTGGGACGCGGACGGCAATCGCTATATCGATTATTTCGGCTCATGGGGGCCGATGATCCTGGGACATGCGTTTGCCCCGGTGGTGGAAGCGATCCGGGAGGCGGCGGGGCGAAGTGCCAGCTTTGGGGCTTCGACCCAAACCGAGGGCGACCTGGCGGAGCTGGTGAGGGGGTGCTATCCGGCGGTGGAGAAGATGCGGTTCGTCAGCTCGGGAACCGAGGCGACGATGTCGGCGATCCGGCTGGCGCGGGCGGTGACGGGGCGAAAAATTGTCGTGAAGTTCGAGGGGTGTTATCACGGGCACTCCGACGGGCTGCTGGTGAAGGCGGGTTCGGGTGTGGCGACGTTTGGGATTCCGGGATCGGCGGGGGTGCCGGAAGAGATTGCGCGGCTGACACTGGCGCTGCCGTACAACGATCTCGCTGCGGTGGAGGCGGCCTTCGCCGCACATCCTGGCCAGATTGCGTGCGTGATTGTGGAACCGGTGGTGGGGAATGCGGGGTGCATACCGCCGCAGACGGGGCGGGTCGGCGTTCCGGAGGAAGTGGTCGCCGCCATGTCGCCGGCGGGGCGGAAGAGATTCGAGCTGGCGGTGGGCAAGAGCGATTATCTGGCAGGGCTGCGTGCGATGACCGCGCGCGAGGGCGCGCTGCTGATTGTGGACGAAGTGATGACCGGCTTTCGACTGGGGCTGGGCGGCGCGTGCGAAATGTACGGTCTCGAGCCCGATCTGGTGACGCTGGGCAAGATCGTGGGGGGCGGGCTTCCCGTAGGCGTGTTTGGGGGCAAGCGCGCGATCATGGATCAGCTGGCGCCGCTGGGGCCGGTGTACCAGGCGGGGACGCTGAGCGGGAATCCGCTGGCGATGGCGGCGGGGATTGCGACGATCGGTTATCTGCGGGAGCACCGGGACGAGGTGTATCCGCTGCTGGAGAAGCGGAGCGCGCAGCTGGCGGAGGGCGTGAGTAAAGCGGCCCTGGCGGCGGGGGTGTTTCCTCTGTGCCTGAACAAGGTTGGTTCGATGTGGACGTGGTTCTTTACCGAAGGGCCGGTAACGGATTTTGCGAGCGCTGCGAAGTCGGACACGAAGCGGTTCGCGGCGTTCCATCAGGCGATGATGCAGGCGGGAGTGTGGCTGCCGCCGTCACAGTTCGAGGCGGCGTTCCTGAGCACGGCGCACACGGAGGAGGACATCGGGCAGACGCTGGACGCGGCGCGGCAGGCGTTCGCCAGGGTCGCGGCGCAAAGGTGATGGGCCGCGCGGGTTCGAGCGGCCGGCCGCCTACCAGACGTGCAGTGTGAGTCCTGTGCTGACGAAGAGTGGGGAGACACCGGGTCCGGTATAGATGCGGCCGTAGCCGACCTCGAGGATGCGCCAGCTGAGCCGGGGCAGAAAGGTGTGGGAGGCGCCGAGGTCGGCCTGCCAGGCCGGTCCCCAGGAGGAGCCGTAGTTGCCGTATTGGTCGTAATAGCCGCTGTGGCCGACGCCTCCGCCGGTATCGAGGAAGACGCTGACGAAGGGAAGGCCGACGGCGATGCGCGGACCGGCGACGGCGTCGAAGAGATGAATGCTGTCGCCACTGGGCACCTCAGTGGCGCGCAGGCCAAAGCCGAGGACGCGTCCCTGGAGGAAGCTGCCGGCGCTTCCGCCCCAGAGAGTGCCGACTCCCTGGCCGGAACGGGCAGCGGAAAATTCAGCGAAGACGTTGAGACCGCGGTGAGCGGTTCCCAGACCTCCAACTTCCTGGCCCAGGGCGGGGACTGCGAAAAGCGCCGACACGAGGACGAGCGAACACCAGCCTGAAAGAGCTTTCACGGGGAACCCTCCGCGTCCATGCGGGAACAGCCGGGATGGGCACGGCGCGTAGGATGCGCGGGCGGTGAGGGACGTTACCTGCGAGATGTGCGTCCCATCAAAATCGGCGCAGCGTCGGTTGCCGGAGAGGAGAATCGAGGGCGGGGAGGAGCGGACATGACTGAGGTAATAAGCACCATTGGCGTCGTTGTCCTGTTCCTGGCGGTATTTGGGGTCTGCATTCTGTGGGCGACGCATGGTCATCCCGGCGACGCGGACAACGAAGAACTCTCGGTGGTGGCGAAGGACCATTAAGTCCGGACGGCGGACTCGAGGGCGGGGAAAGGCGAGGTCCTTCATTTGCCTGCGCAGACAACGCAAAGGGCCGTTGCGGCGTTCTCTACCAGTGGAGAGAAAACATGGTTGGAACGCCGAATTCAGTGGGTGTCGTTCTGCTGTTTGTGGTCGTTTTCCTGGTCTGCATCCTGTGGGCGACGCACGGGCATACAGCAACCGCCGATCCTGAAGACGAGGACATTGGGAAGCCCGGCAAGATGGTCTGAGGACTACTGTGCTGCGGCCGGCCGCGCGGGGAGCAGGGCGCGGGAGATGAGGGACAGGCCGAAACAGATGAGCAGGCAGCGGACCAGCGTGCGGGGGTCGTAGCTCCAGGCCAGCACCGCGAGACACCCCGCATACCCGAGGGGGAAAAGCTCGGCGGTGCAACTCGCCAGCCAGCGGGGATGGGCCGGCGAGGCAGGGAGTTTGGGGCGAAGGCTGGGCCAGAGCCGCGGGACCTGCTGCTTGTATTCGAGCCAGGGTGCGCCGATCCGGGTGGCCAGGAAGGCTTCTTCGCCGAGGATGAGCCGGAAATAGAAGCATGCGAGGAACACGAGGAAAACGAGGGCTCCGGAGGGGGGCATGAGGATGGCGATGCTAACGCCGAGCAGCCAGGAGCCCAGATAGAGCGGGTTGCGCACGTAGCGATAGGGCCCCGAGGCGATGACTGTGCCGGCTTGCATCGGTCCGGCGTGGACGATGGAGGGGTCAAGATATGCGGTGCCCCAGATCCGCAGGAGTGCGCCGGCGAGAGCACAGAGGATGGCCAGCCAGGTGACAAGGAGGGTGGCTCCGTGGACCCCGAGGGGAGGCCATTGGCCGAGCTGGGTTGAGAGGGCAAGCCAGGCGGTGCTTTTGGGGAGTGCGAAGCCGGTGGAGATCCAGATCCAGGGCGCCCAGAAGCCGATCAGGTAGAGCACCAGGACGATCAGGAGGCGGAGGCGAAACTCGAGCTGCGAGGCTTTCATGGGTAGGGCTTCCGCGGGAGGGTGGTGGCGGAGGAGGGCTGCGGGGCAAGAGAGCGCAGAGTCATCGCAGAGCTTCCCGGAGGCGTCCGTGGGCGGCGGCGAGGCGTTTTTCCGCGTCGTTGCGGCTGAGGCGGAGCTGGTGCATGACGACGGCGGTACGGACGCTGCCGGCCTGGGCGAGGAGATCCGCGGCGGTGGGCTGGTCGAGGGCGGTGATGGCCGCGACGATGCGGGCGGCACGGTCGCGGAGCTTGGTATTGGTGGGCTGCAGGTTCACCATCAGGTTGCCGTAGACGTAGCCGAGGCGGATGAGGACGCCAGTGGAGAGCATGTTGAGCACGAGCTTGGTAGCGGTGCCGGCCTTCATGCGGGTGGAACCGGTGACGACTTCGGGGCCGGTGTCGGGGGTGATGGCCAGCTCCGCCGCGCCCTCGATGGGGGAGCCGGGGACGCAGGTGAGTCCGATGGTGAGGGCGCCGAGGGCGCGGGCGTGTTCGATGGCGCCGAGGACGTAAGGGGTGCGTCCGCTGGCGGCGATGCCGACGAGGACGTCGTTCGCGGCGAAATTATGGTCGACGAGGTCGCGCGCGCCCTGGCCGGGGTCGTCCTCGGCGCGTTCGATGGAGCGGCGGAGGGCGCGGTCGCCGCCGGCGATGAGTCCCTGAACGAGCTCGGGCGGGGTGTTGAAGGTGGGTGGGCACTCGGAGGCGTCGAGAACGCCGAGGCGCCCGGAGGTTCCCGCGCCGGTGTAGAAGAGGCGGCCGCCGCCGGAGAGGCGGGGGGCGATGGCGTCGACGGCAGCAGCGATGCGGGGCAGCTCGCGGCCGACGGCGGCGACGGCGTGCTGGTCGGCGGAGTGGATGACCTCGAGCATGGCGAGGGTGGGCAGCTCGTCGATGCGCTCGGAGGCGGGATTGCGGGCTTCTGTGGGGATGTGGGCTAAGTCGGACATTCAGCTTGATGCTAAATCACGCGACGCGCAGGGATCGGCTGGGGTCAGGCTGCGCCGATGCCGAGCTTTGCGAGTTTGGCGAGAGCGGCGGCGGCGGTGCGGACTTCACATTCCCAGAGAACCATGACGCGCCAGCCGAGTTTGCGCAGGGCGCGGGCGTTGGCGCGGTCGCGGGCGACGTTACCGCCGCGCTTGGCGGCCCAGAATTCGGCGCGGGTGACGGGAACGACCGATCCATATTTGCAACGGTGACAGTGCCAGAAGCAGCCGTGGACGAAGATGGCGGTGCGGAATTTGGGGAGGACGATGTCGGGCTTGCCGGGCAGGTCTTTGCGGTGGAGGCGGAAGCGGAAGCCGAGGGCATGGAGGGCGGAGCGGACGCGGACTTCGGGTTTGGTGTTGGCGGAGCGGATGGCGGCCATGTTGCGGCTGCGCTGCTCGCGGGTGTGGACGTCCATAAAGGCAGCGTATAGCGTTCAGGGAAAACCAGGAGCCATCAAGGCGGCGTATAGCGTTTAGCGGATTGAGTGAGCGGGTCAGCAGGTCAGCGAGCCGGCAGGCTCCGCTTCCAGCGCCAGATGGTTGCGGGACGATGAGAGCCAGGGGCGTATGGCAGCGGCTACTGCGGCGATGACGGGGACGGCTACGCTGTTGCCGAATTGTTTGTAGGCCTGGGTGTCGGAGACGGGGATGCGGAAGCTGTCAGGGAAGCCCATGAGGCGGGCGCATTCGCGTGGGGTGAGGCGGCGGGGGTTGGCGCGCGGACCGCGGCTGACCAGGATTTCCGATCCATCTTTGTAATAGCGGGCGGAGAGGGTGCGGGCGGTGGCGTCTCCGTTGACGAGACCGAAGCCGAAGCCGTTGCCGGCGGCGCGATGCTTCGCTGCGTAGTCCTGCAGGTAGCGCCAGAGGTGGGTGGTGAGGGTGTATTTCGGATTGACGGTGGCGCGCGGCGGCAGGGTGTAGGGATCCTCGGGCGACTCGGTGCCGTCTTCGGGATGGAGGATGGTTTGCAGCTTTGGACAGTCGGCGGGCAGCGGGACGTCATCGAGCGAGAAGGCGTTCGGCTCGCGGAAGCCGGCGATGAGGATGCGTTCGCGATGCTGGGGAACGAAGTGGGCGGCGTCGATGACGCGCCAGGAGATGTGGTAGCCGAGCTCTTCCTCAAGCGTTTGCCGGATGACGCGGAAAGTATTGCCGCGGTCGTGGCTGAGAAGGTTCTTGACGTTTTCGAGGAGGAAGGCGGGGGGTTGTTTGGCGGCGAGGATGCGGGCGACGTCGAAAAACAGCGTGCCCTGGGTGGCGCAGGCGAAGCCGTGCGGGCGGCCGAGGGCGTTCTTTTTGCTGACGCCGGCGATGGAAAAGGGCTGGCAGGGAAAACCGGCGAGGAGGATGTCGTGATGGGGGATTTCGTCTCCGGGTTGCGCGCGGATGTCGCCGATGATGGGGTGGTCGCTGTCGAAGTTGGCGGCGTAAGTTTTCTGCGCGAACGGGTTCCATTCGCTGGTGAAGATGCAACGGCCGGCGGCTGCCTCGAAGCCCATGCGCATGCCGCCGATCCCGGCAAAGAGATCGACGAAGGTGAAAGAGGACCTGGGCACGCAGCTATTTTCCGCTGCTTTTGGCGGATTTCTTTGGTTTTTTTGCGGCTTTTTTGGCGGCGGTCTTTGCTGCCTTTTTGGCCGGGGCTTTCTTTGCGGTTCGTTTGGCCGGGGCTTTCCTGGCGGTTCGTCTGGCCGGGACCTTTTTGCGGGCGGCGAGGGTTTTCTCGGTCAGAGCCGCGGTGAGCTCGGCGAGGTCGACGGTGCGCGCGGATTTGCGCAGGCGCTCGATGTCGTAGAAGCTGCGGCGCTCGCGAAGGAAGATGTGGACGACGAAGTCCACGTAGTCCATGAGGATCCACTCGCCAAGGCGGCGGCCTTCGACGGAGTTGGGGTAAGTGGCGAAGTCGCGTTTGAGGCGGTGCTCGATCTCGTCGGCGATGGCCTGGGACTGGCGGTCGTTGGTGGAGCTGGTGATGAGAAAGAAGTCGGTAAAGGCGGAGTCGGAAGGGTCGAGCTGGAGGATGCGGGTGTCTTCGCCCTTCTTCTCATCGCAGGCCGCGGCGGCGGCCAGAACCATGCGGCGGGTTTCAGTGGATGCCATTCGTGGGGTAAACGCTCCCGGGAGCGCCAAGGTGTTGGGGCGCTGCTTCAGGTCCGATGGTACGGCAAACGGCTGCGGATTGGCAGCCGGGGGTCAGGCGGGGCGGTAGAGGTGGTGTTCGAGCACGAAGGCGGCGACGGAGGGCTGGAGGAGAGTGCGGGGGTCGGCGCCGCGCTCGAGGGCGGAGCGAATGCTGCTGGCAGAGGCCATCTCGGAGAGATCGGGCAGGAGGCAGAGGCGGGATTCGCGCTGGGCGGCGTTGTGGAGGCAGAGGGCGAGGTTGCCGGCGGGAGCGGAGTCGCAGGCGGCCACCGAGATGCCGGGGGGCAGAGCAGCAGTGATGCGTCCGAGATCGAAGCCGGGGCGGGAGGCGACGATGAAGTCGCAGCTGAGGAGGAGGTTGGCGGCGCGGTGCCAGTGACCGATGCTGAGGAAGGAATCGGCGCCCATGAGGAAGAAGAGATGGTCGGCGGGAGCCAGGGTCGGGCGAAGGCGGCGGAGGGCGTCGATGGTGTAGTTGGGGCGGCCGTCGCGGCGGGGCGCGTCGATAAGCGAGAGTTCGAGGGCGGGTTCGCCGGCGATGGTCAGCTCGGTCATGGCGGCGCGGTCGGCGAAGGTGGTTTGGGAGCGGTCGCGCTTGAGAGGCTGGACGCCGACCGGCGCGAAGAGGACGCGTTCGAGGCCGAGACGGTCGATGGCGAGGCGAGCCAGCGCGATGTGGCCGCGATGGGGAGGGTCGAAACTGCCGCCGAAGAAGCCGATCCTCATGTCTTTTGAGCATAGCGCGTGGCTGATTTGTTTCCGATTCGGTAGTGTGGCAGGTGTGGAGCACCGTGCAGCGATTGGAGTGGGGGCGAACCTGCCGTCGGGGGGGGGAGCGCCGGAGCAGACTGTCGCGGCAGCTCTGGAGGAACTGGCTGGGGCGGGCAGGGTGGTTGCCCGGTCGTCGCTCTACCGGACGGCGCCGGTGGACCGGGAGGATCAGCCGGGGTTTGTGAATGCGGCTGCGGTGGTGGAGACGGACCTGGAGGCAGAGGCGCTGCTGGATTTTCTGCTGGGGCTGGAGAGGCGTTATGGGCGGGACCGGACGGGCGAGGTGCAGAAGGGTCCACGGGCGCTGGATCTGGATTTGCTGCTGATGGATGGCGTGATTGTGCGGACGCCGCGGCTGACGGTGCCGCATCCGGAGCTGGAGAGGCGGCGTTTTGTGCTGGCGCCGCTGGCGGAGATTGCCGCGGAGTGGCGGCATCCGGTTTCCGGCCTGACGATGGCAGAACTGCTGGCGGCGGTTCCGGACGAGGGCGCGAACCGGGTGGAAAGTGTGCGGAAAATCGGAGCGGAACGCGGACCGAAAATCGAGTTGGGGCAGCCGCCGCGATGAAAAAGCCGTCCACCCCGGTCCTGAGCGTCGGCACGCTCGCTCTTTTGCTCATGCTTGCATCCGGCGCTTCGGCGCAACTGCGGGGGACGGTGACGAACGCCCGCGGGGCGCCGATTGCCGGCGCGACGATTACCGACATGGCCGGACACAGGCTGGCCGTCTCCGGGGCGGACGGCGGATTCGCGCTGGCACATCCCGCTGAACAGGTTGAAGTGACGGCGGCTCATTATGTCGTAGCGGTGGTTACGATTGTCCGGGGGGAAGGATTGCGGGTGGTTCTGCACCAGCCGCTGGAGACGGTGGTGGTGACGGCGTACCGGTCCGCTGTGGGGTCGTCGGACTCGGCGGCGAGCACGCGGGTGATGAACGGGCAGCAGCTGCAGCGGGCGGCGCCGCCATCGCTCGATGGGAAGCTGCGGGAGATTCCGGGATTCGAGCTGTATCGGCGGTCGAGCTCGCTGGTGGCGAATCCTACGACGGAAGGGATTTCGCTGCGGGGGCTGGGATCGACGGCGGCGAGCCGGTCGCTGGTGGTGCTGGATGATGTGCCGCTGAACGATCCGTATGGAGGGTGGATTCACTGGGAGGAGCTGCCGGAGCTGGCGGTGCAGTCGGTGGAGATTGTGCGCGGGGGGCGTCGGACTTATACGGTTCGAGCGCGATTGGTGGTGTCATCAGCGTGATTCCGGTGCGGCCGACGACGACCGGGCTGGAGGTGCTGGCGAGCGGGGGATCGGAGAGCGCGCTGGACGATGGAGTGCTGGGGACGGTGCGGCACGGAGGGTGGTCGGGGCTCGGGAGCGGGGGACTGATCGCGACGGATGGGTACATTCTGACGGCTCCGGACCAACGGGGGGCGATCGATCAGCCGTCGAACGTGCATGCGCTGAATGGACTGGCGGAGGCAGAGCATGCGCTGCCCGAGGATGGGCGGATTTTTCTGCGCAGCAACGTTCTGAACGAGAGCCGGCATAACGGCACGCCGGATCAGTGGAACGCAACGCGCCTCTGGCGGTATGCGGGTGGGGCGGACTGGAAGAGCTGGGCGCTGCGGCTGTACGGGAGCGATGAGCATTTCCGGCAGACATTTTCGAGCGTGAGTGCAGATCGGACGTCGGAGAAGCTGCTGCGGCTGGGGTTCGATCCCTCGGATGAGCTGGGGGCGGCGCTGCGATGGAGGCAGGCGATCGGGGGGCATGGGCTGGTGCTGGCGGGCGCCGATACGCATGATGTGAGGGCCGAGGATTACGAATCGCTGGAGACGGGGGCGGGCGGATTTACCGACACGGGCGCGCGGCAGCGACAGACAGGCGGATGGGGCGAGCTGTTGTTCACGCCGGAGAGGTGGACCATCAGCGGGTCGGCGCGGGTGGATCATTTTTCGAACTTCAATGCGAACCAATACAGCAGCTCGGCGGCTGCGGCGCCGCTGCCGTCGTTCAGCGAGACGGTTTTCGATCCGCGGCTGGGGCTGGTGCGGCGGATTACGCGATCGGTGGCGTGGAGCGCGTCGGGGTTCCGGGCCTATCGGGCGCCGACGGAGAACGAGTTGTACCGCAGCTTTCAGGTAGGGGATCAGGTGACGGAGGCGAATCCCAACCTCCGCTCGGAGCGGGCGACGGGGTGGGAGACGGGGCTGCAGGCGGATCTGCGGCGGTGGGGATCGAGCGTACGGGCCAGCTATTTCTGGACGCAGGTGAACCGGCCGATCACGTCGCTGACGTTAAGCCTGACGCCGACCTCGGAGGTTTTGCAGAGGGAAAACCTGGGGCAGATTGAGAGCCGGGGAGTGTCGCTGGACTACGCGCTGCGGCCGGTGGCGTGGCTTTCGGTGGAAGGCGGGTATCAATATGCGGACGCGACGGTGACGAAGTTCGCGCCGCAGCCGGATCTGGTGGGGAAACGGATTCCAGAGGTGCCGCGGAACATGGCGACGGCGCAGATTCAGCTCGAGAGGCCGCGGTGGGGGGTGCTGAGTTTCCAGGGACGGCTGAGCGGGCGGACGTGGGACGATTCGGGGAACACTTTGCTGCTGCATAGCTATTTCCAGCTGGATGCGTATGCGTCGCACAACTTCGGGCGGCACGTGACGGGATTTGCCAGCGGGGAGAATCTGTTCGACCGGTTGATTGAGGTGGGGAAGACGCCGCTGACGACGTTGGGGACGCCGCGGCTGGCGCGGATAGGGTTGCGGGTGAGCTGGGGGGAGTGAGGGCAGGAAGAGCGGACGGGCGAGCGATTCGGTCAGGGTTCCCGGAATTCCCAATAGGTGAAGCCGAGGCGCTTCGTTTTCGGATTCTGGATTGGGCTGACTACGGCGATATTCCCATTGCGGAGAAGGAGGACGGGCCGGTATTCGCCCGCCGTACAGGGAACGGGGGTGCCGGTTTCACTGCTGGTGGTCCAGCTGCCGGTGACGGGACCCGACCCTTGCGCAATGCGGGGCTGCGACCGGCGCCTTTCAATTCGGATGCGAGCTGCGTGCCATTGCAGGGTGTCCGCTGCGCCGGAGAACCAGGTGGCGGCCAGATCGCCCGGGCTCTGCGCGGTCAGATACGGGTAGTACGACAGCATCGATATCGGCCACGCGCCACTGCTTCCAGGTGATGCCGGCATCCATGGACTGCGCGAGCCAGACGGCTTTGATGTTCGTCCAGAGGGAGTAGAGCGATCCTTTGGAATCCCAGGAGAGCGGCTCGACCCAACGCGGAACGGATCCGGCGACGTCCGAGGGCGCCCAATCCTGATTGCCGGGCGGAAGGCGTTTTTGCCAGGTGCGGCCGTCATCGGTGCTGACCGCTCAATTTGCGCCGGCGGTGAATTCGGACCCTCCGGCGTGGGCAGGGATGATGCGCACAGCCACGTCTCCCTGGGGTCCGACGGCGAGAGAGCTGGAACCGCCAGCGGAATTGATCGCCTGGGGTGTGCTCCACGTCGTGCCGTCATCGCGGCTCACGGTGTGCAGGACGCCGCGAGAGTCGCTCCAGATCACGTGGGCGGTTCCGTCGGGGGCAATTCCGATAGCCAGCGCAGAGAATCCAAGCGCCGCCGCGATCCGGAGAAGACGCATCTGCGGATCCCTTTTCAAAATGAATGGCTCGGGTGGCCTGGGGTCAGCATTTGCTTTCGATGCGGGCGGCGACGCCGGCTCCGATGATGGAGAGCGAGGGGTCTTCGGGAAGGATCTCGACGGTGTAGTTCTGGAGCGGGCTCATTTTGATCATGTCGTAGAGGTACTCCTTGAGCCGGGGCAGTTCGAGGCGCTGGATGTCGCGGCCGGTGAAATAGAAGCGGCCTGCGCCTTCGAGGTGAATCTGGGAAGCGGTGGCGGCGGCGAGGGCGCGATGCCAGAGCTCGACGAAATCGGCGCAGCGGCGGTCGCCTTTTTTGGCGGCGGCGAAGACTTCGTCGGGCTCCATATCGAGGAAGCGGAGGCGCATGGCGCGGTGGCCCATGATGCCCTCGAGATGGCCGCGGCCTCCGCAGCCGCAGTAATTTTCTTTGGGGTCGAGGGTGACGACCATGTGGCCGCCTTCCCAGGGGCCTTCGGTCCATGGGAAGCGGCCGAAGCCGATGCCGTTGCCGATGGTCCAGACGCGGATCTGGCGGTCCATCTGGCCGCGGGCGGCGGCGATGCCGGCGGCGACGGCGTCGGCATCGTTGAAGACGCTGAGGCGGGTATTGAGGCCGCGGCGCTGGAGGCCGTTGCTGATGTTGGCGCAGACGGGCACGCCTTTGAGCTGGGGCAGGTTGGGTGAATCGAGCATGATGCCCTGGTGGATGTAGCCGGGCATGGCGATGCCGACGGCTTCGAGGGGCGAATTCCCGGGAGCGAGAGCGAGGACGGCGTCGCAGATGATGTCGGAGAGGCTTTCGGCGGGGACTTCGATGAGCCCGTTGGTGTCGTCGATGTTCTCCGGAAACTCGCGGAGTCCTCCGTCGAGTTGGGTGCCGTCCAGCAATCCAGCGACGACTTTGGTCGTCATGACGACGCCGATGGTGTTTGCCATGATGAACCTGCTTTGCTGACTGCGCAGGGGCTAAAGCCCCTCTTTCTCAGACCTCTGTGGGGCACGACCGAAGTCATGCCCGGATACAAAAGCAAATCCGTTCGATTTCTCCGCGGCACTCATTCGACATCGCACATGCGGTGTTGCGCGCAGGGAAGGCTGGAGGCCGAGAATTCGAATTCTGTGCAACATGGTCTGATCCTTCAACCTTCGAAGCGGGCCAGCCGGTTGATGCCGTTGAACGCGGCGGCCTTGTAGCACTCGGCCAGGGTTGGATAGTTGAAGACGGTATCGATGAAGTAGTCGACGTTGCCACCGAGGGCCATGACGGCCTGGCCGATGTGGACCAGCTCGGCGGCGCCTTCGCCGATGATGTGCACGCCGAGGACCTGGCGGGTTTCGCGATGGAAGATGAGCTTGAGGCGGCCGGTGGTGTCGCCGCGAATCTGGCCGCGGGCGATCTCGCGGTAATAGGCGACGCCGACTTCGTAGGGCACGTCCTCTTCGGTGAGCTGCTCCTCGGTTTTTCCGATGAAGGAAATTTCGGGGATGGTGTAGATGCCGTAGGGATAAAAGCTGGGGTTGGAGATGACGTGGTCGTTGCCGAAGGCACGCTCGGCGGCGATGCGTCCCTGCTCCATGGAAACGGAGGCGAGGGCGGGGAAGCCGATGACGTCGCCGACGGCAAAGATGTAGGGGATCCTGGTGCGGAAATCCTTATCGACGGGAATGCGGCCGCGTTTATCAGCCTCGATGCCGGCGGCAGAGAGGTTGAGCTCGTCGACATTGCCCTGGCGGCCGACGGCGTAGAGCAGGGCGTCGCCGGAAATCTTCTTTTTGCTTTCCAGATTGGCGACGACGGCGCCATCCGGAAGCTGTTCGACGCTCTCGACTTCTTCACCGAGGCGCATGGTGACGCGGCTGTCGCGGAGGTGATAGCTGAGGGCTTCGATGATTTCCTGGTCGGCAAATTCCAGCAGGCGAGGACGTTTTTCAACAAGGGTGACGCGGACGCCTAGGGCGGCAAACATGCAGGTGTACTCGACGCCGATGACGCCGCCGCCGACCACGATGAGGTTTTTGGGGAGGTCGGGGAGGTCGAGGACCTGGTCGCTGTTGATGATGGTTTTGCCGTTGACCGGGACTTTGGGCGAGTCGGCGGGGCGGGTGCCGACGGCGATGACGACGTTGTCGGCCTCGTAAGTGCTGGAGCCGCGGGGCCCGTCGACGCGGATGTGGTGATCGTCCTCGAAGCGGGCGATGCCGTTGACGATTTCGACGCCGTTGCGGGAGAGCTGGGCTTCGGTAACGTCGATTTCGGTTTTGACGACGTGCTGGACGCGGAAGGCAAGATCGGCCATGGTGATCTTTTCCTTGACGCGGTAGTTCATGCCGTAGATGGAGCGGTAGTTGTAGCCGGAGAGGTGGAGGACGGCTTCGCGCATGGTTTTGCTGGGAATGGTGCCGGTGTTGATGCAGACGCCGCCGACGACGCTGCGCATTTCCACCAGCGCGACATGTTTGCCCTTTTTGACCGCGGAAACCGCCGCCCGCTGACCGGAAGGGCCCGAACCTATCACCAGCAAATCGTATTTTGCCATGCGAAAAAGGGGACCTGCTGAGGCAGGTCCGTGCTCATCTTAAATGGTGCGCAACCCGCGAGGAAGAATTCGCTCTTACACTGGGAAATAGATGCTGCTCTACGCCATCACGAGCCGGAGGCTGCTGCCGGGGGACGAAAGTGCGCGGCGGGACGCTTTAGTGGAACTGGCGCGAGGGTGGGCGCGGGGCGGGGTGGACCTGATTCAGGTGCGGGAGAAGGACCTGCCGCTGACGGAGCTGCAGGGGCTGGCGCGGCGCATTGTGGAAGCGGTGCGCGGCGAGGATGGCGGGAAGGGGATGCCGGGAACGCGGGTTCTGGTGAACGGGCCGGCGCAGGTGGCGCTCGATGCCGGTGCCGACGGCGTGCATTTGCACGCGGGGATGGGGGCGAACGCGGTGCTGGCGGCGCAACAGGCTTATGCGCGGGTGGGTAAGGAGCCGATGGTGAGCGCAGCATGCCATTCTCCGGAAGAAATTCGCGAGGCAAATGGCGCGACCGAGATGCTGTTTTCTCCCGTGTTTGAAAAGGTGACGGGTGCGAACCATCTGCGGGGGCAGGGCCTGGCGGCGCTGCGCGCGGCGGTCGAACTGGCGAAGCCCACGCCGGTGCTGGCGCTGGGCGGCGTGACGGAGAAGAATGTGGCAGCGTGCCTGCAGGCAGGAGCGGCGGGAGTGGCGGCGATCCGGCTGTTTATGGGGGACGCGTGGCGCGGGTTGATCGCAGACGGCGATGGGCGAACCTCGTCTTCGGCGGTCATCGAATAGCGAATGTCATTTGCTGAACAGCAGGGTCGGCGTGACTCGCGGCGGCGAACCGCGGGCTACGTCGGGTGCGCGCTGGCCGGGTGCTGCTGGGGGACGGGTTTCTTTTTCGGCAAGATCGCCTTCACGCAACTTGGGGTGGGGCATTACGTTCTCTACCGGTTCGTCTTCGCATGCCTGGGGCTGCTGCCCATCGTGGAGAGGCCGCGGTTTTCGGCGAGCGAGTGGCGGCTGCTGCTGATTGGGGCTTTCCTGGGGATTCCGGTGCAGTTTCTGGTGCAGTTCGAAGGGCTGAAACTGACGACGGTGAGTCACGCGGCGCTGATGGTGGGGACGATGCCGGTGATTCTGGCGGCGGGGGCGACGTTTTTTGCGCACGAGAGGCTGGATCTGAAGGGCTGGCTGGCGCTGCTGGGATCGACGCTGGGCATTGTGCTGATCGTGCTGAGCGCGGGACATGGCGGGATACACGGGGGGAACCTCGAGGGCGATCTGCTGGTAGTGCTGTCGCTGGTGATCGCGCTGGGGTGGGTACTGATCAACCAGCGGCTGATGGTGCTGGGGCGGTCGCCCATGGCGGTGACCTCGTGGACGCTGCTGACCGGGGCGGCGATGCTGGCGCCGTGGGTGCTGTGGCGGGACGGGCTGCCTCCGGTGCGGGGACTGGAGGGGAAGGTGTGGCTTGCGGTCGCCGCCAGCGGACTGATCTGCACGGCGGCAGCGACGCTCTTGTGGAACTGGGGCATCCATCGGGTTCCGGCGTCGCGGGCGGGGGTATTCCTGAACATCGAACCGGCGCTGGGTTCGATTCTGGGAGTGGTGGTGCTGGGCGACCGGCTGGGTCCGGGAACGTGGGTGGGCGGGGGGCTGATCATTCTGGCGGCGGTGGTGTTGACGACGACGGGGAGGCGGGAAGCGGAGCTGCCGGTTGGGGCATGAGCCGGGCTATGCGGGGAGGGTTGCAGGGTCGGGGAAGGGCAGGCGGCGGCCTTCGGCCGGGCACGAGGCCGCTGATACACTGAAGGCACTGTGATCGAGCTGCTTCCATCGATTCTTTCCGCAGATTTTGCGCGTCTGGCGGAGGAGGTTGCCGCGGCCGAGCGGGGCGGCGGCACGGTGATCCACGTGGATGTGATGGACGGGCATTTTGTTCCGAATATCACGGTAGGGCCGCCGATTGTGGCGTCGCTGCGGAAGCACACGAAGCTGCCGCTGGACTGCCACCTGATGATTGAGAATCCGGACGAATTTATCCCGGCGTTCGCGGAAGCCGGCGCCGACTGGGTGAGCGTGCACTATGAGGTATGCCGGCACCTGCATCGGACGCTGGAGTTGATCGCGCAGCACGGGATGCAGCCGGCAGTGGTCATTAATCCGGCGACGAAGGTGGAGCTGCTGATTCCGATTCTCGGCATGGTGCACCACGTGCTGGTGATGAGCGTGAATCCAGGGTTTGGCGGGCAGCGATTTATTCCGTACTCGCTGAACAAGATCCGGCGGCTGAAAGAACTTCGCCAGGAACTGGGCCTGAGTTATAGGATTGAAGTGGACGGCGGGGTGGCTCACGACACGGTGGGCGGCATCGTCGAAGCCGGAGCGGAGTTGCTGGTAGCGGGCAACGCGGTGTTTGGCGAGGGGCGGGCCGAACGGGACGCGCGGGCTCTTCTGGAAGCGGCCCGGCGGGCGGCGGAAGTGGTTGTGTAAGGCCAGAGTTTAGTTTCCGGCGGCGGGTTTTCGCAGGCCATCCCCGACGGAGTGAACGGCCAGGGGTCTGCGGTATTTTGAGGTGCTATGAATCGGTTGGTTCTTCGGGCAGCGGCAGTTTCTCTGGGAGCGGCGGTGGCATTTTCTCCGTACGCTTTTGCCAAACACCAGAAAAAGCACAAGCGGGTGGATCTCAGCGCGAATCCGCTGGCCAACGTGAAGTCGGACCAGCCGGACAAGATTCTCTTCGACAAAGCCATGCTGGCGATGAAGAAGGGGAAATACGATGTGGCGCGGCTGGATTTGCAGACGCTGCTGAACACCTATCCCGACTCCGAATACGACATGCGCGCCAAACTGGCGGTGGGCGACACGTGGTTCAAGGAGGGAGGGTCGGCGGCGCTGACCCAGGCCGAGTCCGAATACAAGGATTTCATCACCTTCTTCCCGAATGCTCCGGAAGCCGCGGAAGCGCAGATGAAGGTGGGGGACATTTACTTCCAGCAGATGGAGAAGCCGGATCGCGATCCGCAGAATGCGGTGCATGCGGAGCAGGAATACCGGACCATGCTGGAGCAGTTTCCGGATTCGCCGCTGACTCCGCGGGCCAAGCAGCGGCTGCGGGAAGTGCAGGAAGTGCTGGCGCAGCGGCAGTATGAGATTGGGTCGTTCTACGCGGGCCGGGAGGACTGGCCGGCCGCAATCGCCCGCCTGGAGACGGTTTCGGAGAGCTATCCGTTGTTCAGCAAGAGCGATGAAACGCTGATCACGATTGGCGACGCCTATGCCACTGAGGCGCAGATGGCGCAGCGCATGAGGCTGCCACCGACGGCCAAAGCCGAACTGGTGAAGTATTACGACGATCGCGCGGCCGGGGCATGGGATCGGGTGGTGACGCGCTATCCGCTGGCCCCGCATGTGGAGGACGCGAAGGATCGTCTGATCGCGCTGGGGCGGCCGATTCCGGATCCGAGTGCCCAGGCGCTGGCGGAAAGCCAGGCTGAGGAAGACAGCCGGGTGAATATCCGGCTGGGCAACCGGGCGATGCAGTTGCTGGGGCGGGGTCCGAACACAGTGCGCGCGGCGCGGGTGGGCGAGCCTTCGCTGAACAGCGCACCACCGGTCGTGGCTCCGGAAGTGGAAGGCCAGAGCAAAGAGGCGTTCGAGGCTGCGATTCACGGGCAGCCGATTCCGCAGCCGACGGGAGCGCCGGCGCCGACGGTGAACGCGGCCATCGACAACGGGACGGCTCCGCCGACAACGGAACATCCGGCGGAGGGGTTGAAGCTGGAAGATGTGCCGGACGGTTCGGGTTCGCCGGGCAGCACGGTCACGGTTGAGGTTCTGGGCGGCGGCGGTGGCGGCGCGCCGGTCAATTCGAATCCGACGGGAGCGACCAGCGGAGGGGTGGGGGTGAATCCGGACGCCACCACGAACGCGGCGCCGATTTTTGCACCCATCGGCAAGCCCAACAACGAGACCTTGCCGGCAGTGGACAAGCCAGCCGAGGCGCCGGCGCAGGTCAATCAGATTCAGCCGGGGTCGGGGGGAGCGCAGGTGAGCACGGGCGCTAACGCCAGCGGCAAGCCGGCGACGAACAAGAAGAAAGCTCCTTACGACAAGAAGCAGGAGTCTTCGAGCAAGCATAAAAAGAAGACCGGGGCGGACAAGCTGAATCCGTTCTAACCTGCGGGCAATCCGCGCGAGGGAAGGCCGCCTGCCGGCGGCCTTTCTGTTGCGGGAAGGAAGAGGCTGCCGGGCTGCAGCGAAGACGAAAAACCGCTATCGTGAAAAGGGATGTCCCAGGGAGCGAAAAGCACGATGGAGACTGATTCCGCGACGCCTGAGGGCAGCGGCTGGAGCCGCGAAATCCCCAAGGCGTACGATCCGGCGACGGTAGAGGAGCGCTGGGCGGCGGCGTGGGTGAAGGAGCGCCTCTTCGAGGTCAGGACGCCGACGCCGGCGGAAGTGGAAGAGCTGCGCGGCGCGGGGCACGATCTGTTCACCATCCTGCTGCCGCCGCCCAATGTCACGGGCCGGCTGCACATGGGCCACATGCTGAACCAGACGGAGATGGATATCCTGACCCGCTGGCGGCGTATGCGGGGGGACATCGCGTTATGGCTGCCGGGCACGGATCACGCCGGCATAGCGACCCAGATGATGGTGGAGCGGCAACTGGCGGCTGAGGGTAAGTCGCGACAGCAACTGGGACGGGAAGCGTTTGTGGAGCGGGTTTGGGACTGGCGCCGGCACTATGGTGGCGCGATCCTCGACCAGATGAAGCGGCTGGGCGCGAGCGTGGACTGGTCGCGTGAGTATTTCACCATGGACGAGCGGCTGTCGGTCGCGGTGCGGGAGGGGTTCGTCCGGCTGTACGAGCAGGGGCTCATCTATCGGGGCGCATACATCGTGAACTGGTGCCCGCGCTGCCAGACGGCGATCAGCGATCTGGAAGTGACGCACGAGGAACAGAAGGGCAAGCTGTGGGAGATTCGCTACCCGGTGATCGGGTCGGATGAATTTCTGACGGTGGCCACGACGCGGCCGGAGACGATGCTGGGCGACGTTGCGGTCGCGGTCCATCCGCTGGATGAGCGGTACAGGCATTTGGTGGGAAAGAGGCTGCGCCTGCCGCTGGTGGGACGCGAGATTCCGGTGATTGCGGATGAGTGGGTGAAGTCGGAATTCGGCACCGGGGCGGTGAAGGTGACGCCCGCGCACGATGCCAACGATTTCGCGATTGGGCAGCGGCACAAGCTGCCGGCCATCTCGGTGATGGACGAGACGGCGCACATGAACGCGGAAGCGGGCGCGTACGCAGGCCTCGATCGGTACGCGGCGCGGAAGAAGGTGCTCGAAGACCTGGAGGCCGAGGGACTGCTGGGCGCGGTGCGCGAGCACGTGAACGCCATCGGCAAATGCAGCCGGTGCGGGACGGTGGTGGAACCGCGGCTGTCGACGCAGTGGTTTATCGCGGTGAACAAGCGGCCCGAGGGTGCAGGCGCCTCGATTGCGGAGCTGGCGATTGCGGCGGTGAAAGCCGATGAAGCGGGCAACAAAGCGATCCGGTTCACGCCGGAGAATTACGAAAAGATTTATCTGGAGTGGATGAACAACATCTACGACTGGTGCATTTCGCGCCAGCTGTGGTGGGGGCATCGGATTCCGGCATGGCACTGCGCGGCGTGCGGAGAGATCACGGTCGCGCGGCAGGATCCGAGCCGGTGCGCGCATTGCGGCAGCGGCGAGATTACTCAGGAAACTGATGTTCTGGATACCTGGTTTTCGTCCGGGCTGCTGCCGGTCACGGTTTTCGGATGGCCACCGCCGGGGGGGGGATCGACGCCGGACCTGAACGCGTTTTATCCCACGTCGCTGCTGGTGACCGGCTTCGACATTTTGTTTTTCTGGGTGGCGCGGATGATCATGCTGGGCTGCTGGTTCATGCAGGATGTGCCGGCGGCGGATGGATCGAAGCGCGGGCTTGCGGAGACGGTGCCGTTCCGCGAGGTGTACATTCACGCGCTGGTGCGTGATGCCGAGCGCCAGAAGATGTCGAAGACGAAGGGCAACGTCATCGATCCGGTGGAGATTGTCGAGAAATACGGGACGGATGCGGTGCGGTTCACTTTGGCGTCGATGGCCTCGCCGGGGACGGATATTGCGTTCAGCGAGGCGCGCACGGAGGGATATCGGGCGTTTGCCAACAAGATCTGGAATGCGGCGCGGTTCATCTTCATGAATGTGGAGAAGTGGCTGGCGGAGAGTAACGGCCACCTGACCTTCACGAGCCTGGATCTGAGCCGGGTCGACCGGCGCAACACGGTGCTGCTGGGCTTCCCCGCGAACCCCGGCGCTCGGGCAAACGGCTCGGCCGACCGAGGACCGCTCGAGCACCGCTGGATCATTTCCCGCCTGTCAGGAACCGCGGCCGCGGTGAACGGGGCGCTGGAAGACTATCGCTTCGATGAGGCAGCCGGTCTGCTTTACCAGTTCTTCTGGGGCGATTTTTGCGACTGGTATCTGGAAATCGCCAAGCTGTCTCTGGATTCGGCGGATTCGGCCAGGAGGGCGAGGGCGATGCTCGTGCTGCTCGCCGTTTTCGAGTCAGCTCTGCGCATGCTCTCGCCGTTCATGCCTTTCCTGACCGAGGAGCTGTGGCACGCGTATTACCAGGGCCACGCTCCGGCGAAGTCGATAGCGGTGATGCCTTATCCATACACGGAGAATCCAGCTCCGGGTCGCGAAGCCGAGGCCGAAATGGAATTGCTCCAGTCGGTGATCACCTCCGTCCGTGCGGCGCGCAAGGATCTGGGGGTGGAAGAGAAGGCGTCCGTCCCGGTTCGGGTGCGGGTTGCGGGCGGGGCGCGCGCGGTTGTGAACGACAATCAATCCATCGTCACGAGGCTGGCTCGGGTGTCGCGCATTGACTTTATCGACGAGACCCCGCAGGGATCCGGTGTCCGCTCCACACCGCAGTTTGACGTGCAGGTGGTTTACGAGAAGCAGATCGATGTTGCTGCGGAGCGCGAGCGGTTGACCAAAGAGCTGGCGAAACTGGAGAAGGTGGCGGCTTCGTCGGAGCGGCAGCTGGGCAACCCGGCGTTTCTTGCTAAAGCGCCGCCGCACATCGTGGAGGGGCTGAAAAAGCAACAGTCCGATGCACAATTGCTGATGGACAAGACGCGTAAAGCTCTGGAGGAGCTGGGATAGACCGCTATGGAATGGAAGAGCCGCCGGATTGAAGCCATTTTGGAGCAGGCGCTGGTGGAGGACAAAGCCACCAGCGATGTAACGACGGCGCTGACCATCGATGCGGGGCTGCGCGCGTCGGCCACGATCCTGGCCCGGGAAGAGTGCGTATTATCGGGAGTAGGGTGCATCCCGCGGTTTCTGGAGATTTTCGCGCGTCTGGACGGCCGCAGCAGCGGGCGGTACGAAGTTGTGAGCCACCCGGAGATTTTCGACGGCGTTCATCTGCGCAAGGGCCAGGCGGTTGCGGTCATTCGTCACAATGCTCGTGTCCTTCTGGGCTGCGAGCGAGTGATCCTGAACCTGATGCAGCGCATGTGCGGGATCGCGACGCTGACGCGGCGTTATGTGGACGAGATCGACGAGACGGGCGCCAAAGTTCTGGATACGCGCAAGACGATTCCGGGGCTGCGCACTCTGGATAAATACGCGGTGTGCTGCGGCGGGGGCGAGAATCACCGGCTCGACCTCTCCGATGGAATTTTGATCAAGAACAATCACATCACGCTGGGAGGCGGGATCGAGAGAGTGCTGGAGCGCGCCAAAGAGCGGCGCAAGCCGGGGCAGGTGATCGATATTGAAGTGCGGGATTTTCAGGAACTGGATCTGGCTCTGGAGCACGGCGCGGAGTCGCTGCTGCTGGACAACATGACGCCCGGCGATGTGAAGAAGGCTGTGTACCGGGTGCGCGAACGCGGGCTTGATATTCCCATCGAAGCCTCGGGCGGCATCGCGCTAGAAAACATCCGCAAGTATGCTCTTGCCGGGGTCGATTATATTTCGGTTGGGGCGCTCACCCACTCCGCTACAGCCGTGGATCTTTCCATGCGCATCACTGCGGAGATTTACTGATCTGCTCGCTCCGGCTCGCATGACCGGCCTTGCCGATCCCTTCGATCTGGCTGCGCTGGACCAGGCTCTGACTGGTTCGCGGTTCGCGGGCAAGCTGCATTTCTTCCCTTCGCTTGCTTCGACGAATGCGTATGCCATGCAGAAGGCCGAATCGAGCGCCGCGGAGGGCAGCGTATACTTCGCCGACGAGCAAACCGCCGGGCGAGGGCGCGGCGCGCATGCCTGGTCGTCGCCTCCGGGATCGGGGCTGTATGTGAGCGTCCTGCTGCGCCCGCAGATTCCTCCCGCGGATATTCTGTGGCTTTCGCTGGCGGCTGGGCTGGCCGTGCAGTCCGCGATTCTCGAAGTATCGGGCATCGAAGCCGATCTGCGGTGGCCCAACGACCTGCTGATCCATGGGAAGAAGGTCTGCGGTATTCTCACCGAACTCAATGCGGAAGTGACGCGCGTACGCCACGCGGTGGTGGGGATCGGCATCAACGTCGGGCAGCAGCAATTTCCTGAGGAGTTGCGGCCCGTTGCCACGTCGCTGTTCCTTGCAGCAGGCCATGCGATTGCGCGCCAGCCGCTGCTGCTCGCTTTGCTACAATCGCTGGATCGTGAGGTGAGCGCGCTGACCGCTTCAGCGGATATTGCGGCGGCTGCGCAGAGCGTTCGCGAGCGGCTCGAGGCCAATTCTTCCTGGGTGCAGGGAAAGCGCGTGCGGGTGGACGAGAATGGCGGGTTCACGGGCACGACGGCGGGTCTGGATGCGCGCGGCTTTCTGCTGGTGAAAACGGCGAACGGAGTGCGCACCGTGTTGTCCGGCGGAGTGAGAGAGAATTGAGAGAGCCATGCTCCTCGTCCTGAACGTGAACAACACCAATACGGTCATCGCGGTCTACGCGCTGCAGGGCGACGGACTGACCGGAGACCTGCGCGCCACGTGGCGCATCAGCACACGCCATGCGCAGACGGCGGATGAATACGGCATTCTGGTGCGCAGCCTGCTCGAGAGCGAAGGGGTGGAGACGCGGGCCATCCGCGGCATCGTGATCGCTTCGGTGGTTCCGCCGATCGACTGGATTCTGCGGCAGTTTTGCGAGCGCACGTTTGGCCAACGGCCTCTGTTTATCGAGCCTGGGGTGAAAACCGGCTTGCCGATTCTGACCGATAATCCGGGCGAAGTGGGCGCTGACCGGGTAGCCAACTGCGTCGGGGCGTTTCATCAGTACGGCGGGCCGACGATCGTGGTGGACTTCGGCACGGCGACCAACTTCGATGTGGTTTCAAAAAAAGGCGAGTTTCTGGGTGGCGCCATCGCGCCGGGACTGTATATTTCGGCGGAAGCGCTGTTCGCGCGTGCGGCGCGTCTGCCACGCGTGGAGATTCGACGTCCCGCGAAAATTATCGGTACGAACACGGTCGATAATTTGCAGATTGGCCTTTTCTGGGGGCACATCGGGTTGGTCGATTCGATTCTGGAGCGGATGACGGCAGAGCTCGGCAGCGAAACCAAATGCGTGGCGACCGGTGGACTGGCCCATCTGATCGCGCGTGAATCGAAGTATATTTCCGAGGTAAACGAGCGGCTGACGCTGGAGGGCCTTCGCCTCATCTACGACCGCAACCGCTCGGCGCGGAACGCAACGGAGCCGGCGCGCACGAACGGCGCCTGACGCTGGTGGACAATTACTTCAACTATTTCACTGAAATCGAAGACCATTTTCAGCAGCGGCGCGGTTCGATCCTGCTTCTTTCTACTTTGGACTGGGCGCTGATTGAAACGTGGCGCGACGCCGGCATTCCTTTGGAGGCGGTGCTGCGAGGGATTGACACGGCTTTCGATCGCCACGACGCGCGCAGGCGTCCGACGTCGCGGCGGGTGAACGGGCTTGCGTGGTGCGCGCAGGAAGTGATGACCGCAGCGGAGGAGCTGCAGGAGGCCTCGCTGGGAGTGGTGAAGCCGCAGCCCGACGCGGCGCGCGCCGGGTTTGAGTGGCGGCGCATCGCCGCGCATCTGCAGGCCGCCGCAGCGCAGTTGCGGGCGGCGCGGCTCAGCGGCCTGGCTGGGCAGACGGCGCGCGAGTCGGCGGATCGGCTTGAGGTTCTGGCTGCTCCAGGCGGAGAGGCGGGGACGGACCTGGAAGGGCTGGAGCGCACGCTGACGGTGCTCGAAGAGAAGCTGCGGAACGCGCTGCTGGCTACGATTCCTGAACAGGACCTGAAAGACATTCGCGGAGAAAGCGAGCGGGAGGTCGCTCCTTATCGGCGGCGGATGCAGGCGCTGCAGATCCGCCAGCTGGAGCAGCAGTTCGTTCACAAGCGCCTGCTGGAGAAATACAATTTGCCGCGGTTCAGCCTCTTCTACATGAGGCAGGACCAGGAGCCGGCGTGAAGCTGCTCATCGAGAAACCAATCTATGGAGGAGCGGGTCTCGCGCACTGCGAAGCGAAGGCTGTTTTCGTGCCGTTCACGCTGCCTGGCGAGCTGGTGGAGGCGAGGATCAGGGAAGAGAAGCGGGGCTACGCGACGGCGGAGGTCGCCTCGGTGATCGAACCGAGTGCGGATCGACGGACCGCGTCCTGTGGTTATTTTGGAACCTGCGGCGGCTGCCACTACCAGCACGCCAGCTATGCAGCGCAGGTGGCGATGAAGGCCGCGATTCTGCGCGAAACGCTGGAGCGCGCACGCATCCGGGAGATTGCGGAGATTTCTACGCTCAGCGGTGAGCCGTTGGGCTATCGCAATCGAGTGCGTTTGCAGGTCGAGCGGAATCCGTTCTCGCTTTGTTACAAATACCGCAATTCGCATCGCAATTTGCCGGTCGAGAGCTGTCCGATCGCCGCGCCGGGGTTGCAGCGGGCGATCGAAGCGTTACATCGTGAGGGGGGAGCGCTCGGGCTGGGCGAGTGGGTGACGGAGATCGAGCTGTTCGCCGCCGAAGATGGGGCGATCCTTGTTTCGCTGTTCACGAATGCCGCCCCGAAAGCGGCTGCGCAGACCCTGGCTGCGGCGTGGGCAGCGCTGCGCGCGATGCTGCCTGGCATGACGGGCGCAGCGTGCTTTTCTGCGGGCGATGGTCGCGGTCCAGCGAAGCGCGTTGCCCATCAGGGAGAAGAATCGCTGCTGTATCGTTCCGGGGAGAGGGGCTATCGGGTCAGCTTCGGATCGTTTTTCCAGACGAACCGGTTTCTGATCGATTCGCTGGTGGAAGTGGTTACAGGAGAGGAGAGCGGCGGCGTTGCCTGGGATCTCTATGCAGGGGTCGGCCTTTTCTCGCTGCGGTTGACGGAACATTTCTCAAACGTCGTTGCGGTCGAGGCGTCGGCTTCGGCGGTGCTCGATTTAGGCGAGAATTTGCGGGGTACGGTGCATCGCATGGTTGCCTCCGAAACGGCTTCGTTCCTGCGCCGCGCGGTGGAGCAGCGGATGCCCGCTCCGGATTTAGTGGTTGTCGATCCGCCGCGGGCGGGTCTGGGCGGTGAGGCGACAAGCGCGCTGGGAAAGCTGCGGCCGCGCAAGATTACCTACGTTTCGTGCGATCCCGCAACGCTCAGCCGCGACCTCGCAGGGTTGCTAGAATCCGGCTATCGCCTCAGGAAACTTCGCCTCGTGGATCTTTTTCCGCAAACCTTCCATGTGGAGAGCGTGACGCATCTTTCGCTGGACTGACCGAGGCGACCGCTTTCATGGCCGCCTCCCTCGCCATCCCGCAGCAGATACGCGCATCGAGTCCGCCGGTTCCGCCCGCAGCCGCGCGGCCTGCGATGCTTCTGACGGCGCCCGCGCTGCTCATTGCAGCTTGCTTTGCGAGCGGCGATTGGGTGACGCGCGTCTGGTGGCCTCAACCGGGGATCGTGCTGGTGGCCGCAATTCTGGCGGGTGCAGTTTCGCTGGTGGCCGCCTGGTGTGCTCCGCGGATGGCGTTTTTGCCGGCCGGATTGCTGTGCGTTCTGGTGGGCTGTTTCTGCGCGGAGACTGAGCCGCGGGTTCCGCGTCATACGCCGCTCGAGCGGATTGCCTGGGCAACGCCTGCTGCAACGCCCGCTTCGCGTCACCTCGGCATCGAGACATCCCACGCGATTGAGGGAACGGTTGTGCGCATCACGGTGGCGCGGGTGCTGGAGACTTATGCTCCGTATTCCGATGCGCTGCGGCGGGAGCGCAGCCAGCAGATCGATGTGCGCGTGGCGTCGGTGGACGGGCGGCCGCTGCCCGCGCCCGAGGGCCTGCGCCTGGCGCTTTATGCGCCGGAGAGCGCTCGCTTTCCGGCGCTGATATGTGGCCAGAACCTGGGGGGGCGAGTGGAAATGCATGCGGAGGAGCGTTTCCTCGATCCCGGCGTATGGGACGCGGGCGGGTGGCTGCGACAGCAGGGGATCAGCGCTTTGGGGAGCGCGCATGCAGATGAAGTAACTACTACTGCGACAAATAGTTCATCGACGGTGCTCTGCCGGCTGCACAGTGTTCAGCAGGCGGTCAGCGAGCGGCTGGTGGAGTTTGCGGATCGGCCTGCGCCCTGGTGGGAGCCACCCGCCCTGCGCCTCTCGCATGAGGACGCGGCCATGCTGACCGCGATGCTGACCGGCGATCGCGCACTGCTGGGGCATCGCCTGCGAGTGGGCTTTGAGCGGACCGGCTCGTTCCATCTGCTGGTGGTTTCCGGGATGCATCTGGCGATTTTCTCGGGGCTTATTTTCTGGATCGCGCGGCGGGTACGGCTGAGCCGGGGGTGGGCTTCGCTGGCGACCATCGTGCTGTCTCTCGGGTATGCGCTGTTCACCGGCTTCGGCCAGCCGGTGCAGCGGGCTTTCTGGATGGTGACTCTTTATCTGCTTGGCCGACTGCTGTGGCGGGAGCGCCATCCGCTGAACGCGATCGGATTTGCAGCGCTGGTGATGCTGGCGGCGAATCCCGATGCGCTGCTCGACGCCGGGTTCCAGATGACGCTGCTCTCGGTGTTCGCGGTCGCGGGGATCGCAGTGCCCGTGGCGGAGAAAACGTTCGGGCCTTACCTGCGGGCAGCGCGGAATCTATGGCTCCTGCCAATCGATCCTGCGCTGCCGCCGCGTGCCGCGGAGTTTCGGGTGAGCCTTCGCATGATGGCGACAGCGCTGCGTCCGCTGATTGGGGTGCGGCTGGCGCTCGGTCTGCTGCCCCGGTGCGTGCGGGGCTTCCTGCTGGTCCTGGAGATGATCGTCACGTCGCTGGCCATCGAGTTGTTCATGATTCTGCCGATGGCCATCGATTTTCATCGCATCACCCTGGTGGCGCTGCCGGTCAACATCATGATCGTTCCGCTGCTTGGCATTCTGTTGCCGCTGGCGCTGGTGACGCTGCTTTTCGTGCTGCTGGCTCCGAAGCTGGCGATCGTGCCGGCGATGGTGGTGGCGCTGCTGCTCCATGGAGTCAAAGTGGTGGTTCATCTCTTTGGAGCCACGCGGCTCGGGGACTTTCGCATTCCCGCGCCGCAACCGATGGCGATCGCGGTGGCGCTACTGCTTCTGGGGTTCGCGCTGGTGGCGATTCGGACGAAGCGATTCGCGCTGAGCTCCGCGTGTCTGGCGCTGCTGGCTGCCGCCCTGGCGGTGTTCTTTCCCGGCCCGGTTCAGCATCGTGACGGAGTGCTGGAGATTTCGACGATCGATGTGGGGCAGGGCGATTCGCTGCTGGTGATCACGCCGCGCGGCAAGACGCTGTTGATCGATGCCGGCGGCATGGTGGGCGCGGGAGGACTTAGCGGGTCGAATCCAAACCAGCAGAGCTCGAATTTCGACATTGGCGAGGATGTGGTTTCACCGGTGCTTTGGGCGCGCGGGATTCGGCGTCTCGACGCGGTCGCCATTACCCATGCGCATGCCGACCACATTGGAGGAATGCCCGCCGTGCTTGCGAACTTCCGGCCTCGGGAGCTCTGGATCGGCATCAATCCGCATTCGGCGTTATACGATGCGGTGCTGGCGGAAACCGGGCTCACCGGTACACGGATTGTGCATCACGCCGCGGGCGAGGTCTTCACCCTGGACGATGTGCGGGTGCGGGTGCTGGCGCCGGAGCAGGATTACGTGCCCGCTGCCACGCCCGGGAACAACGACTCGCTGGTGTTACAAATGCGCTACGGGGCAACATCCGCGTTGCTGGAAGGCGATGCCGAGTCGCCGAGTGAAGAGCGGATGCTGGCGCGCGGCGATCTGCGCTCCGATTTGCTCAAGGTGGGACATCATGGCAGCCGAACGTCCACGACGCCGGAATTTCTGGCGGCGGTTGCTCCCGGGTGGGCGGCGATCTCGGTCGGCCATCGCAATTTCTATGGGCATCCGCGCCGGGAAGTGCTGGAGGAGTTACAGGGCGCGCATGCGCGTACGTATCGCACGGACCTGCTGGGGCTGTCGACGTTTTATCTGGACGGCCGCAACGTGCAGGGCGAGGTCTGGGCGGGGCGCTGAGCGGGTTGGCTCAAACGGCGGCTTCGAGAGCGTCGCAGGCGGCCACGGTACCGTTCTCGGCGGCGATCCCGGAGGCGACCTGGGCCGCGCGGGTTGCATACGAGGGGTTCGACAATAGCTGGCGGATGAGCTGGGCAGCCTGCTTCGCCTTGTAGTGCGGCCGTCCCAGCACTTCTGCGACGCCCAGGCGGCGCACGCGACGCGCGTTATCGGGTTGATCGTGGCTGTAGGGCATGACCAACATGGGGCGACCGGCGCGCAGGGCCTGGGCGGTGGTGCCGATGCCGCCCTGATGGACGATGACCGAGGCGAGGGGAAAGATCTTCGAATAGGGTGCGTAGCGCGTGACGCAAATCGAGTCGGGCAATTTCCGCCTGGGCAGGTTGCGATCGTCAGCGCCGACCAACAGCACAGCGCGTTCGCCGAGCATCTCAGCGGCGGCGGCGCTCTGCTCATAGAAGTCGCCGGCATGCATGACCGCGGCCGAGCCCAGGGTGAAGACCAGTGGGGCGGGTCCCTTCTCGAGGAAAGAGGCGAGTTCCGGGGGCAGGCTGCCCTCGTCGCCGGTGCCATCGTAGAAGGCGAAGCCGGTAATCTTTGCCGAGCGTGGCCAGTCGGGCTGGGGAACCCCCATGACCGGGGAGTAGAGGGCGAGCGCGAGGCGCTCGGAATGCTTGGCGTCGAAGATGGGATCTTTTCCGCGAGGGAGGCCGAGTTCGCTGCGCAGCGCATACACCGGTTCAGGCCACTTGCGGGTGACGAAGCGGGCAAAGCGCGCTACGACGTGTCCGAGGGCGGGAATTCTTTCCTGGGCGTTGGCGAGCATGGGGTAGGGCGGCAGGACTGGCGGATCGAAGGCCGAGAAATACGAAAACGGAGCGAGGACGTAGGAGGCCCAGGGAACGCCGAGTTTTTCGGCGACCAGCGGGGCGGCGTAAGCCAGCTCGCCGGCAACCAGCAAGTCGGCGCCGCCCTCGGCCTCGACGGCCGCCTTCAGGTCGGCGAAGCTGTCGCGCAGCGAAGGGAAGAGGAATTTGCGCAGGCCGGTTTCGGTACCGTGCCTGATGTCGTAGATCATCGCGATGAGGCGGGTATCTTTGGGGTCCTGATCGGGGCGCACACGGGCGAAGCCGATGCCGAGGGGCGCGATTTTTTCGCGGAACATCTCGGGCACAGCGAGCACGGGGTGGTGGCCGCGGCGCTTCAGCTCCAGAGACAGAGCGATGAGGGGATTCACATCCCCGAACGTGCCATAAGTCGAGAAGACGATTCTCATCCGCAATCGTTCACGGATTGTCTCAGAAACTTGTCTCAAACGTGTGAAATCTGCGTTCCAGATCCCACTCCTGGCGGGCTTTTTCGCTGGAGTGAACCAAGGTTGCACACAGTCCCGACGGCTGGCCGGAGCCAGGCTGGCCGCTGCAGGCGGCGACAGGCGTTTCCAGACGCTCGGGCGTTACCTGCTCCCACAGGCTCGCGCCGGGGAGGAAGCTGTGCTCGATGGAGGCGCGGGCGATCTGCTTCAGATCGTGGTAGCTCAACGGATAGGTATCGGCGGCCCGCACGTATTCGTGGGTCAGGTCGATGCGGGAGACGCCTTCGTCATCGGTGGAGAGAGTCACGGGAACTCCGGCGCGGCGGTACAGCATGAACGGATGGTCTTTCCCTTTCACGTTGAGGATAACGTCGTTGCTGGTGAGGTTGATTTCGACATCGACGTGCCGGTCGGCCATTTCTTTCATCAGTTGCCAGGGGCGATTCTCGAACATGATGGCTGCGCCATGCCCGATCCGCTCGGCGTGACCGACTTCGACGGCCATGCGGATGTGAAACGCAAGGTCCTGGGGCTGGACCATGCCTTCCGAAAGTTCGCCCGCGTGCAGCGTAATGTGGATTTTCGGATAGACGCTGTGCAGATAGTCGAGCATGTGCATCTGCAGGGCATAATCGCGCAGAGCGATGAAGCCGTCTTCCGGCTGGACGAAGTTGACGCCCACGATATTGGGATCGGCAGAGGCAAGTTCAAATCCAAGCAGCGTTTGTGCGAAGACCTCCTGCGGGGGATGCGCGCGGAGCACCTGGTAGATGAAGCGAACGCTGATGGTGCAGGCCGGCGCGGCATCGGCCTGGCCACAGTGCTCGAGCTGGGCGCGGCGATGGAGGGCTGCATCGAAGTAGGCCTGATTGCTTTCGACCGCAGCGTGGAACGATGGATCGCTGAGCAGCTTCTGCCGGAAGGCGGCGAGGTCAGGGTTCCAGCCGAGGGAATTGGCGAGCGCGACGACCGGCTTGCGGTTGCCGGTCTGCATGAGCTCCAGATATTGCTCGTTTTGCGCCGCAGCGCGGGTGGCCACTTCATCGATCCATTCCGGCGTGAAGCGGTTGTCGTCGCCGAAGCGGTCGAAGGAATCAAAGAAGTGGTCGTGGCCGGAGTCGCCGGTGACCGGCACGAAGGTTCGCATCGAGAAGGCATCGATCAGCTCGTCGTAGAGATGCTGATTCGTGGGGACGCCGGCTGCCGGGGTCTCGCCGGTGGGGCAGTTGGGCGCGTGATGGTATGTGTCCATGGCGAGCTGCGCGGAGTTTACACAAAGGTTATCCTCGCCCGCCTCGTGAATAAAAGTTTCCGCATAGACGGATCCGCTGAGATGCATGTGCAGGTCGCCGCCTTTCGGCATGCGGACCAGGAAGGCGCGCAGCGAGGGAGGACCTTCCTGCCGGGCCTGTTCGAAAGCGTGCGCGGCGCGGGCCTCCGCCGGATGCGGAGACTGTGCCGCCGCAGAAAGGGGCAACGCCGGAAGGGTGCAGAAGAGCAGCAGCGGCGCTGCCAAGCGAAGGCGGTTCCTGCCAGGAAGAGAGCGCATCCCAATCGGTCTCCTCTGTGGCACAAGTGTACCGTGGGGTATGCGGGGTGGCGGAGGCCCTTTGTTATACTGGCAGAGGTCGTTTCGCGAGCGCGGCGTCATTCCTTCCGCAGTTCCCGACTACTCCGGCCAGGTAGCTCAGTGGTAGAGCGCGGCCCTGAAAAGGCCGGCGTCGGCGGTTCGATCCCGTCCCTGGCCACCACTTCGTCGTCCGAGCCTGTCCGTGGCCGTCCACCTTCAGCCATAGGTCTCTATTTTTCGGGTCATTTTCGTCCAGGGTCGTCCGCCGACCTCCCCTGATTGCCAGATGAAGCCCGGGGCAACGTTGGGAGCAACTACCAGCCTCTCGGATAGCTCGGGCAGTGCCGGATGATGGGGGCTGGATGACGATCGAGCGCCTTGTTTCGGCCCATTCACGAGATTACCGCCGCCTGTTGCCGGATGTCGGCATGAGTCCCGTTGTCCAGCCACAGACCAGTCGCATTTCGGATTACGGCACGGGTTCGGGTCCAGGTGACTCTATATCCGGGGCGGAGGTAAGACGGCCCTCTCACCGAGCATCGGGGGAGGGCCGCTGCAGCCGGAACGCATTCCTGGTCGTCGAGATGTGCAAACCTAGTAGAAGCTGATTTTTGTCAGGAGGCCCGGTGGGTCGCGAGCCAGAGGACAGTCTTCGCTTCGGTATTCGCCTGTTCGCCGCAATGTTTTCTCTTGCCGCCGTTTGTTTTGGGCAGGTATCCCGCAGTGGATTGAGCGGAACGGTGACCGACTCTTCGGGCCGGGTGCTGCCGCAGACCGACATCGTGGTTGTCCAGAGCGCCACCGGATTACGCCGCGAGAGCGTCTCGGATGGCACCGGCAACTACAGCGTTCCGGAATTGCCGGTGGGGGTTTATACCGTCACCTTCGAGCACCCAGGCTTTACCCGGCTGGAGTTTGTCGATGTGGAGCAAGTGATCGGGCGAACGCGCACGCTGGACGCGATCCTGCATGCGGCGGGAAGCGAAGAGCGGGTGGAAGTTTCCGCCGCGTCGGCACTGATGGACCACAACACCAGCGCGGTGACCGGCCTGATCGAGAGAGAGCAGGTGGATGAATTGCCGCTCAATGGCCGCGACTGGTCGGCACTGACGGCTTTCGTCCCGGGCGCCATCGACACGGGCGGCAGCAATCAGCGGACGGTTCGCTTTGCCGGACGCGGCCTGGATGACAGCGACTTTACCTACGACGGAGTGGATGCCACCAATATCGTGAATCAGACACAGCGCCAGTGGGTGCGGCTCGCGATTCCGCTGGACGCGATCGCGGAGTTCCGCGTCGATTCGCTGACGGCGACGGCTGAGGAAGGTGGGAGCGGCGGGGCCCAATTGGCCGTTACCTCGCCTTCGGGCACGAACCGCTTTCACGGAAGCTTTTTCGAGTACCTGCGCAACGACATTTTTGACGCGCCGCTGCCCACCTGGGCTTCCAATGGCGAAGCGCAGCAGCCGCTTCGCCTGAATCAGTTCGGCGGGGCGATGGGCGGGCCGATGATGCGTGACAGGACGTTTTTCTACGTGGCTTCGGAAGCTTACCGGCAGAACTGGGGTTATCCGGTGAGCGGCGACGTGCCGAGCCAGTCACTCAGGGCGACGGTTCCGAGCAGCTCGCCCGTGTACGCGATCATGAACGGATTCCCGGGGCCCGGTCCGAGGAGAATTCTGACGCCCTGGACGCCGGCGAACGATCCGGGAGATCCGCACTACGCGGACTACGACCTGCTGACCTGCGAATGCGAGCAGGTGGTCGACGAGAGCTCGGCGATGTTGCGCATCGACCAGCGCTTTTCGCAGAAGACAACGGGTTTTATGCGCTTCAGCTACGACCGGTCGGTCGATACGCAGCCGCTGTCGGCTTCCGCTACGGACCTGCAGCAGAAGGTATCGGCGCCGGTCAACGGCGTGCTGGAGATTTTGCACGTCTTCAATGCCCACCTGGTGAACGAGGCCGAGGCAGGCTTCAATCGCTCCACGGATAACCAGTACAACCACAGCGGCTCCGGGATTATTTATCAGATTGCGGTTTCGACGGGTCCCGGGCCGGGATTTGTCACCCAGAACTATAACTACGCCAGCGTCTATGTGGGTAACTCGTTTTCGGGGATCGACAACCTGACCTGGGCTCACGATCGGCACACCTTCAAAGCGGGAGTGCAGGTTCGCTTCATTCAAATGAACCAGAACTACGGGCAACACGGAAAGCTCATCTTCTCCACGGTAGAGAATCTGGCAGCGGATGTAATGAGCAAAGCCAGCCTGACGGGCGCCCTCCCGATCAACGATATGCGCAAGAACGATTACCTGTTCTACGCGCAGGACGAGTACAAGCTGCGGCCCAATCTGAACCTGAACCTGGGCCTCCGCTACACCATCTTCGATCTCTTCAGCGAGGCGCATGGGAAGGCGAATCCCTTCGACTTTGCCAGCTGCGGGCCGCAGGGTTTCTGCGGGGTGGGCGCCAGCTTCGGCGAGCAGAACTATGGCGATATCGATCCCCGAGCAGGTTTCGCCTGGACGCCATGGAAACACGGCCAGACGGTGATTCGGGGTGGATTCGGCATGTACCACGAAGACGGACAACTGGACGATCAGAATCTGCCGGCGAAAAACGAAGTCGCTTCCTATTCGGCGACGGGAAGTTCGACGTCACCGCTTGCTTATCCGGTGGTCTTCGGCACCGGGACGATCTCGCCGAATGCCGAACAGCGGGACCGCAGGGACACGTACGTTGAACAGTGGAGCTTCTCGGCACAGCGGGGACTGCCGGCAAACTTCGTGGGCACGGTCTCTTACCTGGGAAGCCACGGAGTCCACCTGCTGGAAACCAACGTGGTGAATCTGATCGATCCGGCCACAGGAGTTAAGCAATATCCGGCCTTTGCTGCTGCCATCGGCTGGCGCGGCTCAATCGGGATGAGCGCGTACAACGGTCTCTCGGTGGCCTTGCGGCGGGCGTACTCGCGCGGCCTGCTGGTGGCGGCTAACTACATGTACTCGCACGAAATCGATAACGGCTCCAACGGCAGCGGCGATGGCGATAACCTGTCGCCGCAGAATCCGTTGTGTCTGGCCTGTGACCGCGCCAGCGGCGCCTGGGATGCGCGCCACGTGGTCAATGGCAATGCGGTCTATCAGCTGCCCTTCGGCAATGGAAAGCCCATGCTGCACCAGGGTGGAATTGCGAACACCCTGTTCGGCGGGTGGGAGCTGACGACGACCGCCCTGGCTCACACCGGATTCCCGGTGAATGTACTGATGCCCAGCAGCTATACCGCGCCCGACGGTGCTACCGGCACCCAGCGTCCGGACCTGGTGAAGGGAGTCTCGCTGACTCCGCAGCGAGGCAGAACGGTGGCGGAGTGGATCAATCCAGACGCTTTTGCCGCTCCGGCTGGAGAATTCGGCAGCGCGGGGCGTGATCTGCTCCACGGGCCGGGCACCTGGCAGATCGATCTCGGCTCGGACAAGACATTTATGTTGACGGAACGCGGGCGGCTTGAATTCCGCTCGGAGTTTTACAACATCTTCAATCACCCGCAGTCAGGCCAGCCCCAGTCCACGTTCAACCCGTCGAACCCCACCGGGTTCGGCAGCATCATCAACACAGTGAACACGGTATCGCCGGTAACCCCGGTGGGATCGGGAACGCCGCGCGAGATGCAGTTCGCGCTGCGCTTCGCTTTCTAAACCTCAGGGCGGCGAGCCATGAAAATCGTGATCATCGAAGACGAACTCAAGACAGCCAGGTTTCTCGGCAGAGGACTGACCGAAGCCGGCTGCGTTATCGATGTGGCCGGGGATGGACTTCAGGGCCTGCACCGCCGCGCCGTCCTGCTCGCCGACGGCATACACCGCGCAATCCGCGGATGATTCAGCTTCGCCAGCGCTTCGCGGCGGAAATTCCGCGGCGCCTCCTGCCCCGCCAGCACTCCCGGAGACAGGATCCTGATGGCGACCACCTGCTCCAATCTGACCTGCGGCTCACCGATCAGCATCGCCGCGGGTACTCCGTGGCCAGACACGTCTGCAATTAGCAGCCCGATTCGCCGCAGTTCGGGTCGTCAGGACCGCATAGAAATCGCCTGCTACAGAGGTGATGGGCTTATACCGCGCAGCAACCGAGAAGGGGCCGTGGATTTTTGCCGAAAGCAATATTTTTTCCTGGGATGTCGAGAACGCGATAGCGGCGCCGACTACCGACTGAAAGGGCAGACTGAGGCCTGGCACGCCATCCGCCGGTCGCATCGGGCACTCGGCTGCGCAACCCGGAAGAAAGACACGGAGGAGATGCAATGACCCGCTTAACCCCTTATCTTTTGTTCAGCGGCAACGGCAAGCATCGCGATGGTGGATGGGCCGGCGCGTGCACTGGGGTGTATCCAGGCGCTCGACAGCGACCCCCGATTGAGCGGTCATTACCGCCTCGATGCTGTGCGCGGCCATTTATTCGAGATGCTCGGAGATTTGGCGAAGGCGGTAGAACACTACCGGGCTGCGGCGACGAAGACGACCAGTTTACCGGAGCAAAATTATCTGATGACTAAGGCGGCCCGACTCGAGGAGGCCGGCGAGGAACCGGATCGGAAGCGTGTCGGCCAGGGATAGTTCCGACCGACGGGTTGCAGGATTCCCAGGGGAATTGTCTTAGCCTGCAATGTGCCGCTTATGGCGTTTGAGCGGGCGAGTCCAGGTACTTGATGAGGATGACTTCGTTTCCCTGTTCGTTGTAGATGAGCTCGTCGACGGTGCCGGCAGCGAGGAGCAGGCCATAACCTCCGGCGCGCATGCCCTGCTGGTTGCGCTGCACGATGTGGGCGGTGGGATCGTCGGGTGCGTTGGCGTGGACGGCATGGGTGATGGCTTCCTTGCGGAATCCAGCGCCTGGATCGCGTACCCGAAAGGTCATGGTTCGGGCGGTGCGAATGGCGTTCACCTCGACGACCTGATCGGGATTGAAGGCGGCGCCGTGCTCCATCGCGTTGACGAGGATCTCGCGAAGCGCCAGCATGATCTCCTGACGCGCGGTCTCGGGCAACTGGGCGGCGAACTCTCTGGCAAAGGACATGAGACGGTCAGCGGTGGCGAGGCGGCAGTTGACTCGGACGGCGATCCAGCCGGGGCGTGCGGAGATGACTTCGATGTCTTCGTTCGATTCGTCGCCGGTAGCTGCGTTGCGGGCGACACAGAAAATCTCGTTTGCGTCGAAGGGAGGTGTGAAACATCCGAAGACGCGCGCCCGAAGAGCCGCGATGATCTCGTTCGGTGTGCTGTAAGGGGCGAGCACAATGCACTTGAGATTGGGCCGTATGAGTCTCATCTCCTGGAGGAGAGCGAGAGCTTCATCGATGACGCTGTCGGCGCTGGTGATGATGACGCCGAAGGCCCGGCAGCGCAGCCGGTGAACTGCATCGATGTGGCCGGCGGCGATCTCGAACGGCAAACCAGCGGCAGTCAGGAGTTCGCCGACTTCGCGGCTGACCGGGGTATGACTGGCAACGATGAGAACTCGGCTCATGGTGATCTTCCAGAGGCGGCGTGCCGGATGTTTTGTACCCGTGGGACTGTTAGTGTAGCGCAGCGCGGCGGCGGCGAAGCCTCGCGATACAATGTGGGCGCTATGCGTGAAGCTACACGGAGCGGCCCGGTTGGGATCCGGCAGATTGCGGATGCGCTGGGTATTTCGATCGGGACGGTCGACCGGGCTCTGCATGGGCGCTCGGGGGTGAGCGCGCGCACACGCGAGCGGGTTCTGAAGCTGGCGCAGAAGCTGAATTACACGCCGAATCTGGCGGCGCGCACGCTGAAGCTGAACCGGCAGATTCGAATTGGGGTGTTTCTTCCGCAGCGGATCGCCAGTTTTTACGATGAACTGCGGGAGGGAATCCGCGCAGCGGCGGCGCACGCCGCGCACGGTTCGACCGCCGATCTGGTCTTCCACTCGTATCCGAGGCTGGGGGAGGGGGATATCGAGCTGCTGGAATCGTCGAACTGGCGGCAGTTCGACGGCATCCTGCTGGCACCGGGAAATCCTGCGCGAGTGGCGGATTTTTCGCGCGCGGCAGAAGCTGAGAGCAAAGCACTGGTGTACGTGACGACGGATGCGCCGCGAACCCACCGGCTCTCCTCGATTGCGATCGAGGGGACGGTGAGCGGAGGCATTGCGGCCGAACTGCTGGGGCAGGTGATTGGGGGGCCGGTGCCGGTCGCGGCGATCACCGGCGATCTGAGAATCCAGGACCACGCGGAGAAGCTGCGGGGATTCGCCGCTTCTCTGGCGACGCTCTCGCCGCATCTGCATTTGCTGTCGGCTATCGAGTCGCACGAGTCGCCCGAGGATGCGCACGCTGCGACCCTCGAACTGCTGAACACGCATCCGAATCTGGGCGGCATCTACATCAGCACCGCAAACAGTCTGCCGGTGATGCGAGCGATCGAAGAAAGCGGCCGGCTGGGAAAGATCCGGGTGATCACGACTGACCTGTTTCCGGAGATCGTGTCGGCGATTGAGTCGGGGCACGTTTTCGCATCGTTGTACCAGCGGCCGTTTACGCAGGGGAGGATGGCGTTCGAGCTGCTCAACCGGTACCTGATCACGGGAGCACAGCCGGAGCGGGTGATTCGTTTGAATCCGCACATTGTGCTGCGCAGCAACCTTTCCCTGTTTGCGAGTCCGGCGCGGGCACGCAGCTGATACAGAGCTCCGGTAACGACCACGGGAATTTGACCGGCGCGGGTGCGGGCAGGCTACACTCTACGGGTTAGCGGGGAGGGTTTCGCGGTGCCAGCCGCCAGGATGCAGGTGCTCCGACGATGCCTGAGGCGTGCGCTGCCGGTTTGGGCGGTGGTGATTGCAACTTTGCCGGTGGGGCCCTGCCTGTTCGGACAGAACGCGGCTTTTTCGGCTGAGGATCAGCAAAACTTTCAAGCTGCCATGGAAGCGGTGAACCGCGGCGATGCAGCGACGGCGCAGCCGCTGCTGATGGAATTGCAAGCGCGGCACCCGGACAGCTTCGAGATCAACGAGTCGCTGGGGCTGATCTATGCGGGCGAAGACAATCTGCCGGCGGCATTGCCCCTGATGACGGCCGCGGCTGCCGAGCGGCCGGATTCCGAAGTTGCGTCGGTGAACCTGGGCGTGACCTGTCTGAAGCTCGGACGGAAGGAGGATGGCGCGCGTGCTCTGGAGCATGCGGTCCGCCTCAATCCACAGGATGCGCGCGCGCAGGGAGCGCTGGGGCAGGCGTGGATGGAAATGGGCCAGCCGGCGAGGGCGGCGGGGGCGTTTCAGCAGGCGCTGACGGTTGGCGGGGACAATGGGACGCTGTTGTACAACGCGGCTCTGGCGGAGTTCGATGCGGGAGAGGCGGCGCGAGCGGCTCCGCTGCTGGCGCGGCTGCCTGGCGTGGAGAAGTCGGCTGCGGCGCAGTCGCTCTACGGGGACGTGGAGGAGAAGCTGGGCCGCTACAAAGAGGCAGGCCAGCACTACATCAACGCGGCGCGGCTGGACCCGACGGAGGCCAACGAGTACGTCCTGGGGGTTGAATTCCTGAGGCACTGGACCTTCCAGCCGGCCGCGCAGGAGTTCGCCGCGGCGTCCGAGCGGTTCCCGGAGAGCCGGCGTCTGCGGGTAGGGCTGGGGGTCGCGTATTTCGGCGATCACAACTACAAGCAGGCGATTGCGGTGTTCTCCGCGCTGCTGGCGGCCGATCCGGCGAATGTGACGTATGCCGACCTGCTGGGGCGCTCGTGTGGGGTGCTGACAGAGGGAAGCGATCCGAACTGCGCGCCGCTGGTTGCATTTGCGCGCGAGCATCCGGAGCAGGGAACCATTGCGACCGATGCGGCGATCAGTCTGCTGAATCGACCTGGGGATTCTGCGCAGCTTGCCGAGGCGGAGCAACTGCTGGATGCGGCGCTGCGCGCAGTGCCAAACCAGCCCGAGGCGCATTACGAGCGAGGAGTGCTGCGGCAACGTGAGTCGCAGTGGAAGGAGAGCATTCCGGATCTGCAGACAGCGATCCGTTTGAAGCCGAACTACGCGGCCGCCCACTATCGTTTGGCGCTGGCGTGGGCGCGGACCGGGGCACGCGACAAAGCGCGCGAGGAGATCGGACTGCAGCAGAAGTACAGCGCGGAAGAGAATCGGGAGCGGGACGAACGCCTGAGCCAGATGCAGACTCTGCTGGTCACGATGCGATAGCGGGGCTGGATCAGGCTGCAATTCGAACGCCTCTCCGAGTAACGTACACGTCGATCGGCGACGCGGTGGAACCGGTTCCCCCGACAGGTGCGGGTGCAGCGTTCAGGTCGGCCGGCGAGGCCTGAATAAAGGCGCGATGGCCGAGGAATCCGGCATGATCCGGGCCTGACGGGACGCAGCACCCGGCGGACAGCGGATTTCAGCGGGCAGAAAGCGCTGCAGAAGACGGCGCTTGACAGTGATTGATCGTGCAATCTAGTATGCCGCCGATAGTGAACGTACACGGAAATTGCCGCTGATCCGGGAAGAGTCTCTCTCCGGGCAGTGGGTTTCCGGTCAGAAGCGGCATTCCCCAGGCCCTGAACGACAGAAAGCAAGGAAGGACGGATGACGAAGCGTCACGCTGCAGCGGTGCGTTTTCGCGGGTTCGTGTTTACGGCGCTGGCGGTGCTGAGCTGCGGGGCGCCGGTGTGCCGCGCAATGGGCCAGTCAGCGGAATTCCAGGCGGAGCAGACGATTCCGATTGACGGGAGGGGAACGGGCCCGGTTTTTGAGGGTCTGGGCGCGGCGAGCGCAGGCGCCTCGTCGCGCCTGTTGATTGATTATCCCGAGCCGGAGCGGAGCCAGATTCTCGACTACCTGTTCAAGCCCGGGTACGGAGCGGCCCTGCAGCATCTGAAGGTGGAAATCGGCGGAGACGAAAATTCGACGGACGGCTCGGAGCCGAGCCAGATGCGGACGCCGGACGACCACAACTACGATCGCGGCTACGAGTGGTGGCTGATGGCGGAGGCCCGCAAGCGGAATCCAAAGATCATTCTGGACACGCTGGCGTGGGGCGCGCCGGGCTGGGTCGGCAGCGGGCGCTTCTATTCGCGGGACATGGCGAATTATGTCGCGGATTTTCTGAAGGGCGCGAAGAAGGAGCACGGCCTCGACATCGCCTACACCGGCGTCTGGAACGAAAAGGTCTACGACCCGACGTACGTGAAGCTGCTGTATGGCGTCCTGAAAGCCGACGACCTGCCGACACGGATTGTGTGCTGCGACGAGTACCCGGGCGAAGGCGGCAATCAGTGGCAGGTGGTGGACGCGATGGGGAAAGATCCGGCACTGAAGGACGCCATCGCGGCGGTGAGCGTGCACTATCCGTGGGTCTATAACAATGTGACCACGCCGCCGGCAGCGAGAGCGCTGGGCAAGCCCCTGTGGTCGAGCGAGGATCAGCCGAACAGCGGGGGCGGACCGATTGTCTCGCGCGACTGGAATGTGGGCGGGCGGCTGCTGGCGAAGCTTTACAACCGCAACTACCTCGAAGGCGGATTCACGGCGACCGAGATCTGGAGCCCGATCACGTCGTACTACGACATTCTGGCCGCGCCGAATTCCGGACTGATGTATGCCAACACGCCCTGGTCGGGGCACTACGACGTCCAGGGAGCGATCTGGGCGACGGCGCATACGACGCAGTTCGCACAGCCGGGCTGGCACTTCGACAATCCTTCGTGCGGCTATCTCGCGCACGGCGGCAGCTTCGTCACCTATCTCTCACCCGATGGCAAAAGCTGGAGCACGGTGATCGAAAGCATCGACGCGCGGAAGCCGCAGACGGTGCGACTGCATCTTGCGGGCGGGCTCAGCGAGCAGGCGGTTCATGTATGGGAGACGAACGCTTCGATCACGTTCCGACATGTGCGGGACGTGACGCCGGCGCGGGGGGAATTCACGCTGGAGATCGATCCCGACTCGCTGTACTCGATTACGAACACGACAGGGCAGGGCAAAGGGGACGCGGAGCCGCCCCCGGCGGCGGGATTCCCGCTGCCTTACCGCGACAACTTCGAGTCGTCGCCGGTGGGACGAGCGGCGAAATACCTGTCGGATGAGGATGGCGCTTTCGAGACGCACCCGTGCCGGCAGCGCGCGGGCAACTGTCTGACCCAGGTAATCACGGTGAAACCGATCCCGTGGTTTCCCTTGCCCGATCCGTTCACGCTGGCGGGCGATGAAGGATGGAGCAACTACAGTGTGGCGGCCGACGTGCTGATTCCGACGGCGGGGCAGGCGACGATCTTCGGAAGAATCGATTCCGCCGACGTCTTCGCCGATCCGAAAGCAATTTATCCCAGCGGATACGGTTTGATTCTGCGCAGCAACGGGGAATGGCAGCTGATTTCGAGCGCCTACAAGAAGGCAGACATTCCTCTGGCCGCGGGAACGATCGACCAGCAGCCGGACGAGTGGCATCATCTGCAGCTCAGCTTCGACCACGCCCGGGTTGGCGTGACGATCGACGGGCATGCGCTCGCCGAGGTGGAAGATTCCTCTCACCCGCACGGCATGTTTGCCGTCGGCAGCGACTGGACGCGGGTCCAGTTCGACAATCTGTCCGTTGCTCCGGTACGACAGCAAGGCCATGAATGACGAAACCGGAAGCGGGAAAACGCAAACCAACACCAGAACCATGACGGAGGCGGCGGTGCACATTTCAGGAAACCGATCGAAAGACAGAAGCACGCTGAGAGGGGCGGGAACGGCGCTCCTTTGCCTGCTGGCTATGATCCTGACGGCGGCGACGGCGGGGGCTCAGATGGACCAGGGAACGATCACCGGCACCATCGCGGACAATAGCGGAGCGGCCATTCCGAACGCGCAGGTGATCCTGACGAACACCGATACCGGACTGGTGCTGAAAGCCACATCGGATGGAAGCGGGGTGTATGTGTTCTCGCCGGTGAAGATCGGCCACTACACGATCAGCGCCAGCGCCAACGGCTTCCGCACCACTACGCAGGAGCATGTGCAGCTGCAGCTGGGTGAGCGGCTGAACGTGCCGCTGGCGCTGCAGCCGGGAGTGGTTTCGCAGACGGTAACGATTACCTCGGCGCCGGCGCTGCTGCAAACGCAGTCGGCGTCGGTGGGGCAGGTGCTGAGCACGCAGACGATCAACACCACGGCGCTGAACGGGCGCAACTGGGTGTACATCGCGCAGCTGACGGCGGGAGCGGATCCCGCAGCGGGATCGCGCGGGGCGGGGCAGGGGGACTTTGAAGCGAATGGACAGGACTCGGGACAGAACAACTTCATTCTGGACGGCGTGGACAACAACGTAAACACCGTCGATTTTCTGAACGGCGCCAGCTTTGTGGTGCGGCCGCCGCCGGACGCGCTGGCCGAGTTCGAAGTATCGACCAGCGACTACAGTGCGGAGTTGGGCCACTCGGCAGGCGCGGTGGTCAACGCCAGCATCAAGTCGGGCACCAACCAGATTCACGGAGACGTGTGGGAGTATTTCCGCAATACGGTGCTCGACTCGCGGGATTTTGACGCGCTGAGCGTGCCGAAGTACAACCAGAACCAGTTTGGGGCGACGCTGGGTCTTCCGATTATCAGGAACAAATTGTTCTTCTTTGGCGATGGAGAAGAAGACCGGATCGTCTTCGGCCAGACATACACGGAGACGGTGCCGACCGCGGCCATGCGGCAGGGAGATTTCTCCGAGCTGCTGAACACCGGCCTGACCGGGCTGGCGCAGCCGGTTCAGCTTTACGCGCCCAATTCCGGGGGGACGCAAAAGGTAAGCTGCAGCGGGCAGAACAACGTCTACTGCCAGGGGCAGATCGACACGGTCGCACAAAATATCCTGAAACTGTATCCGGCGCCCAATGCGAACGGAGGGCTGATCTACAACAACTACGTCACCAGCAAGAACTCGGTGGATAACCGCTGGTCGTGGGACACGCGCAGCGACTGGAACATCAGTCCGTCGGACCAGGCGTTTGCGCGGTTCAGCTATCTGAACGAGCGGAGCTCATTTCCGCCGCCGCTGGGACCGATTCTGGACGGCGGGTCCTACGGGACCGACGGCAACATCGTCGACCTGGCGGAGCAATTTGTTGCCAGCGAGACGCATGTCTTCAATCCCAGGATGACGAACGAATTCCGCTTCAGCTTCGATTACGGACATTTCGAAGACGCACCGACCAATGCGAACGTGGATACGGCGGCCAATGTCGGGCTGGGCGGGGTTCCGTATGCGGCGGGCAATGGCGGGCTGCCACCGACCAACATCGGCGGAGTTCCCGGAACGGCTGGGACGGCCAGCATCAGCGGGGCGACGGCGGTAGGCGGAATTTCCGAGTTCGGAACGCCGGCTTATTACACGGCAGACGAGTATCAGGACACGTATCAAATACTGGACAACCTGACGAAGATTGTTGGGAACCACTCACTGAAATTCGGGGTGGAGTTCGAGAGCATCCGGTTCAGCACGCTGGCGCCGCCGTATTCGCGGGGCGCGTACAACTTCAACGGACAATATTCGAGCAATCCGGGAGTCAGCTTTACCGGCTTTGGGCCGGCAGATTTCATCACCGGTCAGATCAACTCCGCCAGCCTTTCGAATCTGAGCACGGTGTACAACAACCGCTGGTACCGGGCGGGATACGCACAGGACGACTGGCGGATCAAAGGGAAGCTGACGCTGAACCTGGGTCTGCGCTATGAGTATTTCCAGCCGTACAAGGAGAACTCCGGGGCGCAGGCCAACTTCTTTGCCAGCGGTCCTCTGGGCATTGGAACCGGGACGGGGACGCTGCTGATTCCCACGGAACGGCAGTCGACGCCGCTGGCCCCGGCCTTCGTAGCCGCGCTGGCGCAGGACAACGTTACGCTCCGCTACGACAGCAATCCGCATCTGGCGACAGCGCCTTACAGCAATTTCTCTCCGCGCATCGGGTTTGCGCTGCAGCTGGATCAAAAGACGGTGCTGCGGGGAGGGTTCGGCATCTTCTACGGAGGACTGGAGAATATTGGAGGGTCGCCGAATCTGGGATTCCAGTATCCCTTCCAGTTCACGTCGAGCTTCCCTGCGCCGAGTTGCAGCCCGGGCAACTGTCCTTCCAACGGCCTGACGCTGGAGAACGGGTTTAGTACGGCGATTGCGGCGGGGCTGCAGAATTTTGTAAGCACGCCAGGGCTGATCGGGGAGCCGGAAAATATGCCGACGCCCTACACCCAGTCAGAGAACCTTGCGGTGCAGCGCGGTCTGACGAGCAATATGACGGCGACGATCAGCTATGTGGGGTCGGTAGGGCGTCATCTGTTCAACGTGGTGAACCAGAACGCTGCCGAGGCGCTGCAGAACCCGGGCAACAGTTCGCAGCTGGTGCAGCCGTTCCCGCAGTTTGCCGGCGACTCGTTTGTAGCCATGAACGCGGTGAGCACGTACAACGCGCTGCAGGGCAAATTGCAGCAGCGTTACCACAACGGGCTGAGCTTTCTTGCGACGTATACCTGGTCGCACACGATGGACGATGCGCCCAGCGCGCTGGGCGCCACCGGGGACGGAGGCTATCGGGCGACGAATCTGGTGCCGATCATCGACGACTTTGCGAATTCGCCGTTTGACACGCGGAACCGGGTAACGTTTAACGGGCTGTACGAACTGCCGTTCGGCATGGGGCGGGCGCACCTGAACCAGCACGGTCCGCTGGATTACGTTGCCGGCGGATGGAGCAGCAGCCTGACGTTCGCGGTGCAGAGCGGCAATCCGTTTACGGTGTATCCGGATATTACGACGGCTTCGGGGGGAGGATCGCGAGCGATTCGGGTGCGCGATCCTTTCGCTCCGGGGGGGGTACCGGATGCGAGCAATCCTGGCGTCACCTGTCCATCGAGCGTGCGCAACCGTCGCAACTGGTATAACCCCTGCGCGTTTGCGAATCCGCAGCCGGGGTCGCTGATCAGTCCAGGAGCGAATGGCGGCAGTTCCACGACGCCGCAGCCGGGCTACACCTATCCGGAGTATGTGACCTCGACGCCGCAGGTGCTGGCGCTTCTGGGCGGCCGGCGCAATCAGATCACAGGACCGGGCTACGAGCGGATCAATATGTCGATCTTTAAGGACTTCACCGTCTACCGGGAGCAGAAGTGCGAGTTTCGGACTGACATCTTCAATCTGTTCAATACACCGGCGTACGGCGATCCGAGTGTAACGTCGAATAACTCAAACGGCGGGCAGATCACGGCTCCGCGATTCTTCCAGAACAACACGCCGGACGCGCGGTTCTTCCAGTTCTCTCTCAAGTACCTGTTTTAAGCTGCCCGCGGCGACTGGGGGGACGCATGCCTGGCGGCCGCGGTGGTCAGGCGGAAGGAACTGCTTGGGAGGGCTGCTCGAGCGAGCGGCCCTTTGTTTCGGGAACGGCGAAGAAGACGAAGACCGCTCCGGCGAAGCAGATGCCGGCGTAGATGAGGAAGGCTCCGGAGGTTCCCAAACTCCGGTTCAGCATGGGGAAAGAATAGGTAAGGAGAAAAGAAGCGACCCAGAGAGCGGCGACCGACACAGAAACCGCAGAGGCGCGAATGCGGTTGGGGAAGATCTCGGCGATGAGGACCCAGGTGACCGGGGCCAGAGACATGGCATAGCAGGCAATGGCGCACAGGGTGAGGACGAGGACGGCGATTCCGTGCAGGTGGATGCGGTAAGCCATGGCCGCGGCCAGATGTGAGAGCCCGATGGCAATACAGCCGAAGATCATGAGCGGGCGGCGGCCGAAGCTATCGACCAGGAGCATGGCAACGAGGGTGAAGACCAGGTTGATGGCGCCGGTAATGACGATGTTGAGCATGATGTCGTTGAGTCCGTAGCCGGCGCTGCGATAAACCTCTTCGGCATAGTTGAAGAGGATGTTGATGCCGCTGCCCTGCTGCAGGACAGCGAGAGCGATGCCGATGAAGACCAGCCAGCGGGCGGGGGCGGCGAGCAACTGGCGCCACGGTGTGCGATCTTTGGGCGCCGCGACGCTGGCAGCGATCGAGGCCAGCTCCGCGCGTGCGTAGACGGGGCCGCCGACGCGCTCGAGGACGACAGCGGCCTGGTCGATTCTGGACTGCGCCACCAGCCAGCGGGGGCTCTCGGGGATGAAGGGAGCTGTGACGAGCAGGACCAGGGCCGGCGCGGCGACGGCGGTGAACATCCAGCGCCAGCCGTATTGCGCGTTCCAGGAAGCCGCCATGGCAGCGGCGGAGAGATGGGCGGGCATTTTGTCGGCGATCAGCCAATTCGCGATCTGTGCGACGAGGATGCCCACGACAATTGAGAGCTGATTGACACTAACCAGGCGTCCGCGCCAGGCTGCAGGGCTGATTTCCGCGATGTAGGTGGGGGAGACGTTCGAGGCGAGGCCAATGGCGACGCCGCCGGTAATGCGCCACACGATGAAGGCGAGGAAGGACGGCGCCCAGCCGGTCAACACCGAGGAGAGCGCGAAGAGCAGGGCCGAGAGGATGAGGACTTTTCTGCGGCCCAGGCGATCGCTGGCCGAGCCGGCGAGGATGGATCCAACAAAGCAACCGACGAGGGCGCAGCTGTTCGCCCAGCCGACGAGCGCCTCGGAGGTGAGATGAAAATGGGCTTCGTAGAAAGGGCGAGCTCCGCCGATGACGACCCAGTCGTAGCCGAAGAGCAGGCCCCCGAGGGCGGCAATGAAGGCGATGGTCCACAGATAGCCGAGGCGAAGATCAGCGGTGGCCGTGGACGAAGCGGCCGGCGTGGAGGAGGGTCCGTGCATCCTCAGGACACCCCGGCGGGTTCCGCTGGGTTGGCAATGTGCTGCAGCAAGTCGGCGGCGCCGGTGTGACTCTTGTCCAGGCTGAGGACTTCGTGCAGGAGCTGCTTCGAGGGGGCGGCACGCCCCAGGCCGGCTGCCGCCTGCGCGCGGAGGAAGAGGGCGTCGATGCGGTTGCGGCGGCGCAGGTCATCCTCGAAGAGCAGCATGGTGGGGAGCGAGGTAGCGAAATAGTCGATGCGGGGCTCGGCGTGTTCCAGCTCGAGGGAGTAGTCGTGGAGCCGCTGGAAAAGAGCTTCGGCCTCGGGTTTGCGGCCAAGGCGGAGCCAGGCGAGACCGGTCCAGAAGGTCATGTCAGAGAGATCGCGCACGGCCATCTGCCGGAAGTCGCCTTTCTGGTGAGCCGCGCGCGACCACCAGGCGACGGCATCGTCCTTCCGGCCGAGACGATCATACGCTTCGCCGAGCCAGTAATAGATGTCGCTGGGATTGGCGAGCAGGTGACGGGCCTCGCTGAGGTTCTCGGGGATGTCGAGGGCGGCGAGAAACTGAGCGAGCGCAGCGCCGGGCTGGCGCTCGTCGAGGCTGCGGCGGCCGAGCAGCAAGCGAGCGCGCACGTACTGGCCCAGCACGAGGCCCTCGCCGCCTTCCCAGGGCTGGAATCTGCGGTTGAGCAGGAGGTCCAGCGCTTTGTCGGGGCTGCCTGTCTGGTTGTAGAGGGTGGCAAGCTCGACACAGAGGTCATCGCGGCGGGAGAGAAGATGCGGGTGGCGGAGCATCTCTGCGAGGCGTTTCGCTGGGGCTTCGCCGACGCGCTTCCAGAGCTGATCGCGTTCGTAGAGGATGCGCGCATCCTGGGGGTTGGCCGCGAGGGCGCGATCGAAGCTGGCGACGGCGCGGGTCGGGTCGTTGCGGATATTCAGATAGGCGATGCCGAGGTTGCGATGGGGAATGGAGAAGTCAGGACGCCGGGCGGACGCAGATTCCCAGGCGACGATGGCTTGCTCGTGGCGGCGCTTGTCGTAGAGGAGATTGCCGAGGAGATACCAGGCGATCCAGAGATCGCCGTGCGTGGCGACAGCGGATTCAAGGACCTGCAGTTCTTCGAGGCGGTTGGGGAAGCAATAGTCGGTGGGGGCAGCAGCTGCGCGGGCGTAGCTGGCCTCCGCTTCGGGGCGGCCGAGCGCGGCTTCCACATAGGCGATGGTGAGCAGAACCATGGGGGCGGAGCCGTCGCGCGCATGGGAATCGGCGGCGCAAAGGACGCGGAGCGCTTCCTCGCGCTGCCCGGCGCGCAGCAAGTCGAAGGCGAGATCGAGGCACTGCTGTCCATCTGCGGGGGCGATGCCCTGGCGCCAGCGCGCGCCGAGGTCGAGCGGATCCAGGCGCAGCGTTTCCTCGACAACGACGGTGGCGGCAGCCGGTTCGCCGATGCGCTCGAGGACCAGGGCGAGGAGATTGCGCGCGGTGAGATTGTCGGCGTCAGAGCGCAGACTGCGTTCGAGGTGTTCGCGGGCGGAGGGCCAGTCGGCCTGCACCGCATCGAGCTCGGCGAGCGCGAAGAAGGCGGGGGCGCGCCACGCGGAGTTCCACGTGGCCTTGTAAAAAGCATCGCGGGCCAGCTTATCCTCCCCCAGCCAGCGGCGAGTGAGGCCGAGATTGTAGTACGGCTCACCGTCGCGAGGGTTGGGGTTCATGCGGGTGAGGCGGGCGATGGCTGCTTCGAAATGCTCGGCGGCCTGGGCAAATTCTCCGCGGCGCAACCGCCAGAGGCCGAGGGCGTTGTGGATGCGGCTTTCGCCCGGATCGCGGCGGAGCCCCTCCTGCCAGTAGAGCTCGGGCCGGCGGGTGGCGTGGCGGTATTGCTCGAGGTGCAGCCCGGTAAGGAAGAGCTGTTCCACGCTCTCCATTTTCCCGGGCTCGGGCGGTTCCTGTGCGACGAGGGGTGATTTGGCGGGCTGGACGCGAGCGGGATCGTAATCGATGAGGACTGACGCACCGGCAGTGACGGTGACGGCGAGTTCGTCCGGCTGCACATCGGGGGCCAGAGGCGCGCTCAGGATGGCGGGCTCGCCGGCGGACAGGTCCCGGGTCCATTGGGCGATCACGCGGCCGGCGCAGGAGAGGGCAACCGCAGCGGCGGAAACGGAGCGTGTCGTCTGCAGGCCGATGCGGGCGGCGCCGTCGTTGGTAGTGAGGCTGAGGGCTGCATCGGCCGTGGCTGCCTGGGGGATGCCGATGGTGCGGATGGCGTACCAGCGCTGGGTGAAGGTGCGGGTTTCCCAGGGCCCCAGCCAGGAGAAATCGGGCTGGTTGTCGGTGTAGACGCCACCCATCAACTCGATATAGGGCCCATCGTGGTCGGTGAGGTTGCGGTCCCAGGCGTAGCCGAATTCGTGATTGCCCCAGGTCCACTGTTTTTTTCCTGGAGCGATGTGGTGGTTGGCCACGTGGACCAGACCGACGGCGGCACGATGATCGTAGCCTCCGCAGAAGTCCTCTTCGGTTCCGGTCACCATGTAACTGGTGGGAACGGGGATGTTGGCGTACCAGCTGAGGTCGTTGGGCGGATACGATCCGTCCGGCACGAACAGCCGGGGCTTCTCGTCTTCCGGAACGCCGGTTCTGGCGCGCTCGCCGTAATTGACGCCGTAGTAGAAGCCGTCGCTGAGAGGGAAGGTGCTGATGGCCCGGCGGGCATGATCGGCGACATAGCGAACGTCGCGGGGGAAGAACGACTGATATTGTTCATGAACCCTGGCGGCTGCGTTGGCCCACCAGAGGAAGGTCTGGGCGAACGGGGTGCGATTGAAGAGTCGGACGCGCAGCTCGAGAGTGGCGCTGCCCGGGCGGAGACAGACGCCGTGCATGCCTTTCATGCGCAGCATCGGATCGTGGTCGCTGCACCAGAGGGTCACGGAGCCATCGGACGAGGTTTCGATCTCGGTATCGACGGGCATGAAGGTGGTGGGACGGTGATGCTGCGGCCAGTTGAATTCGACGCCGCCGGAGATCCAGGGGCCGGCGAGCCCGACCAGGGCGGGTTTGATGACGTTCTGGCGGTAGAAGAAATCGTAGCCGGAGATTTTGTCGTATCCGATATGGATGCGGCCGCCGATCTCCGGCAGGATCATGAGACGCAGGAATTCGTTTTCGATGTGAAGCGCGTGCCAGGATTTCTTTTCCGGCTCGACGGCGATGCGGTCGATGAAGGGAAGAGGGTAGACACGTCCGCTGCTGCCCTGGTAGACGCGCTTTTCGAGAAACATGGGATTGAGGTCGGGTTTTGCGGGGGGATAGGTAAGGATCTCGACATCCTGGCGCCAGGCTTTCACGGGGCCGGACAGCTCCGGCGGGGCAGGGGGCAGACACAGGACGGCATCTCCGCGGGGAGGGGGCGAGTCAGGATGGCTGTCGGACATGGAGGGGCTCTGGCGAGCTTCGTTAACGTACACGGTTAAACTATAAGCCTCCGCCGGCGATGTCAAGGGCTTCCTTTGCCGTCTGCGACTTGGCCGCAACTGCGGCAATTTGCAGGGAATCGGGCGCGGAGACGAAAACGCAGGAGGAAAGCAACCGTGTACATTGGAGACTTTGCGGCAGACCATCCTCGATGCGGAGGAGGAGTTATTTTTAGAAACGTTCCCGGCGTCGGCGGGCAGGCTCTCTTCGCTGGGGCGAACTGCGCGCATTTTTTCCGTGTACTCCTCCTGTGGGTGGTGTGCGTGCCCACGCTCGCATGGGGGGCTGCGCCAGCGGGCAATTCGGGGCCGATCCAGCCGATTCAATACGACGCCCAGGCGCAGACGTTTCGCATGGACGCCGCAGGAATGTCATACATCTTCGGCGTGAACGAGAAGGGCGAGCTGCAGTCTCTCTACTGGGGCCGGGCGCTGGGCGCATCGGACCACTTCCCACGGGCGCACTCCAAACCGCAGTGGGCAGCCTTCGATTTGCCGGTGAATACCACGCCGCAGGAGTTCGTGGGCTGGGGCGGGGGCCTGTATGCGGAGCCGGATCTCAAGATCACGTTCCCCGACGGGAATCGCGATCTCGTGTTGCATTATGTCTCGCACGCGATCGACGGCCGGACTCTGACCTTGGTAATGAAGGACATTTCGCGCGCGGTGTACGTGACGCTCGAGTATCGGATTGACGAAGCTACGGGGATTTTGCGGCGGTCGGCGACGGTCGAGAACCGCACGGATCAGCCGTTCACGATTGAAGAAGCGTACGCGGCAACGTGGAATCTGCCCTCGGCCGACGACTACCAGCTTCGGACACTGACGGGACGATGGGCGGGAGAGTGGGACCTGCAGAAGTCGGCGATGGAGCCGGGCAAGACGATTCTTGAAAGCCGGCGCGGCTCGACGGGACAACAGAACAATCCGTGGTTCGCGATCGAGCGCGGCGATTCCGGCGACGAGGATCGAGGCGACGTGTGGTTCGGCGCTCTGGGATGGAGCGGATCGTGGCAGATTGCGATTGAACAGAACCAGGAGAGGCAGGTGAGAGTTACGGGTGGCTTTCAGCCCTTCGATTTCGCCTATGTGCTCCATCCGGGCGAGTCGCTGCAGATGCCGTATTTCTACGCGGGCTTTTCTCACCAGGGGATGGGAGGCGCCTCGCGGCTGCTGCATCGCTTCGAGCTGTCCACGATTGTGCCGCAGGCGCCGCATCCGCGGGTGAGGCCGGTGTTGTACAACTCCTGGGAGGCGACGGGGTTTGCGGTGAACGAAGCCGGCCAGGAAGCGCTCGCAGAACGGGCGGCTTCGATTGGCGTGGAGCGGTTCGTGATGGACGACGGCTGGTTCGGCGAGCGGAACTCGGATCATGCGGGGCTGGGGGACTGGTACCCGAACCCGCAGAAGTTTCCTCACGGGCTGAAGCCGCTGATCGACAAGGTGCACGCGCTGGGGATGGATTTCGGGCTGTGGGTGGAACCGGAGATGGTGAATCCGGACAGCCATCTTTATCGCGAACATCCGGAATGGGTGCTGCATTTTCCCGGGCGGCCGGAAACGGAGGGGCGCAACCAGCTGGTGCTGAACCTGGCGCGGCCGGACGTGAAGGCGTACGTGCTGGCGACTCTGGACAAGCTGCTGAGCGAGAACGACATTGCCTTTCTGAAGTGGGATTACAACCGCAACTGGTCGGAGCCGGGATGGCCTTCTGCTCCGGGCGGTGAAGAGAAAGAAGTGTATGTGAAGTACGTGCAGAATTTGTATTCGATCCTGCAGGAGCTGCGGGCGCGTCATCCCGGCGTGGAAATCGAATCGTGCTCGGGCGGAGGAGGGCGCGTCGATCTGGGGATTCTGCGGTACACCGACGAGGTGTGGCCCTCGGACAATACCGATCCCTTCGACCGTCTGGCGATCCAGGATGGGTTCACGTACGCATACCCGCCGGGAGTGATGATGGCGTGGGTGACCGACTCGCCCAGCTGGATGAACGACCGCTCCACGTCACTGACGTACCGGTTTCTGTCGGCGATGCAGGGATCGCTGGGGATCGGCGCCAACCTGAACAAGTGGAGCGCGGAGGATTTCGCCACGGCGAAGAAGATGGTGGCCCAGTACAAAGAAATCCGCGAAACGGTGCAGCACGGATCGCTCTACCGCCTGATTTCTCCGCAGCAGGGCAGCGAATTTTCTTCGACGGAGAGCGTGTCGACGAGCGGGGAGCAGACGGCGGTCTTTGCGTTTCTACATTCCAGCCAGATGGGATATCTGTATCCTCGTTTGCGGATGCGCGGGCTCGATCCGGGGGCGACCTATCGAATGCGCATGCTCGACGGCGACGCAGCGGCGGACACGCCGGAGTCGGCCTCGGGGGCTTACTGGATGAACGCGGGCATCCAGCTCAACCTGCGCGGGGATTTTCAGGCGGCGCTGTTCATGCTGGAGCGTAGCCCGGCAACGAGCGAAAGCGGGTCCAACAGCAGCGCTCATCGCTGAACATCGCGGGGGGGGGGCGGCACGCGGGCAGCCACAATCGCAGGGCTTGTGGCCGGACACCGATATGAGAGCGATGGATCGCAGCATGGCTTCCTTCCGATTGCCCGGAGAGCACAACGCGGGTCATCTCATGCGGCCGGACCGAATTCTCGCCGCGGAGTTCGGGATTCATCCATGCGAATGGATGACCTTGGTACGCGTCCTACCAAAGTGCTATCGGATTCCCCGATAGCGGCGCTATACTCGCAAAGCCTGGGAGAGCACAACATGTGCGGGACGTCCCTCGGGCACACTGCAGCAGTGGTGGGTACTGAGCGCGACGCCTGCAGAGTACCGGGATGACAAAGGGGTTAACCGGACACTGGCCGGCCCGCGATGAGCGTGTTGCTCACTCAAAACGAAACGCCGTCGCACCAAGCGAGTCGCTGGGCTGATTTTCGCCTGATTCCCCGGGTCGAACGCTGGCCGGCGGCGGTTGCTTTCGTTCAGACGGCGCCTGGCAAGGCGGTCCTGCTCACTGCCTTCGCCGTGGGGATGCGCTTTTTTCTCCCCGACTGGGACTCGGCTGTGGGGCTGGCATTTCTGTTCGGCATCATCACGTTTCTGCCTGAATATCGCCGCCCGGTTCTCGCCGTCGCCCCAGTTCTCCTCGTGGTGCGGGACAATTTTCACAACCCCGTCCGGCTGGCGATCATTCTGCTGGTGATCGTCCTTGGCATGACACTCTACCTCTGCGTCATGCGCTGGCCGAAGTCCCTTTTCGCGCGACGGCCCATCGTCTTTCTTCTTTCCGGCTTTTCGCTGCTGATTGTCCTTGCCTGCTCGGCCCCGGCCCATGCGGGCCTCTCAGTCGTGCTTTGGGAATTTGTCGCAGTTTTCGCCACGTACGTTTGGTTCATCGCCTACGCGCTCACCGACAAATCCTCGGTACCTAACCGCGATGCGCCGCTTGAACTGGCCGCGTTCCGACCGCTTTGGGGCTCGACGAACACGCCCCTGCCCAAGGGCGCCGCCTATCTGCGTAAGATTGAAGCGAAAACGCCGGAGCAACTGGCCGTTGTCCAGCTTAAGGGACTTAAGCTGCTGGCCTGGGCCATTCTGCTCGCCCTGTTCCAGAATCTCTGGTTCGGCTTCTTCCACGGTTCTCTGCATATTCCGCTTCCCGATCAGGCGCTCGCCATGAGCGTTCGCGGCACGCCGGTTGCGTGGCATCTTCGCTGGGCCGCGCAGATTCTGGCTTACTTCGAGCTGATTCTCAGCTTCTCGATCCTCGGGCACCGCATCATTGCCTGCGCCCGCATGGCCGGCTTCAATGCACTCCGCAATACCTGCCGTCCGCTCTCCTCGACCACGCTGATCGACTTCTTCAACCGCTTCTACTATTACTTCAAGGAACTGCTGGTCGACTTTTTCTACTTCCCGGCATTTCTGCGGTATTTCAAGAAGCACCGCCGCCTGCGCACCGTGTTTGCCACCTGCGCCGCGGTGGTCTTCGGGGACTCCTTCTACCATCTGACGCGTGACTGGACGTTTCTCCGCAACGACGGCCTGTGGAAAGGGATCGCCAGCTACCAGGTTCTCCTCGTTTACAACACCGCTCTGGCCATCGGGCTGAGCATCTCGCAGCTGCGCAGGCGCAAACCGCGGGCCAGGGGGTTTCTGCGCGGCCAGCTTCTGCCTTCGGCAGGGGTCGCCTTCTTCTATATTCTGGTGATCGTATTCGGATCTGAGGCTCGGCCCTTTACCCTCAACCAAACCCTGCACTACTTCGCGGGGCTCTTCTTCGTCCACTATTAGGAGCTGACCATGACGGAAAAAGCCGCCATCCACGACTTCGTTCAGGATCTTCTGCTGCGCAACGAAGACCGCGCTCCCCTGGTGAACGACGGTTCGCTTCTTGTCAGCGGGCGCCTGCAGTCCATCGACACCGTCGAAATTGTCATTTTTCTCGAAGAGAACTTTAACATCGATTTTTCGCAGATCGGCTTCGACCGCGATCAGCTGGACAGCGTCGATGCCATTTACGCCCTGATCCAAAGCGCGGCCGCTGCCCGCTGAGGTTAGCTTTCGCTTATGTCCTGCGAGGATTCGTTTCGTTCGGCCCAACCCGCCGAGAAGGCCCTGTCTCGCCATCCCGGCGTGCGGCAAGCCCTCATCCTGCCGGATGGGGCGGGCGCCTGGAGAGCCCTTGTCGTTCCAGGCGATGCATGGATCGATGAGGCGATGGACCGCGAGCGCGCCGACGAGGCAGTCCTGCGGCGCTGGCAAAAGACTTACGATCTGACCCAGTCGCCGGCCGCCGCCGCCACGGCTCCCGTCGGTTTCAACACGATCAGCTGGGACAGCAGCTACACGCGACAGCCCATTCCCGCCGAAGCAATGCGCGAATGGGTAGAAACCACGGTTGCGTCGATCTTCGAACTCACTCCTCGCTCCGTTTGCGAGATCGGTTGCGGTACGGGGATGCTCCTGATGAGGATTGCCCCGCAGTGCGACCGTTACGTTGCCGCGGATTTTTCCTCCGGGGTGTTGCGCCGGGTACGCGAGCAGCTGGCGACGGTTGACTCACTGGCGGGGCGGGTCGAACTGTTCGAACGCCGCGCCGATCAGCTCGAAGATCTCGCCGAAAACAGTTTTGACACGGTGGTGCTGAATTCGGTGGCGCAGTATTTTCCAGGCAGGGCTTATCTGCTGCGGGTGCTCGAAAATGCCGCTCGCGTCGTCTCCCCGGGTGGCCATATTTTCATTGGCGACGTGCGCAGCCTTCCCCTGCTATCCGGCTTCGCCGCCTCCGTAGAGCTTTTCCAGGCCGAAGGGTCGATGAGCCTGGCAGACCTTCGCGATCGCATCCACAATCGCGTACGTCGTACGCCGGAACTGGTTCTTTCTCCAGCCTTCTTTCTTGCCCTTCCCCGACATATCCCGAAGATCAGCCGTGTTGAGATTCGTTTGCGCGGAGGACGGGCGGACAACGAGATGACCCGTTTTCGCTACAACGTGATTCTCCACGTCGGTCCGGAGACGGAGCAGGCGCTCGATCTGCCTTTTGAGGAATGCCCTGCCGTCGACGTTGCCCTCGCGAGCATTCAGGCCCGGTTCTCCGAGGGTCGCGAGCCTTTCGCTCTGCGGGGAATCCCCAACGTGCGCGTGGAGCAGGATCTGGAAGCGCTCGCCACGCTGGATTCGTCAGACCAGCTCGCAACTGCGGATGATCTGCGACGCGAGCTGAGCGGCCGTCCGGCGCGGGGCCTTCACCCTCAGGATCTGCTCGATCTGGAATCCGCGGTTCCTGGTTCACAGGTGCTGCTCAGCTGGGCCGGCTCTCGCGCCGACGGCAGCTACGACGCGGTCTTCCTGCCTGATCGCCGCGCGGCAGCGGGCGGTGTCAACATGCCGCTACCCGAATTGCCGGATCTCCTGCACGTTGCCAACGCTCCAGGCCAGGCGGCGGCCCGCGCAAAACTGGTGGAAGACCTGAGCGCCTATGCCCGCGAGCATTTCGCCGCGGGATCTCAGCTTTCGCGCATCGAGCTGGTGGATGCGCTGCCTGCGGTGGCTTCCGAACGAGACGGTCTGGCTGCATTCCTCACGCGACCCTGTCTCTGAGCCAGCGTTATTCCTCCGCAGAGTCGCAGGTTCCCGCCTTTCTTTCCTCCAGCCCTCGCAGCAGCGCCTTGCGATCGACTTTGCCGCTGGTGCTCATCGGCAGGGTCTCCAGCCGCTCGACGCGGCCGGGCACCATATAGGAAGGGACGCGTTTCTTCATTCCTTCGCGGACCGCGTCCCGTCCGATGGCGGGCGAGCAGTGGAAGGCGACAATGCCGCTCGCCCGGCCGTCGCTCACCGGCCAGGCCACGGCGGCGACCAGATCGGTGCCGACCACTTCGCGCAGATGCGCCTCAACTTCTTCCAGCTCGACACGATTACCCAGCACCTTCACCTGGTTATCCACGCGGCCCAGATGATGAAACGCTCCAGAACGGTCCTGATAGGCCAGGTCTCCGGTGCGGTACCATCGACGCCCGTCGACTGTCGGAAATCGCGCCGCGGTCAGCGCCGCATCGCCCAGATACCCGCGTGCCACCTGGCGGCCGGAAACAACCAGTTCGCCCTCTTCTTCGGGTGGGAGAAAGTTCAGGCCGGGATCCACGATGCCCGCCTCGATTCCTGGAAATGGTTTGCCGATGGCCAGCGTCCCGCGGTTGCGGGTCACGTTCGGAGGCTCGTCGAGGCACTGGGCGATGCAGTCCACCGTCACTTCGGTGGGTCCGTAGAAATTCTCGACGATGCTGTTGGGCGCCGCGATTTGCCAGGCGCGCGCGGTCGCCATGGGCAGGGCCTCGCCCGCGAAGATCGAAATGCGCAGCGAGGGAAAGGCCCCTGGCTTCAACATCTTCATCTGCTCCATCATCACCGCGGTCGAGGGCACGGAGAACCAGATCGTCAGCTGGTGTTCGCGGATGAAGCGGGCCGGGGCCATGAGCTGCGCGGCCGGCACCACGTAAACACCCGCACCCGCTGCCCACGTCACGAACAGGTCGAGCACGGAATTGTCGAAGGTCAGCTCCGCCATCTGGGAAACCCGATCATCGGGCCGGAATGCGCAGCGCTCCTGCACGACCTTCCGAAACTGGGCGACGCTTCCGGCCTCGATCATGACGCCTTTCGGGGTGCCGGTGGTTCCGGAGGTGAACAGGATGTAGGCGAGGTCCTCGCCGGCGACGACCGCGGGGGCCTGGGAGTCCGGATCGGGCAGGTCGGCCATGCTCTCAACCTTAAAATCAGAAATTGCCTCTGCGGGGTGTGCACCGCAGAGAATGCGACGCGGAGCGATCCTGAGCACGCGTTCAGTCAGCATCCTCAACCCGGCCGGATCGGCGATGATCGCATCGACCTGCGCCATTTCCAGGATGCGCAGCAGGCGATCTTCCGGGGTCTGCGGATTCACCGGCACATAGGCTCCGCCGGACCACAGCGTTCCCAGTACCCCTGCGCAGGCAGGCAGGCTGCGCGAGGCGAGGATGGCGACCCGGCCGGATCGCGGGTGCGACCCGCGGTCGAGCCAGCCCGCGATCCGCCGGGCCAGGCTCGCCAGCTCGCCGTAGGAAAACGCATGCCCGTCCACAAACAGTGCTGTGGCCTGCGGGGTTCGCAGCGCATTCTCGCAGAACGGCAGCGCGAGGTTGTGAGTCACCTCTGGAAGGACCCCCTTAGTACTTCGTTCGCGGGCGGCGTGAGCCATTCGAAAGCCGGCCGCTGCCCATACCAGGACTGTTTGTCGACCTCAGTATAGCCATCGGTTCTCGAATGACTGGCGGAAACTGCGTGGAGCTCCTTTTGCGCGTTCCTCCCTTACTCTTGAGGAGCGGGGTGGAGAGGGGTTGGGATGAAGGCACTGGTGCTGGATGGGCCGGGGGCAGCGCGGATCGCCGAGATTGCGCCGCCCAGGGAACCTGCTGCGGACGAAGTGTTGCTGCGGGTTCGGCTGGTGGGCATGTGCGGATCGGACCTGAGCGCCTACGAGGGCAGGAATCCGATGGTGAGCTATCCGCGGATTCCCGGGCACGAGATCGCAGCGGAGATTGCTGCCGCCGGCGAGGCAGTTCCGGGGGAGTTGCGGTGCGGGATGGCGGTGACGCTTGTGCCCTACGTAAACTGCGGGAGCTGTGCCGCCTGCCGGCGCGGCCGGTCCAATGCGTGCCGCGGGAACGAGACCCTGGGTGTGCAGCGCGACGGGGCGATGACGGAATATGTGCTGGCTCCGTGGCGGAAGCTCAGGCATGCTGCGGGGCTCGACATGAGGACGCTGGCGCTGGTGGAGCCGCTGACGGTAGGCAATCATGCGGCGGCTCGCGGACGGGTGACGGGCGAGGACACGGTTCTGGTGATTGGCTGCGGGATGGTGGGATTGGGAGCGATTGCGAGCGCGGGGTTTCGCGGAGCGCGGGTGCTGGCGCTGGACCTGGACGACGCAAAGCTGGAGCTGGCGCAGCGAGCGGGGGCGAGCGCAGGGCTGAACAGCCGCAGGGGCGGGATCGAAGAGCAGCTGCGGACGCTGACCGACGGCCACGGTCCGGACGTGGTCGTCGAAGCGGTGGGCAGGCCGGAGACCTTTCGTCTGGCGGTGGATGCGGTGGCGTTTGCGGGGCGGGTGGTCTACGTCGGGTACGTGAAGGAGCCGGTGTGCTTTGAGACGAAGCTGTTCGTTCAAAAGGAACTGGACATTCTGGGCTCGCGGAATGCGACCGGCGCGGACTTCGACGAAGTGATTGCGATGCTGGAAAGCGGGCGATTTCCGACGCAGGATGCCGTGGGCCGAGTCGTGCCGCTGGAGCAGGCGGACGAGGCGCTGCGGCAGTGGACCGAGGATCCGGTGTCGGCGCGGAAGATCATGGTGGAGATCGGCTGAGCGCGCGGGCCACCGGCAGGGGAGCGGGGAGATCAGGAGCGCTGCGGTGCGGCTGTCGGGATCTGCGGCTCGATGAGGGCGCGGATGGAAGGCATGGTCCGGGCGTCCATCGAGGGCTTCTCAATCAGGACAAAGAGCGCAGCCGCAAGGGCGAACATGATGCACAGCGCGATGAGGCTGTCGAGGGCCATGGCGGCGCCGACACCGAAGTGATTCCATAGATGCCAGGCGCTTCTGGGAAACAGCCAGACCAGCACCAGCTCATGAGTAAGGTAGAGCGAATAAGAGAGCTGGGCGACAGGGCGGAAGACTCTCCACGAAAGCATGCGGCGCACACCGACGCCGATCCATGCGGGAGAAACCAGAGCGGCGACGATCAGAAATGCGGTGCAGAGGGCGAAGACATCGCGGTGCTCGGTGTACCAGAGCTGCCGCCAGGGGGGAGAGAACCGATTGAAGATTCCATCGAAGAAGTGTGCAGGGACCGTGGAGGGGGTGGCGGCCGGATAGCCAAACGAAGTAAAGGCGATCGCCGTCATGGTGAGCAGGCAGGCGACCCCGATGACGTTCACGGCGAGTCTGCGGGAGAAGAACTTCTCGACCGCGGCGCGGTGAAAGAGGAGGGCGTAGGAGGTCATGACGCCGACCAGCAGGGCGCCGTACCGGGTATAGAGGTTTTGATAGATGACCGTGAGGCGATGGTCATAGGAGGGCATGCCGGGCATATCAGTAAACGGGGGCAGGATCCCGTGGGAACGGATGATGGACCAGCGGATGAGCCCGGCGAGAACGAAGAGGGCCAGCATCCACAGCCAGCGGCCGCGTTTCAGGGTCATGAGGAACAGCACAAACGCGGGGAGGAGAAGGTAGAACTGTTCTTCGATGGCGAGCGACCAGCACCATGGCATGAACTGGCGGTCGATGGGGAGAAAGTTATTTACGTAAAGGAGATTGGCCCAGATTTTGGAGGCATGGTAGCCATGGAGGAACCACAGCGCCAGGATCATGGCCGCGGTATAGACGGGGATCAGGCGCAGGAAGCGGCGCAGATAGAAACGCCGCAGGCGCAGGGAGCCGGTTTTGGCGGCTTCGCGGAAAAGGATCGTGCCGATGAGGTAGCCGCTGATAACGAAGAAGAGGTCTACGCCCAGGTCGCCGCGGGCGACAACGTGCAGCCCGGGCAGATTGAAGATGGCGAGGCTGGTTTGTGGAAAAAAGGCCACATGATAGAGGACCAGGTGCACGGAAAGGACCCAGACGATGGCGATGGCGCGCACGCCGTCGATGACCGGCTCATGAAAGGCGGGCACCGAAACAATGGCGTGGAGAGCGCTCCGCGGATGATACTGTTCGCGCAATTCGACTGCGAAGCGCCGGACCCAGGAAGTTCCGCCCGGGCTGCTTTCGGCGCCGGCGCGCGAGGGTTCAGCATCCCGCTGCGGCGCGTCCTGTGCAGACTGACGCTCCACGTCCGGAGCCGGTAAGTCCATCATCCCCCCATAACTCGAAGCCGGTCTCCGGTGTGAGGGATCAGGCGCAGGAAGCGGCGAGCCCTGGCAGCGGGAAAGGTCTCCCCATTATGCCTTGCCACGCATCGACGGGCTATACCCCAAAAAAGCTGCTGACCGGTGCATTCGCCGTCCAAATGTGGAATCTTCGCGGCTGACAGCGGATGGGACGAAGCGGCACGGGTAATCTGTCCCTTGCTGCAGCAAGGAGGTCGAATTGGAAACGAACGGCGGGGCGCGGGTGGCGGTGGTGACGGGAGGGGCTCAGGGAATCGGGCGGAGGACGTCGGAGCTGCTGGCGGAACGCGGATGGCAGCTGGCGATTATCGATCTGCAGGAGCCCAGCGCGGCAGTGGCAGCGATCGAAGCACGGGGCGGAGCGGTTCTGGGGTTTACCGGCGACATCACCCGGGAAGACATCGTGGAGGAATTCGCCGGCGCGGTTTTCGAGCGGTTCGGGCGGGCCGATGTGCTGGTGAACAATGCCGGCATCAGCCTGATCCGCGCGGCTGAGGAGACGACGGCGGCCGAGTATCGCCGGATGATGGAGGTCAATCTGGTGGCGCCGTTTCTGCTGGCGCGAGTGTTTGGACGGAGGATGCTCGAGGCGCGGAGCGGATCGATTGTGAACGTGGCATCGATTGCCGGGCTGGTGGCGGTGGCGGACCGCGCGGCGTACAACGCGTCGAAACACGGGCTGGTGGGGCTAACGCGCACGCTGGCGGCAGAGTGGGGAGGCCGCGGGGTGCGGGTGAATGCGGTCTGTCCGGGGTGGGTGAAGACGGAAATGGATGTGGCCGATCAGGCGGGCGGGAGCTACAGCGACGCGGACATCACACAGCGCGTACCCATGGGACGGTTTGCGCGTCCGGACGATGTGGCGCGGGCGATTGCTTTCCTGGCGGATGACGGGGAAAGCGGATTCGTGAACGGCCACACGCTGACGGTGGATGGCGGCTGGAGCTCGGATGGAAGCTGGGAGTCCGTCCGTCTGAGAAAGAGGTAAGCCTGCCTGCCGGCTCCGTGGACCACGCGGGGGGCTGCCTTCACGCAGCGTTCATCTCGCGCAGGGAAAAATCGTGTTCCGCTGTCTATCGGCGGAGTCCGGACTCTGATATGGTCTGTCCGAGAATCCCGGGGCGGTTCCGAGCCGCCTGTCCATGAGGCAAACCTATGCCGTGTGATCCTGACGAATTACGTCACGTTCCCCTGTTTGAATTACTGGACGAAGACGAAGCGGGAATTTTGGCCGCGCAAGTCGATATTCGGCGGTTCGCCGCGCGGCAGCGCATCTTCAAAATGGGCGAGGCTGCGAGCTACGGATATGTCGTGACGTCGGGCAAGGTGCGTCTGACGACGTTCGATGAAGACGGGCAGGAAGTGGTGGTGGACGAGCCCGAGCACGGAGACTTCTTCGGGTTCGCGTCGATGCTGCAGGAGACGCCGCACCAGACGACGGCGATGGCGACCGAGGAGGTGACGTGTCTGGAGGTGGGGCGCGACGATCTCCTGGAACTGGTGAAGCGCAGGCCGGAGGCGGGCATAGACATGCTGACCGTCCAGGCGCGCCAGTTTCACGCGGCGCAGAAGCTGGTGCGCAGCCGGGCGGGCCGCAATCCCAACGACGTGATCGAGGAGCAGTCGACGGTTGGGGAGCGAATTGCGGATTCGGTGGCGCGCTTCGGAGGATCGTGGCGGTTCATCATCCTCTTTGGGATCGTGCTGGTGGTGTATTCGACGACCAACATCGTGCTGAGGGGGCGCGCCTGGGATCCGTATCCGTTCATCCTGCTGAACCTGTTCCTCTCGATGCTGGCTGCGATCCAGGCGCCGGTGATCATGATGAGCCAGAACCGCCAGGACGCGAAGGACCGGGTGCGCAGCGAGCTGGATTTCGAAGTGAACCGGCGCGCCGAGACGGAGATTCAGTCTCTGTCGCATCGGCTGAGCCTGCTGACGGATCAGCTGGGCGATGTGGAGGAGTTGATTCGTGGCCGGGCGGGGGCGGCCACCACGGAACCGAAGGGGCGAGTGGGGCAGCCCGGGTAATCGCAGCGAGGCTGCTCTCCGGAGCCTGTGTAAGTGGAGGTACCAGGTTAAGCGAGCAGGAATGCGAGCCTTCCCTCGAAGTTATCTTCAGTAAGTATCCTGATTGGGACGGATGTTACGGCGGAGACCGACGGGGGCGCCAAAAAAGGCGGCACGAGCTCGTCGAACGAGCCAGGTTGCCGAGCGAATTCCCATGCGACTTTCGGGTCATATCCTGTTGGTAACGGTACTCCCTATGATCGTGCCATGCTCGCCACTCTGCCTGACCTGTTCGCCGCGCTGGAGGGCGACTCTCTCGTCCCCTGCTTTCAGCCGATCGTCGAGCTGCATTCCGGAAAGTTGAAGAGCTTTGAAGTTCTGGCGCGCCTGAATCATCCTGAGCTGGGACTCATCCTGCCGCACAACTTTATCTCTCTTGCCGAACAAAGCGGGCTGATCGGAATCCTGACCCAGCAGATTCTGAGGAAGGCGTTCTGTTCGGTGACCGGTGTAACTGGTTCGGTATGTCTGTCGGTAAATGTTTCCCCGGTGCAATTGCGCGACCGCAACCTGCCCGCCCTGATCCGGGAAGCTGCGGAGAAGGCTTCTTTTCCGCTGAGCCATCTAACTATCGAAGTTACGGAGAGCGCGATCGTAGATAACATCGAGATGGCTGGTGAGATCGCGAGAGAGCTGAAGGAGATGGGCTGCAGCCTCGCGCTGGACGATTTCGGAACCGGATATTCGAGTTTGCTGCATCTGCAGGCGCTGTCATTCGATAAGTTAAAAGTGGATCGCAGCTTTGTCGCATCGATGATGACCCGGCGCGAGAGCCGAAAGATTGTCGCAGCGGTGCTGGGCCTGGGCCACAGCCTGGGAGTCGTGACGGTAGCCGAGGGAGTGGAGACGGAAGAGCAGGCGGAGATGCTGCTGCGGCTGGGCTGTGTTCAGGCGCAGGGATGGTTGTATGGCCCTGCTCTGCCGGCGCAGTCGATTGCGGGCGTCGTCGCATCGCCGGAAAAAACCTTCGGTTCTCGCCGGGCCAACGGGAATGACTCGCTGGGGCCGCTTTGTTTTGAGGCGCTGCCCACGCATCAGCTGGCCCAACTGGGGGCGATCTACGACGGGGCGCCGGTGGGGCTGTGTTATCTGGACCGCGAGTTTCGCCATATCAGCATCAACCGGCGGTTGGCGAGGATCAACGGAGCTCCGGTGCTTGATCACCTGGGAAAGACGGTGGCGGAGATAAATCCGCGGATGTTCCCCATGATCGAGCCTATCCTGCTTCGCATATTGCAGGGAGAGACGATCGCGGACGCAGAAGTTTCGTATCCTGGAACGCAGCCGGGGGAGATGCTGACGTTTCTCGCCTCGTACGAACCCGCCTTCGACGAAGTGGGCGAGGTAGTCGGGATTCTGGTCGCGGTCGTCGATATCACCGAGAGAAAGCGGGCGGAGGAGACGCTGCGCGAGCGCGAAGAGCATTATCGCAGCGCGGTGGAGCTGAGCCCCCACGCGACCTGGGTGGGAGACAGTGAAGGCCGGTGTGTAGAGGTAGGCGGGCGGTGGACCAGGATGACGGGGCTCACCCCGGCCGAGACGCTGGGCGGGGGATGGATGAACGCTGTGCACCCGGATGATCTTGCGTGCGTCGAGGCGGTTGTGGCAGAAGCGCTGGCGACCGGAAATCCACTGGATATGGAGTACCGCATTCATAGCCCGGAAGGGAACTGGTGGTGGGTGCGTTCGCGGGGATGGCCGCGCTATGGATCGTCAGGGGAGATCGTTCGCTGGTATGGATGTACTGAGGACATCGACGAGCAAAAGAGGGAACGCGAACGTCTGATGACGCTGCTGCAGAATTCCGAACGGTTCTCTGTGGCCGAGGAGCGCGACGACAGAGTGAGCGCGGTTCGGTAAGTATTGCGCGGATGGTTTGAAGCACCGGGTGACCGATCAGCGGGCCGTGCTTCAGGAACTCGAACCTGGCGTCGCCTTCATCTCGCTCGCCGAGGACCTGACCACGTCCCCTTGTCCGTTGCCACCAACCACTGCACTGATCCCCGCATTCGCCGCCGGCCATTGCCCTAAAGCCGCCGGCGCGAGAGGCAGAACCACGCCTTGATATGGTGAGCGTGGAACTCGGCGGTCCGCAGTTCGACAATTTCGAGAGCTGGTTCGATGGCGATAGCCACCTCCTGGGCCGAGCGGCGCGGCGGGCCGACCTCTCGTGGTGGACTTTCGGTGCTGCCGATGATGCTCAGCCAGAGGCCTCCGGGCACCAGCACGGCCGCCACCTGGGCGGCGAAACGCGCGCGCTCCTCGGGTTCGTCGAAGACATGAAAGCAGCCGCGGTCGAAGGCGAAGCGGAAGGGACGATCGGGCGGGGAGGCGGCGAGAAAGTCCATGCTGGCGAAATGGCAACGCAAATCGCGACCGTTCAACCTGGCAGTAGCTCGTTCGGCCGCGAGCGGGGCGACATCGATGCCGAGTACGTCGAAGCCGCGCTCCGCCAGCCAAACGGCATTGGTCCCTGTACCCGCTCCTATCTCCAGCGTCTGGGCGGGCGCAATGCGACCCGAACTAACGAACTCGACGAGCAGAGGCTCCGGTTCACCGGTGTCCCAGGGAAGATCTCCCGAGGCGTAGCTCTCGTTCCAGGAAGGGTGCGGCATGGTTCTACAAGTCTAGCGCTGAAGCGAGAGTTTGGAACTTCGGTGGCGATTCCCCGAATCGTCGGCGGGCGCAAAGTTGAGGGTGAGGACGGTGATGTCGTCTTCCTGGCCGAAGGCGTGGGCGGCCTGAGCGATCTCTTCTGCGGATTTGCTGCTGATGTCCAGCGTGCGGTCGAAGCCGAAGAGTTCGCCGGTGGCGGATCGGGCTTCGACGATGCCGTCGGAGAGCAAGGTGAGCTGATCGCCCGGAAAGAGAGCGAGTGTGGACTCGCCGTAAGTGCCGTCGGCGGTGATGCCGAGGGGCAGGCCGGAGTCGAGGGGGATCTCTTCGCCGTTGCGGTAGGGCGGAAGATGGCCGGCGTTGGCCAGAATCAGAGCACCCGTCGCTGAGAGTTCCGCGCAAAGGCAGGTGGCAAATCCTCCGAGGGACATGTCGGCGAGAACATGATTGAGGTGGGCGAGGAGTGCGGCGGGTGATTCGTGATCGCGGCGCTGGGCCGCGCCAATCAGCACCGCCGCGGTCATGGCGGCGGCAGCGCCCTTGCCGCTCACGTCGCCGAGGAGGATGCGCTGGCGGTTTCCGGGCAGGATGCGGCAGCTGTAGAAGTCGCCACCGACTTCACGGATGGGGTGGAAGGCCACGTCGATGCGCATGCCGGGGACGGTATCAAGGACGCTCGGCGCGAGCATGCACTGTACCTGTTGGGCGGCTTGCATCTCCCCGGCCAGAATGGCGCGCTCGCGGGCCGTCTGCTGCTGCTCGCGAAACAGGAGGAAAAGCAGCGCGATCACCAGGCTGAGGATCGCGATCGCCTCGCCGTCGGCAACTGCATTGGCCCAGCGTATCTGAAGGTTGGGGATGTCGGGAATGTGGGCGCTGGTCAGGCGTACGGTAAACAGGGCCATCATGATCACGCCCCACGCCATGGAGAGCGCGGCCAGCGGTTTCATCCGGCGCGCAACGGAACTCCAGGGCAGGAAGGCAGCAAAGGGAGCGAGGTTTTCCAGGACGTGAAAGACATCGCCAATTGCGTCCAGATGATGCGACCGGAGGCTGTCGAACGCGAGGGCCTGCGCGGCGGGGAACAGGGAGAGAGCCGCGGCTGGCATGTAGAGACCGTTTCCCGCGATGATGAGAATCCAGAAGATCAGAGGAACCCGCCTGCGGGCGAGCGCAAAGAAGAAGAGCGCGCGAGTGATGTTGGCAACGGAAGCGGGTACGGCCCAAAGCGCAAAGTAGACCGAAACCGGAAAGGAACAGAGCGCAGCGGCAGCGGTGTAGTTCAGATAAATAAAGGGAAGGGCGGCGCAGCTGGCGGAGAGCAGCAGCAGCTCACGGCGGCTGGGATCGTTGAACCAGAGGGGCAGCAGGACAACCGCAAGAACGCCAAGGATGCAGAAGCAGACGGCGGGAAAGATCCGCGGCGCAACCTGGGTGAGGATGATGGCGCTGCGCCGGTTCCCGAGGAGGTCGGAACTCCCCGCGCTCATCGCGAGCGGCGGCGCGGGTCCGATGGGGATGGTTGAGACCACGCGCCGCGTGATGCGCAGAGCGATGACGGCAGGTGGGGCGAGGTCTCCGGAGAGAGGCCATTCGCGGATGATGTTCATCGTGAAGCCGCCCGTCTTCAGATTGCCGGCGGAGCCGATGAGCCGGCCATCGAAATAGGCCTGGTACGCAGCGTAGAGCGTGATCTGCAGCGCAGGATGATCGATCTTCTGGAGTGAGGACAGATCGGCGTGGCAGCGGATCCAGATGCGGGGATCGAGGGATTTGGGATTCCAGGCGTCCCAGGAATGCCAGCCGCTTAAGTCGAGAGTCGGCGCGGCCCAGGCGGGATTATCGCCGGCATGCCAGACGCACTGCTGCGGCGGGATGGTCAGGATGGACTGGGCGGACAAAGGAATCGCGAGGAGCACGACGGCAAAGGGTGCGCCTGCCAGGCGTACGAAAGCCCGGTTCGGATGGGGCCCTCGATCCAATCGGCTTTCAGGCATGCCGCACCAGGGCACCCGGGAACACAGCGACCCCAGGCGGGAGCGATATCGCCCGACAGTAGCGATCAAAGCTGTTTATCCTTCTGGGGAAGGTGGAACGATGGTACAGCCGGGAAAGGAAGAATCACAATCGGCTATCGCACGACCGAACCACCGGGAGTATTTCGGCTGGTAGCGCCGTTGGTCCGTTATGACTCTAAGTGCCTCTCGCCTATCGATCGCTGAGCCGTTCCATATTCAGATCGCTGCTGGCTGGTTCTCCATGGGATCCGACGTCGGGCAGAGTGTGGAAAGCCCCGTTCATCGCGTCTGGCTCGATTCCTTTGCCATGGCCGCAAGCCAGGTTACCGTTGAAGAGTACGCGCGGTTTCTGGAAGCTACAGGCAACGTGCCGCTCCCATCCTGGAACGATCCCAACTTCTCCCATCCGCAGCATCCTGTGGTGGCAGTATCGTGGTTTGACGCTGTGGCTTATTGCGCGTGGCTTTCGTCGATGACCGGCTCGCACTATCGGCTTCCTACCGAAGCCGAATGGGAGCGGGCCGCGCGGGGCGGTGTCGAGGGGATGTTATTCCCCTGGGGCAATGATCCGCCGACTTCACGTGCTGGCTACCACACTCGCTGGAAAGCCGGTCCTGAGCCGGTTGGCCAGTCGCAGCCGAATGCCATCGGATTATTCGACATGTGCGAGAACGTTCACGAGTGGTGCAGCGACTGGTACGGGCCGGACTATTATGCGATTTCACCGGCTCGGAATCCGCAGGGACCGGAAGAAGGCAAGAGAAAGGCTTCCCGCGGAGGTTCCTGGCGGCACCAAATCAAGATTTCACGATGCTCGGCACGTTCCAGCATCCCGCCGGAATTCAAATACGCCGATTATGGCTTTCGGGTGGCTTGCGACGGACCTCGCTGAACTGTGATATTGGAGCACCGGGCGGGGATTGAACCCGCGAATACTGGTTTTGCAGACCAGCGCGTTAGCCACTTCGCCACCGGTGCCCTTGTCCCTGCATCCTGAATTCTTTGTTTGCTCCTGACCTTCCTTTCTATCGACTGTAGCCTGTAATGGGTGCTCAGTAACCGGGAGCCTGTAGCAAGAACCGGGAGCCGCTTTATTTTGGTTGCGCGGTGGTGCGGAGGTAGGGCTTCACGGTCCTGTAGCCGGGAAAGATTTTGTCCGCCTCCTCGTTGGACACGGCTCCGCCGATGATGACGTCTTCGCCGGGTTTCCAGTTGGCCGGGGTGGAGACCTTATGTTTGGTGGTGAGCTGGATGGAGTCCAGGACGCGGAGGACCTCGTCGAAGTTGCGGCCGGTGCTCATGGGATAAGCGAGGGTGAGCTTGATGCGCTTGTCGGGGCCGATGACGAAGAGGGTGCGGACGGTGGCGTTCTGCGCGGGCGTACGACCGTCGGAGGAGTCGCCCACATCGGCGGGGAGCATGTCGTACAGCTTCGCGACCTTCAGCTCCGGATCCCCGATCATCGGATAGTTGACAGTGTGGCCGGTGACGTCCTGAATATCGCCCGCCCATTTGCTGTGGCTGGAGACGGGGTCAACGCTGAGGCCGATGACTTTGGCGCCGCGCTGGGCAAACTGTTTTTCGAGGCCGGCAACCGCGCCGAGCTCGGTGGTGCAGACAGGGGTGAAGTCTTTGGGATGGGAGAAGAAGACCGCCCAGTTGTCGCCGATCCATTCATGAAACCTGATGGGCCCCTGGGTAGTTTCGGCGGTGAAGTCGGGGGCGACATCGTTGATGCGAAGACTCATGAGCTTCCTCCTGGGGGACTGCGGTGGGGATGGGGAGGGCAGTAAAAACCCACCCGATTGCGGGTGGGTTCTGAGCGATCCTGATTCCGGTATTCGCCTCTCTCAGAAAGACACCCGCGGGGCGCGACAGCAGCAACAGCAGCCGAACGCGATGCGGGTGTTGAAGAACTGTTTCATCTCTTCCAGCCTAGGGCCTGATCACGGAAGGTGTCAAACCAATCGAGCCAAAGGCCAGCGTGTGGCTCCAGGGATTTAATTCGGGGGGTAGTCGCCGAGCGTTTGGTAGTTGTGCGCGACCTGGAGGGTCATGATGCCGACGTACATGTACTGGGAAAGGCGGGCGAGGGAGCGGCGGTTGTGGCGGACGAGGAATTTGTAAGCTTCGTAGTTGACGGCGACAGTTCCGGCCTGGAAGGCGGCAAAGCCGGCTTTGTTTCGGACCAGCGCATTGGGCAGGACGGCTTCGTGAAAGTACTGCGGGCGGGCAAGAGCCGATTCGGTGCTGGCCCAGTCGAGGCCGCGCAGAGCAGCGGCAGCGCCGATGAGGCTCCAGTCGAGGAAGTCGAGGCGGGGCTTCTGTTCAGCTGTGGGGAGCGGCGTTCGGGCCACGGGCATGAAGGCGGGAGTTCCAGCGGCAGGCTCGGGCAGGAGCGAGGAACTGGAGTTGATGGGCATGGGGGCGTCGACGAGGGCGATGGTCTGAACGGGAGTTTTGGCTGGAGTCTGCGCGGAGGAGGCAGCGGTGGCGGAGAGAAGGACCACCGGGAGAACCAAGGCAGCGACGGAGGAGGTTTTCATTGTTCTTCATCCACGCCCTGGGATGGGGCGAATGAAGTGAGTGTTGCACAGAGAATTAATGGCGCTGCACTTATCTTCAGTCATGAGAACGCGTTACTGCTGCGGATAACTTCGCAGGTCCGAAGTGATGGGTAAGAGTGACTTTCAGCATCCTCCAGGTGGTTACCTGTAAGGGGGAAAAGCCTGGCCCAATGGCTCACAGAAGGCCCTGAGCTGCGTATGAAGGGTCACGAATGAAAATGCGGCGGAGGCGAGTTTTTCCAAAGGCGACGAAAGCGGAAATGCGGGCCCGTTCTCTAAGACCTCTTACTTTCGTTGTAGCGAGTGGGCTCCCGGCTGTGGAAAACGGCTGAACGAGGGGGTGTCCGGGAGGAGATTGCGCGCGGAAAAGGCGCAAAAGAGGGGTCAGGAACGACTAGCTGGAGCGGGGGGTGGCGAACTCCGTGCGATGGCGACTGTAGGAGAAGTAGATGATGAGGCCGATGGCGAGCCAGATGAAGAAGGCGGTCCAGGTAAGGACTTCGAGGCCCATCATGAGCACGATGCAGAAGATGATGCTGAGGACAGGAAAGACGGGTCCGAGGGGGGCACGGAAGGCGCGGGGGCGCTCGGGCTCGCGATAGCGCAGGATGAGAACGGCGATGGAGACGAGCACGAAGGCAAAGAGCGTTCCGATGTTCGACAGGTTGGAGACGGTGCCGATGTCGAGCAGGCCGGCGGGGACGCCGACGACGAATCCGGCGACCCAGGTGGAGACGGCGGGAGTGCGGAAGAGGGGGTGAATTTTGCTGAAGACGTCGGGCAGGAGGCGGTCGCGCGACATGGCGAACCAGACGCGGGCCTGGCCGAGCTGGAAGACGAGGATGGAGGAGATCATGCCGAGCATGGCTCCGATGAGGACGATCAGCTCGACCCAGTGGAGCGGGTGGCCTCCGGGAGCGATGGAGAGGCGGCGGAGGGCATTCACGACCGGAGCGGCATCGCCCATGATCGAATTCCAGGGCACGATGCCGCTGAGGACAAGGGCGACACCACCGTAGAGGACTGTGCAGGCGACCAGGGTGGCGAGGATGCCGATGGGCAGATCACGCTGCGGGTTCTTACATTCTTCGGCAGCGGTGGAGACGGAGTCGAATCCGATGTAGGTGAAGAAGATGATGGAGCCGCCGGAGAGCATGCCGGTCCAGCCGTTGGGCATGAAGGGATGCCAGTAGCGGGGCTTGATGAAACTGGAGGCGGCGATGATGAAGGCCAGGATGGCGACGATTTTGACCAGGACAAGGATGTTGTTGGTCCGCGCCGACTCGCGAATGCCCCGCACCAGGACGACGGTGAGGATCATGACGATGAGGAAGGCGGGGATGTTGAAGCCGAAGTGCCAGCCGGGGTTATAGAGGGTGTTGCCGGCGAAGTCCTGCAGGCCGGTGGGCAGGTAGGCGGGAGAGATCCATCGCAGAGCGGGATGGAGGCCGAACCATTCGAGCAGGGCTTCGATGTGGGCGGCGAAGCCGACGCTGACGCTCATGTTGGAGAAGGCGTACTCGAGGATAAGGTCCCAGCCGATGATCCAGGCGATGAGCTCGCCCATGGTGGCGTAGGTGTAGGTATAGGCGGAGCCGGCGATGGGGATCATGGAGGCCAGCTCGGCGTAGCAAAGGCCGGTGAAGACGCAGACGATGGCGACCAGCACCAGCGAAATGGCAAGGGCGGGTCCGGCGCCGGGACGTCCGGCCATGGCGGAGTGGGTGAGCAGGTAATGGATCAGCGGGGTGTTGCTGATCTCCGGCGAGTCGAATTTCTGGCCGGCCATGGCGGTGCCGATGACGGTGAAGATGCCGGAACCGATGACGGCGCCGATACCGAGGGCGGTGAGGGAGAGAGGGCCGAGGCTTTTGCGGAGACTATGTTCCGGGTCTTCCGAAGCGGCAATCAGCTTGTCGATGGACTTGCGCGCGAACAACTGGGACCGGAGGGTCCGCTGGGTTGGGGATGGGCGCACGGGTTGATCCGGCAAGGACGCTCCCTTGGGAAGAAGGATGGGACTGAGTGTAGCTGGAGTGCGGGGGCGGGCGAAAGGGGGTCGTCCACCCCGGCAGGTGCGAGGTACTCAGAACGGGTCTCCCATCCAGGTCTGCGGCGACCGGCGTGAGACCCGCTTCGGCGGCGGGTCTCCCAGGAAGCTTTGCCGGCAGCCGCGGATCCGTGAGACCCGTTCTAGCGCTTGCTCTGGCCGCGGACGAGCTTACGGACCTTCTTCTTGAGCGAGCCGCGGGGGGTGGTGCGTTTGGCTTTGGGGGCGGCTTTTTTGCGAGCCGCGCGTTTGATCTTCTTGCGTTCTGCTTTATCGGTCGTGGACTTCGTATTGGCCATGAGAATCCTGGCTGCCAGATGGTGGCAGCGTTCTTTCTGCTGATGATTTGCTGCAGTCATTAGATTAAAGCGGAAGGGGGGGAAAGGGAACTGGTGGGCGGTGGGTGGAAGGCTGCGGTTTGCCGGTGATCTGGCGGGTCGTGGGCGCGGGAGAGGCTGATTGACTGGGAAGAACCTGCCGCATGACTGAATGGTGGCCGACGGGGAAGGTTCTATTCCGCGGCCTCTTTCACGTTATAGAGCTGGAACTCGCGAATGGCGGCTCTGCCCGTGCTGGACAGGATATTGAGGCGCACGCGAGCCGTGGTCACAGCAGCAAACCTGTCGATCTTTTCGTGTCCGATGGCGTGAGCGCAGGCGACGCTTTTCCAGGCGTGGTCCACCCAAACCTGAATACAGTAGTTTTCGACGCGCTGACCATCGTTCAGCCACTCCATCGTGAGCGTGCGGTTGAAAGTCACCGGCCGGCGGAGGCTGATTTCCAGCGTGGCATGGCGTGAGCCGGCCGGCGCCGACCAGAAGGTGTTCGGATCGCCGTCGAGCGCTGCGGAGACTTCGGGGGATGTGGGCGCATGATCCAGCGCAAGATTATGGGCGTAACGCTGGTGAAGGGCCTGGCCAAACTCCTCAAGACGGGCAACGTCGGCGTCCGGCAGCAGACCGCGGCGGTCCGGCGCGAGGCCGAGCATCAGCTGCGCTCCTTTGCCCACGGTGTCATCCCACGTGGTGAGGAGTTCGGCGACACTTTTCAGCGTGGACAGGTCATCTGAATGCCAGAACCAGTGGCCCGCATGCAGCGGGGTGTCCGCTTCGACAGGGCGCCAGCGCAGATAGCCGTGCCGATCGATGACATCCCAGTCCTCGTAGGGCACGCGCCCGTTCTCATTGCCGACCCAGCGCGCGTCGCCATAGGCAAACAAAGCGGTATCGGCAAAAACAGCGGTGTTCGGCTGGTAGGTGCGCAGTGTTTCGATGATCTTTGCGAAGTTGTAGACATGACCGGCGCTGCCCGCGCCATCCAGCCAAAACTCCACCAAATTGCCGTAATTCGTCGCCAGCTCAGTTAGCTCGGCGTCGTAGTAAGCGTCGTAGGCGGCGGGATCTTTGTAGCGTGGATCGTGACGATCCCAGGGAGACAGATAGACCCCGAACCGGAGACCATATTTTCTGGCGGCGCGTGCCACGTCGCCGACCACATCGCCTTTCCCATTCTCCCAGGGACTGCTCCTGACGCTGTAGTCTGTCTGCGCCGCAGGCCAGAGACAGAAGCCGTCGTGATGCTTAGCCACGAGGATGACGTACTTCGCCCCGGAAGCGCGGATGGCCTGCATCCACTGGTCAGGGTCGAACTGGGTGGGATTGAAGACCGAGGGGCTGGCGGTTCCGTCGCCCCATTCGCGATTGAGAAAAGTGTTGGTACCGAAATGGACGATGACGCCGAATTCCAGATCCTGCCACTCGAGCTGCTGGGGCGAAGGACGAATGTCGGGGAAACTTTGTGCCCGCGCGGGCGGCGCGCCTTTCAGGACGAGCAATAAAAGACACAGCAGGAAACAGCACCCGTTCTCGACGGTCCTTTTTCGCGTGCCGGCTTCAGACCGCGCGCTGGGCATCTTCATACCGTCTGCACCTCAACGTTGCGGCTGCGAAAGGCCGCGAGCGTCTCCGGGGTGATTCCGCTGTCGGTTACGAGAATGTCCATTTCGCCGGGTGGGCAGATCAGCGCCGGGCTGACCATGCTGATTTTGCTCGAGTCAGCGACCACCACCACTTGCTTTGCCTGACGCACCATGGCGCGAAAGACTGCTGCTTCGTCCGGTTCGATGGTGGTCACGCCGCGTTTTGGGTCGACGCCGCACGCCCCGATGAAGACCTTGTCCAGAAACACACCATTCAGCATTTCAATCGCGATGGGACCGGTGAGCGAGAATGCGCCTGCCCAGCGCATGGTACCGCCGGTAAGGGTGACGTTGAGCGCAGGCTGGTTGCTGAGCTCCATGGCGATATTGACGGCGTTGGTGATGACGTGAATCGAATTGCGATGGCGGATGCAGCGGGCCACCTGCGTTGTCGTCGTCCCGGCGGTGAACCCGACGGTGTCGTGCTCGCGAATGAGCTCCGCTGCCGCCATGCCGATGCGCCGCTTCTCCTCGCTGAAGCGGGATTCACGCACCTGAAACGACGAGTCGAAGCGAAAGGCTTCGTACTCCATTTGCGCCGCCAGGCGCGCGCCGCCGTGGGTACGGTGCACGAGGTTGCGTTGCTCTAGCCGGGCGAGATCGCGGCGGATGCTGGGGGCGGAGGCCTCGGTCATGCTCACCAGGTCCTCGACCGAGGCGTTGCCGTGGCGCAGCAACACCTGCAGAATTTTTTTAGCCCGCTGTTCTGTTTTTAATGACATGGGAGCGACGAACCATTATGCCGGAAAGCCGGCGCACCTCTCATCTGTCTCAGAGACCTGGACGGCCCAGCCCCGGCTGCATCATGGGCGGATCACCTGACCCGCTGACGCAGACGCGCGCTGCCGGTCAATCTGCTGTAATACCGCAACCAGAGCGCGGACCGCTTCTTCACGCACACCGTAACGGAGGTATTCGCGATCATGGATCTCGCCCAGCAGCATATCCGGCCGGCGGTAATGCACCGGGCTGGGCGAGTGCGTTCTGAGGCTGGCGTGGAATTCTGTTGCACCTGTGGTTTCGGCGATACGAGCAACGGTCTGCGCTGTGATCCCGCCGCCCGCCATGATGCGAATGCGGTTCTCTGCCAGGGCCTGCATGCGTGTAATCACGACCATTCCCTGACTCGCTTTGGCCGCGCCTCCGGAGGTGAGGACGCGGGTTGCGCCGCTCTCGATCACGGAACCGAGCGCGGCATACGGGTCGGGCGTCATATCGATCGCGCGATGAAAGGTCACCGCCAGGGGGCCGGCTTTTTGCACCAGCCGCCGGGTGCGATCCACGTCCACACATCCCTGCTCATCGAGCACGCCAAGGGTGATGCCGTTTGCGCCCAGGTCGCGGGCATGCGCGATGTCGTCTGCCATCTGCTCCAGTTCCTGGCCGGAGTAGCAGAAGTCGCCGCCGCGGGGACGAACGATCACGAACAAATCGATGGCAATGCGCCGCCGGACCTGGGCAATCAGGCCATGCGAAGGAGTGATACCGCCCTCCATGAGGTCGCTGCATAATTCCACGCGTTGCGCGCCGCCGCGCTCCGCTGCCCTGGCCGACTCCGCCGAATCAACGCAGATTTCCAGTTGCATAGTGCCCGAATCCTCGTCGACGATCGTTTCCCGGTCGGGGGCGTTCCGCCGGCGCATTCGATTTTCCTCCGCAGGGAGGAAAGCACAGCGGCTGCCGGGCGGCAGCCGCTGTCGGTTCAGAAATCATAGTGTGCGGAAAACTGCAGACGACGCTCCGTGGACCTTACCGGAGAGCCCTGATTGGAAATATTTCCGAAAGTCGGGTCGGTGATACCGGTGTCCGGATTTCCGTAGCTTGCGATGTTGAGTGCGTTAAATGCGTCAAAGCGGAAGCCAATGGATTGCTCATGGTAAGTGAAGAAGTTCTTCGCCATGGAAAGATCGGTATTCAGGAAACCTGGGCCGCGCACATTTCCGTTCCGCGCCGTCCCAAAGGTATTGGGAGCGGGCACGCCGTATGCGCAAGTCCCGTTGTCGACTCCCGGAGTCGTGCAGGGGACGGCGGAAGCGTCTGTGCCGAACCAGTTATCGATACTGCGATCGACAACCTTGAGCCTGCGATATTGATTGGGCCGCGAGTTACCGTAGCTGTTGGAATTATTGCCCGGGCCGGTGAGCGTTTGCGGGAAGCCGGTGTAGCCAACCCCCACAGCCGAGAACAGCCAGCCGCCGATTGCCTCATTCACCCAGTGACTGGCTCCGGCGAGGAATTGCTGGCCCGTCCCAAAAGGCAGAGCGTAGACCATAGTCCAGTTGAGATCATGGCGCACATCGTAGCCGGCCCGGCCCCAGTCAGCCGCGCTGTCGTAGTAGTTCTGGAAGGCGCCGCTGAAGCCGTTGACCTGCAGTGCATAGTTGCCAAGGCTGTTGGTGAGGGCCTTGCCATAGGTGTAGTTCACCGTGAACTCCAGGCCGTGATACAGGCGCTCGCGGAGCACGGCCTGCAGCGCCTGATAGTCCATGGCTGCGCGTGATTCCGTGATGAGCAACGGATTGGACCCGATGCTGGTAGCAGGACTGGCATTTACACCCAGGTACTGGTTGTTGTAGTAGGGCGCGGAGGTGGCATCGCCGTTCACCCGCCATTGGTTTACATTGCCGTAGTCTTCAACGTGCTGGCCCTGCTCGCCCAGGTAGCCCAGTTGCAGCGACATGGTAGGCGCAACTGCATACTCTGCAGTCAGATTCCACTCCTGCACGTAGGCCGGTTTCATGTCCATGGGGTACACATTGAACGTGCCTCCGTAACTCACCGAGCCCCCGGTAAAGCCCTGCTGGGCGTTCCTGGGGACGTTGTAAGGAGCTGCGTTGGTAGGTGAGTACGAAGGAGTCTGAATCGCCTGAATAAAAGGAGTAATCGAAGTCAGGCGCTGGTTGGAGGAGTTGCCCTCGAAGAAGCTGGTGGCTCCATATCCGCCGCGAACCACGAAGCGGTTGTTCGCCTGCCAGGCGAATCCGACACGCGGCATAAAGTCGTTCTGATCGTTATAACAACCATGATTGCTGCACAGTCCCGACCCGGGTGGCGCACCGGAGGGAATGGCATGGGCATAGAGGACCTGGCCGGTGCCAAGATTGATGTTGCCGGTCTTGTTGTTCTCCTCGATCCAGGGCTCATCAAACTCGTATCGCAAACCGAAGTTCAGCGTGAGCCTGGGCAGCGCCTTGTAGCTGTCATCCCCGTAGAAGGCTGCACGCCACTGCCGCTGGCCGACGTTCACGCTGGAGAGGGTGGCAGCAACGCCGCTGACGTAATCGAGCAGGAAATCTGCGCCCCCGTAACCACCCGCGTTGGAGAGCGATGGATTGCTGGTGAATGCGCCGGAATAGTCCAGGCTCCCCATATAGCCATAATTGTTGGCGGTGGGATAGTTATTCTGGTAGCGCAGCGACTGGGTACCGAAGGTGAACGCGTGCTTGCCGTGCTGCCAGCTGACGTCGTCCATATAGCTATAGGTGTTGTCGATCAGGCCGCCGCCGTATACCGGGTTACCCCCTGCGGTGATGCCCCCGCTGATGCTTTGGTAGGTGTAACCGGCGTAGGCCTGGTTGGGGAAGGGAATTCCGATCTTCTGATCGCCCGTGGTGCCGAACACGCCGGTCGAATCCGTGGAGAAGTTTTGCGCCCAGATGGTGCGCGTGAAGCCCACATGCAGGGAATTGACCAGGCTGGACGAGAAAATGTGCACCCAGTTGGCGCCGCTCAGTTTGGTGGGATAAAGGTTAGGACCGGAGAACGAAATCGCCAGCACCGGCGTGCTCCCATCGTAAGCAGTGGAGATGGAGTAGAACCCGGTGATCTTATCGGAAGCGCCCGGGTCAAACTCCATCTTGATGTCTCCCTGGTCATTTGCTTTGTAGCTCCGCTGGGGCCCCTGATAGTCGTTCGCCGCAATGCCGTCTGTCGGGGTGGCATTCGGGAGAGGATAAACGGTTGTATTCGCGAAAAGGAACTTGGCCACGGGATTCACCACCGGGACCCCCATATCACCTGTAAACGGCGCATAGTTGTTTTGCGAGTCATACAGCTGGATTGGGTTGCTTCCGGTAAGCAGTGCCGAAAAGTCTCCATTGCGCATGGCTTGGGTGAACACGCTGGCCGATCCGGTGCCGCCCACGCGGTGGCGCGAGCCGAGATAGTCCACAAAGAAGAATAGCTTGTTGTGAAGGATGGGGCCGCCCAGGGCGCCGCCGAACTGGGCCTGCGAATACGGGTTGACCGGAATAAATGGGCTCGCATGGTCGTTAGACCAGGAGTCGGCGTTCATACGGTAATCCTGAACATAGCCATAAGCGGACCCGTGGAACTGGTTCGTGCCGCTTTTCAATACGGAGGCCACGCCGCCGCCGTTGACATTGCCGAAACCGATGGGGGAGTTGGCGGTCACCACCGTTACTTCCTGCAGAGACGCCGGCGCGGGGCTGTAGGAGATCAGGTTATTGAAAGTCTCGTTCATGTCGATGCCGTCGAGCGTAAAGTTATTCGCCTGTGCCCGGTTGCCATCGATGTTCACGGTGTCGGTAAAGTAGGTGCTGCGTTCGATGCTGGTCGTTCCCGAAGTCCCGGCGGTGCTCACCGAGCCGGGAACATAGAGTGTGAGAGCGGAGAAGTCCAGGCCATTCAGGGGAAAGTTCCGGATGGTATTGGCCGTAATCGTGCTGCCCAGCGTGGCATTGGTTGTGTCCAATATTGGAGCGGCGGCGGAAACCTTCACCGTGACCGCCACATTGCCAGGCAAGAGGCTGATATTGAAGTTAGCCGTCTGCAGCGCTTCAAGATGAAAGGCAGGGACGGTCCTTTCGCCAAAGCCGGCCGCATTGATCGTGACCTGATAACTGCCGATGGGGAGATAAGAAATCCGGTAGACGCCCGCTGAATCCGACAGGGCGGTCGAGTTCACGCCGGTGTCGAGATTATGGGCGGTCACCCGCGCGCCCACCACGACGGCTCCGCTGGGATCGGTCACTTCGCCGGTGATCGCACCGGTCACCGTTTGCGCCACGCACGCGGGAACGAGCAGCAACAGAGCAGCTGCGCATCCCCAGGCCAGTTGCCTCAAATTTGCCATCATTGGGTTTTCCCCCTTGTTGTTTGTTGGGTCTCGTGTCCGAGGAGGTCTGGATTCGACGACGCCGGCGGCGGAAAACCGCAGCGTTGGCCCTGAAACTCAATTGAGGCATCATTGAACCATAATTCTGGTGATGTGTTCAATAAAAATGATCGATACGCGGAAAATGAGCGAAACAGAGGTTTATCCAGTGGCCTCAGTGCCGTCCCGGAGCGGGGAAAACCTTCGGTCATCAGGTGCCTGGACGGGCGTCCGCAGGCGTTTGCGGTGGGTGGTTTGCAGTCTTTGGGTGCAGCCCGGCGGCTATAATGCCTGGCACATGAAAATCCCAGCGATTTGCCTGTTTGCCGGTCTTCTTGTCCCCTGCGCGACAGTTGCCGCCGCGCCTTCTTTGTCTGCGCAGCCGTTGCCCGGAGAAAGGCTGGGCCCGGTTTCGTTTGCCGTGTCGTGCGCGCCGGGGGAGCAGGCTTCGTTCAACCGCGGGGTGGCGCTGCTGCACGACTTTTGGTATGCGGAGGCGGGGCCGCAGTTCGAGCGGATCGTGAAGGCCGATCCGGATTGCGCGATGGCGCACTGGGGTCTGGCCATGAGTGCTTTCCATGAAATCTGGGACCGGCCCGATGACGCATCGATGCAGATGGGCTGGTCGGAGGTCGAGAAGGCGCAGGCGATGGGGGCGAAGACGGAGCGAGAGCGGGATTACATTGCTGCGCTGGCGGTGTTCTACAAGCCTGGGTATCCGGATTACATGACGCGGGTGACGGCTTACTCGGCCGCGATGGGGCGGCTGTATGCAAACGATCCGAAAGATGTGGATGCGGGCGCGTTTTATGCCCTGTCGATGCTGGCGTCGAAGGCTCCCAACGACCTGGGCCTGACCCAGGAGCGGAAGTCGATGGCGGTGCTGGCGCCGCTGTTTCGCAAGCATCCGGATCATCCGGGACTGATCCACTACATCATTCACTCCTGCGACAACCCGGCAATGGCACAGCAGGGATTGCCGGCTGCGGAGCGGTATGGGATGGTGGCTTCGTCGGGTCCGCATGCGGTGCACATGGCGGGACACATTTTTGCGCGGCTGGGGATGTGGCCGGAGGATATTACGGCGCAGCTGGGATCGATCAAGGCTTCAGAAACAGCGGAGGCCGAGCATGAGAGCGGCCTGATGGACGAGCCGCACTCCTACGATTTCCTGATGTACGCATATTTGCAGAGCGGGCAGGATGCGAAGGCGAAGGCGGTGCTGGGGCAGAGCGCAGCGGCGCTGGATCGGATCGTCGCGATGAAGGATATGGGCCGCGGGTACATGGCGGACGAGGGTGGGTATTACCGGACGAAGTTCGCGGTGTTTTACACGCTGGAGATGCGCGACTGGAAAGCGACGGCGGCTCTGGAGCCGGTGGCGGGGGCGCTGCCGGAAAATGCGGCGATGACGTGGTGGGCGCACGCGATTGCGGATGGGCATCTGCGGCGTGCGGCGGCGGGGCAGGCGGACCGGGAGCATTTTGAGGCGTTGGTGGAAGAGATGCGGCGAGGACCGAATGCCTATGAGGCCGACTCGACGGGGATGCAGATCCAGAAGAATGAAGTTGCGGCATGGGCGAGTTATGCCGCGGGCCGGAACGAGGAAGCGCTGCGGACGATGCGCGCGGCGGCCGATGAACAGGATCGCGTGGGGCAGGGGGAAGTGGATATTCCGGCGCGGGAGATGCTGGGAGACATGCTGTTGGAGTCGCACCAGCCGCAGAAGGCGCTGGCGGAGTATCGGGTGGCGCTGCGGCTCAGTCCGAAGCGGTTCAACGGGCTGTATCACGCGGGGATGGCGGCGGAGGCGGCGGGGAACAAGGCGGTTGCGTCGCAGTACTATGCGGCGCTGCTGGCTTCGACGGATGGGGGGAAGGAGTCGGCGCGGGTGGAACTGGCGCATGCGCGCGGCTTTGTGGGCATGGGGGGCGGGGTGCAAGCGGCGGAGCGGCAGGATTTGGCGCCTGATCCAGGTCAGTGGTGGTTCCGGGAATGAAGCAGGTCCCTCGGCTTCGCGGGGGATGACAACGTCAGGCTTTTTCGAGGTTGGCGAATTTCTCTACTAATTTCTTGACGCCGAAGCCGGAGAACTGGACGGTGATTTTGGCGTCGTCACCTTCGCCTTCGCGGCGGAAGACGATGCCTTCTCCATATTTGGGATGGCGGACGCGCTGGCCACTTTTGAATCCTCGCGAGCCGGTGGGCTCGGGGATGTCGATCTTCGGACGGCTGCCTTTGGCGGGGACTCCGCGGCCGGAAGCGCCGCGGCCGGAAAAAAACTGCGCGATGTTATCGATGGAGCCTGGCGATGGGTTGGCGGGTCGGCGGTTGTCGCCCAGGCGGGGTACGCGTGTGAAGCGGGCGCTCTGATCCTCGTCTTCGTAACTGTAGTGGCTGGAGCTCTGATCGTCACCCTGACTGCGGCCCGCGCCGCGCCCGAAGCGGGAGGGAGTTTCGGAGTAGGCAGGGGCGTAGCCTCCCCAGCTGCTGGCGCGGGTGCGGCCGCCGCTGAGGTCTTCGAGAAGGGGCTGGGGGATTTCTTCTAAAAACCGTGACGGGGTGGTGGGTTCGGGCATGTCGTTGCCATAGCGGCGGCGATAGCGGGCGCGCGCCAGGATGAGGGAATCCATGGCGCGGGTGAGGCCTACGTAGCAGAGGCGGCGTTCCTCTTCCATTTGCGTCGGATCGTTGAGGGTGCGGGAGTGGGGGAAGAGGCCTTCTTCCATGCCGGCCAGGACGACGAGCGGGAACTCGAGGCCTTTGGCGGCGTGCAGGGTCATGAGCGTGACGCGGGACTGAGGGTCGTACTGATCGGCGTCGCTGACGAGGGCGGCGTGGTCGAGGAATTCGGGGAGGGTTTCGCCGCGCTCCTGCGCGTCCTGGGCGGCGTTGGCCAGTTCCCTGAGGTTCTCGATGCGAGAGAAGGCTTCGGGCGTGCCTTCTTCTTCGAGAGAGCGGATGTAGCCAGTGCGGTCGATGAGGAACTTGATGAGCTCGGGGAGGGTAGCGGCGGCGCCGGGCGAGCGGAAGCCGGGGACGGCATCGTCTGCAGCCTGCGGAGACGCGTGCGGGATGGGCGGCTCGGCCTGGTCGGGAGCGAAGATGGCGGGATCGAAAGCCGCATCGGCGGAGATGAAGTCATCGGCGTCGTGGGTGAGCGCGAGGAGTCCTTGGGCGCCGAAGTCGAAGCTGGTGTCGTCAAAGGCTGCCGTTTCTTCAGGTGCGGGCGGCGTGGGAGACAGAGTTTCCGCTACGACGGGCGCGATGTCGGAGGCGAGGTTTTCGGAGAAGCCGGGCGTGAGCATGGCGCGGGCGTCGAGGATGATGCGCTGGAAAGTGTCGAGGGCGGACAGCGCTCGGGAGGTGAGGAGTTTCTGATCGAGGGCGCGGGCAATCGCGGTCCACGTGCTCGAGCCGGTTTCGAGGGCGAGGCGTTCCAGGGTTTCAAGAGTCGTTTTGCCGATGCCGCGGGCCGGGGTGTTGATGACCCGCTGCAGGGCGATGGAGTCGTGGGGGTTCTGGACCAGCTTGAGATAGCTGAGGAGGTCCTTGATCTCAGCGCGCTCGTAGAAGGAGAAGCCGCCGACCATGGTGTAGGGGATGTTGTAGCGGCGGAGGGCTTCTTCGACGAGCCGTGACTGGGAATTAGTGCGGTAGAGGACGGCGCACTTGGGCTCGGCCTGCTCTTCGCCGGCTTTACGCAGATACTTCTGGATGGTGTCGGCGATGAAGAGAGCCTCGTTTTCGCCGTCGGGGGCTTCGTAGTAGCCGATGAGCGAGCCGCCTTCGCGGGAGGTCCAGAGCTTCTTGCCTTTGCGCTGGGCGTTGTTGGCGACAACGGCGCTGGCGGCTTCGAGGATGATCTGCGTGGAGCGATAGTTCTGCTCGAGGCGGACGGTTTTGGCGTTGGGGAAATCCTTTTCGAACTCCAGGATGTTGCGGATGTCGGCGCCGCGCCAGGAGTAGATGCTCTGATCCTCGTCGCCGACCACGCACACGTTCTGGTGCTCGCCGCCGAGGAGCTTCATGAGCTGGTACTGGGGGCGGTTGGTGTCCTGGTACTCATCGATGAGGAGGTAGCGATAGCGGCGGTTGTAGCGCTCGCGGACCTCGGAGGAGACTTTGAGGACGCGGACGGCTTCGAGCAGGAGGTCGTCGAAATCGAGGGCGTTGGCTTTGTGAAGCTCCTTACGGTAGCCCTCGAAGATGTGGGCGACGCGCTCGCTGAGGGGATCGGAGGACTGGAGATAGTATTCCTGGGGATCGATCATGTGGTTTTTGGCCCAGGAGATTTTGGAGAGCACGACACGGGGAGTGAGCTGCTTGTCGTCGAGGCCCATGCGGCGCATGACGGTTTTGACCAGGGACTGCTGGTCGGACTCGTCGTAGATGGCGAAGGAGCGGGTGAGGCCTTCGTTGCCGATGCGCAGGACTTCGATATCGCGGCGGAGCAGGCGCACGCAGAAGGAGTGGAAGGTGGAGATGAGGGGCCGGGCGAGGGAAGAATGGCCGATGAGCTTATCGACGCGCTCGCCCATTTCCGCGGCGGCCTTGTTGGTGAAGGTGACGGCCAGGATGGAGTCGGGGGCGACGCCACGCTGATCGATGAGATAGGCGATGCGATGGGTGATGACGCGGGTTTTGCCGGAGCCGGCGCCGGCGAGGATGAGGACCGGACCATCGACGACTTCGACGGCTTCGCGCTGCTGCGGGTTGAGTTTGTTCAGGAGGTCCTGCAAGGGGTCGGCTCATGTCTATTTTAATCGGTGGACGAGCGAGAGACAGCCGGTCGGCCAGGAAGCGGTCAGCTAAAATCCGGTCAGCGAACATGCCGTTGCTGGTTGTCCAATCGCTGAGCAGGACGTGGGGCGCGGGCCGCGATGCGGTACGGGTGGTGGATGACGTGTCGTTTTCCATCGAGCGCGGGGAGACGCTGGGGCTGGTGGGCGAGTCGGGATCGGGCAAGAGCACGATTGCGCGGATGGTGCTGGGGCTGCTGGAGCCCTCGTCCGGATGGGTGAAGTTCGATGGGCAGAAGGTGAGCGGAGTCGCGCAGGGGAAGCTCCGTGCTCTGCGGCGGCGAATGCAGCCGGTGTTTCAGGATCCGTATGCGGCGTTGAATCCGCGCATGCGGGTGGAGCAGATTGTGACGGAACCGCTGGCGATCTATGAACCGATTGGACGGGCGAAGCGGCGCGAGCGCTGCCGGGAGTTGTTGCGGCAGGTGGGGCTGGACGAGTCGGCGATGGGGCGGTATCCCCATGAGTTTTCCGGAGGACAGCGGCAACGGATCAACATTGCGCGGGCGCTTGCGCTCAGGCCGGAGCTGCTGGTGCTGGATGAGCCGGTGTCGGCTTTGGATGTGAGTGTGGGCGCGCAGGTGGTGAACCTGCTGCGGGATCTGCAGCGGGAATTTGGGCTCACGTATCTGTTTATTTCGCATTCGATGCCGCTGGTGCGGTATCTGGCGACGCACATTGCGGTGCTGCGGCGGGGAAAGCTGGTGGAGTTTGGGAGTCGCGACGCCGTGTGCGGGGCTCCGCGGGAGGCGTACACGCGGGAGCTGGTGGCGGCTACGCCGGAGCTTATCCGGGAATAGCCAGAGCGGGAACTTCGATGCGGGTTGTGGGGTGAACCTGGCGACCGACGGTTGAATTCCACGACTGGATGACTTCCGGCCATAACGACCGTCGTCCGGATCACAGTGCGGAGCTCGGATCGCTCAGGCCGCCCTCCTCGGTTCCAGTTCCGATTCGATCTCGCGGCTCAGCCTGCCGTGGATTGCGGCTCGGTCGATCCAGAAGGGAGCGCGCACGCATTCAACCTCCAGTACCTCCGCTGCGGCGTCGTACTCCCATTCGATCCTGACACCATCGCGGACGGCCTCGCCGGAAGGACGCACAACCGGAATGCCACTTCGCGCAGCTTTCCTTCGCAAGCGCGCGAACACGGCGCGTGTGATTCCGCGAAACTTCAACTTTGAAGCGGACAACATGCAATGACTTCTCCCATGCGTACAGATTCGTGGGTAGCCGGGCGCCAGACGACCGGATTCCAGCCGTCTGACTCCACCAAAAATAGACGTCGGGAGAGCCGAACAGTTCATCGCTGGTCTGTGAATTTTCCTGCAACGCTGTCGAGGCTCTGGGTGGCAGCCCGGGCATTTCTTTGACACCATTAGAATCGGTGTGTGGAGATCGCTCTGCTTCATCCCCTGCATCCTCATTGGTTTCACTATTTATTTTTGGCGTTTGCGGCTTTGACTGGCGGACTGGTGAACTCGGTCGCCGGCGGCGGTGGGTTCATCGCATTTCCGGCGCTGCTGAAGGCGGGACTGCTGCCGATTCAGGCGAACGCCACGAACACCGTGGCGCTGTGGCCGGGGCAGTTCACCTCGATTGCCGGCTACCGGGAGGAGTTGAAGAAGAATCGGCGGATGGTGCTGCCGCTGATGACGGTGGCGGTAGTGGGCGGCCTGGGCGGCGCACTGACGCTGCTGGCCGGGACCCAGAACTCGTTTCTGCGGCTGGTGCCGTATCTGTTTTTGCTGGGGGCGACGAGCTTTGCGCTGGCCGGGCCGATCCGGCGGCGGATGCTGCGACAGGTGCTGGAAACGACCGAGCATCCGGAGCGGCACCGGAAGGTGGCGATGATTCCCCTGCTGGCGGCGCTGCTGGCGATCACGTATTACATCGGGTATTTCGGGGCGGGCGCGGGGCTGCTGACCATGTCGGCGCTGGCGCTGTGCGGGGTGGAGCGGATCGCAGAGATCAACGCGCTGAAGACGGTGATCACCACGACCGCGAACGCAGTGGCCTGCGTGACGTTCATCATCGGCGGAGCGGTGGAGTGGCGGTTCTGCTGGCTGATGATGATTGCATGCGCCGTGGGCGGCTACACAGGGGCGCGGAATGCGCGGCGGATCAGCGACCGGGTGCTGCGGCCGTTCATCATCACGCTGGGATTCGGGCTGGCGATCTGGTTCTTCCTGCACAAAGGAACGATCTGACGGAACCCGACGCGGGCGCTCAGTGCTGGCCCGGCTCGTGGGGCAGAACGATCATTTTCTCCGTTGCCTGCTGGTGAGAGCTGCGCACAACGTGCGGGGTAATAACCACGACCAGTTCCCCGATGTCGAGATTGGTGTCCGTATTGGTGGCGTCCTGGAGGCCGGGGATTTCGCTGAGGCCGGGAATGCCGGTGATGGCGTTGGACTCCTGGCGGGAGAGCGAACTCAGGAGTACGGCAGTTTGCCCGATGGGGATTGAGGTGATGGCGGAGTATTCGCGATTGTTGAGAACCGGCAGGCCATTGAGCGAGGAGCCTCCCAGGGAGGAAAGGGTCAGGTGGAATTTAAGCGAGACGTCGTGGGCTTCGACGTAAGGGGTGACCCCGAGGGTAAGTCCGATGTCCTGGTACTGGACCTGGGGGATGAGGGCGGAGGCGGCGTTCTCGAGGGCGGAGGCACTGACGCCAAGATTCTGCAGGGTGCTGGAAAGGCCGGGATTGGTCAGGCCGGGAATGGACAGGGAGGAGGGCGAGAGGCTGGAGTAGCTGGAGGTTTCAATGGGATAGCGTTCGCCGGCCTTGATGGTGGCTTCCTGGCGATCGTCGACGCGGAGCTGGATCTGGTCGAGCGCGCGGACATCGGAGGAATTGAGCTGCATGTTGAGAGAGCCCCCCTGATAGACGATGCCGGTCATGGTGAGGCCGCCGCCGAAGACGCCGAAGGGCTGGGTGAAAATGGAGCTGCTGATTTGGCCGGAAGCGACGAGCAGGCCAAGGATGGCCTCCCAGTCACCCGGCGCGGCGAGGCCGCTGGAGATGATCTCCTGGACGAGGCTGGAGTTGCTGTTGAGCAGGGTGCGGGCTTCGGAATAGACGTTAAAGAGGGTCGTCTGATTGGGAAGGATGAGGCCGAGGTTGACGGCTTTGGTGCGATCGACCTCGAACATGCGGACGTCGAGCTGCACCTGGCTGGAGCCATCGATCAGGCCGGTGAGGGTGGCGTTGAGGGCGGGGAGTTCGGCAGCCGGTGCGCGGACGGTGATGGCATTCCGGCTGGAGGTGGCGGTGGCCACGCGCGCAGCGAAGAAGTCTTTTGCAACCTGTACCAGACCGGTGAGCTCCTCGGAGGAAATTTCGGGAAGATAGAGGGTCTCGACGCCCTCGCGCTCGTATTTGTCGTGATTCGCGCGATCATCGCGGGCGGCAAGGGCGCGGGAAGGATCGAGGGGCACGAGGAAGGTATTCGTGGCAAGGGAGAGTGCCTGCTCGGCCTGGGCAAAGTCGACGTTATCCACGTCGAAGCGAACCACGGCTACGCCCACCGAGTCGTCCAGGGTGGGCTGAACGCCGTAGGCAGGCAGCACCTTTGCGATCAGGTTGCGCTCGTTGTCGCGGAGGTGGAAGCTGAGGCGCACGGGTTTGGGCTGAAGGCGGATGGGCGGGGCGGCGGATGCAGAATGGAGCGTCTGGGTCGGCGTGGTGGCGGCTTCGGACCCCAGCTCGTCGAGGTGCTGGGCGAGGATGGGGTCAGAGGGATCGACGCGGAAGGCTTCGGCGACTTCGCTGTGGGCTTCGGCGAAATGGCCGAGGATCCTGGCTTTGTCGGCCTGCTGAATGAGGTCGGTGACCACATGCTCGCGGGCGATCTGTTCGGACTCCTGATATCTTTTGTCGGCGGGATTAAGCTCGGCGGCGCGAGAGAAAGAGTCCATCGCAGCACGGGGGCGATCGTCTTCGATGGCTTTCGCGCCCTCCAGGAAAAGCTTCTGGGCGCGATCGCGATCGCTGCGGGACGGGTGGTGGGTCTTCGCGCCCCCATCGGTTTGGGTGGAGAGCGCGGTGGCGGGCGCCGCGGGCGCCAGCGGAGGCGGCGACTGCTGGGCGGCCGCAGGCAGGGACAGAAGGAGCAGGAGCGCGGGCAGCAGGATGGGAATCGCCGGCGCGCTACGAAACATTGCTCGGGATTTCCGGTTCGGGCGCAGAGGAGCTCGCGGTCGCGCGATCTGCGCCGGGCGTGGCTTCGAGGAGAGCCGCGAGGGTGGTGGTGCAGGCGGCGGGGCGGTGTTCCATCAGGTCGTCGAAGGAGTAGCGGCCGGTAGCGACGGCGATGGTCGACAGATGATTGGCGCGGGCGGCATCGATATCGAAAGGCGTGTCGCCGATGACGCAGACGGCCGGCGGAGCGGAGGACGATTGCGAATCCGACTCTGCCTGGAGGAGGGCCCGGGCCTGAGCGGCGGCGTGTGCGATCATGTCGGCGCGGACCTCGAAGCGGTCGCAAAAGCCGCCGAAGCTGAACCACGAGCGGAGGCCGGCGTTCTCGATCTTGATCCAGCCAATTTCCTCAAGGTTGCCGGTGGCGACGCCGAGCAGCGCTCCTTTGCGTTGCAGATGGGCGAGTGTGGCTTCGACGCCGGGCATGACGATCGGCAGCAACTGGGCGCGGCGGGCGGCGACGGTAGCGCACATGGCGCGCAGGACTTCGTCGCGATACGGACGCCAGACGCTGTCTTCAACACTGGCCAGGCGGAACGCATCGCGCAGGATGCCGGGATCGGTATTGCCGGCCAGGATTACGCCGTCCAAAGCCAGCTCCCGACCCATGACGCCGCGCACGCTTTCGTAAAAAGCGTCGAAGTGGATGCGGTCGCGGTGGCGTACCAGGGTCCCATCAATGTCAAAGAGATAAGCCTGCTGCTGATCCCAGCGAAAGCCCTCGGAGAGGTAGACGCGGGCGTCGGGCGAAGCGCTCATAAATAGAGGGTACAGGGGACAGCCAGCAGGGGGCGGTGGACGGCCCCCGGTGCTCAGTCCATGAGCTTTTCAGATAAATAGACGAAAGTGTCGGCCCAGGTGCGGGCCTGTTCGCTGAGGTCGGCGCCGGCAGAGTGGCCGCCCTCGGTGATTTCGTCGTAGAGGAACGGCTCGTGGAACTCCTCCATCCTGGCGGCGAACTTGCGGGCGTGCTGCGGGCCCACGCGATCGTCGCGGGTGGTCGTAAAGATGAGCGGTTCGGGATAATGCACATCCGGCCTGAGCTGGTTGTACGGGGAGATCTTCTCCAGGAAGGCGCGCTCGGCGGGGACACTGACGGAGCCATACTCGCCGACCCAGCTGGCGCCGGCGGCGATGTGCTCAAAGCGGAGCATATCAAGGAGCGGGACCTGGATGACGATGGCGTTCCACAGTTCGGGATGCTGGGTCATTTCAACGCCCATGAGCAGCCCGCCGTTGGAGCCGCCCATGATACCGAGGTGGCGGGGCGAAGTGATTTTGCGGGCGATGAGATCCTGGGCGATTGCGGCGAAGTCGTCGTAGATGACCTGTCGATGGGTTTTGAGGCCGGCTTCATGCCAGGCGGGGCCAAATTCTCCGCCGCCGCGAATATTGCCAAGGACATAAACTCCGCCTTTTTCCAGCCAGAGGCGGCCGAAGACCGCGGAGTAGTGCGGAGTTTCGGATACTTCGAAGCCGCCATAGGCCGTGAAGAGGGTTGGATTCCGGCCGTTGTGCTGCATGTCTTTGGGGTGAACGACGAAGTAGGGGATGCGGGTTCCGTCTTTGGAAGTTGCGTAGAACTGGTCGACGGTATCGTGGGAAGCGTCGAAGAGCGGGGGCTGAGATTTGGAGGGGGTCAGCGTGGCGGTGGCGGCATCGCCGGAGAAGAGCGAGGGCGGAATGAGGAAGCTGGTTGCGGTGAGGAAGAAGGAATCGCTGGTATCGCTTGCGGTGACGATGCCGATGGTGGCGTTGTCGGGCACGTCGAGGGGTTTGCCGGACCAGCCGTTGTTGGCGGTGGGCGTGTAGACATACGCGCGGCCGAGGACGTGTTTGAGAGTCGTGATGATGAGGCGGGAGCGCGTGGTGGCGGTCGTGTCGAGGAACTCATCGGCAGTGGGCGCGAAGACTACGACGGGCTTGAGATGAGCCGGGTCCTCGATCACATCGGCCAGGCGCAGGGAGAGCAGCGAGCCTTCGGTGAAGGAGGGACCGCCGGGGTTGGGGGTCCAGTTCTGGTGGAGGTGGAGCAGGAGGCGTCCGTCGAGCAGGTCGGCAATCTCCGACTTGGGTGGAACGGCCAACTCGGCAAGGCCGTGAGGAGTGCGGATCCAGTGGCGAAGCTGGAAGAAGGAGACGCGGCGTGCGAACACTTCGAGGTGATGGCCCTGGGCGTCGTGCAGAACGGTACCGGCGGCTTCGATGTCGGTGGGCTCGCCGCGAAAGACTTCTTTAGCGCTGGCGAGGGGCGTGCCGCGCTTCCATTCCTTAACGACGAACGGGTAGCCGGAGGCGGTCATGGTGCCAGGGCCCCAGTCGCGCGTAATGAGCAGGGTGTCATGATCGATCCAGTCGATTTCCTGCTTGCTGTGAGGCGAGACGAAGCCGCCGTCGACAAACCTGGCAGTCCTGAGATCGAATTCGCGGGCGGTGGAAGCGTCTTCGCCGCCAACGGAGAGATTGACGATGCAATAGCGGTCGCCGGGATAGAGGCAGGCGGCGCCGTGGAAGACCCAGCTGGTCTTTTCCTGGCGGCCGAGGGCGTCGATGTCGAGAACGGTCTGCCAGTGGGGATTGGCGCTGGCGAAGTCGGCAATGGTGGTCCGGCGCAGCAGGCCGTGGACGTTGTTCTGGTCCTGCCAGAAGTTATAAACGTCGTTGCCGCGCAGGTCGGGCAGGGTGAGGCGGTTGGGATCTTCAGCGACCTTGAGGGCGGTAGCGCTGTATTCGGCAAAGCGGGGATCGGCCTGGAGGATCGTGGCGGAGCGGGCGTCTTCGGCCCTGACCCATGCCATAGCGCGAGGGCTCGAGACGTCTTCGAGCCAGAGGTACTTGTCCCCCGGAAGCGGCGGCATGGGGTTGGCGGAGGAGGCATCGGCACTGGGTCCGGAGGCGGGGCTCTGGGCGACGAGCGGGAGGCAAAGGCCGAAAGCGGCGAGCAGAGGCAGGCAGAAACGGAAGCGGCTGGACATGCGGCGATGCTCCTCAGGAGGGGTGCTGCCACTTTATAACAGTGGCAGCACAATGGAACGCGGGGGGAAAGGGGCCCGGCACAGGTTGTAAGGCGAAGGGGAGACGCCTGGTTTTGTCGATCAGTTCGACTGCACGATGATGATGGGCTGGGCGTCATCCGGACATTGCGAACCTCCCAGTTTGTCGGTGACAGTGACCGGATAATCGCCATCGGTGGCGTCGGCGGGAACGGCAACAGCGATCCAGCTGTGGGGTGGCACGGCGTAATGAGGCTGGGGCAGCGGCCAGTAGTCGGGGTTGTTTGGATTGGGCCGAATGATCTGCGTTCCGGCGGACTCGTTGAGCCAGATGAAATAATTTCCAGGAGCGACGGTTGCGCCGGCGCAGGCAGCGCTGGGCGGTTTGGGTGTGGTGATGATCTTCTGTGTGCCGACGTTGCCGGCGCGCGGTGTGCACATGAAGGGTGTGCCGAGATTACCCACCACCTTCGCCGTCGCCGGCGCATTCGGCTTGACGCTATAGGAGGGCTGGTCCAGCGCCCAGGTGCCACCGAGTAAAGGCTCGACGACGACTTGCGAGGCCGAGCCCAGTTCGGCCTGGTTGACAGTCCAGAGGAAGGTTTCGCCTTCGCAAACCACGATGATCGGGCTAAATACGTTGAACTGACGCTGCATAACGGTTCCTTTCGGTTGGAAACCCGGGATACCTGCGACCACGGAGGGGGAATCCGGGGAACCAGGCAGACGAACAGTCAGGGGAACTTACTCACGAGAGACCGACAATAACCGCAGACTCTGTGACAGATCTATGCCCTGGGTGGTTTGACCAGGGCCTGGCTGAGTAACTGCTGAAACTGCGGGTTACCGCGAAGGTTATCGAATTCCGGGGAGTCGCGGACAATCGAGCCAGAGTAGCCGGCCGCAAACGATTTGTGGAGCCACTCCAGAGCTTCACCGGTTTCGCCGAGATCGTTATACACCACGGCTGCATTGAAGAGCAGGTCTTTGTCGCCGCGGCCGTACTGAAGCGAGAGAGCCAGGTGCGCAGTCGCCTGGGACTTATCACCGAGGGCGCCGTAGCAGGAGGCAATCTCGCCCTGGCGCTCGGCATCGCGGGGATTGATCTGCAGCAGACCATTGACCAGAGCTAACTGGCGCTTGTAGGCGTCGAGGGCTTTCGCCTGCTGGCCGCTGAAGTGATAAGCGTCCGCCAGATTGCCCCATAGATCGGGATCGTGGGTGTTGTAGCGGAGGGCGAGATCGTAGTTGCGGGCGGCTTCGGGGAAACGCCGGGACTGATAGTAAGCGGTACCCAGGTTGGCGTATGCGCCGGGAGCGGGGCGCAGGCGGAGCGACTGCTGGAAGGCGGCGATGGCCGCCGGATAATCGCCAAGATATAAGTCGGCGGCTCCCAGGTTGCTGTAATCGATATAACTTTCCGGGGCGAGGTTGATGGCATTGCGAAAGAGGCCGGCGGCTTTGGCGTACTCGGCCTGCTGCAGATAGAAGCCTCCCAGGCGCTCGCAGGCAAAGACGGAGTTGGGATTGGCGGCAATCGCCTGGCGATAAGTCTCTTCGGCGTCGGAGAGGCGGTTGAGTTTGGTATAAGCATCGGCCAGGCCGACGTAGCCGCGCTCGGAGCCGGGGTCCAGTTCAATGGCCTTTTGGTATTCCTGGGCAGCCTGTTCGTATTGGCCGGTACCGGCGTCGATGAGGCCGATGCACATGTGTCCGTCGGCGCCGGCATTGCCGAGGCCGACGGCCTGGCTGCAGTCGTTGCGGGCTTTGTCGACCCAGGAAGTCTGTTTGGTCGAGGCGTAGTCGAGCCAGTAAGCGCGGCCGCGTTCCGCCCAGGCTCTGCCGAAGTTGGGATCGAGAGCGAGGGCGCGATTCAGCATGTCCAGGGCATTGGGGATGGCGCCGGACTGCGTGGAGTGCTCGAGATCGCCGAGTGCCTGCAGGTAATCGCTGTAAGCCGCCGGATCGGTGGTGCCGTGGACGGTGAGCGCGGCCTGCTCGCCGGGGCGAAGGGTGATACGCAGGGCTTCGATGACGCCGTCGGACACCTCATCCTGGAGCGAAAAGGGATCGGCGACCGGCGCGGTGAGAGTCTGGCTGGCCAGAGTTTGGCCGGAGGGCGTGCCGATGAGGGTCCATACGACACGATTCATCTGCCGGGACTGCTGGACCTCGATCTGCAGGGTGAGGTTGGCGCCCAGGGTGTTCATGGCCTGGCCGGGCGAGGCCGCCTGCGCTCTCTCGACCCGGGAGGAGTCGATGATTTGCAGATCGTGGTTTTGCGACAGAGTCGAGAGGTTGCCGGCGACGGTGGCGGAGAGTCCGTCGGCGAAGGCGGCAAGGCTGGGGCTGGTTCCATCGATGCGTGGCGGCAGCATAGCGAGGCGCGGCGCGGGGGCTGCTGGGTGTGCGGAGCGGTGCTTCCACCAGGCGGCGATGCGGGATCGGGAGGCGGGAAGGAACGCCAGAAGGGCGGCCAGGGCGGCCAGGGCCGCGAACCATCCGACCCAGTGAGGCAGGGGATGCGCCGGGGTGCGGGCGGGACGGCCTCCCTGGCGCACGGTCTCGAGATCGCGGCGCAATTCGTTGGTGTCGGTATAGCGGTGGGTTGGATCTTTGGCCAGGGCGCGCGCCACCACGGAGGCGAGTCTGGGGGGAATCCTGGCCGGGGCGCGATCGAGATGCGCCGCTTCGCGCCCACTGAGGATCTCGGCAGTGGTGACGGTGGTGGTGGGGCCGCGAAAGGGATGCGTGCCGGCCAGCATCTCGAAGAACACGATGCCGAGGGCAAAGATGTCGGCCCGCGCGTCGGGGCCTTCGCCACGGAGAACTTCCGGCGCCATGTAGACGGGCGTGCCGCCGGTGACGCGGCGCTGGGAGAGCGTCTGGGTGGTGGCGACGGCCAGCGAGGGATCGGAGCCGGGAATGCGCCGCGCGACGCCGAAGTCAAGCAGCTTGACCTGGCCCGCAGGGGTAAGCATGATGTTCTCCGGCTTGACGTCGCCGTGGAGAATGCCTTTGGCGTGGGCGGCCGCGAGGGCCTCAACGCATTGCTGGGCGATGGGGAAGAAGCGATCGAGGGGAAAGGGTGCGCCAAGCTGGTCGCGCAGGGTGGTGCCGGCGACAAACTCCATGATGAGCAGGACGTCGTCCTTCTCCTCGATCACATCGTAGATGGCGGCGATGTTGGGATGAACGAGGGCGGAGGCGCGCTGGCCTTCGTGGAGGAAGAAGCTGCGATCGGCGGCGTCGTCGCCGTCGCGGCCGAACATGCGCTTGATGGCGACCAGCCGCTGCAGGGCGGTGTCGAAGGCGCGGTAGACCTCGCCCATGCCGCCGGAGCCGAGAAGGGCTTCGATCCTGAATCGGCCGACGGCTCGGCCCAGCGGTTCGCGCCGGGATCGAGCAGGCGGCGTTTTGACCGGGTCGGCAAAATCCGGCATGAGATGGGCTCTCCCCCCCAAGGGTTGGGCCTCATCGTACCAAAGGCAGCCGGTGGCCAGTAATTTGTCGCCGGCTCGGAACCAGAGCGAGTCAGCCAGTCAGCAAATCACGAGGCCAGCTAGCGGGCTGCAGCAGCGGCCTGCTGGTATTCCTCATAGGGACCCTTGAAGTCTTCGATGACACCTTTGTCGAAATGCCAGATGCGGGTGGCGACTTCATCGATGAGGTCGTGGTCGTGGGTCACGAGCAGAACGGTGCCTTCGTAGCGCTGGAGGGCGATGTTAAGGGCGTTGATGGCTTCGAGGTCGAGGTGGTTGGTGGGCTCGTCGAGGATGAGCAGGTTGGGTTTCTGCAGCATGAGCTTGCAGAAGAGCAGGCGGGCAGCTTCGCCGCCGGAGAGGGCGGCGGTGGGCTTGAGGCCTTCTTCGCCGCGGAAGAGCATCTGGCCGAGGATGCCGCGGATGTCTTCGGTGGTGGCCTTCTCGTCGAACTGGCGGAGCCAGTCCACGATGGTGACCCCGGGCTCGATGACGCCGGTGGTGTCCTGGGGGAAGTAGCCGATCTGGACTTCGTGGCCCCACTTCACATTGCCGGCGTCGAGGGTAAAGTCTTTTTCCGCCAGGCCGGGCTGGTTGGCGAGCAGGGACTTGAGCATGGTGGTCTTGCCCTGGGCGTTGCGGCCCATGAGACCGATCTTCTCGCCGCGCATGATGCCCCCGGAGTATCCGTCGATCACGGTGAGATCACCGTAGGCTTTGCGCAGGCCTTCGATTTCGGCCACGTATTTGCCGGAGGGGCGGTTCTGATCGAAGCGGATATAGGGGCGCGCGATGTTGGAGCGGGCCAGGTCCGTGGTTTGTAACCGTTCCACCTCCTTTTTGCGGCTGGTCACCTGCGAGGAGCGGGTTCCGGCGGAGAAGCGGGCGATGAATTCGTTCAGCTGCGCGATCTTTTTCTCGCGCTGGGCGTTTTCTGATTCCAAACGTGACCGGATCTGAGTCTTGGCCAGCACCATGTCGTCGTAGCCGCCGGTGTAGGTGATGATCGTCTGGTAATCGATGTCGGCGATGTGGGTGCAGACGCTGTTGAGGAAGTGGCGGTCGTGAGAGATGGTGATGAGGGTTCCTTCGAAGCGGCCGAGGAAGTCCTGCAGCCAGTGGATGGAGTCGAGATCGAGGTAGTTGGTGGGCTCGTCGAGGAGCAGAGCCTGGGGTTTGCCGAAGAGCGCCTGGGCCAGCAGCACGCGGACTTTCTGACCGCCCTGAAGCTCGGACATCCGGCGCTCGTGGAGATCGTCGGAAATATCGAGGCCCTGGAGGAGGATGGCAGCGTCGGATTCGGCGGTATAGCCGTCCTCTTCGCCGACGATTCCCTCCAGTTCCGCCAGGCGCATGCCGTCGTCGTCGGTGAGTTCGGATTTTTCGTAAATACGGTCGCGCTCCTCGCGGGCGGCCCAAAGGGGCTTGTTGCCCATCACGACGGTGTCGATGACGCGGAAGGCGTCAAAGGCGTATTGATCCTGACTCAGGACGGACAACTTCCGGGGGCGGACGACCGTGCCCTTCTGGGGGTCGAGATCGCCGGACAGGATCTTCATGAAGGTCGACTTGCCCGCGCCGTTGGGGCCGGTGAGGCCGTACCGGCGGCCGGGGGTGAAGGTGGTGGAGACTTCTTCGAACAGAACTTTGGCGCCGTAGCGCATGGTGATATTGGAAACGGAGATCATGCAGCTCTCAATCAATTGGGGATGCTTCTATTTTACGGGATGGGACTGGCCGTCCGGGCGGGGCGCGCTTCGCGCGAGGAAACCGGAGCAGGCGCGTGAACCTGCGCGGTCGGCTATACTTTGCGGTTGGTTCTGAATCGCCCAAATATGAAAATTCTGGTTTGCATCAAGCAGGTTCCGCAGAAGGATGCGCCGCTGCGGCTGAACGAAACGGGGACGTGGATCCGGGACGATGTCTCGTGGGAGACGAACGAGCCGGACGCCTATGCCTTGGAAGAGGCGTTGCGGCAGAAGGAAAAGCACTCGGGCGAGGTTGCGGTGATTACGGCGGGTCCGGCGCGCTCCGCGCAGGTGCTGCGCGAGGCGCTGGCCAAAGGGGCAGATCGGGCGATTCATCTGGAGGACGACCGGTTTGCCCAGATGGATGCGGCCAACACGGCTCGGGCGATTGCCGCTGCCATTGGGGGGGAGAATTTCGACCTGATTGTGACCGGTCTGCAGTCGGATGACTACGGCGCGGCGCAGACGGGCGTGCTGCTGGCAGAGATCCTGGGCATTCCACACGCGACGATTATTATCGGGATCGAGAAGACGGATCAGGGGCTGAAGCTCAAGCGTGAGCTGGAGGCCGGCCATTATCAGCACATCGAGATGCCGATGCCGGCGGTGCTGACGATCCAGAGCGGTATCAACAAGCTGCGCTATGCGACGCTGATCGGGATCAAGCAGGCAAAGATGAAGCCGTTCCGGAAGGTGACGTGGGCGGAGGTGGAAGGAAAGCTGTCGCCGCACGTACAGAAGATCGAGAAGCTGTATGTGCCGGGGAGCCAGAAAAAGACCCGCAGGATCGAGGGTCCGGCGGGCGAGGCGGCGAAGCAGGTGGTGGAGTATCTGAAGAATGAGGCGCGGGTGCTGTGAGGCAGGGGTTAGGGTGCAGGGGACAGGGTGTGGAAAAGCGAAGCCGGCCCGCTGAGGTGCGCGAGGCGTATCGAGTTTGGTAAGCTGACGGAGAAATTCGCAGCGATCCCCGGTTCATCCTGAAAAAAAGACAGCTGGCGGCAGAGGCCGCACGCGAAGGCGATTCTGAAGGAGAAGAAGATTCGATGGCGAACATGAACATCCCCCAGGCGGAACGGAATCTGACCCCGGCGCAGGTGGGGGCACTCGATAAGCGGCGGCAGAAGGGGCTGATGTTCCAGGTTTTGTCGGGGCAGTTCGCATTTTTTGCGGTGCTGCTGCTTTTGTGGACGGGGCAGGATTTGACCTACGATCCAGGCTGGGTGCATCCGATGTTCTATTACAACGTCGCGACAGGTTTGTTGGCGGTGGTGTTCGGGATCTGGGGGACGCATCTGCGGAAGGGCCGGATACACGAGTACTGAGGACTTGGCGTCCCGGCAACGGGCGCCTGGCGCCGGCGGACGAGAGCAGCAGAGTCACAACTTCGGAAGGGACGAGGGGAGCTGCGGCTCCCCTGACGTGCGTTATGGCAGACACAATTGTGGTGGTGGCGGAGCAGCGCGAGGGGAAGCTGAACCGCGTTTCCTTCGAGACGGTGGCGGCGGCCCAGGCGATTGCGAAGGATACCGGCTGGGGCGTCGAGGTGGTGCTGCCCGGCAACGCGGTTGCGGCAGTGGCGCAGGATCTGGCCGGCAAAGCTGTTGGAAGAGTCACCGCTTTGGAGAATGAAGCGCTGGCGCAGTACACGTCCGATGCTTATGTCGCCGCGCTCAGGGCTTTTATCGAGGAGAAGCAGCCAAAGCTGGTGCTGTTTCCGCACACCTATCAGGTACGGGATTTTGCGCCGCGGCTGGCGCTGGCGCTGGACCGGACGCTGATTTCAGACGCGACCGGCTACAAGTACGAAGGCGGGCGGCTGCTGTTCACGCGGCAGATGTTTCAGGGGAAATTCGCGGCGGACGTGTCGTTCGGCGGAGACGCTCCATGGATGGCGACCGTGCAGATTGGAGCCTTCCGTGCGGATCAGGCGGAAGCGGGTTCAGCTCCGCTGGAGACTGTAGCTGCGAAGGCGAGCCAGCCGGCGCGGGTGGTGCCGCACGCAGTGTTCCAGGAAGCGAAGCAGACGGTGGATTTGTCGCAGGCGGAAGTAATCGTCGCGGTGGGGCGCGGGATTCGCGAGCAGAAGAACCTGGCGCTGGCGGAAAATCTGGCGACTGCGCTGGGTGGGGAAGTAGCGGCGTCGCGGCCGATCTGCGACAACGGATGGCTGCCGATGGAACGGCAGATTGGATCATCAGGGCAGACGGTGGCGCCGAAGCTGTATATCGGCGTCGGGGTGAGCGGGGCGATCCAGCACATTGTCGGGATGAAGGGCGCGCGGACGATTGTGGCCATCAACAAAGATGCCGAGGCGCCGATCTTCGAGATTGCCGATGTGGCCGTAGTGGGAGATTTGTTCCAGGTGGTGCCGGCTCTGACGGAAGAAATCAGGAAGGCGAAGGGCAGCTCCTAGCCGGGGAGCCAGGGCGCCCTGGCAGTATGTCTCTGCCGCGCGACGCTCATGGCTCGGTAACGACCGGCTGGGCCGATCGCCGGGGTGCGGTGCTATACTCGGCCATCTTCCGACCGCCTATGCCGACAATCAGGGTTGTGCACAGACCGGAGAATCCCGGCTTGGCAGTGGTGCCTTCGCCGACAGAAGAGGCGATTGGCCGCTCGGCGCTGGGGAAGGCAAGCGTGCGCCTGCTCCCGATGATCGGCGTGGGCTACGGCATCGCGTACATGGATCGCGTGAACGTGAGCTTTGCCGCGCTGCAGATGAACCAGCAACTGCATTTCAGCCAGACGGTGTTCGGACTGGGCGCGGGGCTGTTCTTCCTGAGTTATGCGGCCTGCGAGATCCCCTCGAACCTGCTGCTGGTGCGGTTTGGGGCGCGGCGCTGGCTGGCGCGAATCATGCTGACGTGGGGCCTGATCTCGATGGCCATGATCTTCGTGCGGACGCCGCTGGAGTTCTATGCGGGACGGTTGCTGCTGGGGGTGGCCGAGGCAGGTTTCTTCCCCGGCGTGATCTTTTATCTGTCGCAGTGGTTTCCGGCGGGCGAGCGATCGAAGGCCGTGAGCCGCTTCTATATTGCCTATCCGCTGAGCTCGACGGTGATGGGAGGCTTGGCGGGATGGCTGCTGCATCTGGACGGGCATGCCCGGCTGGCGGGGTGGCAGTGGCTCTTGCTGCTGGAAGGCTTACCGGCGGTAACCATGAGCCTGGTGTTTCTGCTGGGGCTGCCGGATGGTCCGGCGAAGGCCGGATGGCTGACGGAGGCGGAGCGGAACTGGATTCTGCGCAAGCTGGAGAACGAGCCGGGAGAAGCGGGGCATGGCCGCCACGATGCGTCGCGGGCCTTTCGCGATCCGCGAGTGTGGCTGCTGGGCAGTTTCTTTTTCTGCGTGCTGCTGGCGGCGTACGGCTACTCGTTTTCAGCTCCGGCCCTGGTCCAGCAGGTGACCCGGCTGGGCACCACCGGCGTGGGGCTGATCATTGCCGTGCTGGGCGTGCTGGGCGCGCTGGCGATGCTCGGGAACGGGGCGCACTCCGACAGAACGGGTGAGCGGTACTGGCACATTGCGGTGCCCGTGTTTGTGATGGCGGCGGGCTTTGTGGGCGCGGGATTGTCACTACGGCCGGTGGTGGTGCTGCCCTCGCTCGCCGTGATGATGATGGGGTTCGCCGCGATGCAGGCGCCGCTGTGGACGATCCCAACCAGCTTTTTGCGGGGACGCTCGGCGGCGGCGGGAATCGCGGTGGTCAACACCATCGGGATTCTGGGAGGCTTTGTCGGGCCGTACTGGATGGGGGCGATGGCCGACCTGACAGGCGGCTTCCAGCGCGGACTGCTGACGCTGGCGGTGCCGATCATGATGGCTGCGGGGCTGATCGCCGTGATCCATCGCTACGGAAAGCGCCGGGCGCTGGCGCTGGTTCTGCTGGCGGGAGCCGCAGGCGAGAGCAAGCCAGCGGTCTGATCCCGCTGGGGCGGGCTCCTTCGACGGGCTCCGGGCGGGTGGTTCAGGCGAACGCGCTGCGCGCTGCGGCTGCTAAGATGATCGGTCGAATGCCCAACGGGCGAGCCTCCAACTTCGACAAAAGCCCGGAATTCTATGACCGTTTTTCGCAAACCAATCGAAGGGGTGGCGCGGCCGCAGATGGAGGCGGACGTGGTGATCGTCGGCGGAGGACCGGCGGGGATGGCGTGCGCGCTGCGGCTGGCGCAACTGATCGACGCGCACAATGGGGCGCATCCGGATGCGCCTCTTTCGAAGGAGAACATCTCCGTGCTGGAGAAGGCGCGGGAGGTGGGGCAACACTGCCTGTCAGGGGCGCTGCTCGATCCGCGAGCCATGAACGAACTCCTGCCGGGCTTCGAGAAAGAAGCGCCTCTGGATGCCGAGGTGACGAAGGAGTCAGTCTGGTATCTGATGCGGAAGGGGCAGCACAAATTTCCCATCGTTCCGCCACCGCTGCGGGATCACGGGAACTACGTGATCTCGCTCAACAAGTTTGTGAAGTGGATGGGGCAAAAGGTCGAGGAAGCCGGCATCACCATCTTTACGGGATTTGCGGGTTCCGAGCTGCTGTGGGATTCCGACAGCCGGGATGTGGCGACCGCGCGCGTGGTCGGCGTTCGGACGGACGACAAAGGCGTGGATAAGGATGGGCAGCCGAAGGCGAATTTTGAACCGGGATACGATCTTCGGGCGAAGGTGACCGTGCTGGCCGAGGGCACCCGGGGAAACTGCGCGAAGGAACTGATCGGCCGGCTGGCACTCGAGGATCCCGACCACGCACAAACCTACGGCGTGGGCATCAAGGAACTGTGGGAGATTCCGGCGGGACGGGTGGCGAAGGGGGAAGTGATCTACACGCTGGGATATCCGCTGACCAGCCGGGAGTACGGCGGAGCGTGGGTGTACGGGATCACGGACACGCTGGTGTCGGTGGGGTATGTGACGGGGCTGGATTATCAGGATCCGCGCACCGATCCGCACCACGTGTTTCAGAGCTTTAAGGAGCACCGGTTTGCGCGGCGGATTCTGGAGGGGGGGAAGATGATTCGCTACGGCGCGAAAAGTCTGCCCTACGGCGGCTGGCTGACGATGCCGCGGATCTACGGAAATGGGTGGATGCTGCTGGGGGATTCAGCGAGCTTTTTGAATTCGCAGCGGCTGAAAGGGATCCATCTGGCCATCAAGAGCGGGATGCTGGCGGCGGAGGCGGCGTTCGAGGCGCTGCTGAGCGGCAACAGCTCGGCCGACACGCTGAGCCAGTACAAAGAGGCGGTGGACGCGAGCTGGATCCGACAGGAATTGTGGGCGGTGCGGAATTTCCATCAGGGATTCGAGCACGGGTTGCTGGAAGGGATGGTACAGGCGGGAATTCAGCAGGTGCTGCGCGGCGGAAACCTCGGGCCGGACGCGAAAAACCGGGCGGGGTACACGCGGATGGAGCGGCTGGATGCGCTGGGGCCGGTTCACCAGGATCGCGAGGCGATGACGGGGAACGCGAAGGGCGACGGCCAGCTGACGTTTGACCGCTTAACCGATGTATTTCATTCAGGTACGCGGCACGACGAGGATCAGCCGGTGCATCTGGTGGTGGAGGACCTGAACATCTGCAGCGAACGCTGTACCCGCGAATACGGGAATCCGTGCCAGTATTTCTGTCCGGCGGCGGTGTATGAGATGGCGGAGCAACCGGCCGCGGGGGATGGCGCCGGGGCGGGGCGGGAGCTGCGTATTAATTTCACCAATTGCGTGCACTGCAAGACCTGCGACATTATGGACCCATACCAGGTGATTCAGTGGGTACCGCCAGAAGGGGGCGGAGGGCCGAACTACGATGGGATGTAGGGACTCTGCGTTTTTGGCGGCTGGCAGGGGGGTACACATCGATGCGAGCAAGAGGCTTGAGATGTCCCCATTGTTTCCAGGCGGGTGAAATCCGGCGTTCCCATTTTCGATGGCGCGATATTCCGTATCGGCTGATTGGGATGCGTGCCTACCGGTGCCTGCTCTGTCTGCGTCGTTTCTATTCCTGGCGGCAGTCGCGGCACGGGCCGCCGGGCGATGGGGCTTCGGGCAAAATCGCGGGAAGCTGACGCGGGCGAGGAGCATCCAATAGAGTAAGAGTTCATGGCCAGCCTGGCAGAATCGACGCCCAAGACCGCCCTGCCGAGACCGGATCGGCTGCGGGACAAGCATGGCCGGGCGATTACCGACCTGCGGGTTTCGATCACTGACCGGTGCAACTACAAGTGCGTTTATTGCCGGACGGGAAACGAAGGGGCAGTGTACGCGGAGCTGCCAATCGAGGACTACCTGCGCATTGCGCGGGTGTTTGTGAGCCTGGGAATCGAGAAAATCCGGCTGACCGGCGGCGAGCCGCTGCTGCGCAGGGGATTGCTGGAACTGATCCGGGAGCTGAACCAGCTGCGGACCCTGGATGGCCAGCCTCTGGATCTGGCACTCACCACGAATGGGCATCTGTTACAGGATTTGGCGGTGCCGCTGCGTGACGCGGGACTGAACCGGATCACCGTGAGCATGGACGCGGTGGACGCGGAGAAATTCGCGCGTATCACGCGGGTTCCAGGGAGCTACGAGCGGGTGCTGGGCGGGATTCGGGCGGCGAAGCGGGCAGGCCTGGCTCCGGTCAAGGTGAACTGCGTGCTGCTGCGCGGATTCAACGAGGACCAGGTTGTGCCGTTCGCGCGGTTTTCCCGGGACGAAGACGTGATTGTTCGCTTCATCGAATTCATGCCGCTGGAAGAGGACCGGCTGTGGACGCCGGAGTCGGTGGTGTCGCTCAGGGAGATTCTGGAAGCGCTGGAAAGTTTTCGGCCGCTGCGTCCGCTTGAGCCGAACGCGGCGAGCGAGACGGCGTTGCGATACACCTTTGATGACGGGCGGGGAGAGATGGGGATCATCGCTCCGGTGACCCATCCCTTCTGCGGACACTGCAGCCGGGTGCGGCTCACGTCGGACGGGAAGGTCCGCACCTGCCTGTTCTCGCAGAGCGATCACGACCTGTATGGGGTGTTGCAGGGGGGTGGGAGCGACGCGGATCTGGCAGCGTTCATCCGGCGGACGGTGGACCAGAAGGAAGCGCGGCATCATATTGGCGAGCCAGGCTTCCTGAAGCCCTCGCGCAGCATGGTCCACATCGGCGGCTAGGGACTGGCGCGTCCGGGCGGGGCGTTCGCCGACAGAGATCCTGCATTCGACGTCTCGCGGCGGCTGGGGAGGCTTGCGCTTATCCTCACGATCGGCACATTCGAAAAGAACGATCCGGCCAGAGACGCTGCACGGAAGCCAGGAAGATCCCGGAACGGCCATTCCACATCGCCACTTTCCCCGAGCCCCGGCGGGAATGTGGGATGCAGCCGCTCTGCTGGCGAAAGACCCCGTCGGACGCGCAGTCCCTATAATGGACGCGGAAATGCCTTCCCGGAAAAACCATCTTCTCCTTATCAGCTTTCTTGTCCCCGCCATTGTTTTGCTTGGCGGTTTGAGCGTGTTGAAGGCGCGGCCGGCGACGGACAACGCGCAAACGACGGAGGCGGCGCGGCTGAACAGTATTGGCGTCGCGCTGATGAATCAGCAGCTGACGGAGAAGGCGGCGGCGGACTTCGCGCAGGCCGAAGCAGCCGATCCGGAGTCGGCGATCCCGGTGCTGAACCGGGGGATTGCGCTGCTCTACATGGAGAAGCTGCCGGAGGCGGAGCAGGAGTTACTAAAGGCGGCGAAGAGGTCGCCGGAGAATCCGCGAGCCTGGTACAACCTTGGCCTGGTGGAGATGGACGAGGCGAAGCCGCAGCAGGCGCTCGACGACATGCGGAAGGTGGTGGCGATCGATCCGAAGGATGCGGACGCGCATTACTTCATGGGGTCGCTGGAGGCAACGCTGGGCGACGGGAACGCGGCGATCGCGGAGTTCGAGACGGCGCTGCAGCTGAATCCGCTGCACGCGTCGGCACAGTTTGGGCTGGCGCGGGCGCTGCAGCGGGCGGGCCGGACCGCGGAAGCGCACGAGCACGTGGCGATTTTCCAGCACGAGACACAGACGAAGGTTGCCTCGCCACTGAGCGTGACGTACGGGGAGCGGGGGCACTATTCGACCATGGAGGAGATGCCCGTGCCGGTGGAGCCGGTGGGGGCGATGATTCCCGTGAAGTTTGAAGCGAGGGAACTCCCAGGGGCTTCGCCGCATGGAGATGTGGGCGCCGGACCAGGAGGAGGCGCGTGCATCATCGACATCTTTGGACCGGGGCACCAGGACCTGGCGTCGATGGATGCGGGGGAGCATGCAATCCGTGTCTACCGGAACCTGGGAAATGGATCTTTTGAGCTGGTGCCTCCGGCAGAAACGGGTCTGGATGCAAAGGGCGAGGGCATCGGGTGTGCGGTGGGGGATTTCGATAATGACGGGCTGCCGGATTTGGCGGTCTCGATGAAAGATCGGGTGATCCTGTTTCACAACCTGGGTCATGGAAAATTCGAGGACGTGACGGCGAAGGTGGGCATCCGGCAACTGAACCAGCCGATGGGACTGACGTTTGTGGACTTCGATCATGATGGGGACCTGGATCTGTTTGTTACGGGATCGTCCATCGGCGGCGGCAAATCCGGGCCGAACGTGATGTGGCGGAACAATGGCAATTCCACCTTCACGGAGTGGACCGGGCCGACGGGGTTGGCAGGGCAGGGACAGACCTGGCAAGCCACGCTCTCGGACATGAACAATGACCGGGCCGTGGACCTGGTGGTGGCCGGATCAGGACGCGCGCCGGTGGTTTACGAGAATCAGCGGGAGGGTGCGTTCAAGCCGGTGCTTGTATACGACGATCCCCACTTGCCCGCCGCGCGAAGCTTCGCAGTTTTCGATTTTGACAAAGATGGATGGATGGACGTGGCGGAGGTGAGCGCTGCTCCCCCGTATCTGAGCCTGTGGCGGAATATGGAGGGCAAGCGGTTCGAGCGGGTGCCGCTGCCGGTTCCAGCGGGGGTGACAGGCGCGAGGAGCGTCGCACCGATTGACTTTGATAACGATGGGTGGATTGACCTCGCCGTTCTTTTCGATACGCCGCATGGATCAGAGGTGCGCGTTCTGCGCAATCTGGGACCGAAGGGATTTGAGGACGTGAGCGCGGCGCTGGGGCTGGACCGCGTGAAGATCCATGATGGGAGAGCCTTGATTACCGCCGATGTCGATGGCGGCGGCGCGGCGGATCTGATCGTGACGCAGCTGTATTCGCCCCCGATCATATTGCGGAATGTGGGTGGGAACGCCAACCGTTCGCTGCGGATTGCCCTCACCGGGCTGGCGGACAACAAGACGGCCATCGGCACGAAGGTGGAAGTGCTGGCCAATGGGATGTGGCAGAAGTTCGAGGTGCAGGGAGGATCGGGGTATCTGAGCCAGGGATCGACGGAGATTCTGGCGGGGCTGGGCAAAGCGGACCATGTCGATGTCGTCCGGTTGCTGTGGCCGACCGGGGTGCCGCAGGACGAGATCGATGTGGGCGCGAAGAAGGAAGTGGACCTGAAGGAGCTGGACCGGCGGGGCAGCTCCTGTCCGACGCTGTTCGCGTGGGATGGGAAACATTACAGGTTTGTGTCGGACGTGATTGGGGCGGCGGTGATTGGACACTGGGTATCCCCAGTCGCGACGAACCAGAACGATCCCGATGAATGGATCAAGGTGGACGGGGACCAGTTGCGAGCGCGGAATGGACTGCTCAGTCTGCGGTTCGGCGAGCCCATGGAAGAGGTCAACTACATCGACCAGCTGCGGCTGGTGGCAGTGGACCATCCTGCGAGGGTCGCTGTGTATCCCGACGAGAGATTCCTCAGCGAGCGGCCGTTCGCGTCGGGAAAGACGGTCGCGGTGTCCGATCCGCAGCCGGTAGCGGGCGCCTGGGACAACAATGGGCGCGATGTGCGGGTGCTCCTTGCGCAAACAGATCACCGTTACGTGCGCGACTTCACGAATCTGAGCTATGCAGGGTTTGCGAATCTGCACACACTGACCCTGGATGTGGGGGCGTGGTCGCCGCAGAAGCCGCTGCGGCTGCTGCTGAACGGGTATATCGAGTACTTCAGCGCCAGCTCGATGTACGCGGCGTGGCAGGCAGGCCTCAAGCCGATTCCCCCGCGGGTCGATGCGCAGATGCCGGACGGCAGTTGGCGGCGGATCATCGACGATATGGGATTTCCGGCGGGGCTGCCGCGGACCATTGTGGTGGATTTGACCGGGAAGCTGCCGCCCGGAGCGCGGAAGATCCGCATCACCACCAATCTGCAGATTTACTGGGATGAGGCGCGGGTGGATCAATCTCCAGTCCAGGCGTCGAACGTGCGTCGGACGGAGGTGCCGCTGGCGATGGCGCATCTGGCTTTCCGCGGTTATCCGCAACAGATCGAAGGAAAAACGCCGGGAGATCTGACCTACAACTACGACCGGATCAGCGCGACGGGACCGTTTCTGTGGGCGCGGGGCGTGTATACGCGGTACGGGGATGTGACGCCCCTGCTGCGGAATATCGACAACCGCTATGTGATCTTCGGGACGGGGGAGGAGATCGACGCCGAGTTCAGCGTCCAAACGCTGCCGCCGCTGCCGGCAGGGTGGACGCGGGACTATTTCTTCTACGCCAACGGCTTTGTGAAGGACATGGACTACTGGGAGGAAGCGCCGTTCGCGGTCGGTCCGATGCCATTCCAGTCAATGAGCCGCTATCCCTATCCTGCGGCGGAGCATTATCCGGACACTCCGGGTGCAGATGCTTACTGGCTGGACTGGAATACGCGTTACGAGTCGGGGAAGAAGTGGCAGAAGTGGGACTTCGACTACCAGCCGGCGAGGCAGACGCCCATTCAGTGAGCTGCGGCCAGCGCTCTCAGTCCGGTTCGCGGTAGCTGCGCTGGTAGGTGCGGGTGATGCGGTCATGCCAGCCGAGGGAATCCTCGTCGAAGACGGCCCACAGGAAACCCAGGCCGAGGGGCAGCGCGGAGAGCAGCAGAGCGGCGATGCGCGCGCGCATCGCGGGGCGGGTGGGGTTCTCGTCCTCGAAGGTGCACAGGGCGATGTCGCTGTAGCGCATGCCGGGAGTGGCGTCGGTGAGGGTGAAAAAGAGGTACTGGTAGAGCAGGCCCATGGCGAGCAGGATGGCGGCTGCTCCGGCGAGCGCGACGCGGCCCGTGGGGAAGTGGGTGGTGGAGAAGGCAAAGACTCCCACGAAGAGCAGAAAAGCGGCCGCAACGATTCCGATATCGACCAGCGCAGCCATGATGCGGTCTTCGAACGAGGCAACCTGCAAAGGACCGTGGCTGCCGGAAGGAGCGGGAGGGCGGTCCTCACGCGGGCTGGTCTCGGCATCGAGCTGGATGGAGAGCCACTGCGTACGCCCAGGGGTGCGGGGCGGCGCAGCGGAGCGGTCGCCTTCGGAAAAGAGCGACTGCGCCAGGGGAATTGCGGTGGGAATGGGCGCTCTTTCTTTCTCCGCAGGCTCCGCGGCGGTGCGGCGGGATTCCTCCTCATCGCGGAGGGGGCCTTCAGCCAGGCGGGGACGAGCTTTGCGGGGAGCAACCAACTCTCTGGGGTTCTCGATAAGACGAGCGGGCAGGGGGCTGGAGGGCTCGACGACGGCTTCTTCGAAGGGGTCGGAGGGTTCGAAGGCGGGGTGGGCGAAGCCTGCCGCGGGAACACGGGCCTGCGCGGGAGTGACGGGCGTGGCGGGCAGCGAGTCGGAGCTGACAGAGTAGCGGAGGAGTTCCTGCTGGATCGGCTCGGGGTGAGTCTCCGGAACCAGCGGCTGGGACGTTTGGCCGGCCGCCTGGTCCGCAGAGCCGGCTTCGACGATGGAGCGCACGGTAAGAGAGGCGGCGGCCGCCTGGCGGGCCAGCATCTCGCGGTGGGAGGGGATACGCGCATAGCGCTCGGCGACGCGGGCAGCGATCGAGGCCGGGGTCAGGTCGGTGTCCATGCCGGGCAGGGGCGGCTGGTTGTCCGGGACTTTGCTGCCGCGGACACGGTGGGCGGAGATGCGGGAACTGGCTGCGCCCTTCCAGGAGGGCAGCGATGTCCGCTGGCCCGAAGGAGCGGGCTCGTCGGGAATGAACGGGGTGCGGAGATCGGAAGGGGGAGCGCTCAATTCTGGGCCTCGTTCGCGGTGGGGGCGAAGACGCAGACGGAACTTACCCGGGAAACCAGCGTCTCTCTTTGTATTGAAACAAAAGCGGGCGAGGAAGGTTGCGGAAAACTGAGGGCGTGAGAGAAGAAATGGAAGGGCCGGGTACCGGACGGTTTGTGCGCGGCTGCGGGCTGATGCACGATCCACCTCCAACCTGGCTGCGGTTGCCCTGCGCGGAGCGGGAGGCGCGCCGAGAACCGGAACATGGAGCCCAAAGATAGAACCGGGGCGGAAACACAAGCACACCGCTTTGCTATGCTGGAATTGCCGCGCGCGATGAAACCCCTCCTGTTTTGGTGTATCACGCTGTTGCTCCTACTTCATCCGCGGCTTTGGGCGCAGGCGGTAACCACACAGCTTCCTCCCGGCGCGCCTTCCCAGGCCGGCGCGGTTCCCGTTGCCGATCTTCCCGACGATCCCAGCCTGCAGAGCAAGCTTCCCGAAGCGCATGTGGTGCCCGAGGCGAAAACCGGGGTGCCGGTGCGCATCGCGGCCGATCAGCAAAAAATGGAGTCGCTCCCCCATGGCAATCTCTACACGCTGGACGGTCATGTGGAGATCGATTACCGCGCATACATCGTCCACGCGGACCATGTGAGCTATAACGACGGGACGGGGGAGATCGATGCCCAGGGGCATCTGATGATCGATGGCGGCCCGGACGATGAGCATTTCGTCGCGGATCACGGGACGATCAACGTTTACGCGGACACGGGGGATTTTTTCGAGGTGGTGGGCACGCTGGGGGTGGAGCGGACGCCGCGGGGGCGGATGGTGTTCACAGCGCCCAACCCATTTGCGCTGACCGGGCGCGAGGTGCTGCAGTTGGGGCAGGGGCACTACCGCGTGATCCACGGGTCCATGACGTCGTGCCGGCTGCCCAAACCGGACTGGCGCATCCTGTCGCGCACCATCGAGCTCAATCATGGGCTGGCGAAGACCGACAACGCGATCTTCCAGTGGTTCGGCATGCCGCTGCTTTATCTGCCCTACGTGACCCACTCGGTGAACGTGGAACGGTCCTCGGGAATCCTGATTCCATACTTCGGAAACAACACCACCAAGGGATTCATGGTCGGAGAGGGCTTCTACCTCACGCTGGGCCGGAGCGCCGATCTGATGATGGCGGCGCAGTGGTGGTCGAAACGAGGTTTCGCGCCGGACGGGATGTTTCGCTACCGGGGGCGGGGGCTGGACTTTGCCAACGTGCATTTTCACAGCCTGCTGGATGAGGGGGTATGGGAGCCAAACGGGACGAGGGGACAGAACCAGGGCGGGATCGACGTCGGGGCGGACGGGCGCTTCGACTTTACGCCGAACACGACCGGGGCGGTGGACGCCGAATACCTGAGCTCGTATGTCTACCGGCTGGTGTTCGAAGAGGATTACGCGATCGCGATCAACTCTGAAGTGAAGTCGCAGATGTACGTGACCCACGAAAACCATGACATTTGGGAAAGCCTGCGGATGAACCGGTATCAGGACTTTCAGAGCGCGGCGGTGGTGGGCGATGAGGTGAGGATCCTGCACTTGCCGGAGATTGATGTGGGCGTGGCGGACCGGCGGCTCGGCGGCCCCATGAGCGAGTCGCCGCTGGTGTGGGGGTTCCGGGGCTCGGCGGAGGCTTTGTCGCGTTACGACTATCCCAGTTTCCGGACCTCGGCGGAGGTGCCGCGGGTGGATTTCTATCCGCGGGCATCGATGCCGCTGCACTTCGACGGGTGGATGTTCCGGCCCAACGCGGCGTTCCGGGAGACATGGTATGGGAAGAGCCAGTATCCGGCGAATCTCGATCAGATCCCGGTGGTGCGCGAAGACGACACCAGCCGCACCGACCTGGAGACGGGCTTCGAGCTGCGGCCTCCGGCGCTGGAGCGCGATTTCACGTCGCCCTGGCTGGTGCATCTGCTGGGGGGCGACCTGCGGCACACCATCGAGCCGGAGCTGAACTACCGGTACGTGACCGGGATCAATAACTTCCGGCAGATTTTGCGGTTCGACGACGCGGACGTGACCAGCAACACGAATGAGCTGGAGTACGGGTTGACCCAGCGGCTCTTTCTGCGGCATCTGCATCCGCGGCCCTGCAAGGGGGACGAGGCGCTGGGGCCGGATACGCTGTGCGGGGGCGGGACGCGGGACTGGGTGACCTGGCGGGTGGCGCAGAAATACTATTTCGAGCCGGATTTCGATCACGCGATTACCCGCGGAACGCCGAATCCGCTGGACACGACGCTGGACTTTACCGGCATCGATTTTCTCACCGAGGCGCGGCACAACACGCCGGTGATTTCCCGGCTGCGGGTGCGGACGAGCGGGAAGACGGATGCGGAGTGGGATCTGGACTATGACGTCAAAGCGGGGAAGATCACCTCGAGCAACATCTTTGCGGGGTACCAGCAGGGCTTCTGGCGGCTGCAGTTCGGGGACTCGTATTTGAACGTGCCGCTGGGGGTGACGCCGCTGACGACGGCCAAAGCGCCGCCGCTGTCGCCGAACGAACCCAATCCCTACAACCAGATTCACATGTCGGCGATTTATGGGGCGGCGAGCAAGCTGGGGCCAAGCTTTGGCCTGAATACGGCCTACGATCTGATCCACCAGCAACTGCAGTACGGGGCGGTGCAGGCGCAGTACAACTGGAACTGCTGCGGGCTGGACTTCCAGTACCGGCGCTTTTCGCTTGGCTCGATCCGTGACGATTCGGAGTATTTCTATAGCCTGAATCTGGCCGGGGTTTCCAGCGTGGGCGATCTGGCGCACCGCATCAGCCTGTTCTGAGTGCGGCGCCAGCGGCCTGTCTGACCCCTGGGCCGAGAATCGCCGGCAGCCGGCGGCGGGTTGCAAACTGCGATAATGGAGTGACGTCCCCCTGGGGGTAATGGCTTTCAGGCCACAGAAGGCGGTTTTACTTGTTGAAGAGGAACCTGGTTTTTGGCTGGGCGCTGGTGATGGGCGCGGCCGTATGCATGGCGCAACAGACGGCGCCGACTCCTGGCACAAGTCCAAATCCCGGTGGGCCGCCCGGCGGGGGGCCGATGGCGACGGGTCAGCCGCTGCTCGACGCGCAGTCCTCTCCGGCGCTGGCGCGCAAGATCGAGATCATGATCCGGTCGGAGCTGGGCGTGCCGCCCCAGTACCAGATGACCATCGGGGCGCGGGCGAAGAGCGATCTGAGTGGGTATGACACGATTGCGGTGACCTTCTTCCTGCCGAACGAACCGAGCCGGAAGCAGACCGTGGATTTTCTTCTGTCGAAGGATGGAAATACGCTGGCCCGGTTGTCGAAATGGAACATCGGGCCGGATCCGGCGGAATTGCCGGAGGCCATTGGGCGGCCGGTACGCGGGGATGCCGCTGCGAAGGTGACCATCGTGAACTTCGACGATCTCGAATGCCCCTTCTGCGCGCGGATGAATGCAGAATTCTTTCCGGACACGCTGAAGCACTACAACGGTCTGGTGAAGTTCGTTTACGTGGATTATCCGCTGGTGCAGATCCATCCGTGGGCGATGCATGCGGCGGTGGATGCAAACTGCCTGGCGACGCTGAATGATGCGGCGTACTGGAATTACGTCGACTATCTGCACCTGCACGGGCAGGACGTGAGCGGGCCGGAGAACAGCGCCGCGAAGTCAGCAGAAAGACTGGATAAGCTGGCCCAGGACGAAGGGCAGCGGGATCATCTGGATGCGGACAAACTGAACGCGTGTGTGGCCAAACAGGACGACAGCCGGATTATCGCGGAGATGAAGGCGGGCGACAAGCTGGGGGTGGACGCCACGCCGACGTTCTTCGTGAACGGCGAGCGCTGGGCGGGACAACTGGATGAATCGCAACTGTGGGTGATGGTGGACCGGGCGCTGCGTGAACAGGGGGTTACGCCTCCGCCGAACGCGCCGGACTCTCCGCCGGCACCGGCGCCCCAGTCTTCGCAATAGCATGCCAAAACTGAAGTCTATGCAGGCGACGGGGGCCGCATTATTCTGGAAGGTGAGCGCCGCACCCCCGATTTGCGGCGCGGCAGCAGGGAGAACTGTTTGACGTCTCGATCGGTTGTATCTCGCGCGCTGAGCGCCTGTTTTTTTAATCGCAAATTCGATTTCGCGTGGCTGGGGCTCGCGCTGCTGGTATGCGCCGGGTGCCAGCGGGCCCACGATCCCAACACGGTAGCCACGGTCAACGGCAAGCCGATTATGCGCTCGGAGGTGGACACCATCTACCAGAGCAATCTGGGCGACTCGCACCAGGAGCCGTCGAAGATCCAGGGCGAGATCATGCGCCTGAACATCGTCCGGCAGCTGATCGACCAGGAGATCGTGATGCAGCGGGCGGAGAAGCAGAATCTGGTGGCGACCGATGACGAGGTGTCGGAGCGGCTGAACGAGCTGAAGGCTCCGTTTACGCCGGAGGAGTTCCAGAAGCGGCTGGACTCGCAGCATCTGACGCTCGACGACCTGAAGCGCGAGATCCGGCGGGACCGAACCGAACAGAAGCTGTTCAACAAAGAGATCACGTCGCGGATCAACATTACAGATGCGGACATCTCGAATTTCTACAACGAGCACAAAGCCGAGTTCGATCTGCCCGAAGAAAACTACCATTTGGCCCAGATCATGGTGAGCAACACGCCCATGCCGCCGCAGCAGGTGGGAAATCTGCAGAACAGCAAGGCGATGAGCGACGCGGAGGCGAAGCGCAAGATTGAGATGCTGCACAACCGGCTGGAGAGCGGAGAGGATTTCGGAGCGCTGGCGATGAACTTCTCCGAGCGAGCGGATACGGCGGGGAACGGCGGGGACATGGGATTCGTTTCGGAGTCACAGCTGAGGAGCGATGCTTCAGTCTATGCGGCCGTGGTGAAGCTGAAGGCGGGCCAGATGACGGATGTTCTGCCGTTCTACTCCTCGCCGGCCTCGAAGCAGCCGGCCGGCTATGCGATCTACAAACTGCTGGACAAGGAAGCGGCGGGTCAGCGGCAGCTGAACGATCCGCGCGTGCAGCAGGCGATCCGGCAGCAGTTGCGGGACAGCCGGGAGCAGCTCCTGAAAAATGCCTATCTGGAGATGCTGCGGGACCAGGCGCGGGTGGAGAACTACTACGCGGAAGAGGTCTTCAGGAACGGAGCGCAGTAGCGCTCCTCGAGCTCTTCTTTCCGGCCGAACGATGGTGCGTGGTTCGGGGCGGTTTCCCCGGGCGGGATTCCCCGGGCAATTCCTGAACGGGTTCGTGAACCCTGTACGGCTGCTGCTAATCTAAAAACTGTCCCATACAGCAAATTTCTCTCTCTTTCTGGCGGAGTTGCTCTGCTGCTCGTGAAGCATGTGCGGGCGCAGCGTCCCAGATTGGCGGGAGACGACTCCAGTCGCGGAACACTCTTTGGCGGAACTGCACTACGACGAGGCAAACTGGACGCCCAGCCATAATCCCTGGCTGGTGGCGCTGACGGTTACGCTGGCGACTTTTATGGAGGTGCTGGACACCTCCATTGCCAACGTGGCGCTGCCGCACATGGCGGGGACGCTGGGTGCGAGCCAGGAAGAAGCGACCTGGGTCCTGACCAGCTATCTGGTTTCGAGCGCGGTCATCCTGCCGATTTCGGGTTGGCTGATGCAGCGCATGGGGCGGAAGCGCTTCTACATGACGTGCGTGGCCCTGTTCACGTTCTGCTCGATGCTGTGCGGATTTGCGCCGTCGCTGCCGCTGCTGGTTTTCTTTCGCGTCCTGCAGGGCGTGGGCGGCGGCGGGCTCGCCCCCAGCGAGCAGGCCATTCTGGCCGACACCTTTCCGGTGAGCAAGCGCGGACAGGCCTTCGCCCTCTACGGCATGGCGGTGGTGGTGGCGCCGGCCATTGGGCCGACGCTGGGCGGCTGGATCACCGACAATTTCAACTGGCATTGGATTTTCTTCATCAATCTGCCGGTAGGCCTGCTGTCGCTGTTCCTGACCCAGCGGATGGTGGAGGATCCGCCGTATCTGAAGGAGGAGCAGAAGGTCACGGGCAAGGTGGACTTCATGGGCCTGGGACTGATTTCACTCGGCGTGGGCTGTCTGGAGTTTGTGCTGGACAAGGGCCAGGAGAAGGACTGGTTCGGGGATACAACGATTGTGGCGTTCTCGCTGATCGCAGCCTGCGCGCTGATCTGGTTTGTGTGGTGGGAGTGGCGGCACGAGGATCCAATCGTCGATATCCGTTTGCTGAAGAACCGCAACTTCGGAACCGCGGTGGGCCTGCAATTTGTGCTGGGGATGGTGCTTTTCGGCACGACGGTGCTGATCCCTCAGTTCCTGCAGGTGCTGTTGGGCTATACGGCGGAACGTGCGGGGATGGTGCTGTCGCCGGGGGCGCTGGTTTTGCTGTTGACCATGCCGATCGCCGGGAAAATTGTCAGCTCCAATAAGTTCGATCCGCGAATGCTGGTGGCGATCGGGTATGCCATCACGGCGGCTGGGCTGTTCAATCTGACGCGGCTGGATCTGGGCGTGTCGTTTGGGCAAATCACGATGTGGCGCGCCTACCAGGTGATGGGGCTGTCATTCGTATTCATTCCCATCAGCACGCTGAATTATCTGGGCGTGCCGCGGAACAAAAACAATCAGATTTCGAGTTTTTCAAACTTCGCGCGGAATATCGGGGGATCGGTGGGAACGGCGCTGCTGACCACCTTCCTCGAGCGAACGCAGCAGACGCACGTTGCCACCCTGACCGCGCACGTGGTGCCGGGGAGCGCGCAGTACTCCGGGTTTGTGGCCAGGATGACCGATGCACTGATACGGATGGGGCAAAGTGCCGAGGCGGCCCGTCAGATGGCGGTGGGCGATGCCTGGAGGGTCCTGAACCTGCAGGCGCAGATGCTGAGCTACCAGAACGCTTTCTGGGGACTGAGCCTGATTATTGTGCTGCTGGTTCCTCTGCCGTTTATCATGCGGCGGCCTCCGCGGACACCGCGCGCGCCGGAGGAGATGGCGGCCCACTGAGACGGCGCCTGTCTTGTGGGAGCAGGGGGAGCCGCTTATGCTGTCCTCAACGATGGATTTCGAGAATCTGCGGACATTTCTGGAGGTCAGCCGGCTGAAGAGCTTTTCGCGCGCGGCGCAGAAGCTGTTGCGCACCCAGCCGGCGGTTTCCGCGCAGATCAGGAGCCTGGAGCAGGAGGTGGGCGCGCGGCTGTTCGACCGCGACGGCGGAAAGGTGACCTTCACCTCGGCCGGCCGGCTGTTCGAGCCGTTCGCGGAATACTGCGTCGAGCGGCAGAAACATATCCTGCTGGCCATCGCGGAGCAGGAGCGCTCGCCGCGAGGCGAGCTGACGATCAGTGCGAACGAAGCGACCCATCTCTACGTTCTGCCCCAGGTCTTCGCGCAGTTTCGGCGGCAGTATCCACGGGTGATGTTGAGCGTGGTGCGGGCGGAACGACTGCGGACGCTGGAGAGCGTAGTCAATCGCGAGGTGGATTTTGGGGTGGTATCGCTGCCGGTGCGCGACAGTCGGCTTACGGTGGAACCCGTTCATCGCGACGAATTGGCGCTGGTAGCGCCCGCCGGGCACCCGCTGGCCGCGCGGAAGACGGTGAAGCTGGAGGAAGCAGCGCGGTCTCCGCTGCTGCTGCCGTCGCATGGGCGTCGGCGTGAGCAGCTGGACGAGCTGTTTCGGGTGAACGAGATTGTGCCCCGCGTGGCCATGGAAGTGGAATCGAGCGAGATGCTGAAGCGGTATATCGGAGTGGGCCTGGGGCTGGGATTTTTGCCGCGGACCAACGTTGCCAAAGAGGAGGAGAGCGGCGCGCTGCACGCCATTTCGCTGGAAGGCGTTCGCCTGGCGCGGGATCTCGCCCTGGTTTTCCGGAAGGACCGTCAGCTCTCGCGGGCCGGGCAGGAATTTCTGGAAATTGCCACTCAGCCGCTGCGCAAACGCGATTCGGAATCGCCCGCCGGTCGCAGCCGCGGTGCCGTATGATTGAAAACGGCGTGAATTCACAATCTCAGATCGCCCCACAGCACGAAACGTGTGATATTTTTCATCGGGATGCTGATTTTCCCGGGCGAATGGGCGGCTGGAGCGCCACGGCAGGGCAGATCATCCGGAGGAGTTGAGAATTGGGAAAAAGCATGGTCCCGAGGCGGCTGTTTTTCACCAAGGGTGTAGGTAAGCACAAGGAGAGGCTGACCTCGTTTGAGCTGGCGCTGCGGGATGCGGGTGTGGCGGCGCAGAATCTGGTCCGGGTATCGTCGATCTTCCCGCCGCAGGCGAAGCTGATCGGGCGCAAAGAGGGGCTGAAATACCTGAGTCCCGGGGAAGTAGTGTTCGCGGTGGTGGCCGAGAACTCGACTCGCGAGCCGCACCGGCTGGTGGCTTCGAGCATTGGGGTGGCGATTCCCAGCGATCGTAACACTTACGGTTACTTAAGCGAGCATCACAGCTTTGGCGAGACCGAAGAGCAGGCCGGCGAGTATGCGGAAGAGCTGGCGGCGGAGATGCTGGCCACCACTCTGGACGTAGAATTCGATCCGGACACGAGCTGGGACGAGAAGAAAGAGATTTACCGCATCTCGAACAAGATTGTCCGCACCGCCAACGTGACCCAGTCGGCGATCGGCGACAAGCGCGGGCTGTGGACGACGGCCATCGCCGCGGCCATTCTGATTTTCGAGTAGACGGAACGCGGTATGAGCGGGGCGTGGGCCGGATGGCCTGCGCCTTTTGCTTGTTTCCCCGTTATTTGTAACGACGATGGGTACATAAGATGACGGCACAGCGCACATTTCGGGTGGGACTGGTGCAGATGAGCTGCGGACCGGACCCGGACGCCAATCTGGAGAAGGCGGCGGAGCGGGTGCGGGAGGCGGCGCACGCCGGAGCCGAGGTGATCTGCCTGCCGGAGCTCTTCCGGACGCAATATTTCTGCCAGCGGGAAGATATCGCGCTGTTCGATCTGGCCGAATCGATTCCCGGGCCGACCACGGAGAAGCTGGCAGCGGTGGCGCGCGAAGAGAAAGTGGTGGTGGTGGCCTCGCTGTTCGAGCGACGGGCGGCGGGTCTCTACCACAACACGGCCGCGGTGCTGGAGACGGACGGACGCATCGCGGGTCTGTACAGAAAAATGCATATCCCTGACGATCCGCTGTACTACGAGAAGTTCTATTTCACGCCGGGGGATCTGGGATTCCGAGCCTTCGATACTTCGGCGGGACGGATTGGAACGCTGGTGTGCTGGGATCAGTGGTATCCGGAAGGGGCTCGGATTACAGCCCTGCAGGGCGCGAACGTGCTGTTTTATCCCACGGCGATCGGCTGGCATCCGCACGAGAAAGAGGAGTTCGGCACGGCGCAGTATGAGGCATGGCAAACCATCCAGCGGGCGCATGCGATTGCCAACGGCGTGTACGTCGCGGCGGTGAACCGCGTGGGAACGGAACACGGCGATATACGCGGCAACCGTGTGGCCGGGCCGGGGCTGGAGTTCTGGGGCGGATCGTTTCTGGCCGATCCGTTCGGAAGGATGGTGGCAATGGCGGCGCACGACCGGGAAGAGATCCTGATCGGCGAGGTCGATCTGGCGAAGCTGGAGGATACGCGGCGGAACTGGCCGTTCCTGCGCGATCGGCGGATTGACGCGTACGGGCCGATGGTGAACCGCTTTCTGGATGGCGACGGGGAATGAGCGAGGGGCAGGGAACGCCGGGCCAGATGGGCTATCGGATGCCGGCGGAGTGGGAGCCGCACGCGGCGACCTGGATCGCCTGGCCGCATAATCCCGAAGACTGGCCGGGGAAGTTTCAGCCGATTCCATGGGTGTATGCGGAAATCGTCGGGCATCTGGCGCGGGTGGAAGACGTCCACATCCTGGTGGACAACGCGGCGGCGGAGAAACGGGCGACGGGGGTTCTGAAGCGGAACGGAGCAGACCTCGGGCGGGTGCATTTCCATCGCTGGCCGACCAACCGGGTCTGGACGCGGGATGCCGGGCCGATCTTCGTCCGGAAGGATTCTCCCGGCCCCCAAAAAGATACGATCGCGATTACAAATTGGAAATTCAACGCGTGGGCCAAGTATCCGGACTGGCAGCTGGACGATGAGATTCCCGGGCTGGCCGCCGAACTGCTGCATCTGCCGCAGTGGATGCCGACGGTCGAAACGCCCAACGGCCCGCATCGGGTCGTTCTGGAGGGCGGATCGATCGACGTGAACGGCCAGGGCACGATGATCACCACGGAGGAATGCCTGTTAAGCGAGGTGCAGCAGCGGAATCCGGGCGTGAGCCGCGAGCAGCTGGAACAGGTGTTCCGCGATTACCTGGGGATCGAGCAGGTGCTGTGGATGAATCGCGGGATCGCGGGCGACGACACCCACGGGCACGTGGACGATATCACGCGCTTCGTGGGGCCGAACACCATCGTGACGGTGGCGGAACCGAATCGCGAGGATGAGAATCACCTGCCCCTCGCGGAGAATCTCACGCGGCTGAAAGCGGCGCGCAATCGCAGCGGCGGGACGTTCGAGATCGTCGAGCTGCCCATGCCGCCTCCGGTGACCTTTGAGGGACAGCGGTTGCCGGCCAGCTACGCGAACTTTTACATTGCCAACGATCTGGTGCTCGTGCCAACCTTGAATCGTTCCGCCGATCGCCAGGCGCTCCATGTGCTCGCGGAGGTTTTTCCCGCGCGCGAGGTAGTGGGCATCTATTGCGGAGATCTGATCTGGGGGCTGGGCGCGCTGCACTGCATGACGCAACAGCAACCGAAGGGTGCTGTGAAGCAGTGATGCCCGACAATCTGGAATGGCTGGAAGGCTGGTATCAAAGCCAGTGCGACGGCGCGTGGGAACATAATCACGGGATTCAACTGGAAAGCCTGCGGCGGCGGGGATGGCGGCTGACCATACGGCTGGAGGGCACTTCGGCGAAAAACGCGCCACCCCAGCGGCTGAACTTCGACAGCAGCGGAGGCGAGTGGATCGACTGCACGATCTCGCCGGAGCGCTTTGAAGGGGCGGGCGATCCGCGGCGGCTGGAACAGATTATCGGAGTGTTTCGGCGTTGGGTGGAAACGCCCGGCGTAGAAGATGCCGGTGTGGAAGCTCCCGGAGAGCCGACCTCGCCGCAGACCGAAACGCCGCCTCAACGGATTGATTCCATGGAAGAAAACATCAAGGCCGAAGATGAGCGCGCCGACCGCGGAGGGGCGGAATCGGATGCCGTTCTCATGCGCGCAGCACTCGAGGAGGCGCGTGCGGCCGGCGAGGCCGGCGAGGTTCCGATCGGAGCCGTGGTCGCGGCGAACGGGCATATCGTGGCACGGGGCCAGAATCGCGTGCTGCGGGACGTGGATCCTGTGGCGCATGCGGAGATTGTCGCGTTGCGGGCAGCGGCGCAGGCGGTGGACAACTACCGGCTGGTGGACTGCGAGTTGTATGTGACGCTGGAGCCGTGTGCGATGTGCGCGGGAGCGATGGTTCATGCGCGGCTGGCGCGGTTGGTGTATGGCGCGGCCGATCCCAAGGCGGGCGCAGCGGGATCGGTGCTGAGCGTTGTAAACCATGCGCAGCTCAATCACAAAATGAGCGTGATCTCGGGCGTTCTGGCCGAGGAGTGCGGAACCTTGCTGCGCGACTTCTTTCGCGAGCGTCGCTGAGATGCCAGGGCAGACGGTGGCGCCGATCCGGATGGTGGTCATCGATATCGACGGCACGCTGCTGCCTGCGGCCGGGACAGCGGTGAGTGCGCGCAACGTGCGGGCGGTTCGCGCTGCGAAAGCGGCGGGCATGGAAATCGTGATCGCAACGGGACGCAGGCAGGCGTATGCCGCACCGCTGCTGGAGCCCCTGGGGCTGAAGCCGGAAGCAGTCGTAATCAGCTCGAACGGAACCGTGACGCGGACCCTGGGGGGAACTCCGATCGATCGGTTCCTGCTCCCGAGGGAAACGGCGCGAGCGCTGGCGCCGGCGTTGCGGCCGTTTGGGACGATGGTCTTTACGTTCGACCGTGAAGGCCCGGGTGCCCTGGTGGTGGAGTCGCTGGAGGCGCTGCACGAGCGGGTTCGCATGTGGGTGGAGGCGAATCGACCCTGGATCCGCGAGGTGCGGCCGCTGGAGCGAGCTTTCGATGAAGGCGAAGAGCCGGTGCAGGGGATGGTGTGCGGGGGCGTGGCCGGGATGCGCGCGGCGGAGGCGTGGCTGCGATCGAGCGAACTGGCGCCCCGGGTCGAGATGCATCGAACCGAATATCCGGCACGGGACCTGACAATCCTCGACATCCTGCCGCCGGGCTGCTCCAAGGGCTCGGCACTGCGGAGGCTGGCAGCAAGGCGGGGCCTCGAGCGTGACGCAATTCTGGCGATGGGTGACAACTGGAACGATGCGGAGATGCTGGAGTTCGCCGGGCGCGCGGTGGTGATGGGGAATGGGGCGCCGGATCTGGTGGCGACGGCAGAGGAGCGCGGCTGGGAAATAGCGGCGGGGAACGACGAGGACGGGGTCGCTCAGGTGCTCGAAACGCTGCTGGCCGCGCACCCGCAGCCGGCATGGGCACAGGAACAACCGTAATCGGGTCCCAGGCTGGGCGGGAAATGGCGTCAGGTCTGCAACTTCCGTGCCAAAAGGCATGAACGCCGCGGGCGGAATGTGCGTCTGAGAATGGTAGAGTAGGGAAAATGCTGCGTCTTTCCTGGGGATTTTGGTGTGTGTGGCTGGCGCTGGCCAGCCTGGGCGGGGCTGCGCACGCCGCGGATTACGTCAGGCTCCGGAACGGCTTCGATATGGTCTGCGATCACCAGGCAACGGTGGATGGCAAAGTGCGGCTGTACATGGATGCGGCGGGCACCAATTTCCTGGAAGTGGATGCCTCGGAGATCGTTTCCAGCGAGCCAGTGACTGTGCCGAGGGCCGATCCTGCGAAAGCCCCGGCACCGGTTGCCGCGCCGATGACGGCGAAGCTGCCCGAACCGGCAAAGCTGTCGGAGGCGGAGATGAAGCCGCTGCTGTCGGCAGCCGGGGCGCGCTACGATCTGGACGTCGACCTGCTGGCCAGCGTGATTCGCCAGGAGAGTGGTGGTCAGATACACGCCGTGAGCCGGGCGGGCGCGCAGGGGCTGATGCAGCTGATGCCGAAGACGGCATCGGATCTGGGTGTGGCGAACAGCTTTGTTCCCGGGCAGAATGTCCAGGGCGGGACGGAGTATCTGAATTCTCTGCTCCGGCGCTATGACGACCATCTGACCCTGGCGCTGGCTGCGTACAACGCCGGACCAGCAGCGGTGGACCGCTGGCATGGAATTCCCCCCTATGCGGAGACCCAGGCGTATGTGGCGCGCGTGATCCACGAGTACAACCGCCGTTACGAACTGCGGCGCCGCGCGGAGCTGCGGTCTTCGCCGGCCCCGCAGGCGGCGCGCTGACCCTCCGCATTTCCTCCGCACAGGAGCTCGGATTGAAATCCACCCGAAATCGAATTGTGCTGATCGTCCTGCTGCTGCTGGCGGCTGCGCTGATCTGGTTCGGACGGGGACGAATCCACTTCAGCTGGCGGATATTCGTGGAGCAGCTGCGGCTGGCCGACTGGCGCCGGATCGCTCTGGCCCTGGCCTGCATTTATCTCGGCTACGTTCTGCGGTCGGCACGATGGGTATGGCTGATCCGCCATCAGAAGCGAATGCCTCTTTGGTCGCTGCTCGGAACCCAGGTAATGGGGTTCACAGCGGTGGCGCTGATCGGCCGGGTCGCCGATTTGGTAAGGCCGTACCTGGTGTCGAAGAAGACCGGGCTGCCGCTGAGCTCGCAGATGGCGGTGTACGTGGTCGAGAGGCTTTTCGATGCCGGCTCGATGGCGCTGATCGCTTCATCGGTGATTTTGTTGTCTCCGCCTGGCGCGCTGCCGCATCCGGAAGTAGTGCGGAAGGCGGGTTACTGGGGTCTGGCGCTGACGGTGCTGGGCGGGTTGTTTCTGGTGGCGGTGCGGCTCGCGGGGTCAGCCGTGGCAGCATTCGTGGGACGGACGCTGGGAGCTTTGTCGCCGCGGCTCGGTCATGCGGTTCGGGATAAGATCGAAACCTTTCACTCCGGACTGGATACGATTCGTACGGCGGCGGAGTTTGCCACCGTTGGCTCGCTCTCGGTGGGCATGTGGCTGCTGATCGCCCTGGCCTATATGGAGACGATGCGGTCCTTTGCAGCCAGCCCGCAGCTGGCCGCGATCACGCCGGCGAAGAGCGTTCTGATGATGATCTTCAGCGGCGCGATCAGCACCATTCAGCTGCCGGTGCTGGGGTGGTTTACGCAGATCGCCGGGGTGGCTGCCGGCATCTCCGGTTTCTTTGGAGTTGCGTCGGAACCAGCGATGGGTTGCGCCGCCACGCTGCTGCTGGTGACGTTCCTCGGCATTGTGCCGGTGGGTCTGGTGTGGGCGCGATTCGAACGCGTCTCGCTCTTCAGAGTTGCGGCGGAGAGCGGGCATGCAGGGGAAGAACTGGCCCAACGCCGGCCCCCATCGACGCAACAGGTGTGAACCCGCTGAACTCCGGCAGGAGAGTTCTTCAGAGTGCGCGGCGCACGGCGCGGCGCACCGTGTCGGTGGCCACGCCATAGGCGGCGTGGGTCACCCATTCGCTGATGCGTTCCTGGGTGGGCTGCCGTCCGGCCGGGGCGGCGAGGCCGAGTTTGGGCAGAACGGTTTCGTGGGTCATGCGGTTGAGCGTGATGCCGAAAGCAGCTCCGCGCCAGGCAGCCAAAGAGGGCTCGACTTCGACCAGGACGCCGTAGATGCCGCCCGCGACGGCTCCAAAGAGGAAGTGGATCCCCTGCATGGCGAGGCGGCGCTGGTCTTCGGGGAGATGGCGGCCGGCAACCTGTTCGGCGAGGACGACCGGGGGAGGGGTCTGGCCCTCGATGCGCGGCGGGAAGAGCTGCTCGGCGATCATCTTGGCGCCGGCGCCGGCCACGCCGCCGATGAGGCCGGCAAGAAAGCCTTTGGCGATGCTGCGGGGGCGGTCGTTCCTGTCTTTGCTCATGCTGAGTTAAGATGCGCCGGACTCCACCATAGCCCTCCTGCAGGCGGCTGGCAATTAGCCATCAAGGCAGGCGGCGGAAGAGGATGTCGTGGGAAAACCCGCTGCTAGAATCGAAAAAGACGATGAAATGTCCATACTGCGGCTTCGCGCAGGACCGTGTGATCGACTCCCGGGAGAGCCGGGAGGCGGATTCCATCCGGAGGCGGCGCGAATGCGAACGGTGTAGCCGCCGGTTCACCACCTACGAGCGCATCGACGAAATCCCCTACATGGTGGTCAAGAAGGACGGCCGCCGGGAGAAGTTCGAGCGCCAGAAGGTGCTGAGCGGGCTGCTGCATGCCTGCGAAAAGCGGCCGATTTCCGCAAGCAAGATGGAACAGCTGGTGGATGAGATTGAGACGTTCGTGACCGAGTCGACCGAGCGGGAACGAACGACAACCGAGATCGGCGAGCTGATCATGTCGCGGCTGCGCGTTCTGGATACCGTCGCGTACATTCGCTTTGCCAGTGTGTATCGCGATTTCAAAGACGTGCGGGAGTTCAAGGAAGAACTGGAGCAACTGCTGACCCAGCACACCGAGAAGCACGGCAAGCGAACGAAATAGACCCCAGCAGCCCGCCAAAGTCCAGTGGGACCGGCAAACGGTCAGGCCTTAAGGAGAGACGTGGCAAAGACACACACCATAACTCTGATCCCCGGCGATGGCATCGGCCCGGAAGTCACCGATGCGGTGGTGCGCATCCTGGAGGCGACGGGGGTACGGTTTGCGTGGGAGCGGTTTGCGGCCGGGGCCGGGGCGTTCGAGAAGCACGGGGAGTACATTCCGAAGGATCTGGTTGCCTCCATCGAGCGCAACCGGGTGGCCCTGAAAGGGCCGGTGACCACGCCGGTGGGCGGGGGATTTGCATCGATTAACGTGACATTGCGGAAGAAGTTTGAGCTGTATGCGAATTTTCGCCCGATCAAAAATCTGCCAGGGTTGGAAACCCGCTATCCCAACGTCGATTTGCTGATCGTCCGCGAGAACACCGAAGGACTATATGTGGGCCTCGAGCATGAAGTGGTCCCGGGCGTGGTGGAGTCACTGAAAGTAATTACCGAGAAGGGCTCGACGCGAATCGCAAAATTTGCCTTCGAGTATGCGGCAAAGCACGGCCGGCGGAAGATTCATGCGATTCACAAAGCGAACATCATGAAGATGTCGGATGGGCTGTTCCTGCGCTGCGCTCGGGATGTGGCCAAAGGCTATCCGGACATCACCTACGGCGAGCACATCATCGACAACACCTGCATGCAGCTGGTGATGAATCCCTACCAGTACGACACGCTGTTGCTGGAGAATCTGTACGGCGACATCGTAAGCGATTTGTGCGCGGCGTTTGTGGGCGGGCTGGGGTTGGTTCCGGGGGCGAACCTTGGCGCGGAAGCCGCGATCTTCGAAGCGGTGCATGGATCGGCTCCGGATATTGCCGGCAAAGACATTGCGAATCCCACGGCGCTGCTGCAGTCGGCGATCCTGATGCTGGGGCACATCGATGAAGCGGAGGCGGCGGATCGGCTGCAGGCCGCGCTCGAGAAGGTATATGTCGCGAAGAAGACCCTGACACGGGACGTGGGCGGAAGCGCGGGGACGCGGGCGTTCGCCGACGCGATCCTGGCGGAGTTGGGTTAGAAGCGGGTTTGCGTCCGAATCCATGCTGAGGAGAAGCTGAAGGATGAAAAGCAAACGGAAGATCGTGGCGGCAGCGGCTTGTGTGTTGATGGCGGCGGTGGCTGGCTGTAAGAAGCAGGCATCGACAGGAGAAACCGTTCCGAAGCCCAACTTCACCACCATCGACTGGGCGAACGCGGGCACGATCGAGGGGACGGTGCATTACGTGAAGACCCCGCCCAGGCCCATCCTGATCGATATGTCGCAGGATCCGGCCTGCGGCCTGGGACCGGCGAACGACAGCGAACAGTATGTGGTGAATCACGGCGGCTTCGCGAACGTGTTCATTTATGTGAAGGACGGTCTGGGCAACAAAGTCTACGCGGCTTCGTCGCAGCCGGTGGATATCGACCAGAAGAACTGCCGGTACGTTCCCCATGTGGTGGGGGTCATGGTGGGGCAACCGGTTCGCTTCATCAACAGCGATCCCACGATGCACAATGTACATATCCAGCCAACCACCCCTGGCAACCACACGGTGGACCTCTCGCAGGCGCCGGCGGGTTCCGCAAACCAGCCGCAGGACGAAACGACGTTTAACGCGCCGGAGCTCATGATTTCGGTGCGCTGCAACATGCATCCGTGGATGCAGGGGTACATCAACGCAGCCTCGAACCCGTTCTTTGCCGTGTCGGACGCGTCGGGGCGATACGTGATCAAAGGGCTGCCGCCGGGAACATATACGGTGGTTACGGACCAGGAGCAACTGGGCCAGAAAATTGCGACGGTGACGGTGGCGGCGAAGCAAACGGCATCCCAGGACTTCACCTACGGCGACGGTCCGGGCAGCACCCAGCCATAGCCGGACCGCTGCGGGGCGTTAGCAGGCGGTGACCTGCCTGGTCCCGAGACCTTCCGCCAGGCGCGGATCGCGATTCGACACGGTTACACTATCGATAGTCCACCCGGCAGGCAGGCACGATGCGTACCTGGCCTGTGGTCTATCTGAACAAGGCACAAGGATATGCGGCAAAAAATCGGCATTTTGGGCGCCACCGGAATGGTGGGGCAGCGGTTTATCCAGCTTCTGGAGAACCATCCCTGGTTCGAAGTGGGATGGCTGGCGGCCAGCGACCGCTCCAGCGGGAAGGCGTACGGCGAGGCGGTGAAATGGAAACTGGACACGCCGTTTCCGGATCGGATCGCCGCGATGCCGGTGTCGCCGGCGGCGCCGCAGGGAGCACCGCGGGTGATTTTTGCCGCGCTCGACGCCGATATTGCGCGGGATCTGGAGCCGAAGTTCGCGGCGGCGGGATGCGCCGTGGTGTCGAACTCCAGCGCCTTCCGCATGCAGGCCGATGTGCCGCTGGTGATTCCGGAGGTGAATGCGGAACACCTGGCGCTGGTGGAGAACCAGAGCTGGCGGAAGGAATCAGGCGGTTACATCGTGACGAATCCGAACTGCTCCGCCATTGGGCTGGTGATGGCGCTGAAGCCGCTGGTGGAGCGCTTCGGCGTCGAGGCAATTTTTGTCAGCACCATGCAGGCGGTGAGCGGCGCTGGCTATCCGGGCGTGGCGTCGCTGGACATCCTCGGCAATGTCGTTCCGTTCATCAAGAATGAAGAAGAGAAAATGGAGGCGGAGACGCTGAAGCTGCTGGGCGGGCTCAACGGCCGCATCGTGACCCCGCTGGCTGCCAGGATGACCGCGCACTGCAACCGCGTGGCCGTGGAAGACGGCCACACCGAGAGCGTCAGCATCAAGCTGGGCAGAAAGACGAGTCGCGAGGAAGTGATCGCGGCATGGGCGGAGTTTGCACCGCTGGCGGGGAAGGATCTGCCAACGGCTCCGGCGCAGCCGGTGGAGTTTGTGGCGGCGGAGGATCGTCCGCAGCCGCGTCTGGATCGGATGCGCGGCGCAGGAATGGCGGCGACGGTGGGACGGCTGCGTCCCTGCGGACTGCTCGACTGGAAGTTCACCGTGCTGTCGCACAACACGATTCGCGGCGCTGCCGGCGCTGCACTGCTGAATGCGGAACTGCTGGTGTCGCTGGGCAAACTGGATCCGGTGGCCGTGCCCGCATGAACCGGCTCGTGGTCATGAAGTTCGGCGGGACGTCTGTCGAGGACGCGTCTGCGATCACGCGTACGGCGCAGATTATCGCCGGACGACTCAACCGTGGACTGCAGCCGGTGGTGGTGGTGAGCGCCATGGCGAAGGTCACGGACCTGCTCATTTCCGCTGCGGCGACCGCGGCCCGGGGGGATCGGGCCAGCGCGCTGGCAATTACCGAACGGCTGCGCATCCGGCATCGGGACACCGCAATGCAACTGGCGAAAGGCTCGTGTCTGAAGGACGATCCGCTGGCCGCTGCACGCCCGGATGCCGACCTGGCCGCGACGCACGCCTGGATGGAAGAGGAGTTCGATGGGCTGGAGGAAATCCTGCGTGGCCTGGCGGTGGTCGGGGAACTGACGCCGCGCATCTCGGACATGGTGGTTTCTTACGGGGAGCGAATCTCCAGCCGCATGATCGCGGAGGCGTTCCTGCGCTGCGGACTGAATGCGGTCCATGTGGACGCGCGGCAGGTGATCCGGACGGATGCGCAGCACGGAAAGGCGATTCCGCTGGATGCCGCCATCGAGCAGCGGCTGAAAGAACAGGTTCTGCCGCATCTGGCGGAAAGCCGTGTGCCGGTCCTGGGAGGCTTTATCGGGTCGACGGAGCAGGGCGTAACCACTACCCTGGGGCGGGGCGGGTCCGATTTCACGGCGGCGCTGGTGGGTGGCGGCATCGATGCCGGAGCCATTGAGATCTGGACGGATGTGAACGGGATCATGACCGCTGATCCGCGCGTGTGCCCGCAAGCGTTGCGGGTGAAGACCATCAGCTTCGAAGAGGCGGCCGAGCTGGCGTACTTCGGGGCCAAAGTTCTGCACCCGGCCACGATTCTGCCGGCCGTCAGGAAGAATATTCCGGTCTTTGTGCTCAACTCGCGCAATCCTGAAAACAGCGGCACGCGAATCACCGCGCTGGCGCCGCACTGCCGCAGCCCGTTCAAGTCGATTGCGGTGAAGAAACGTCTCACCATTATGGATGTGGTCGCGAGCCGCATGCTGATGTCGCACGGCTATCTGCGGGCGATCTTCGAGGTCTTCGATCGGCACAAGTGTCCGGTGGATATGGTGTCGACGTCGGAGGTGAGCATCTCGATCAGTCTCGATTCCAACGAGAAGCTGCCGGCCATTGCCGCCGATCTGGGCAAGCTGGCCGACGTGAAGTATGAAGGGCGCAAGGCGCTGGTGTGCATGGTGGGCGAGAATATCCGCGGGCAGAACGGGATTGCGGCACGAGTGTTTCAGACCGTGCGTCACATTAATCTGCGCATGATTTCGCAGGGCGCCTCGGAAATCAACATGAGCTTCATGGTGGAAGAGGATGATGCCGATGAGGCAGTGCGTTCGCTGCACGCGGAGTTCTTCGGCGATGCCGATCCGGCCATCTTCGACGTCGAACCGATGCGACAGGCGTAGCCGGGTCAACCGCCGTAACGACTGCGCAGGAGGAACCGGCGATGCTGTTTCTGGTGCTGGGACGAGGTAAGACAGGCAGTCTGGTGGCACAGGTGGCCAGCGAACGCGGCCACAGCGTGCGCGTCGTGGGCGAAGAAGAAAACCGCAACGCCGCGGCCCTGACCGCGCCGGTGCTGGTCGGCTTCGACGCGATCATCGACTTCACCACCCCGGAAGCCGCGGTGCAGAACATGCGAGCCTGCCTGGCGACCGGCGCGCGGATGGTGGTGGGCACCACCGGGTGGTATCAGCAGTTGCAGGCCATGCGAGACCTGTGTCTGCGCAGAAACGCGGCGCTGCTGTACAGCACAAATTTCTCCGTGGGCGTGCAGGCCTTGTTCCGCCTGGCGCGCGACCTGGCGGCTGCGGTTCCGGACTATCGCTTCAGCATCACCGAAACCCATCACGCGACCAAGAAGGACGCGCCTTCGGGCACCGCTCTCTCGCTGAAGAAAATCGTGGAGGGCGCGGTTCCGGGAGCGACGATCGAAATCAGCTCGAAACGGGAAGGCGAAGTTCCCGGGGTTCACCTGCTGCAGGCGCAGTCGGCGAACGATTGCCTGGAACTGCGGCATGAAGCGTTTTCACGTCGCGGTTTTGCCGAGGGCGCGGTGCGGGCGGCAGAGTGGATTGCGGGAAAAACCGGGTGCTGGGATTTCCAGGAAATCTTCCAGAGCCTGACCTAGCGCGTTCCTCAGGTTTTAACTTTGGACACCGTCAGAGCCTGATCGCAGCGGTGTAAACTCGACAGTGATGAACTTGCAGGGCTGTGGAACGGCGCTGGTCACGCCCTTCCGCGAGGATGGCAGCATCGATGAGCGGGCACTGTACGACCTGGCCCGCTGGCAGGTGGAAAGCGGCATCGACTGGCTGGTCGCATGCGGTACCACCGCCGAGACTCCCACCCTGGATGAAGGCGAATGGCTGGAGGTGATCCGCATTGTCGCGGAGGCTGCCGCCGGGCGCATTCCCGTTTGGGCCGGCTGCTCGCACAACGCGACAAAGCAAGCGCTTGCCCGGGCGCAGGCGGCGGCGCGGGTGCCAGGGGTGACGGCCATCCTGACGGCGAATCCCTGGTACAACAAGCCGACCCAGGAGGGGCAGTTCGAGCATTTCCGTGCGATCGCGCGAGCGGTGAAGCTGCCCGTGGTGCTCTACAACATTCCCAGCCGGTCGGGCGTGAACCTGGAACCAGCGACTGTTTTGCGGCTGATCGACGCTGCGCCGAACATCGCGGCGGTCAAAGAGTCGAGCGGGAACCTGGTGCAGATTACCGATCTCATCAATCAGGCGCCGCGCAGTTTTCGGGTCTACTCCGGCGACGACGGCATGACGCTGGGCGTGCTGGGTGCAGGTGGGTCGGGGCTGGTCTCGGTGGTCGCGAACATCATTCCTGCCGAAATGGTGGAAATGGTGCGGGCCGCGCTGGCCAACGACTGGCTGACGGCGCGGCGCATCAACCGAAAATACTTCCGCCTGATGCAGGGCATCTTCCGCGAGACGAGTCCCGGACCAGCGAAGGCCATCCTGGCCATGATGGGCAAGCTGGGCGAGCATTACCGGCTGCCGATGGTGCCGGTTTCGGCCAGCAACCACGCATTTCTGGAGCGGATGGCGGGCGAACTGGGTCTGCTGGTCCACGGCCCGCGGCCGGAAGGCGATCCACACCTCTTCTGAGCGAGCCAGACCCGCGACCCGACCCAATCCCCGGTTTGACGGCCCGGCAGATTCCTGCTCTGCTGGCTGCAGATGCATACTCTGCGCCTGATTCTCGGGATTGCTTGCCTGGTTTCCGTCTTTTTCGATGCGTTCGAGACAGTGATTCTGCCGCGGCGCGCGACCGGGCGATTCCGCCTGACGCGCGTCTTCTATCGGACGACCTGGAGACCGTGGCGATGGCTGGCCCAGCGGGAGCGCAACGGTAAGAAACGCGAAACCATGCTCAGCTTTTATGGGCCGCTGTCGCTGGTCTTTCTGATTGCCGCATGGGCGGCGGGCCTCATCCTGGGCTTCGCGCTCATCTACTCGAGCTTTCGAGCGCCATTCCTCGATCCCCGCGAGGTCGGGCATCCGTTTGTTTCCGATCTTTATGTAAGCGGAACAACCGTCTTCACGCTGGGGCTCGGCGATGTCGTCCCGAGCACGACGGCCGTGCGGATGCTGGCCGTGCTGGAGTCGGGACTGGGGCTGGGATTTGTGGCGCTGGTGATCAGCTATTTTCCTGTGCTCTACGGAGCCTTCTCCCGGCGCGAGGTGAGCATCGCGTTGCTGGACGCGCGCGCGGGATCGCCGCCGACGGCATTTGAGCTGATCAAGCGACACTCTTTCGATGGCGGCAGCGCTGCGCTGCGGCTCCTGCTGGAAGAGTGGGAGCGCTGGGCGGCGGAGCTGCTCGAGAGCCATATCTCCTATCCGCTGCTGTGCCTTTTCCGTTCCCAGCACACCAGCCAGAGCTGGCTGGGAGCGCTCACCGCGATTCTCGACACCTGCGCGCTGCTGATCGCCGGGGTGCAGGAGCAGAGCGCTCGACAGGCGCAGCTGACCTTTGCCATGGCGCGTCATGCGCTGGTGGATTTGTCGCAGATCTGGTCGCTGCCTCCATCGCATCCGGCAGCCGAGCGCCTGCCGGCGGAGCGGCTGCAACTGATCTACGACCATCTTTGCGCGGCCGGCGTGCGCGTGTGTGGCGACGCCCGCAGCGCGGGGCGCCTTGACGAGCTGCGCAGTCTGTATGAAGGGCAGGCCGAGGCGCTGAGCCAATTTTTGGCGATGCCGCTGCCTCCTTTCTTCAACGAACATCCGAAAAAGGATAACTGGCTCTCGGTCGCGAAGGTGCGCGCCGAAGCGGAAGCGGGCGGCCAGTCGCCGGCAGTGCCGCTCTTCGAGGATGAGCACCTGTTCTGATCATCCGGGGCAATCGCAGAGCCGCTTGCGGCGCAGCGGGGCGAACGCTCCACTGCGCCTTTCTTTTTGGCTTGTGCCCGCTTGCCGCCGGATCGGCTTCCGATGGTGTAATGACAGGGAGGAATTGAGGAAGGGCTTGTTCTCACACGGCAAAAAGCGGTGGCTTGCCGGAGCGCTGTGTATGGCGAGCGGGCTGGTCGGTGCGCAGACCCAGCGAGCCCAGGAACTGGAGCAGCAGGGGCAGTGGAAAGATGCGGAGAGCGCGTGGCGCCAGGTGCTTGAGCAGAATCCGCGCGATGCCACCGCGTCTGCGCATCTGGGTCTGGTGCTGGCGCGCGAACAGGATTATCCCGGAGCGGTCGATGCCTATCGACAGGCGCTGAAGCTCAATCCAGAGATCCCGGGGCTGCAGCTGGACCTGGGGCTGGCGCTGTTCAAGGAAGGAAAACTGGAGCAGGCGATTGCACCATTAAAAGCCGCCGCAGCTGCCGCGCCCGGCAATCCCCAGCCCCGCATTCTGCTGGGGATGAGCTATTACGGAGCGGGCCAATTCGCGGAGGCGATCCCGTACCTGCGTTTTGCGGCGCAGAAGTCGCCGGACAATGAAGAACTGCTGGGCGTGCTGGCGCAGAGTTGCCTGTGGGCGAAGCAATACAACTGCACGCTGGAGGAATACAAGCGGATTCTCGCGGTGAATCCCAACTCGGCGCAGGCCCACATGATGGCCGGCGAAGCGCTCGATGCGCAGAGGCACACGACGGAAGCGATTGCGGAATTCCGCGCGGCTGAGAAGGTTGCGCCGGAAGAGCCGAATGTGCATTTTGGGCTGGGTTACCTGTTGTGGACGCAGCATCAGTATCCCGAGGCCGAGCAGGAATTCGAACTGGAGATGAAGAACGATCCCCACTACGCGCAGGCGTTGGCGTATTTAGGCGATACCGAGATCAAGCTGCAGAAGCCGGCGCAGACGTTTCTGGAGAAGGCGGTCCACCTGCCGGGAGTGCCGCGGCTGGCCTGGCTCGATCTGGGCATCGTGCTGGCGGACCAGGGGAAAAATGACGAGGCCACGGCGGATTTCGAGCGGGCGATCGTGATGGATCCGAAAGAGGTGGACGCGCACTGGCGCCTGGCCCGGCTCTACCAGGCCGAAGGCCGTAAAGATGAGGCGCGGGCAGAGTTTGCGAAGGCCGCGACGCTGCACCAACAGCAGGACGAGAGCCTGGTGCAACGGATCAGCGGACCGCATCCGCGGGACCATCCTTAGCCCGGCCGCGTTTATTTCCGAGCGATGAAGGTGACTTGGGGAAGCCGAAAGTGAATGGCCCCGTCGGCGACGTCGATCTGCAGCAGATCGCGCAGCGGCGCAGAGGCGTGAACCAAGAGGCTGCGCAGCTCCTCCACCCGGGCCGCAGGCGTTTTCGAGCGCCGAACCCAGTCGTCGAAATCCATGCCACGGGGACTCTCGCTATAGTGGTCGGTCCATTCGCGCTGGAGGGTGAGGCTGGCTGCAATAAGGAACTGCCTCCAGACGCTGAGGCGGTAGCTGCGAACGTGGGAGGGGTCGCGGAGCTTTTCGATGTGTTGTAACTGATCGTCGAGAGCCTGGTCTTCCGGGCCGTAGTTATCGACGATGATCACCCGGCCGCCGGGCTTTGCAACGCGGGCCATTTCTCTGACGGCAGCGGCATTGTCGGCGAAGTGATGGGAGGCGAGGCGCACCGAGACGATATCGAAGGCGGCGTCCGGAAAGGGAATCTGCTCGGCTGGTCCCTGGTGTGTGATCACGTTGCCAAGTCCGCGGCTGGTCGCGTTCCGCGCAGTTTCAGCCAGCATGGCCGGGGTGAGGTCGCAGGCAACGACTTCACGCACGTATGGAGCGAAAGCCAATGCCGTATGGCCGGCGCCGGTGGCGATATCGAGGACCATGTCGGAGGGCTGCGGCTCGGCCAGTGCGACCAGAGCGGCCAGAGCCGAGCGGTCGGCATGGCCGGCACTGGTGCTATAGGCCGCGGCGGTCGCTCCGAACTGCTCCTGAACGCGCTGGTGGACGACCTGATCGGAAGAATTTTCACTCATAACAAAAATGATACGGCGGAGCCGGGGCTGCCGCCGTACTCCCCAATCGGCGCCGGCAACACCGTCGTAACCGTGAGATTCCACCTTTCGATGGAGGCGACAGAAGGCCGCAAAGGTTAGCCTCAGCTGTTCCCCAGAGAAGTGGAGCGGAGGTGGGCGGCAGCTGGCACGATCAGTTTGCGGACGCACCGGATGTCCTGAAAACCACGCCTGACCAGGCCACGGTGGTCCGGGCAGGCGGCGTGGTCATAGGCGGCGGGGATTTCGTCACCATGGCGGGGCCGTGTTCGGTGGAAACCGAGCGGCAGCTGATGGAAACGGCGGAGCGCGTGGCCGCGGCGGGCGCTCGGGTGCTGCGCGGCGGCGCGTTCAAACCCCGGAGCTCCCCCTATGCATTCCAGGGACTGGGCCTCGAGGGTCTGAAGCTGCTGGCCGCGGCGCGGGCGCGCACCGGCCTGGCAGTGGTGACCGAGGTGATGGCGGCGGCGGATGCGCCCATGGTCGCCGAGTACGCCGACATCCTGCAGATTGGCTCGCGCAGCATGGAGAACTACGCGCTGCTCGAAGCCGCCGCGCGCACCAGGCGGCCGATCCTGCTGAAGCGCGGCATGGTGGCCACAGTGGCTGACCTGCTGCGATCCGCTCAGTGCGTTGTCAGTTACGGAAATCCCAATGTGATTTTGTGTGAGCGAGGGATTCGTACGTTCGAGACCGCCACGCGCAACACTTTCGACGTTGCCGCGATCGTGGTGCTGAAGGAAGTTTGCCGGTTGCCGGTGATCGCCGATCCCAGCCACGCGGCAGGGCGGCGCAGTTTGGTTCCGGCGCTGGCGCGCACCGCGGTGGCGGCAGGGGCCGACGGGCTGATCGTGGAGGTGCATCCTCGGCCCGAAGAGGCGTGGAGCGACGGCGAACAGTCGCTCACGTTCAGCGAGTTCGGCACGATGATGGCGGATCTGGCCCTGTGGTGCGAACTGCGGTCGGCCTGCAGTTTCCCGCTGGAGACGGTGGCATGAGATGGGGCGCCGCAGCCATTCTGCTCGTTTGTGCTGCGGCGCCGCTGGCATTGGTGCTGGCTGCGCAGTCAGGGCCGCGGTCGGGCGGTCCTCCCATGCATGAAGCTTCCGTTGCGGTGATCGTCACGGCCGCGCCGGTCTATGACTCGCTGGCTGCGCTGCGCGGTGGCGAGCGTTTCCCGCGGGGCGCGCAGTTGCTGGTCCTCCGCGGCGGACACCTGACACCGCTGATTCCGGATTTCGCGGCCAGCGCCGATGCCGGCGTTTCCTTCGACGGCAAAACGGTGCTGTTCGCCGGCCGAAGGGTTGCGGGCGATCCCTGGCAGATCTGGGAAATCTCCCTCGAAGGCGGCACGCCGCGGCTGATGATGGGCGGCGCGAAGGACGTGATCCGGCCGCTCTGGATGCCGGATGGGAAGGTGGTCTACGCGCGTCGGGAGGCGGGAAGGTTTGTGCTGGAGGCGACCGCGCCGGATGGGTCCCGGAAGCTGAGCTATGCGCCCGGGAATTTTGTTCCCGACGACGTGCTGGCCGACGGGCGGGTGCTGTTCGAGTCTGGCTTCCCGCTGGGGGCGGGCGCAACGCCGGAAATGTACCTGGTGTATGCAGACGGGAGCGGTGTGGAGTCGGTTCGCTGCGATCACCCCCGCGGACCAACCGGCGGACGCGAACACGGCCGGCAGATCGATTCGGGCGATATCGTCTTTACGCAGGGCCGCCGGTTGGCGCGCTTCACCTCGCCTTCGGCGGATGAGGTGCCTGTCGCGGCGCCGCCCGGGGAATATGCGGGTGACGTCGCGGAGTTGCCCGATGGGCGATGGTTGGTAGCGATGCGCAAGCCCGGCGAGAAGCATTTCGCGCTGATGGCGTGGAAGCCGGGAACGAAGGGAATGACGGAACTGGCGCGCGATCCAGGCCGCAATTTGGTTGAACCAGTCCTGGTCGCTCCGCGGGCCGTGCCGAACCGGCATCCGTCGGCGCTGCATCCGTGGACCACGGGAAACCTGCTGGCGCTGGACGCGCGGCAGTCGCGCGAAGGCGCGTTGCATGCTTCGCCGGCTTCGGTGCGGCTGGAGACCCTGGATTCCGCAGGCGGGGTGGTTCCGCTGGGCTCGGCTCCGGTGGAGAAGGACGGCTCATTCTTCGTGCACGCGCCGGGCGATCGGCCGCTGCGGTTCATTTTGCTGGACGCCGCCGGCCATCCCCTGCGCCAGGAACACGGATGGTTCTGGCTGCGCTCGGGCGAGCAGCGCATTTGCGTGGGCTGCCACACAGGGCCGGAGCGCGCGCCGGAAAACCGGGTTCCCGAGGTGCTGCTGCATTCGACCACCCCGGTGGACGTGACGGGAAGCCTCGCAGCGGGAGGTGGGCACTGATGCGTCTGCGTTGGCTGATTCTGGCAAGCTTGGCTTCGGCCGCCATGGGACAGGTCGTTCCGCGCGCATCGCAGGTGCCGGAAGAGAAGTCGGCCATTCGGTTTGAGGACGCCTCCGCGAAAGCCGGCATCGACTTCACGCACAGCATTGGCTCGGCGCAACTGGGATCGCTGCTGGAGGGCACAGGGTCGGGCTGCGTCTGGTTCGACTACAACAACGACGGCCTGCCGGACCTGTACGTGCTCAGCGGGCAAAGGCTGCCCGCCTCCATCACTCCGCATCCGCTGGCAACCCCGCCGGAGCCGCCGCCCCACAACCACCTCTATCGCAACAACGGCAACGGGACGTTCACGGATGTAACGGAACAGGCGGGGTTGAATCCGGACCTGTACTCAGTCGCGGTGACCGCTGCGGATTACGACAACGACGGCTACGAAGACCTGCTGGTGACCGGCTACGGACGGGTCATTCTCTATCACAACAACGGCAACGGAACCTTCACCGACGTGACGGAAAAGGCCGGAATCAAGGTGGACGGATGGGCCATCAGCTCCACCTGGCTCGACTACGACCGCGATGGATGCGTGGACCTGTTTGTTGGACGCTATGTAAAGTTCGATCCTGAGTATCGCAATTACTATGCAGCGGATAACTATCCCGGACCTCTCGATTATGAAGGCGAGACGAACAAGTTATTCCACAATAACTGCGACGGTACGTTTACCGATGTGACGGATAAGTCAGGGATCGGAGCCTCGGTCGGGCGGACGATGGGCGTAACCGCAGCGGATTTCGACGGGGATGGGTGGCCGGATATCTATGTGGCCAACGACAAGACGGAGAATTTCCTCTTTCACAACAAGCACAACGGCACCTTCGAGGAAATCGCCGCCGAAGCGGGCGTGGCGTATGGACAGGATGGCGAGGCGACTTCCTCCATGGGCCCGGTGTTTGCGGATATTACCGGCAGCGGACTGCTCGATCTGTGGGTGAGCGACGGACATTACAACCGCCTGATGAAGAACAACGGCAAGGGCGGCTTCGACGATGTCGGAATCGCGTCCGGGCTGTCGCAGGCCAATGCGCAATACGTCAGCTGGGGCACCGGCGTCTACGACTTCGACAACGATGGGCTGCTGGACATCATGGTGTTCCACGGCGGCCTGATCCACATGATCCCGATGGAGCACTCGGTATTTCGCGGGATGGGCAGCGGCCGATTCGAAGACCTGTCGCTGCAGGCGGGCGCCGTGGTGAATACGCGGACCGTCGCCCGGGGGGCCTGCTTTGCCGACTACGACAACGACGGCAAGGTCGATGCGTTTGTGGTGAATCTGAACGCCCGGGGAACGCTGCTGCACAACGTATCGACCGGGACCGGCCACTGGATCGCGATTCGGCTGCGAGGAGCGAATACACCGAAGGATCACTCCCGCAGCAATCGCGACGGGATCGGCGCGCGCGTCGAGATTTGGGCTGGCGGCCGCGAGCAGGTGGCGGAGCGGGTGACTTCCTCTGGGTATCTATCCCAGAATGACGGACGGCTGCACTTTGGGCTGGGCGCGGCGACGAAGGTGGACAAGATTGTCGTGCACTGGCCGAGCGGGCGGCAGCAGAGGCTCGCCAACGAGAGCGTGGATCAGGTGCTGACGGTGGAGGAGCCGCAATGAGCCGGCGCGCCTCGCTCATCGTCGGGTCAGCCGCGCTCATGGCAGCTGCGGCTCTGTGGCAGCCGCGCATCGTAACGGGAGCGGCGCACCCGTCGCTCGACCAGACCGAACCCTATGCGTCGCCTGTGGAACTGCTGCTCTCTCCCGATGGATCGCGCCTCTATGTCCTGTGCGAGGGGACCGGCGATATGCGGGTGCTGGATACGGAGAGTGGACAGACGATTCGCACCCTGTCCGTTGGTCGCGATCCGCGGGGCTTCTCCTTCTCCCCCGACGGCAGCCGATTGTTCGTCGCCAACTCCTGGGACGATACGGTTACCGTGATCGATACCAATACGTATCTGGCTATCGCAACCTGGGCCGCGGGTTTCGAGCCCTCGAGCGTGATTGAGGATCGCGCGGGTCGGCGGCTGTTCATCGCCGACCGGATTGGCAATAACATCACTGTGCTCGACGCGGCGACCGGAGTGGAGCAGGAGACGCTCGAAGCCGGACGCGGAGCCAGCTATCTGGCCATGACCACGGACGGCCGCCGGCTCTACGCCACGCATGTCTATCCGAATCCGACGCCGTACCGAACGCCGCCCAGCTCGGAAATCACAGTGATCGATCCGAATCGCGCGCAGGTGGTGGATCGGATTCCGCTGCCGTCGGTCGCCGGGGTGTTCCACGTTGCCCTGTCCCGCGATGGACGCCTGGGCGTGGTTGGAGAACTCCATCCGAAGAACCTGGTGCCCCTGGCCCACGTGGAGCATGGCTGGGGTTTCGTCGATTCGCTGACCGTCTTTGGCGTGGATGTGGGCAAGCCGGTCGAGCTCCCACTGGACGAACTGGATCGGTATTATGCGCGGCCCTTCGGCGTGGCCATCGCGCCGGATAAGTCGCGCATTTATGTAAGCCATGGCGGATCCGACTGCGTTTCCGTGATCAATGTGTCGCGGATGCTCGCGTACATCCGGATGCACCCGCAGCCGTTTGCCGAGGACTTGTCGGCCAGCGCGCACTACGTGGTGGCGCGCATTCCGGTGGGAAAGAATCCGAGGGGAATCCTCCTGAGTGGCGACGGCGCGCGCCTGTATGTGGCGAATCGCCTCGACGACACGATCAGCGTAATCAATACCCGGACTCTGCAGGTGACACAGACGATTCGGCTGGCGGGACCCAGGACGGTTTCCGCCCTGCGGCACGGAGAGCAGACTTTTTACTCAGCGAAGTATGCGTTTCAGGGGCAATTCGGCTGCGCGAACTGCCACATCGATTCGACCTTCGACGGGCTGCAGTGGGATCTGGAGCCGGATGGGTTCGGGCAGGACATCGTCGACAACCGGCTGATCGAAGACTTACGAGGCACCGATCCGTTCAAGTGGAACGGCGGCAATCCGACGCTGGCGCAGGAGTGCGGGATCCGCACCGAGATGTACTTCTGGCGGTCGCAAAACTACAGCGACCTTACCCTGACGGATTTGGTGCTCTATCTGCGCAGCTTGCCGTCCCGGCCGAACCGCTGGCGCGCCGCGAACGGCGAACTGACCCCGGCGCAGGAGCGCGGGAGCGCTGTCTTCCATCGAGCCACGGACAAGCTGGGGCAGCCGATTCCCCCCGGCAACCAGTGTGCGACGTGTCACAGCGGATCGAAGGGAACCAGTCAAAAATCATTTGATGTCGGGACGAAAAAGCCCACCGATACCGGCGGTCTCTTCGATACGCCGCAGCTTACGAACATTGCGCTGACGGCTCCCTACCTGCATGACGGCTCCGCGGCGACGCTTGAAGAGATCTGGACGATCTATAACCCGCACGATCGGCATGGACGGACGAACGATCTGACGAAGGACGAGCTGAACGACCTGATCGAGTATCTGAGGACGCGATGAAGCAGGCGGCGATGATCGGAGTGTTGCTGAGCGTTATCGCGCTGCCGGGGCAGGGGGCTGCGCGTCCGGTGAAAAGTGTGCACCCATTGCCTGCGCAGCACAATGTTCCACCCATGCCGCGCTACCGGTTCGTCAACTACACGACCGCCAACGGGCTCCCCGACGATCATGTGTACTCGGTGCTGGTGGATGGCGATCGCGTATGGGCAGGCACCGATAACGGCCTTGCCGAGTACGAGAAGGGCCGCTGGAAGGTCTATACCCCGGCCGATGGACTGGCCCAGCAGGCGGTGCTGTCGCTGGCGCTGGACAAGCGGACGGGCGCGGTGTGGGCAGGGACGATGGGCGGCCTGAGCCGCATCTCCGCCGGCCGGATCGACACTTACACGCAGCTCAATTCCGGGCTGAGCAACAACGTGGTCTATGGCGTTTCCGTGCAGGGCGATGACGTATGGGTGGCAACCGCGGCCGGCGCCGGGCGGCTGAACACCCGCACCGGCGAGTGGTCGCTCTACAACGAGCGCAATACGCCCATGCGGGAAATCTGGGTCTACGGTGTCTCCGCGGCGGCGGACAAGGTCTACTTCGCCGTGTGGGGAAGCGGTCTGCTGGAGTACACGCAGAAGACGGCAGCCTGGGATATGTACAAGGATCCGGATGGCGAAACCGAGATCGTGCTGCTGAAGGATCAGGGGCTGATCCACGACATCACCAGCTCGGTGAGTTATGTCGATGGCATCGTCTGGGCTTCCACTTACTTTGGCGACAGCCGCTATGACGGGCGCTACTGGCATAACTTCCTGACCAAAGACAGCGGGTTGCCGAGTAACTTCACCAACTATGTCAAAGGAGTGGACGGCCGCCGAGCCTGGTTCTGTACCGACAAGGGTCTGGCGTACTACGACGGAACGAACTGGGCGGTGTATCGGCCGGCGCTCGATACGGGCAAGCCGGAAATGACCGTGCGGGACGTCGAAGGACGCGTCACCGCGATTGCGGTGACGACTGCCCCCGCACATAACTACATTCTGGGCATCGATTTTCAGGGTTCGGATCTCTGGGTCGCTACGGCCAAAGGACTGAGCCACGGAATTTATCAACAATAGGAGACATCTATATGGGTGCAATTATGAGTTTGATGGAGGATATCGCGCATCTTCCCATTCAGAAGCGCGCGATGACGAATCATGGGGTTCTGAACGAGGCATATGCCTATGCGAGGCCGAGCTCGTTTTCACGCGGCATGCGCATCGATCTCAACCAGCTGACGATTCTGCTGATTTCCGGTACAGCCAGCATTGATGAAGCGGGCAAAAGCGTCCACATCGGCGATTTTCGCGCGCAGACGCAGCGGACGTTCGCCAACCTCACCGGACTGCTGGCCAGCGAGGGCGCGACCTGGAAGGACATCGTCCGGACCAGTTGCTACCTGCGCGACATCGACCGCGACTATGAGGCGTTCAACGAGGAGCGGACCGCCTTCTTCGCGCAGCAGGGACTGGATCCGCTGCCGGCCTCTACGGGTATTCAGGCGAAGCTCTGCCGGCCGGAACTGCTGATCGAAATCGAAGCGATTGCGATGTTCCGCACACCGAAAGAGTAAAGATGGGCGGTCTGGCGAAGGCCGGAGTCATCGCGCTGCTTCCGGCATTGGCGCTGGGGATCGGCGCGCAGACCAGCGCAGGCCCGGGGTCCGCCGGGCCGGGACCCGGGTGCGCCTGCGGACAGCATCCGCCGGGGCCTGCGCCCGACCGGACAGTGGAACCCTATGCCGGAACACCGGGGGATCTCGAACCCTACGGGCATTTCGCTGCGCCGTACTACGAGAACTACACCCACCCTAACCTCTACACGGGCGCGGCGCGGGATGTTCCCGATCCGATGAACATCAGCGAGGTACGAATCGGTTTCCTCGGTCCGATTGCGCAACAGGCGGATCAGGTATACGGGCTGCGCATGTTGCACGGCGCCCAGATGGCTGTCGATGAGGCCAACGCCCGGGGTGGCTACGGAGGGAAGCCGTTCCGCCTGATGGTGCACGACGATTACACCAACTGGCAGTACGGCGCCGAGGGTGGGGAAGAGCGGCCGACGGATTCGGCGATCTGGGGTGCGCCTCTCGACGAGGCCGTGAAGATGATCTACGGCGAAAAAGACTGGGCGATCTTCGGATCGATCAGCTCAGAGTCGACGCACATGATGTTGCGGCTGGCATTGAAGGCGGAGTTTCCCATCGTCAACTCGGCTTCCACCGATCCGACGCTGCCGGAAACCTACGTTCCCTGGTATTTCACCGACATTCAGGATGACCGCGTGCAGGCCTACACCCTGGCACGGCACATCTTCACAGAGCAAGGGCTGAAGCGTGCGGCTCTGCTGCGGGTGAACAACCGCTATGGCCGCATGGCAGCGGAGAAATTTCGCAACGCCGCGGTACGGCTGGGTCATCCGCTGGTGATCGAGCAGAAATTCATGCCTGGCGACAGGGACTTCACCCGCGAACTGCGCATCATTCGCGACTCGCGAGTGGGCGCCATCGCGATCTGGGGCGACGAGGCCGAGACGGCGATGATCCTTAAACAGATGCGTTCTCTGGGGATGAAGCAGCGCGTGTTTGGCAGCTATCGCACGCTGGGCGACGCTCTGCTGGCTGAGGCGGGCCCCGCGGCGGAAGGATTCGAAGCGGTCTACCCGTATGATCCGACGCGTGACGATCCGCGATGGGTGAGCTTTCAGCAACGGTATCAAACGCACTTTGGAGAAAAGCCTGAGCAGTTTGCCGCGCTCGCCTACGACGTGATGAATGTCCTGCTCGAGTCGATCTGCAGGGCCGGCCTCAATCGCGCGCGCATGCAGGATGCGCTGAATCAGGTGTACCAATATGACGGCGTGACCGGGCACATGGTCTTCGATCCGAATAACAAGAACGTGAGCCCGTTGTATCTGGGGACGGTTCACGACGGCAGGATCACCTGGCGGGCAGCGACCATGGATGGTCCGCAGAAAAAGAACGCTCGGGAAGCCACCGGCGGCGCTCCCATGAGCAACGGCGGTGCGCCGGATGCACCATCCCCTTATGCGCGCGTGGGCGAAGACGGCGTGCGCTATAACGGTCCCCACCGCTCCGACACGGTCCCGGGGGTTGCGCAGATTGTGGTGTTCGGGCCGCATGCGGAGGCGGTTGCCGCAAGCGCGCGGACGGTTCTGCGCAACGAACCATGGAGGCTGGTCGCTGTGGACAGCGGTCAGAACTGGGGTGTCGCGACCACGCAACTGGTCCGAGCCCTGAGCGACGGCCACATTCTCGCAGTCGTTGCGCTGGATCGGGACTGCGCCCACCTGGCCGAGCAGCTGGCCCTGAAGTTCTTTGTGCCGGTCGTGGCGCTGTCGAGCGACCGAGCGCTGACATCGACGAATATCCCATGGATCTTTCGGCTCCCCCCGGATGCCGGGCCGGTTGAGGCGATTCGGCTGCTGGCGGCTGCGGGCCAGACGAGCGGCAACAATCCTGAAAGACTGCGCGACGTACTGGCGTCCGGGACGCTGTTGGCGGGAATGCGGTTTCAGCAGACCGGCGAGCCAGCGCCCTGACGGAGCGCCTTGTGGCGATGCGGGACCCCCGCCTCTCCCAGGAAAAGGCGGGGTACGCGGCGTTGGGCGTGATCCAGGTGAAGATCTAGGCCGTTACCAGGCTCGGGCTGGAGCGGGGGATGGAGCCGGCCTTCGATTTGGCCTTCTCGGTTCCCAGGGTGACCAGTTCCCAGGCAGAGCGGTCGCGCAGCAGCCGCGAGACGAGCGCAGTATGCATCGCGTGTCCAGCCCGTTCGGCGACCACATGGCCCAGGATGTGATGCCCGACGAGGGCCAGGTCGCCAATCAGGTCGAGCACTTTGTGCCGGGCAAACTCGTCGCGGAAGCGCAGATTGCCGTTCAGGACGCCCTGGCGCGAGAGCACGATGACGCTTTCCTCGGTGGCGCCGCGGATCAGCCCCATGTCGCGCAGCTTTTTCTCATCTTCGCGCCAGCCGAAGGTGCGTGCGGGTGCGATTTCGCGTTCATAGGCGCTGGTCGCCAGATCGACGACGTATCCCTGACGGCCGATGGGAGCGGGAAACTCAATTTTGTAGGAGACCGAATAGCCCTCGCCCGGATAGACGCCGATAAATTTGTCGCCGTCGCGAACCTCGACCTCTTTGCGGACGCGAAGATATTCGCGGCGGCGACGCTGGCTCTTCAGGCCGACGCCGCGGAAGGCCTCGATGTAGGGCAGCGCGCTCCCGTCCAGGATAGGGAGCTCGAGGTTATCCAGCTCGACCACGACGTTATCGACGCCCATGCCCAGCAGCGCGGAGAGCAGGTGTTCGGTGGTGGAGATGAGGACGCCCTGGCGCATGAGGCTGGTGGCGTAGCTGACTTTGGCGACGTTGCGGCCGATGGCGGCAATTTCGAATCCGTCGAGATCGGTGCGGCGGAAGACCACCCCGGACCCCGCCGGTGACGGCAGCAGGCGCATACGAACGGGGGCGCCGCTGTGGAGGCCAACGCCGGAAAACTCAATGGGCGAGGAAATCGTATTTTCCAGATGCGACGACTCTGCCAAGCATTAACCTCGATGAAGACATAGACTACAACCGGCTCGGGAAAGTTTTTGTGTGGCAAAACAGCCACACTATACGTCTCAAGAGTCACAGTACCCGAGGTGCATGCGTAGATGCCAAAGGTAATACAATCTGCTTCTTACGAGTCGTCCAGCACGCTTAACGCCGTTGCCGGCCTCGAACCAGCGTTGCTGGATCGGATACGCCTGCTGGTCGAGATCGAGTCGCCCAGCGATGACAAGCGGACCGTGGATCGATGCGGGGACGCGGTGGCGGGGATGGCCGCTGCGCTCCGGGGGAAGGTGCGGCGGCATCGGCAGCCGTCGGCCGGCGATGTGCTCGAGGTCCGCTTCGCTCCCGCAGGCCGCACGGCGCGGAACTCCCGCCCACTCATGTTGCTCGGCCATCTCGATACGGTGTGGCCGCTGGGCACGTTGCGGCAGATGCCCCTCCGGACGGCTAAGGGCCGCATTTGGGGGCCGGGAACGCTGGACATGAAGGCGGGCGTGGCCATGGCGCTGACGGCGATCGAAGCATTGCAGGGGAGCGACGCGCTCCAGCGGCCGGTGATCCTGCTGTTGAGCGGCGACGAGGAAGTGGGCAGCGCGGCATCAAGGGCGGTGATCGAGAAGCTGGCAAAGCAGAGCGCCGCGGTCTTTGTCCTCGAACCCGCGCAGGGGCCGGCAGGCGCGTACAAAACCGCCCGCAAGGGGGTCGGCAACTATATGCTGCGGGTCGAGGGCGTCGCCGCGCATGCCGGCGTCGACTTTGAGCGGGGCCACAGCGCCATCCACGAACTGGCATGGCAGCTGGAGAAGGTGCGGGGCTTTACCGAGCTGGAACGCGGCCTCACGGTGAACGCCGGCGTGCTGCGGGGAGGAACGCGAACCAACGTGATTGCGGCGGAAGCGGAGGCAGGGATCGACGTACGGATTGCGCGGATGAAGGATGCGGCCCGCATCGACCGCAGATTTCGCGGCCTGCGCGTTCGCGACCGCGGCTGCGTCCTGCATGTGGCAGGCGGCATCAACCGTCCGCCGATGGAACGGAGCCGTGGGACGGTGGCGCTTTTCCACCGCGCCGCGACTTTAGCCGCCGAGCTGGGGTTTGGACTGACGGAAGCCGCCACCGGCGGAGGATCGGACGGAAACTTTACGGCGGCCCTGGGCGTACCTACTCTGGACGGAATGGGTGCAGTCGGCGAGGGCGCTCACGCATCTCATGAATCAGTGTTCCTTAAGGACCTGATTCCACGAACGGCGCTGCTGGCGGAGATGATTCGAACCGTGTAGCGCAAACCCCGGGGCCGGCCTGACGGCGGAGGAAGGATCGGATGCTGAAACTGATGGAGATCGTCCTGCTCGCCGCGACGCTGGCCATTGTGCTGGGTCTGGTCGTCACCGGCCAGCCGGAAGCGCCGCCGTTGGAAGAGAATCCGATCGGCGCGCGCGAACCCGAGGAAGCGCAGGAGCCGCGCGCGAGCTGAGGCGGTTTATTCCGTCGCACCGGCAACCGGCCGGACGCCCGCGAGCCGCCACTCCAGCCCTTCGATCATGCTCGCCACCAGCGACAGCGGCAGTCCGACAACATTGAAATAGCAGCCGTGAATGCGCGGAATCCAGCGGGCCGCCATGCCCTGGATGGCGTATGCCCCGGCCTTGCCGCGCGGCTCGCCTGTGGCGATATAGGCCTTCAGCTCCTCTTCGGTAGGCGTGAGCATGGTCACGTGGGTGACCTCGGCGGCGACCTCGGTCATGGGATCCTTTTCCATCGGAGCATGGAGCGCGACGCCGGTGATGACCTGGTGCGTGGCCCCAAAGAGCCTGCGCAGAATGCGCGCGGCGTCCGCGTCGTCGGCTGGCTTGCCGAGGATCTCGCCGCCCGGAGCGACCACGGTCGTGTCGGCGCCGAGGATCAGGGGCGGTTCGCTCTGCCTCTCTGCGAACGCCTGGAACTCCGGCGACCCAGCGACGGCTTCGGCTTTCTCGCGCGCCAGCCGCAGAACGTAGGCGATCGGCGATTCGCTGGGCAGCACGTCTTCACAAAGATCGGCAGGGAGGACGTGGAATCGGTATCCGGCCTGCGCCAGCAGATCGCGGCGGCGCGGCGAAGCCGAGGCAAGCACCAGCATGGAGGGATTATTGCAGAGGAGAGCGATCGGAAGGCGATCTGCGTTACGAGTGTTCCGGACTCGACCCAGGCTCGGGAAAGTCGGAGTCAGAATCCTTGATCTCCTCGTCGTTGTCGCGATGCGGCAGCTGGTTGGCCAGCCGGTTGTGCGATTCGCCGGGGTGGGAAGCGTCGGCTGGATTGTCTTCGATGGAGCCTTTCAGCACATCCGCGTCCTTCTCTTTCATGGGTCCCCCGCTCGCTCAAAATCAGGTGTTCCCGGAATGGATGCGCGTAAGGCCTGCGCGCGATGCTTTCCTGCACCCGTTATTCCTGACCTGTTATTTTGGACGCCATGCACCCAGGCGTCAATCAGGATGAGCCCGTCAATCCAGGGAATTTGCTCGAGGCAGCGCTCGCCGAAGCGCGCGCGGGGCGAGCGGAAGGCGGCATCCCCATCGGCGCTGCCATCTTTACCCGCGACCGAAAGCTCGTGGGGGCGGGGCACAACCGTCGTGTGCAGCACGGCGATCCTTCGGCGCATGGCGAAACCGACGCGTTCCGCAACGCCGGCCGCCAGCGCTCGTACCGCGATCTGATCCTGGTGACGACCCTGGCTCCGTGCTGGTATTGCAGCGGCCTGGTGCGGCAGTTCGGATTTCGCACGGTGATCGTGGGCGAGAGCCGGACGTTTCAGGGCGGCGTTGCCTGGCTGCGCGAGCTGGGCGTGGAGGTCATCGACCTCGACTCGCAGGAATGCGTCGATCTGCTGGCCGGATTCATCCGCCAGCACCCCGAAATCTGGAACGAAGACATCGGCGAGTGAGAGCCGGTCACCCCAACGCAAACGAACCCGCTGCGATGACCGGATCCGATGACCTATGCCTGGCGCGCAAACGCGTGCTCTTCCACCCACTTCCCTGCTTCTTTTGATTTAGCCCACTCGCCCGCGACCTGGCGGGTGGGGACGTTCAGGCGATTCCACAGATTGATCATGCCGACAGAGAGCAACAGAGCGCCCAGCTGCTTCTCGTCGTAGTGAAGGATGGCCCCGTTCCAGATGTCGTCGGGAACGGGGTCGGCCCGGTCGCTGAGTCGCGTGACTGCTTCAGCCAGCGCCAGCGCGGCCCGCTCCGCATCGGTGAAGTACGGAGCGTCCCGCCAGGCCGCGACCGCGAGCAGGCGCTCCACGGTTTCGCCGGCTTGCTGCAGCTCGCGGGCGTGCATGTCCACGCATACGCTGCAGCCGTTGATCTGGCTCACGCGCAGATGGACCAGCTGGATCGTGGTTTCGGGCAGACCGCTTTTGTCGATGATGCCCTTCAGGGCAAACATGGCCTGTAGGGCGTCGGGAAAAAGTAGAGCGGGATTTTGCATTCGTGCCTGCATGGGGATTCTCCTTGTCACAGAGAGGAATTTTGATCCGTCATACCGATGACGAACGACGATAGCGGAATGTGACGGAGGTGCAGGATGAGCACAGCGCAACAGCAATCCGCAGGACGCGCGAGGGTCATCGCGTACTGGGGGATCACCGCCCTTCTGGGTGCCGAATTGCTTACCGGCGGAGTCTGGGACGTCCTGCGGACGCAGTATGTCGTGGGAGTGGTAAGCCGGCTGGGCTATCCCCTGTACATCCTCACCATTGTCGGCGTGTGGAAATTGCTGGCCGTTCCGGCGCTGCTCACGCCCGGGCTCGCGCGGCTGAAAGAATGGACCTATGCGGGCATCTTCTTTGAGATGACGGGCGCGGCGGTATCGCACGCGGCCTGCCGCGAGGGGACGGCCGTGATTGCGCCGCTGGTCATTGCAGGGTTAGCCATGATTTCCTGGAGCCTGCGTCCGCACAGCCGAGCGGCTGGAGCATGGCTGCAGGCAGACAAGAGAGCGCAGGTGAGAAATGGATGAACGCGACTGGCTGGCGCAGCAATTCGAAGAGAACCGGAGGCATCTGCGCGGGGTAGCCTACCGCATGCTGGGCTCGCTGAGCGAAGCCGAGGATGCGGTGCAGGAGTGCTGGCTGCGCACAACCCAGTCGGAGATGGACAATGTCGCCAATCTCCGGGGATGGCTGACCACGGTGGTGGCGCGCATTTGCCTCGATATGCTGCGCTCGCGGAAGTCGCGCCGCGAAGAGCCGCTGGAGGTTCCGGGTGGGGAGCCGGCGCACGTCGCCACCCATACGCCCGATCCGGAAAGCGAGGCGCTGCTGGCCGATTCCGTCGGATTCGCGATGCTGGTCGTGCTCGATCGGCTCAGCCCCGCCGAGCGCATCGCTTTTGTTCTGCACGATCTGTTCGACCTGCCCTTTGAGGACATCGCCCGCATCGCGGGCCGCTCTCCTGAAGCCACCCGGCAGCTGGCCAGCCGGGCCCGCCGCAGAGTGCGCGGAGCCAGCCAGCTCAACCCATCGGAACTGGGGGAGCAGCGATCGCTGGTCGATCGCTTCCTCGCGGCGCTGCGTCGGGGCGATGTGGCTGGAATCGTGGGCGTCCTCGCTCCCGACTTTGCCGTCCACGCCGATGCAGTGGCAGCCGCAGCGCTGGCCCGCGTCCCGGCCGAGATTCATGGAGCCGAAGCCTGGGCCAGAGAAGCGGTGAAAGCGGCACGCGGCGCTCACCTCGCCCGCCCGGCGCTGGTGGAAGGCGGAGTCGGCGTGGTGGTCGCGCCGCGCGGCCGCCTCTTCCGCGTCCTGCGACTCACCTTCCGCGAGGGCAGGATTGCCCACATGGAGGTCATCGGCGATCCCCAGCGACTGGGAGTTCTCGATCTCGGCGTTCTCACCGACTGAGAGCGCCCGGGACGAGCGCTGATCGACGACGTCCCTGCTCGGTTAGCAAAGACACCCCTGCAGGAGCGGTGACGACTGTCACCGACAATCGTATGCATCGCGCTTCAATCTATAGCTGACGCACGCGCCGGTCCCCATCCTCATCGCAAGGGCTGGACACCGGAAGCGGCGCCGGAGAGAGTGTCTCCGCCTCGGACCCGCGTTCGCCGGAGGGACCACGGGCGGACGGACAACCCGTACCGCGATTGCCCTGGGCAGTCGGGGAGTACAACATGCCGCTCTACGCAGAACGTCCGCCTCTGCCCTCCGACGACAAGCGCTGGAGAATCGTGAATGGCACGATGCGCAAACATGGATACTCGCGCAACGCACTGATCGAAACCCTGCACACCGTGCAGTCCTCGTTTGGCTATCTGGACGAACCAGCCATCAAATTTGTCGCGCGCTCCCTGCGCGTGCCCCTCAGCCAGGCCTACGGCGTGGTGACGTTCTACCACTACTTCAGCCTCAAGCCACCCGGCAAACATACCTGCACCATCTGCACGGGGACCGCCTGCTACATCAAGGGCTCCGACAAGCTGGTGGCCCAGACTCAGAAGCTACTCGGCATCCAGCCGGGGCAGACGACTCCGGATGGCGAAGTGTCGTTCACGACGGCGCGCTGCGTGGGCGCGTGCGGCCGCGCGCCGGTGGTGCTGCTCGACGGTGAGCTTTCCGGCCAGATCGAAGGCGCAGAGCTGAAGCTGCAGCTCGAAAGGTGGACCACGCAATGAACGCCGAAGAGCTGCGCGAAATTGCGGCGGCCGCCGTTGAAGAGCGCGCCAGGTTCGAACACCAGATCAACGTGTGTATGGGCACCGGCTGCCTGTCGCAGCACAGCGACAAGGTCAAGGCCGCCATTGAGAAGGAAGTCGGAGGCTGCGGCAAGAGCTGCCACGTGCGCCGTACGGGCTGCATGGGCCTGTGCGCGGCCGGGCCGATGGTGCTCGTAGAACCAGCCGATACCCGCTACGGGCACGTTCACGAAGCCGATGCGAAAGAGATCGTCGCCTCCCTCGACGGCGAAACGGTGGCGCGGCTTGATCCGCAACTCGGCGGCTACTTCGAGGGCCAGCATCATGTGGTGCTCGAGAATTCCGGGCACATCGATCCGGAGAATATTGAAGAGTACATTGCGCGCGGCGGCTATGAAGCGCTGGTGAAAGCGCTCACGGATATGAACCCGGCCTCGGTCATCGAGCAGATTTCGAAGAGCGGCCTGCGCGGGCGCGGAGGCGGCGGATATCCGACCGGCCTGAAATGGGAGACGGTCGCCCGCGTCAAAGGCGCGCAGAAGTACGTGATCTGCAACGGCGATGAGGGCGATCCCGGCGCTTTCATGGATCGCAGCGTGCTTGAGAGCGATCCCCAGCGGGTCATCGAGGGCATGACGATCGCGGCCTACGCCATCGGGGCCAGCAAGGGCTACATCTACGTGCGCGCCGAATACCCCCTGGCCGTGCAGCGCCTGACGGTGGCCCTGCGCGAGGCGCGGCGGCGGGGATTCCTCGGCGCCGCCATCTGCGAGACGACCTTCAACTTCGACATCGATATTCGCCTGGGAGCGGGAGCGTTCGTTTGCGGCGAAGAGACGGCGCTCATCGCCTCCATCGAAGGCAAGCGCGGCACGCCCCGTCCCCGTCCGCCCTATCCCGCGGTCTCCGGCCTCTGGGGCGATCCCACCCTGATCAACAACGTCGAGACCTTTGCCAATGTGGCGCCCATCATCCGCCACGGCGGCGAGTGGTTCTCGTCCATGGGCACGGCGCGCAGCAAAGGAACCAAGGTCTTCGCGCTGACCGGCAAGATCCAGCGCACCGGCCTCGTCGAAGTGCCCATGGGCATGACGCTCCGCCAGATCATCTTCGGCATCGGCGGCGGAGTTCCCGACGGAAGAAAATTCAAGGCGGTCCAGACTGGCGGACCTTCGGGAGGCTGCCTGCCCGAAGAGCACCTTGATTTGTCCATCAGCTACGACGCGCTCATCAGCGCCGGCTCGATGATGGGCTCGGGCGGCATGATCGTCATGGACGATACCTCGTGCATGGTGTCGGTCGCCCGCTTCTTTATGGAGTTCTGCATGACGGAGTCGTGCGGCAAGTGCGTACCCTGTCGCGCCGGCACCGTGCAGATGTTCAACCTGCTGACCAAGATCTGCAGAGGCGAAGCCACCCATCGCGACCTCGATCAGTTGATCGAACTCTGCGAAGTAGTGGGCGCCACCAGCCTCTGCGGCCTCGGCCAGACCGCGCCCAATCCGGTGCTCAGCACGCTGCGCTATTTCAGGCATGAGTACCTGGCGCATATCGATGAAAAGCGCTGCCCGGCGGGCGTTTGCGAATGCAGCCCGGCCGCGGTCGAAGCCACGGAGGTGCACGCATGAGCGCCGAAGCCAACGTTCGCACTCTGGTCATCGACGGCGTGGACATCAGCGCCCGGCCCGATCAAACCATCCTTGAAGCTGCGCGCGAGCACAACATTGCCATCCCCACGCTGTGCCAGATCGACGGGCTCTCCAGTGTTGGCTCCTGCCGCTTGTGCCTGGTGGAAGTGAAGGGCGCGCGTCGTCTGCTGCCGGCCTGCGTCACCCAGGTCCAGGAAGGGATGGAAGTCACCACCCACTCTCCAAAAATCGACCGGTACCGCAGGACCATCCTCGAGCTGTTCTTCGCCGAGCGGAATCACGTTTGCTCCGTCTGCGTGGCCAACGGCGCCTGCGAACTGCAGAACCTGGCACTCGAAGTGGGGCTCACTCATGTCGAGCTGCTCTACCAGTATCCGCAGCTGCCCGTGGACGCTTCGCATCCCCGCTTCACCATGGATCACAACCGCTGCGTGCTCTGCACCCGCTGCGTCCGCGTCTGCTCCGAGGTCGAAGGCGCCAATACCTGGGGCGTGATGGGCCGCGGCGCGCAGTCGCTGGTCATCACCGATCTGAAGGAGCCCTGGGGCGAGTCGGAAACCTGCACCAGCTGCGGCAAATGCGTGCAGGTATGCCCAACCGGAGCGCTCTTCGAAAAGAGCCACGCCGGTGGCAAAACGCACAAGCATCCGGAGTTCCTGCCGTACTTGCAGATCATGCGGGAAGGGGAGCAGCCGTGAGCGAATCGACTAACGAAACCCGGACCGAACGGATCACCCTGGCGACCGTCTGGCTCGATGGGTGCTCGGGCTGCCACATGTCCCTGCTCGACATGGATGAGCGGCTCATCGAGCTCAGCAGCCAGTTTCGCCTGGTCTACTCGCCGCTGGTCGATTGCAAGATCTTTCCCGAGACGGTGGACGTGACGCTGGTGGAGGGAGCTGTGGCCAGCGAGGACGACCTCAAAAAAATCCGCAAAATCCGCCAGCACTCGCGCATCCTCGTCTCACTGGGCGACTGCGCCCTGACGGGCAACGTTTCCGCCATGCGCAACGCCTGCGGGCCGCAGCCGGTGCTGCTCCGGGTCTACCAGCAAAACGCCGATCTGCAGAAGCAGGTTCCGACGGTGGGCGTGCCCGCGCTGCTCGACCGTGTTCGTCCGGTGCACGAGGTGGTTCCGGTAGACGTGTTCGTCCCCGGATGTCCTCCTTCGGCAAACACCATTTATCAGGTGCTCTCGGAGTTGCTGGCAGGCAGGATTCCCACGCTGGAAGGGATCGCACACTTCGGCTGATTGGAGAAAAGGATGTCCCGCACCATCATCATCGATCCCGTCACCCGCCTCGAAGGACACGGCAAGATCACGCTGCAGCTCGATGAAGCAGGCATCGTGCAGGACGCGACCTTCCACGTGACCCAGCTGCGCGGCTTCGAGAAGTTCTGCGAGGGACGGCCGTTCTACGAGATGCCCAACCTCACCGCCCGCATCTGCGGCATCTGCCCGGTCAGCCATCTGATCGCCTCGTCGAAGGCCTGCGACGCCATTCTCGCCGTGCGCATTCCCCCGGTGGCGGCCCAGCTGCGCCGCGTGCTGAATCTCGCGCAGCTCATCCAGTCGCACGCGCTGAGCTTCTTCTACCTGTCCTCTCCCGACCTGCTGCTGGGCATGGACGCGCCGCCGGAGGAACGCAGCATCCTGAACATCGCCCACTCCCATCCGTCGATCGGGGCGGACGGTGTGGCGCTGCGGCAGTTCGGCCAGCGCATCATCGAGATCATGGCGGGACGCCGCATCCATCCCGGCTGGACGGTCCCCGGCGGAGTCAACGAGCCGCTCAGCGCGGAGAAGCGCGACCAGATTCTCGCCATGATTCCCGCGGCGACGGCGGCCATCGAGCGCACCCTGGCATGGTTCAAAGCCAGCCTGGCGAAATTCTCGGCCGAGATCGAGGTCTTCGCCAACTTCCCCACGCTGTTCATGGGCATGGTCGATGAGCGCGGCCTGGCCGAATACTACGACGGCGCTCTGCGGGTGATCGACTCGGAAGGAAACATCATCGCCGGCGAGCTGGACCCGGCCCGCTATGCGGAGTACATCGGGGAAGCGGTCGAGCCCTTCACCTACATGAAGTTCCCATACTACAAACCTCTCGGGTATCCCGGCGGGACCTACCGCGTGGGACCGCTGGCCCGCCTCAATCTTGCCGATCGCTGCGACACCCCCCTGGCCGACGCGGAGTGGCGGGAGTTTCGGGCCATGTCGGCGAAGCCGGTGCTCAGCTCGTTCCATTACCACTACGCCCGGCTCATCGAAATGCTCTACGCTGCCGAAAAGATAGAAGAGATCCTGGCCGATCCCGCCATTCTGGACAAGCATGTGCGGGCGACGGCGGCGGTCAACAACCTCGAAGGGGTGGGGGTGGCGGAGGCCCCGCGGGGCACGCTGATCCACCACTACAAGGTGGACGAGAACGGCCTGATCACGTGGGCGAATCTGGTGATCGCGACCGGACACAACAACGCGGCTATGAACCGCGGAATTCTGCAGACAGCGCGGCATTATGTGCAGGGCGAGGACATCGCCGAGGGCATGCTGAACCGGGTCGAGGCGGTGGTGCGAACCTTTGACCCGTGCCTGAGTTGCTCCACCCATGCCATGGGACAGATGCCGCTCGCTGTCGAGGTACGCGCTCCGGACGGAAGTCTGGTGCGCGAGGTGCGGAGGGGCTGAGGCGGGACGTTATGCGAGCCAAAAACGCAACAACGACCCCGCCTCCCGCACCTGGACAGAAGCACGCCCAGGCGCCCGGCCCCGCAGACCCAGGGCCCGCAGCCCGGCCGGCTTTGCTGCTGGCCTGCGGCAACTCTCTCCGCCAGGATGACGGCGTCGGTCTGCGCATTGCCGAGGCGGCCGAACACCTCTTCCCCGCCTCCCGTCTGCGCATCGTGGCGGGGCAGCAGTTCACCCCGGAGATGGCCGCCGACCTCGCCGAGGCGGAACTGGCCATCTTCGTCGATGCTTGCCTGGGCGATGAACCGGGGGCCATTCGCGTCGTTCCGCTAAAGCCCTGCCCGGATTCGCGGGGCACGCATGGGCTCGATCCGGCCGCTCTGCTCGCGATGACCCAGTCCCTCCGCGGACGCGTGCCGGCGCACGCATTCGCCCTGACCATCGGCGCCGGCAATTTCGGCTATGGCGAGCAGATTTCCGGGCGCCTGCGTCAGGCGGTGCCCCGCGCGCTGCGCCTGGTGAGCAACCTGGTCACAGCCTTTTCAGCCCACGTGTGATCCAAAGTCCTCGTCAGGGGCCACCTCGTGGCATTTGCCCCCTGGCGAACGGGCAAATTCACAGTATGCGAATCCGCCCAGCACCTGCCCGTCCGTCCGATGAGCTCACCTGGATTGCGGCGGCGGCTGCCCGGAATCCGGCTGCTGACCCGGCTGATTCGCTGGAGGCGCCGAGCCGCGCGGCGGCGTGTAGTGCGGTCGGCTGTCCAGCTTGAACCCGTCGTGAATCACATAGAAATTTTGCTCGGGGAGATCGGCTTCGAGCAGCTGGCCGTCGCCGGTCGAGTAGATCTCGATGCTGATGCCATTCTCTCCGCTCACGATCACGCTGGTGTGGCGGACGAAGATGGACTGGCCGTGGAAGTCGGCCTTGATGTCATTCTGCATGGTGTATTGGGCGGGGATGAGCAGACCGTTCTGCTTGGGAATCACGATCCACGGCGTGGCGGGATGCTCCAGCGCGAAGTGGGCCATCTCGATGTAGGCGGCCGGGTCGAGGTCGGGCAGCAGAACCGTGTGCTGGTGGCGATCCACGCTATTGCTCGTGTTCTTGCCCTGCGCCGCGATGTTGATCTGGAATTCGCGCCCGCTCGCGTCGGAGGACAGGTTGAACGTCACCTGCGCGCCGTTTACCGTCCCGGTCAGCTGATCGTGGACGATGTCGAGCTGGCTGTCGAGTCGGTTGTCGTTATTGAACGTATAGGTGAACTTCGCCATTTTCATCTCGCCGTGGGAGGTCACCTGATAGCCGTTGGGCAGCGTCTGGACGGTGGCATCGGCGCTTCCGACGGTCTTGCCGTCGCTGGCCTGGATCAGCGTGTAATGGGACGATCCGGCCGGCAACGCGGGCGTCTGGGCGAAGGACGCCGAGGGCAGGATGCCGGCAACCAAAAACGATATCAAGCAGGAAAACAGAGGCAAACGCATGGTTCCAGAGACCTTTCTGGAATCTTAGACACATTTTTTCGATAAAGGATGCGCGGCTGGCCGCATGAGCGGACGCGTTTCGCACCCAGGTCCGTCCCGTCGCCCTCTTCGGCTTTAGGCGGCCGCCCGCTCCATGGGCATTTCCGGCTCGGAGCTGAGCTCCGCGAGACTCATTGTTTTGGTCTCGGGGCTTGGTCGAGGTCGCGGCAATTTTGGGCCGGAGAAAGAACGGACGTCGGCGGCGCCGCGCAGCGGCCGGCAAGGAAAACACACTGCCGGCCGCCGGAGGATGAGGAGCTACTTCTTTGCTTGCGCGAACCGTTTGTTGACTTCGTCCCAGTTGACGACGTTCCACCAGGCGGCGAGGTATTCGGGTCGCCGGTTCTGGTACTTGAGATAGTAGGCGTGCTCCCACACATCGTTGCCGAGGATAGGGAACTGGCCCTGCATGAGCGGGCTGTCCTGGTTGGCCGAAGTGATGACCTTGAGCTTGCCGTCCCAGATAAGCCAGCCCCATCCGGAGCCGAACTGTTTCGCAGCTGCTTCGTTGAATTGCTTTTTGAAGTCCTCGAAGCTGCCAAAGTCCTTCTTGATCTGCTCGCCGATCGCGCCGGCAGGCTCGCCGCCGCCATTGGGCTTCATGATGGCCCAGAACATGCTGTGGTTGACGTGCCCGCCGCCGTTGTTGCGGACCGCCGTGCGGACGTCTTCAGGGACGGTGTTGATGTTGCGGAGCAGGTCCTCGGCGGTGTGTTTGCCCAGCTCGGGGTGCTTCTCAATGGCGCCGTTCAGGTTATTCACGTAAGCCGCATGGTGCTTGTCATGGTGCAGGTGCATCGTCTGTTCGTCGATATACGGCTCGAGCGCCGAGTAATCGTAGGGAAGAGGTGGAACTTCGTGTGCCAAAACAGTCCTCCTTGCGAGATGGTTGAAGGTTTTTCGGGGACGCGCGGAGCAAAGGACCGAAAGCCAGGGCCGGAACGCAAGGCCGCCCGCGCGATCTGCGCCCTCGATCATACTGGATGCGCGGGGAGCGGCGCAGGGTGCAACCGCTCGGCACCGTGTCCGGGGATGGCGGGTGATTGCCGTCCCCCCCTTCGCCCCATCGTCATTTTCCGCGCTCCTCCTATAGAGTGGGAAAAGGATCGCCTCCCCAGCTCCTGCATTTTGGTCCGGGGACGCGGGCGTCTATCTCCTGACGGGCTGCCATTCTGTTGAATTCTGACGAGAAGTACCGACCTCGATTGGCTCCAAACGCAATAACCCGGAGAGAGCTGCTCCGCCGAGCCGGAGCCTCGGGTGCGCTGGCCCTGGGCGCTCCGGCGCTGGGCCTGGGGCAGAACCAGCAGCAGGCGCCGAAGGTGAAGGCCGGGCAGGAGCCGAAGTCTGAATCCCAGGCGGCGCAGCAGTACCCCCACCCGCCGGGCGTATTCATCAACCGCCCCCTCACCCAGGTCACCAAGGCCGCCGAAGCGCTGCTGGACGATATGGAGGCGCGGAACGCCCAGTTCTTTTTCAACGAGGCCAGCCCGCGCACCGGAATGGTCCGGGATCGCGCTCCGGCAGTGGGGCTCTCCGTCAGCCGCGTTTCCAGCATTGCCGCAACCGGATTCGGCCTGACCGGGCTGTGCATCGCGCACAAGCGGGGATACCTGCCCCGCTACGATTGCGAACAGCGCGTCGAGAAGACCCTGGCTTTCCTGCTGGAAGACTGCCCCCACGAGCATGGCTTTCTCTATCACTTCATCGATATGGAGAGCGGGCAGCGCATGTTCGGCAGCGAGCTGTCGTCCATCGACACCTGCTGGCTGCTGTGCGGCATTTTGACCTGCCGCCAATATTTCGCGGGCAACGCGCGCATCGAAGGTCTGGCGACCACGTTTTACCGTCGCATCGACTGGGAGTGGATGCTGAACGGCGGTAAGACGCTCTCCATGGGGTGGCTGCCCGATCAGGGCTTTCTGAGCCATCGCTGGGACATTTATTCCGAGTTGCTGGTGATGTACCTGCTGGCCATCGGTTCGCCTACGCATCCCATTCCGGCGAGCACCTGGGCCGATCTGCAGCGGCCGGTGGTGCAGTTCGGCGGCCTCGATTACATCAGCGGAGTGGCGCCGATCTTCATCCACCAGTACGCGCATGCGTGGTGCGACTTTCGCAATATCGCCGATCTGCATGCGAACTACTTCACCAACTCCATCGCGGCCACGCGGGCGCACCAGCTCTGGTGCCTGACCGAAGGCCGGCGCTTTCCCTGGTTCGATCAGGATTTCTGGGGTATCAGCGCGTCGGATTCACGGGAAGGCTATCGCGTCTGGGGCGGGCCGCCGGCCATGGGACCGCTGGATGGGACACTGGTGCCCAACGCTTCCGGCGGATCGCTGGTGTTTCTGCCCGCCGAGGGCTCGCACGTGCTGCTGAGCATGCGCGACCAGTTCAAGGACAAGGTCTACACCCGCTATGGCTTCGTGGACGCCTTTCAGCCAAAAGCCAACTGGTTTGCCCCCGACGTCCTCGGCATCGATCAGGGAATCATGATGCTCATGGCCGAGAACCTGCGCTCTCAATTCGTCTGGGAACAGTTCATGAAAAACCGTGAGATCGCTCATGCCATGGGCGAAGTGCAGTTCCACCCCGATCCGGATGCCATGTCGCAGGTGATGTGAGAGCCGGGCCAGGGGGCCAGTTACGGCGCGCCAAGCGCGCCGTCTAAGATGGAGCCGGAGACGAACCGATGCGCGTGCTTCCCGCTTGCCTGGCTGTGGGTCTTGCCTGCTGTGTGCCGCAGGCCCGAGCCCAGCAGTCCCCGACAATGTCCGCAGTGCCTGGCAATTTCCAGTTTGCCGGCACCTATGCCTGCGAGGGATCGTTTCGCAACGGCAAGATACACCGCTCCATCTACACCGGCGCGGTGGCGCTGGGGGGCAAATGGTTGCAGCTCACCGAGCAGGACGTGGAGCCGGCGACCGGTTATGTGGCCGAATACCTGATCGGCTACGATCCGCAGCAGAAACGGCTGGTGGAGTTCGACGCCAACAACTTCGCTGCGGCCATCTACGCAAGCGATGCCGGCTGGAGCAACAGCGTGCTGGCCATGACCTCACCAGTCACCCCGGACCCGAAGGCGGCGTATGCGGCGAATCGCTTCGTTTACAGCCTCTCCGGCCCCGACGCCTTCACGGTGGACTGGCAGGTCAGCAGCACGGCTGCGCTCGACTGGGTGCAGGCCGATCATCTGACCTGCAGGCGGAAAGCGGGTGCTCCGGCGTAAGCGGCCGCGACCGGCAAAGCCTGGCGCGCATCTTCTTTGTGGGTTCATCCTCGAGTAACGCAGGCCCGATAACTTTTGTCGGAGAATAGCGGTTGCATGACAGATTCTTTGCGGCACTATCGCTGGATCGACGGGCAGGGAGAAGCTTTTGGCGCTCCCGGCCTCGAGCCTCGCTGGACGTCGAGCGCCAAGGACGGGGTGAGCACCGCCTACGCGGCCTCCAGCAAAATCTGGTTCACCGTCTCGCACGGCATCCTGAACGAAATCTACAGCCCCACCATCGACCGGCCGCAGATTCGCGACATGCAGTTCCTGATCTCTGACGGAGAGACCTTTTTCCACGAGGAACGGCGCGACCTGCTGCACGAATTTGAGTACATCGACCCGGATTCGCTGGCCATTCGCGTGCGCAATTGCGATCCGCAGGGCCGGTACTGCCTGGTGCGGGAGATGATCGCCGACCCGCATTATCCCGTCGTGCTGGTCAAGGTGCGCCTCGAAGGCGACGCGGAGTTGTTGTCCAGGCTGCACGTCTACGCATTGCTCTCACCGCATCTGGAAATAGGCGGACGGGGCAATTCCGCGCGGGTGGCGGAGGTGGCCGGCAAGCGGGTGATTCTGGCGTGGAAGGACTCGACGTCGCTGGCGCTGGCGTGCGATTGCGGCTTCGCGCGAGCCAGTTGCGGCTTTGTTGGCGCGAGCGACGGCTGGCAGGACCTGAAGCAGAACTTCAAAATGGACTGGGAGTTCGGGTCCGCGACCAACGGCAATATCGCCATCATGGGCGAGATCCCTCATCCCGGCCAGCACGATTTCACGGTGGCGATCGGCGTCGGCGAAGGCCACCATGCTGCGCTTGCTGAAACCATGGGCTCGGTGGCGGTGCCCTTCGAGCAGCATCTCGGCCGCTTTGTGGAACAGTGGCACCGTGCCGTCACCCCGCCCCACCTGGCCCGCTACTCGAACGACGGCGGACGCCTGCTGCGGGTAAGCCATAACGTAGTGCTGGCCCATGAGGACAAGACCTTCGCCGGCGCGTTCATCGCTTCCGCATCCATTCCCTGGGGCTATGCCAGGGGCGACGACGATCTGGGCGGCTACCACCTGGTGTGGACCCGCGACATGGTCCAGACCGCGACCGCGCTGATGGCCTGCGGCCGCGTCGAGACGGCGCTGCGGGCCCTGGTGTATCTGGCCTGCACCCAGAATCCCGACGGCGGCTTCTCGCAAAATTTCTGGGTGAACGGAGAGCCTTACTGGACCGGCGTTCAGGCCGACGAAGTGGCGTTTCCCATCCTGCTGGCGTGGCGCTTGTGGAAGCAGGACGCGCTGGCCAACTTCGACGTGTTTCCCTTCGTGGAGCGGGCCGCTGGATTTCTGGTGCGGTATGCGCCCGTGACCCAGCAGGAGCGGTGGGAAGAAGCGCCCGGCTATTCCCCCTCGACTTTGGCGGCGGTGATCACCGGTCTGATTTGCGCCGCGGACCTGGCCCGCGCCCACGACGCGCCGGAACTGGCGGAGTTTCTGGAGCAGCACGCGGACTGGGTCGAGAGCCACCTGGAAGACTGGACCGTGACCAACAACGGCGTGCTGCATCCGGAGGTGAAGCGCCACTACATTCGCATCCGGCCGCCGGAATGCGGCGATCCCTACGCGCATGAGAATTGCGGGACCGAGCTGGTGCACATCAACAACCTCGCTCCCGGAGAGAAGGCGAATTTTGAAGCGCGGGAGATCATCGACGCGGGCTTCCTGGAACTGGTGCGCTACGGGATCCGCGCAGCCGACGATCCGCTGATCGTGGACTCGCTCAAGGTTGTGGATTATGTGCTGAAGGTGGAGACGCCGAAGGGTCCGTGCTGGAAGCGCTATAACCATGACGGCTACGGGCAGCGCGCCGACGGCGGGCCGTTTCTGGGGTGGGGTCAGGGACGCGCATGGCCGCTGCTGGTGGGGGAGCGGGCGCATTACGAGCTGGCCGCCGGGCGCGACGTGCGGTCGCTGATTGCGACCATGGAAAACTTCGCCTCGAACGGCGGCATGCTGCCGGAGCAGATCTGGGACGAGCCGGACTGCGACGGGCTGGTGCTCGGCGGTCCTGCGGGTTCTGCCATGCCGCTGGTGTGGGCTCACTCCGAGTATCTGAAACTGCTGCGCTCGGCGCACGACGGCCGCGTCTTCGACCGCTTCCCCATCGTCGAGGACCGTTACGTGCGCGGGAATCACCCGCGCAGCAGCATTGAGGTATTCAAAGTTCTGCGCCGGCAGATTCAGGCCATTCCGGCGGGAAAGACCCTGCGGATCACCTCGGCGGCGCGCTTTCAGGTGACCTGGACGGCGGACGGGTGGACGACCACGCATGTCTGCGACAGTACCCAGGTCGGCTATGCCGGCTCCTATGCCGACCTGCTGACCAGCCCGCAACAAACCGGCGCGCTCTCCTTTACATTATTCTGGCCTGACGAAAATCGATGGGAAGGGCGCAATTTCGACGTGGCCCTCGAAGGAACTTCCTGAGACGACGCGTGCGTTTGCGTCATCCAACACTGAGAGCGACAATCAAAGAGAGCGATCAGCCAGCCAAGGCGATCGTCCGGCCATCCGCTCAACTCCCGGGGAGACAAAAAGATCCATGAACGAACTCGACCAGCTGTCGATCAATGCCCTCCGCTTTCTTGCCGTCGATGCCGTGGAAAAGGCGAACAGCGGCCATCCCGGCGCGCCTCTGGGCGATGCGCCCATCGCTTATCTGCTTTTCCATAAGTACATGCGGCATAATCCGAAGCACTCGAAGTGGGCCAATCGCGATCGCTTTGTCCTTTCAAACGGCCACGCGTCCGCGCTGCTCTACGGAGTGCTGCACCTGACCGGCTACAACCTTTCGATCGAGGACCTGCAGCAGTTTCGTCAGTGGGGATCGAAAACGCCGGGGCATCCGGAATACGGCCACACCGACGGCGTGGAGGTGACCACCGGTCCGCTGGGCCAGGGCTTTGGGATGGGCGTGGGCATGGCAATAGCGGAGAAGCATCTGGCTGCGATCTACAACCGGCCGGGCTTCGACGTGGTCGATCACTACACCTACGGCCTGGTTTCCGATGGCGACCTGATGGAAGGCGTCTCCCACGAGACAGCGTCGCTCGCCGGCACGCTCGGCCTGGGCAAGCTGATTTACCTCTACGACGACAACCTGATCTCGCTCGATGGACCGACGGAGCTGTCCTTTACCGAGGATGTGTTGAAGCGCTTCGAGGCGTATCACTGGCACGTGCAGAGGGTGCATGACGGCAACGATCTGGAGGGAATCTCCAGGGCGATCGAAGCGGCGCAGGCGGTGAAGGACAGGCCTTCGCTGATTGCGGTGCGCACCGTGATCGGCTATGGCAGCCCCAAGGCCGGGACCAGCAAGGCGCACGGTGAGGCACTGGGCGCGGAAGCGGTGAAGCAAACGAAGAAGAACCTGAACTGGCCCGAGGACAAGACCTTCTGGGTCCCGGAAGACGCCGCGAAGAACTGGTTGCAGGCGGTCGACAAGGGCGCACAGGAGGAGTCCGACTGGAACGCGCTGTTCGCCAGTTACCGGAAAGCCTTTCCCGAGCAGGCGGCGGACTTCGAGCGCACTCAGGCAGGACATCTGAAGGATGGGTGGGAGAGCAGCCTTCCGCAATTCCCGGCCGACAGCAAACCGGTCGCGACCCGCACCGCCGGCAACACGGTGATGAACGCCTTCGCCAGAGCTGTGCCGGAGTTGCTGGGTGGCGCGGCCGACCTTTCCACCTCGACAAAAACCGTCATCAAAGACAGCCCCAATTTTCATCTGGATGCAGCCGGCCGGAACATCTATTTCGGCGTTCGCGAGTTCGGCATGTGTGCCGCGGTGAACGGCATGGCGGCGCACGGCGGCCTGATTCCCTATGGATCGACCTTCTTCGTCTTCAGCGATTACGCCAAGCCGGCGATTCGCCTGGCGGCGTTGATGCAGATCCACTCCATCTTCGTGTTCACCCACGACTCCATCGGACTGGGCGAGGATGGCCCGACGCACCAGCCCGTCGAGCATCTGACCATGCTGCGCGCGATTCCGCATCTCACCGACTTCCGTCCGGCCGATGCCAATGAGACCTCAGCCGCCTGGGGACTGGCGCTGGAGCGCACGGGCCCGTCGTTCCTGGCGCTCTCACGGCAGGATCTGCCGCTGCTCGACCCCGCCAAGCATCGCGTCTTCGAAGGCGTACGCCGGGGAGCCTATATCGTGGAGCAGGGCAGCGACTCGCCCGATGCGCTCATTGTGGGCACGGGCGCGGAGCTATGGCCCGCGATGCGCGCCGCCGAGCAACTGAAGAAGGATGGAATCGTGGCTCGCGTGGTATCGATGCCCAGCACCCATATTTTCGACGAGCAGTCTGACAGTTATAAAGCGTCCGTCTTCCCCAACCACCTGCCGAAGCTGGCGATTGAAGCCGGCGCGACCCTGGGGTGGTGGAAATATGTGGGGACCGATGGCGACGTGATCGGCCTGGATCGCTTCGGCGCGTCCGCACCGGGCGCGACGGCTTTGGAGAAGCTGGGATTCGGCGCCGACAATGTGGTTGCCCGCGCGAAGGCGCTGGTGGAGCGGGCGCGGCGAAACGAGCCGGCGCTGGCGGGGAAATAGTTATGAAGCTGGCCATCGGAGCAGACCACGCAGGGTATTCCCTGAAAGAAGACGTTCGCGGCTATCTGGAGCGGCTGGGGCACGAGGTGATCGACCTCGGCGCGTTCAATACCGAGCCGTCGGACTATCCGGACTTTGCCGAAGCGGTAGGGCGGGCGCTGCAGGCGGGCCGCGCCGAACGCGGCATCCTGATCTGCGGCAGCGGCGTGGGAGTATGCGTGGCGGCCAACAAAATGCCCGGCATTCGCGCCTGCATGTGCCACGACCACTACTCCGCACATCAGGGCGTGGAGCACGACAACATGAACGTGCTGGTGATGGGGGCGCGCATTATCGGCCGGGAACTGGCCTTCGACCTCATCCCCGCGTTTCTCGATGCAAAGTTCCAGTCCCAGGAAGAACGCTTCGTGCGCCGGCTGAATAAGGTGCTGGCGATCGAAGCCCGTAATATGCCGGAAACAGCAAAAAAGTAGAATCAACCGGGCCCCCGGACTTACTTTTTCCATACCGATCATCGGGAGATGCCATGAGCGGCATCAGCACCATCTTGTGGGACGTGGGCGGAGTGCTGCTCACCAATGGCTGGGATCAGCAGCAGCGCAACGGCGTGCTCCAGCACTTCGCGCTGAACCCGGCGGATTTCGAGCGCCGCCACGCGGAAGTGGCCGAGGCCTGGGAAAAAGATGAGATCGGTGTGGATCAATACCTGGGCCACACGGTATTTTTCGAGGCGCGACCGTTCACCCAAACCCAGTTCCTGGAGGCGATGCGGGCCGAGTCGCAGCTGCTGCCGGACAGTGCGATCGGAATCCTTCGCCAAATTGCAGCATCCCACGACTATGTGCTGGCTACGGTGAATAACGAGTCGCGCGCGATGAACGAATTCCGCCTTACCCAGTTCGGACTGATCGACTTGTTCGACGCGTTCTTCAGTTCCTGCTATCTGGGGCTGCGCAAGCCCGATCGGAAGATCTATCAGGTGGCGCTCGATGTGCTGCAGCGCGACCCGGAGGACTGCATCTTCATCGACGACCGACCGGAAAATGTGGCGGCTGCGGTTTCGCTGGGAATTCACGGGATCCGTTATGCAGGTTCGGGGAAGCTGATCGGGGAACTGGACCGGCTGGGCGTGCGCCAGCCAAACCGGCTGCGCAGCCTTCGCTTGTCGGAAGCGTAACCGGGGCACGGCCAGAAGACGAAATTTATCCAATCTGAAAGCAGGAGGAGGCAGACATGGAACTGGGAATCATCGGACTCGGCAAGATGGGCGCGAACATGGCGGAACGGTTGCGCCTCGGCGGCCACAAGGTGGTGGGATTCGACCTCAGCGCCGAGGCGGTGAAGCAACTCACCGATTCCGGTTCGGTGGGCGTTTCAACGCTGGAAGATCTGGCGAAGAACCTTTCCGCCCCGCGCGCCATCTGGATCATGGTGCCCCAGGGCAAGCCGGTGGACGACACGATCGCCAGGCTCAGGCCGTTACTGCAGAAGGGCGACACCTTCATCGACGGCGGCAACTCGAATTACCAGGACAGCCAGCGCCGTTACAACCAGCTGAAGCCGGATGGGTTCAACTTCGTCGATGTCGGGACCTCGGGCGGCGTCTGGGGCCTGAAAGAGGGCTACAGCATGATGATCGGCGGAGAAGACGCCGTGGTCGAGCGCCTCTTTCCGATCTTCGAAACCCTCGCTCCTGCGAAGGACAAGGGCTGGGGGCACGTGGGCCCGGCCGGAGCCGGCCATTTCGTCAAAATGATCCACAACGGCATCGAGTACGGCATGATGCAGGCCTTCGCCGAGGGCTTTGCCATTATGGAGAAAAAGACGGAGATGGATCTCGACCTCGCGCAGGTGGCCCAGATCTGGCGCTACGGCAGCGTCATCCGCTCCTGGCTGCTGGATCTGACCGCCGATGCGCTGAGCCGGAATCCCGAACTCAAAGGCCTCGAGCCGTGGGTCGAAGATTCCGGCGAAGGCCGCTGGACAGTCTTTGAAGCCATCAATCTGAATGTGGCCGCCCCGGTAATTACCGAATCGCTGCTGCGCCGCATTCGCAGCCGCGAGGAATACAACTTCACCGATCGCATGCTGGCCGTGATGCGCAATGAGTTCGGCGGACATGCCGTGAAGAAAGAAGATGCGGCCGCCTGAGCGGGCGTCCACAGCCTTTCATCTGCAAAAGGGGAGACGGAATGGCAACGACAGAAGTGAGAATTGCTCCGGAGGACGTGAAGCAGGCCGCGTCCCAGGTGCAGGAGCGGATCCCGGAGCCGAGCGTGATGGTGATCTTTGGCGCCTCCGGAGACCTGACTAAGCGCAAGCTGCTGCCCGCGCTCTTCCATCTGGAACAGGCCGGGCTGCTGCCGGAGAATTTTCGCATTGTCGGAGTCGCCCGGCGCGATCTGGGCAAGTCCTTTGGCGAAGACATGCGTCAGGGAATTGTCGAATTCGGCGGCGTCGAGAAGGGCGCGGACAAACTGGACGGGTTCACCGGCAAAATCGGCTACCACGCCATGGACTTTGACGACGACAAAGGCTATGCGGCGTTGAAGGAGCTTCTCGCCCAGTACGATCGCGACGATGGCACGCGCGGGAATCGCCTTTTCTATCTGGCCACAGCGCCGGAATACTTTGCTGATATCGTGCACCGTCTGGGTACGCATGGCATGGCCAAGCCGGAGGTCGGCACGGCTCGCATCATCATCGAGAAACCCTTCGGCCACGATCTGGAAAGCGCGCGCGAGCTGAACGACGACGTCAACACCGTCTTCAGCGAGAGCCAGATCTTCCGCATCGATCACTATCTGGGCAAGGAAACCGTCCAGAATATTCTCGTCTTTCGCTTTGCCAATGGCATATTCGAGCCGATCTGGAATCGAAATTACATCGACCACGTGCAGATCACGGCGGCGGAAAGCATCGGCATCGAAGGCCGCGGACCGTTCTACGAGAAAGCCGGCGCCCTGCGCGACGTGGTGCAGAACCACATGATGGAGCTGCTCTCGTTTGTGTCCATGGATCCCCCGGCCAGTTTTGCGGCCGAGGCCGTCCGCCGGGAGAAGGTCAAGTTGTGGACCTCGATTAAGCCCATCAACATCTTCGACTGCGTTCGCGGACAGTACGGACCGGGCATTGTCGACGATCAGATGGTGAAGGGTTATCGCGAAGAGGATCGCGTCGATCCTAAATCGCAGACCGAGACCTACGCTGCCATTCGCCTCGAAATCGACAACTGGCGCTGGGCCGGCGTGCCGTTCTATCTTCGCGCGGGCAAGCGCCTTGCCAGCCGGGTCACCGAAATTACCATCCAGTTCAAACAGCCGCCCATGCTGGTCTTCGGTACCCACATGCACGGGCCATGCCCCGAGATCCAGCCCAACCTCATCACCATGCGCATCCAGCCGGACGAAGGCATTTCGCTCCGCTTTGGAGCCAAAGTGCCGGGGCCACAGATGGCAGTCTGCCCGGTCATCATGGACTTCAGCTATGCCCAGGCTTTCGGGGCGTCTTCGGCCAACGGTTACGAACGCCTGCTTCTGGATGCCATGCTCGGCGATCAGACACTGTTTGCGCACCGCGACGGCGTCGAAACCACGTGGGCTCTCTTTACCCCTGTCATCGATGCCTGGGCGAAGAAATACCCGCAGACGTTTCCAAACTATGCTGCCGGAACATGGGGACCCGAATGCGGCGAGGAACTCATCGGCCGCGACGGACACACCTGGCACACCGTTCACCTGCCAAGCGCGGAGAACCAGGGCGAAGCCAAAGCCATTTCCGCATAGAATGCGGGGTGCGCCGGCGCGCAGAGACGCGCCCTCGCTGCTGCTGCCTTTCCGGATCCGTTATGGCAAAGACGATTCACGTTGAGTATCGTGTCTTCGACCAGCATGATGCGCTTTCCCGCGCCACCGCGCAGCGCTTCGCTGAAGGCATTCAGGCGGCCGTGGCGGCGCGCGGTGCGGCGCGCATCGCCATCTCCGGCGGAGGCAGCCCGCGACCCGTCTTCTCCCTGCTTGCCGACCCCGGCGAACCGTATCGCGCGGCCATTCCCTGGGATCGTCTCTGGGTCTTCTGGGTCGATGAACGCTGCGTGCCGCCGAACCACCCCGACAGCAACTATGGAGTCGCGCGTGAGCTGCTGCTCTCCAAAGTGCCGCTTCCCCCGGATCACATCATCCGCATCGAAGGCGAACTCGACCCCGAGGAAGCCGCCGCGCGCTACGAATCGGCCATGCGGGGGCACTTCCGTCTGGAGGGCGCGCAGGGGCCGGTCTTCGACGTCCTGCAACTCGGCATGGGCGACGACGGCCACACCGCCTCGCTCTTTCCCCACACCGCCGCGCTGCACGAGATGCTGCGCCTCTCCATTGCGAATCACGTCCCGCAGCAGAAGCAGAGCTGGCGCGTGACCCTCACCTGGCCGGTCATCAACGCGGCCCGCGACGTGTTCTTCCTCATCGACGGCCCGGCGAAAGCCGATCCGCTGGGGCGCGTTCTGCAAGGCCCGTATGATCCCGAGACCCTGCCGTCGCAGCTCATCCAGCCGCAGAATCAGCGGCTGCTATTCTTGCTGGATAAAGACGCGGCCGCGCATCTTCCTGCGCCCGATGCGCGCGGCGTGGGGACACTGGAGATCGAGAGATGATTCTCGCCGGGGATGTCGGCGGCACCAAAGTTCACCTTGCGCTTTATGGATTTGAGCACGGCCGGCTGGTTCACGTTCGCGACGAGCGCTTTCCCGCCCATGAGTTCACCGGGCTGGAGGAGATCGTTCGCCGCTTTCTGAACCAGAGCGGGAGCCCTGAAATTACGGCCGCCTGCTTCGGTGTTCCCGGCCCGGTCCGCGGCGGGCGCCTCAAGCTCACCAACCTTCCCTGGGTCATCGACAGCCGCGAGCTTTCGTCGAACCTCAGGATCACGCACCTGTTCCTCATCAACGATCTTGAGGCGAATGGGTACGGTATTCCCGAGCTGACCCCCGATCAAATCTTCACTCTGAACCAGGGAGACGCCGCGGTGGTCGGCCATCGCGCGCTCGTCTCCGCCGGCACCGGCCTCGGCGAAGGAGTGCTGGTGTGGAACGGCAAGAGCCACGTGCCCATGGCTTCGGAAGGCGGCCACTGCGATTTCGCCGCGCGCACGCCGCTGGAGATCGAGCTGCTCGCCTGGCTGATGAAGAAGCTCGACGGCCGGGTCAGTTTCGAGCGCGTCGTTTCCGGTCCCGGCCTGTCCCATCTATGCGTTCCTGCGCGATGAAAAACATATGGAAGAGCCGGTATGGCTGCGGGAGCGCATGGCCGTCGAGGACCCCAACGCCGTCATCGGGCAAGTGGGCGAGGCCGGCCAGAACGATCTGTGCGTGAAGACGCTGGACATGTTTGTATCCGCCTATGGTGCGGAGGCCGGCAATATGATGCTCAAGGTGCTCGCCACCGGCGGCATGTACCTGGGCGGCGGCATTGCGCCCAGGATTCTGAAAACCATGGCCAACGGCGTCTTCATGAAAGCGTTTGTGGATAAGGGCCGGCTGAGTGATCTGCTCATGGAAACGCCCGTGCGCGTCATCCTCGAAAGCCGCGCCGCGCTGATGGGCGCCGCCGCTTACGCTGAAGCGCGCGCCGCGGAGATCAGCGGAAAGTCCGTGCGCGAGGCTTCGCGCTAACGAAAATTTCCCCGGGAGCTTACGATCGACGCGCGTACTGTGCTGGTTTTGCTGATCGTTTTCCTCGCCACGCTGATTCGCTCGGCTTTCGGCTTCGGCGAAGCATTGATTGCCGTACCCCTGCTGGCCTTCTGTATTCCGATCAGGGTGGCCGCTCCCCTGGCGGTGCTCCTTTCCGTCACGATTGCCGCCATCGTCGTCGTTCAGGATTGGCAAAGAATTCATTTGCGCAGCGCGGGCTGGCTGATATTGGCGACTCTTCCTGGTTTGCCGCTGGGCGTGCTGCTGCTCACCAGCCATCATCAGCGCATGGTGAAGGCCGCGCTGGGACTGGTCATCCTGCTGTTCGCCGCATGGGCCCTTGCCGGACGGAAACGGCCGGGGCTGCCGAGCGACCATCCGGCCTGGCTTCTGAGCTGCGGATTCTGCGCCGGCATTCTGGGCGGAGCTTACGGCATGAACGGGCCGCCGCTGGTCATCTATGGTGCTCTGCGCCGCTGGTCGGCGCAGGAATTTCGCGCTACGCTGCAGGGATACTTCCTGCCCGCAAGCGCGCTGGCCATGCTCGGCTACTGGTACGCCGGGCTGTGGGTCCCCGCCGTCACCCGCGACTATCTGCTGTCGCTCCCGGTGATGATCCCCGCGGTGTTGCTGGGCAGAGCGATCAATCACCGGCTGCATGGGGATCGCTTTCTGAAGATCGTCTACGCCGGCCTGATCTGCATCGGCGCGCTGCTCGTTATTCAGGCGATGCGTGCGCACACGTAGCGGCGACGGCCTCGGAGAGAGCCGGCCGGGCGATGGGCGTGCTATTTTTGAGGGGCGATCTCATCCCCGCACAATGCGCCGGCAATCACAGCGAGGCCCTCTGCTGCCATGCTTCTGAAGCGAATTTCTCTTTTGGGTCTGACCCTCAGTGCGCTCCTGCTCCTGCCGCAAATGGCGCTGGCGCACGCTCATCTGGTCAGCAGCTCGCCGGCGGCGAACAGCGCGGTGCATGGGCCCGACGTTGCCATCGACCTGAAATTCAACTCTCGCGTGGAAATAAAAGGGTCAATGATCACGCTGCTGCTGCCCGGCGGGCAAACGCACAGGCTGACCCTCGACAGCCAAAGCAATGACGTGAACCTCGACGCGCGCACACATCTGAAGCCCGGGAGTTACACGCTGCGCTGGCAGGCCCTCTCGACCGACGGTCACATCACCCGCGGCGAAATCCCCTTCGGCGTGCGTTAATCACACTTTGATCTGGTTGCTTCGCGATTTCGATCTTCTCGCGCTTCTGCTGCGGGCGCTGTCGTTTTCTCTCGAGGCGCTGGCGTTCGGCGGCGTCTTCTTTCTGCTGATCGTCGCGCGGCCGGCACGATTGCCGGGGGAGGATCAGGCGCACCTGCGCCGCGTCGCTTCCTGGTTCGCGCTGGCGCTGGCCCTGACCCAGACCGCCCTGCTCGCCACCACCTCGGTGGAGCTGATGGGCAGCGCCGGTCTCGGCTGGCAAGAGGTCGCGTCGGAGCCGTTTTTTCTGGCGGGTGCGGTTTTTGTTCTCACCTCGGTGCTGTTGTTTTGCCTGCTGTGCCTCGCGGAGCGTCTCGCGTTTTCCGTGGTCGCGATGCTGATCGCACTCGCAGCCTCGGTAGCCCTCAGCCACGCCGCGTCGCGTCTCGATCATCGGCCGCTCCTGCTCGCGCTCACGGCCGCGCATCACCTCGGCATGGCTGCCTGGATCGGTGCGCTGGCGTTCCTGCTGATTGCCCTCCGGCGAGCCAGCGATCCGGGCATAGCGCGCATCCTGGCCCGGCGATTTTCCGCGATGGCTGTCGGAAGCGCGGCGGTTCTCGTCCTCGCCGGCGCTGGCCTCGCCTATTTCTACTCCGGCTCCTGGCAAGGCCTGTACGGCACCTCCTACGGCATTCTGTTGTCCGCCAAGATTGCGCTGACCGCGCTGATCCTCACGCTCGGCGCGAGCAATTTCTTCGTCCTGCGCCGCGCGGCAACCGACCCCACCCCCCTGCTCCTCCGTCTGCGGCGCTTTGGCGAGGCCGAACTGGGCCTGGGCTTCACGGTGGTTCTCGCCGCAGCCTCGCTCACCGCGCAATCGCCCGCGATCGATGAGTCGCCGCAGGACACGCTGACCGGCCGCCAGGTCGTCCAGCGTATGGAATGGCGCTGGCCCAGCTTGCACACGCCCGCTTTCGCGCAGCTCGCGCCGCCCACTCCGCTCAGCGTCGCGGTCCGCGAAGCTGCGTATACCGGCGGCAGCGCCAGCGACGCCAACGACCGTGCCTGGTCGGACTACAACCATCACTGGGCCGGCCTGGTTGTTCTCGCGGCAGCAGCGCTGGCGCTGCTTTCACGGCTGCCGCGCCGGCGCTGGGCGCAACAACTGGGACAACCGTGGCCCCTGCTCTTCATGGGGCTTTCCGTCTTCATCCTGATGCGTGCCGATCCGGAGTGCTGGCCGCTCGGTCCACGCCCTTTCTGGCGCAGCTTCACGGCGCCGGACGTGCTCGAGCATCGCCTCTTCGCAGTGCTGATCGCCGCCTTTGCCATTTTTGAGTGGGGCGTGCAGCGGGGATGGCTCCGCTGGCCACGCGCCCGCTTCGTCTTTCCCGTGCTCTGTGCGGCCGGAGGCGCGCTGCTGCTCACCCACACCCACGCACTCGGCGAAGGGACCGGCGAGGTTTTCGCCCAGCTGAGCCACACCCCCATCGCCGTTCTGGGCGCGATTGCCGGATGGTCGCGCTGGCTCGAACTGCGCACCGACACCGGCGCTCTCTCCGCCCAACAACCCCGCTACCAGCGCTGGGCCGCGTGGATCTGGCCGGTTTGCCTCATCCTCGTCGGTATGTTGCTGCTGGACTACCGGGAATCCTGATTTTGCTCCGGCCAAAATGCGAACCTGGTTGGGTACTCATCCTCCCGCCCCGGGTCGGAGAGAATCGAACTGTGGCCCCCGCGCCCAATACCGATCTGATTGGCGAATACCTGGCATATCTGCGCGTGGAAAAAGGTCTGCGTCCCCTCTCCTGCGAGGCGTACCAGTGCGACCTGCTGCAGTTTGCCGAGTTTCTGGAGCGGGAATCGTCCGCTCTTCCCGGTGCAACTCAGGCCCACATTGCCGGATTTCTCGACCATCTGGCCAGGCACAACGTGGAGTCGCGGTCGGCGGCGCGCAAGCTGTCCTGCCTCCGCGGATTCTATCGCTGGCTGCTGCTGGACAAGCGCATTCGCCGCGATCCCACGCTGAATCTCGAGTCGCCGGCCACGTGGAAAGTCCTGCCCAAAGCATTGGCGCTCACGGAAGTCGACGCGATGCTGGAGCGGGCGTCTCTGGCCGCCGATCATCCCCAGGCCGACGCCATCGCTCTGCGTGATCGCGCCATTCTTGAACTGCTGTATGCGGCTGGGTTGCGGGTTTCCGAACTGACCGGCATGAATGTCGCCGATCTCTCGCTCGACGCCGGACGCGCGCTGCTTCGCGGTAAGGGTGATAAAGAGCGCATTGTGCCGCTGGGCCGCGCCTCCATCGAAGCGCTCGAGAAATATTTGAAGCAAGGCCGTCCGGCGCTGGTCAGGAAGCCCTCGGGCAGGCTGTTTCTTTCCACCCGAGGTCTGCCCCTCAGCCGCGCCTGGGTGTGGCATCTGGTGAAGCAGAGCGATCAGGACGCCAGCCCCCACATGCTGCGCCACAGCTGCGCCACCCACATGGTCGAACGCGGCGCCGACCTGCGTACCGTCCAGACGCTGTTGGGCCACGCCGACATTGCCACAACCCAAGTCTACACTCATCTGGCGCTGGGCCGGCTCAAGGAAGTCCACCGGCAACATCATCCGCGCGCGAAAAGAGTTACGCCGTGAATCCGTCGAAGCCAATGCAGAGCGCCGTGGCCGGGCCGGTGCGGGACTTCCTCGTGATGCTGGCGCGGGAGCGCAACGCCAGCCCGCACACGATTCGCGCCTACGAACGTGAGCTTCATGGTTTTGCCGAGTTCCTGGTCCAGCGATTCGGCGCGCAGTTCAGGCTGGAAAAAATCGAGCATCAGCACATCCGCGCATTCCTCGCCGAGTTGTACGGACGGGGACTCTCGAAAGCCTCGGTGGCGCGAGCGCTGGCCGCCATTCGCTCCTGGTTCAAATGGCTGGCCCGCCAGGGACTGGTGGAGCAAAGTCCCGCCGCTCTGGTGGCCACGCCGAAGCTTCCCAGGCATCTGCCGCGGGTGCCCACCATCGAAGAGATGAATCGCGTGGTGGAGAGCGCGGCTGATGATGCCGCCGCGTGGCCGGAGCGCGATCGCGCGATCTTTGAGCTGCTCTACGGCTGCGGCATCCGCAATGCCGAGCTGGTCGGCATCGATCTCGCCGACATCCACTGGGCCAATGAGGCCATTCTTGTCCGTGGCAAAGGCCGCAAGCAGCGCTATGTTCCTCTGGGCGACGCCGCCGCTCAGGCGCTGCGCGCCTATCTCCCCCTGCGCGAGGCAAAGCTGGCCGCGGCAGGGAAGTCGTCCCCGGCTCTGTTGCTGAACCTTCGGCTGCGCGGCAATGGGCGCCTGACCACCCGCAGCGTGGGCCGCATCGTGAAGCACATCGCCCTCGCGCATGGCCTGCCCGCCGATGTGCACCCGCACACGCTGCGCCATGCCTTCGGCACCCACATGCTGGAAGAAGGCGCCGATCTGCGCGCTATCCAGGAACTGCTGGGCCACGAACGCCTCTCCACCACGCAACGTTACACGCAGCTCACGGTAGGACAGGTAGCCGAGGTCTACGACCGCACCCATCCAAGAGCGAAGTAGGCGCAAAGCGGGCTGGCTCCGGGCCGAACGAAGCCTGAAGGCGAACATCAAGCGAAGGAATCAGATTAATCCCGGCTACCCGGCGAATTTATCTTTATCGCACCATTTTTCGTGCGATATTCTTGCCTTCCTATGGCTTCAACCGTCTGGAAAGGTTACATCTCCTTTGGCCTGGTCTCGGTGCCCATCCGGCTCTTCGTGGCCGCGCGGGAACAGCACATCAGCTTCAACCAGGTGCATGAGGTGTGCGGCACCCGCATCCGCCAGCAGGTGTTTTGCCCCCACTGCGAGCGCGTGGTGGAGCGCAGCGAGATCGCCAAGGGCTACCCGGTGGACAAGGAGCACTTCGTGCTCGTGTCGAATGAGGAGCTGAAGGCGCTCGAGGCCCAGTCGTCGGAGACGATGGAGATCGTGCAGTTTGTGAAGCTGCCCGAAGTCGATCCCCTCTACTACCAGACGTCCTACTTCAGCGTGGCCGAAGAGCCCGGACGCCGCGCCTATTCCCTCATCCACAAAGGCATGCAGGACCTGAAGGTGGGCGCGATCGCGAAGATCACGCTGCACCAGCGCGAACAGATCGTCATGATTCGCCCCTTCGAAAAGGGACTGGTGCTGCACACGCTTTACTACCCCGAGGAAATCCGCGCCGTCGCCGAGTACGACGACCAGCCTGAGATCAGCGTCCAGAAGGCCGAGGTCGAGCTGGCTGAGCAGTTCATGAAACAGCTCACGTCTGAGTTCCAGCCCGAGAATCTGAAAGACGAGTACGAAGGCCGGGTCGAGCAGCTGATCGAGAGCAAGCAGGGCCAGGCGCCCGCGCCCTCAAAGCAGGCGAAGCGCAAGCTGGCTCCGGTGATCGACCTGATGGACGCCCTGCGCAAGAGCATGGCTCAACAGGAAGAAGAGGCTCCGCCAAAGAAAGTTCCGCAGCGCGCCGCCGGGGCGCGGAAGAGAATAACCGGCTAAAGGAAACTACGTTCTGCCGGCCAGTGCTGTTCGAATCTTCTCCGCCACATGCGCTGCGTTTCGTCCATGAACGACGATCGCTTTGTTCCTGCCGTGTTCGCCGGCGCCGATCCGGATCGCTGAGCGAGGCAGCTCAAGAACCTCCGCCAGAAACTCGATCAACGCCGCGTTGGCTCGCCCTTCGAGCGGCGGAGCCTGCAGCGCGACCTTTAACGCGGCATCGGTTCCTTCTCCGTGAATTCCAAGAATGGCCGTGCGTCTCGCGCGCGGAGCGACGCGGACCAGAAACCGCGCTCCATCCCCGCTGTCCCGAACGGGAACGTCCTGCTGGGTCGTCACGGAAGGCGTATCCGCTCGCCGAAAAGCGCCGTCCCAATGCGGACGCAGGTCGAGCCTTCCTCGATCGCGATCTCGAAGTCGCCCGACATGCCCATCGACAGCTCACTGCATTCGAGCCGCGAATATTCCCGTGCCAATCCGTCCCGGAGCGCGTGCAGACGCCGAAAGCACCCTCGCGCCGCCTCCGGATTCTCATCGAGCGGGGCAATGGTCATCAGGCCGCGCATGGCCAGGTTCCTGAAATCCGGTAGCCGCTCCAGCAGCGTCCCTAGTTCCGCACTCCCCGGCTCCAGTCCGGCCTTGGTCGTCTCTGCGCTCAGTTTGATTTCCAGCAGGATCGGAAGCCTCCGGCTCAGTTTTCCGGCAGCTTCGTTCAGCCTTTCCGCCAGCCGCAGCGAATCCACGCTGTCGATCCCGTCGAACAGCTCCGCGGCCTTTCCGGACTTGTTCGACTGCAGTTGCCCGATCAGGTGGACCTGGGCTCCCGTGACGCCCAGTTCGCGCAGCCGTGCGCGTTTGGCCTCGAATTCCTGCACCCGATTCTCGCCGAAAAGCTCGACTCCGGCGGACACGGCCTCTGCCAGCGTTTCTGCGGGATGCAGTTTCGAAACCGCCATCAGCCGCACCGTGTCGCGTTCGCGGTCCGCGTGCCGGCAGGCTGCGGCGATCCGTTCTTCCACTCGGCTCAGTCTCTCGGCGAAGGAACTCACGCCTCCTATGGTAGGGGAACCCTGCGCGTTTGGCCCCGCAGGTTTCTACAGTCACCGCAGTTGCAGGAACAACTTGCTGCCGAAACCAACCTTCGCGGTTCCCGCCCGCATCTCGCCTGCAGCAGGAGAGTGGCGGATATGCGCTCCGTCGTGTTGATCCGAGGCTCCGTTGAAGGTATGGGCCGCACCGCCCGATGCGAAATCCTGGCGATGAAGGAATACCTGTCCCAGACCAGTCCCGCTCTCTACTCTCGCTGTTGCGTCCTCGATGCCCCGTCTGACCTGCCCGACGGCGATTACCTGGTGACCTTCTCCGGACACAGGGTCTCCGCACATAAAGAGGCTGGCTTGTGGCTTCCGGCGGATGATGCCGTACCCATCCAGACCGAGACGCGAATCGCCCGTACCGCTCGTACCCGCGTCAACCCATCCGCCGGGTTCCTGGACGGGTTCGGAAAGCGCCCCGCTTAACGCTGTCGAACCGGGGCCAGCAGAGCCAGTCCACCGAGCCGCGCTTCGAAATCAGTGCCATGGACCGGCAGTCGCCGATGGTCCCGTAGTCCTGAATCCCGGGAATTTGATCTGCAAACACAATGAACCGGATGAATCGCGCCGGGCCCAACCATGTCCACTGCTGCGCGCTGCCTGAAAAGTGGCGAGGTACGTCCGGCTGCAAATTTCAACGATCGAAACAGTCCTCACCCCGGAACTTGATAGGGTAGAAACAGCGAGGTTCTATCCCCCTGATTGAGATGCAAACTGTCCCCGTTGTTCGCGTGAGTATCGAAGAATTCCGCCGCGCCGTGCTGGAACCGGCGCCGCGTACCGTGGTTTTCGACTGCGATGGCACCCTGTGGAACGGTGATGCCGGTCTCGGCTTCATGAACTGGTCGATGGAGATGGGCCTGCTCTCCCGCGATGCCAGCGGCTGGATTGCCGACCGGCATCGTCTCTACCGCAATGACCAGGTCTCAGAACTGGAGATCTGCGGCGAGATGGTCCAGGTCTATGCCGGGCTGCGTGAGGACGAGATGCGCCGCGCCGCTGCCCGCTACTTCTCCACCCAGGTCGAGGCGCAGATCTTTCCGGAAATGCAGACCCTGGTCGGCGATCTTCGCTCCGCCGGCGCCGAGATCTGGGCCGTCAGCTCCACCAACAACTGGGTCATCGAAGAAGGCGTGCGCCGCTTCGCTATACCCGCGGAGCGCGTGCTGGCAGCCCGTGTGCGCGTGCACGATGGGCTCGTGACCAGCGACCTCATCGATGTCCCGACCGATGAAGGCAAGGCCGAGGCGCTGCGCCGCGCGGCTGTCCATCCGGTTGCTGTCTTCGGCAATTCGATCCACGATTTCGCCATGCTGCAGATGGCCGAGCGTCCCTTCCCGGTCAATCCCACACCCGCCCTGGCCGAACTTGCCGCTCAGCGCGGCTGGGCCGTCTACTATCCCGCCGCTGTCCTCGCCGACCACACCAAATAGCCCGTGAACATCGCGTCCCTGCAACCGAGCGTCAGCCTCATCCTTGACCGGCTGGGCTGCTCGGACGCGCTCGTCGCCTGCACCCGCTATTGTCTGGCTGCAGTGCCGTCGCTGCGCGAGCGCCGGCTCACCATCGTGCACGATTCCTGGTCCACCACCGCCGAAGAGCTCCTGGCGGTGCGTCCCGAAATTGTCATCGCCTCGGTTCCTTATCGAAATGAGTCCCTGGCCGCCATCCTGAAAGCCGGACTTCCCGTCCTGGCCCTCGCCCCCCACTCTCTGGCCGATATCGAACAGGACATTCGTCTCATTGCCGCGGTCGCCGGGGTTCCCACCCGCGCCGAAGCGCTGATTGAAGTCATGCGCCGTTCCATTGCCGACGTGAGCCGTCAGACCGAGGATCTTCGCGAGAGGCCGCTGGTCTGCTGCGAGGAGTGGGGCAAGCCGCTGATCCACTCCCAGCTCTGGGTGAAAGAGCTGGTGGAGGCCGCCGGAGGCGTCTTTCTCGGCCAGCCGGGCGCCGTGACCTCGCCCGAAGCCGTTGCGGCCGCCGATCCCGAGGTCATCATTGCCGCCTGGTGCGGCGCTGGCGACCGCGTCCCTCTGGAAAAGCTGGCCAGTCGCCCGGGATGGGAACAAACCCGGGCGGTCCGAACCAGCCGCGTCTACTGCATCGCCGACGAGTTGCTGAACACCCCGGCCCCCACCCTAGTGGATGGCCTCAGGGCCATCGCTGCCGCTCTCCATCCTGACCGTTTCGGTACCCCGAATACTCTCCGCCGGCTGAATCGGAATCAAACCGCCGCCGGATGCGTCTAAAGTGTTGAATATGGAGGAAGAGGCTCAAATCCCCCGGGAGCAGAAAAGCCTCCGCTTCGTGGCGGCTGCCCTCATTCTGCGCGGCGGCGAAGTCCTGATCTGCCAGCGCAAAGCCGGCTCACCCATGGGCCTGAAGTGGGAGTTTCCCGGCGGCAAAATCGAGGCCGGCGAATCCCCGGAGCAGGCTCTGCACCGCGAGCTGGAAGAAGAGCTGGGCATCCACGCCGCCATCGGCACCCGCATCGCTCACCTGCGCCATACCTACCGCAGCGGCGGAGCCGTCGACCTGCAATTCTTTGCGGTCCACAGTTTCGAGGGCGAGCTCGTCAACCAGATTTTCGAGGACGTTCGCTGGTCCCTGCTCCGCGATCTGCCTCAGTACGATTTTCTTGCCGCCGATCGCGACCTCATCCGCGACCTGGCCGCGGGCAAGCTGCTGTAGCATCCGCTCCGATGACGCTCCTGAGCACCCGCAACCTTCTCAGGGCGCAACGTGCAGCGATTCTCCTGGCCGGTTTTCTGACGACTTTGGGTTGCCCGGCTCAGGCGGTCCCCGCGTCACGCTCCTCCTTCGAAGTTGCGACCATTCGCCGGACTCCGCCCAACGATCCGGACGAGAGCCTGTGGAGTCCTCCCGGGATCGGGCGATTCGAAGCGACCCACGTCACGCTGGGCTTTCTTCTCCACATGGCGTTCGACGTCGACGAGAATGAGATCGCGGGAAAGCCGAAGTGGTTCGACTCGACCCATTACGACCTGGCGGCCAAGCCCGAAGAGGGCATTCGTCTCACTCGGGAGCAGCTGCGGCCGCTGCTCCAAAACCTGCTCCAGCAGCGATTCCATCTCGCGTCTCATTTCGAGACCCGGATGGAGCGCGGATACGAGCTGGTCGTTGCGAAGAGCGGGCCGAAACTCCGGAACACCACCACCGACCGGCCTCCTGGCTATCGAATCTTCGTCGCGCCCGGAGAGTTGCGGGGAGCGAACTGGTCCATGTCGTACCTGGCATCTATGCTCCAGCAGGTAATGGGGGAGCCGGTTGTGGACAACACAGGACTCGCGGGGAGCTATGACATCAACCTCCACTTTGCTCCCGACGTCGAGTCGGATTCGCCTCTGCCTTCGGTCTTTACGGCGGTAAAGGAGTCCCTCGGGCTGGAACTGAAGGCCGGCCGGGTCCCGGTACGGTTTCTGGTCGTCGATCACCTGGATGAGACGCCGACAGCGAATTGACGGCCGCCGCTAATGCCTGTGCGGCCAATACTGCTGCACCATCCAGGTCACGGACAGCGCGCTGACCACCACCGCCGTTACCCATGCCACAGCATTGAACCAGTGCGAATTCACCTGGTCGCCCATCAGGTCTTTCCGGTTGATCAGCAGCAGCATGAAGACCACCACCACCGGCAGAAGAACCCCGTTCAGCGCCTGCGACTCGATGGCCCATCGGATCAGGGGGAAATTGGGAATCAGGACCACGGCCGCTCCGCCCGCGATCAGCAGCGTGTACAGCCAGTAGAAGACGGGCGCTTCGTGGAAGCGCTTGTCTACGCCCGACTCCAGCCCGAGACCCTCGCAAACCACATAGGCCGTGGATAGCGGCAGCACCGATGCGGCAAAGAATCCTGCGTTGAACAGTCCGAACGAAAACAGGATGAAGGCATAGGAACCGGCCAGCGGCTTCATCGCTTCGGCGGCATCCGCCGGCTCCTGGATGGAGCCCATCCCGTGTACCCACAGCGTCGCAGCACAGGCAACGATAATGAACCACGCGACAACATCGGTGAAAATCGATCCGACGATCACGTCCAGCCGCGATCCTGCATAACTTTCCCTGGTAACGCCCTTCTCGACAATCGACGACTGCAGATAGAACTGCATCCATGGCGCAATCGTCGTGCCGATGACACTCACCACCATGAAGACGTAGTCCTTATTGCGCAGCACCGCCATCTTTGGCAGCCGGATCGTGGCCAGCCAGGCCTCGTGCCAGCCTGGATGCGCCAGCACCCCGGCGATGATGTAGGTGAAGTACACGGTGGAGGCAAGCAGGAAAATCTTTTCCACGCTTTTGTAGTCGCCGCGCACCGCCAGCAGCCACACCAGCGCCGCGCACAGGGGAACGGAAATGTACTTCGATACGTGAAAGAGCTGCAGGCTGCCGGCGATCCCGGAAAACTCGCCGATGATGTTGCCGTAGTTCACCAGCACCAGCAGCAGCATGATGATGATCGTGATCCGCAGCCCGAATTCCTCGCGGATCAGATCGCTCAGCCCTTTGCCCGTCACCGCGCCCATGCGCGCGCACATCTCCTGCACCACGATCAGGGCCACCGTGACCGGAAGCATGGTCCACAGCAGCGTGTAGCCGAACTGCGCCCCCGCCTGCGAGTACGTGAAAATGCCGTTGGGATCGTTATCGACATTCGCCGTGATGAACCCCGGCCCCAGGACGGCCAGGAAGAGCAGTATCCGGGTTCTCGAGCGCTTCAGCATGTCGATGCGGGTCTTCAGTTCGCTGGAAAATGGCAGTGCGGACGAGCGGGCGAAGACTCAGTGTAGGCGACGAGGCGGCATTTGTCGCCGTCATTTCGCCGCCCCAGGTTCCCCCATTTGTACCCGCCGCGGAGAGCTTTCTGTAGACTGAAATCCAGCATGGCTCGTCGATTTGCCTTCCTGGCACGCCCCGCGGCGCTCTCTTTGGCTGCAGCCTCCCTGCTCGTTTCCTTTGCCGCCCTCGCCCAGGCCCAGGGCACCCGCCTCTGGACCGAATCCAGCTTCGAGGACCTCGAGCGCGGCACCCCCAACGGCGTCGCCATCACCAGTGACGGCCACCTGGTTCCCGGGCCGCAGAGCCTCGCGCTCTACACCACCCCCTCCACCTACGTGTGGTCGGTTGCGGCCGATCGCGAAGGCAACGCCTATCTCGCCACCGGCACGCCCGCCACCGTGCTCCGCGTCACGCCCGACGGTAAATCCACCACCCTGTTCACCAGCCGCGACATGAGCGTGCAGGTGGTGCGCGTTGGCCCGGACGGCTCGGTCTATGCCGCGACCCTGCCCTCCGCAAAGGTCTACAAAATGGATCCGCACGCGGCGGACAAGACCGACGATTCCGCCACCCTGGTTTTCGATCCGGCCATGACCCAGGAGAAGCCGAAGTACGTCTGGGATCTCGCCTTCGATCCTCAGGGCCGCCTCTACGTGGCCACCGGCGCACCCGCGGCCATTTACCGCATTGCGCCCGGCGGCAAGCCCACGCTGTTCTACAAGAGCGACGAGGAGCACATCCGCTCCATCGCCTTCGATAAAGCCGGCAATTTGATTGCCGGCTCCGACGGCACCGGCCTCATTTATCGCATCGATCCTTCCGGCAAGGCGTTCGTGCTGTACGACGCGCCCAAAAAAGAAATCACCTCCGTCATCGTCGGACCCGATGACACCATTTACGCCGCGGGCGTCGGCGACAAGGGACGCAACAACCTGCCGCCGCTGCCGGTCACCGGCCAGGCCACAGTCACCGCGACCATCACCATCATCCAGCCCGGCTCGGTGCAGGCCTTCAACGGCAACACCCTCATCCCCGGAGGCTCGCAGCTTTACGAGATTCCCCACGGCGATCAGCCGCCGCGCACCCTCTGGGAAAGCAAGGACGACATTCTCTACGCCCTCCACTGGACTCCGGAGGGAGTGGTGGCCGCAACCGGCAACCGTGGCCGTGTCTACCGCATTCGCGAGGACGGCACCTGGGCCGATATCGCCCACCTCGAGGCATCGCAGGTCACCGGCTTTGCCGACACCCCCGGCGGCCTGTGCGTCAGCACCGCCAATGCCGGCAAGCTCTACCGTCTCAGCCATGGAGCAGCTGCTGAAGGAACCTATCAGAGCGAAGTATTTGATGCCGGGCTGATGGCCCAGTGGGGCCGCGCCGAAGTCGAGCTGGGCGCCACCCAGCCTGCCGCCGCGCAAATGTATGCGCGCGCCGGCAACATCGAGAACCCGGAGCGCGCCTGGAGCGACTGGAAACAATTCACTCCCAATGTCGGTCCGGTCGGCATTACCAGCTCACGCTTCCTGCAGTGGAAGATCGTCGAGCATCCCGGCGATTCCATTGGCGGAGTGAGTATCAATTACCTGCCGGTGAATCTGCCCCCGGTGGTGGACGAGATCGTCATCGCCCCGGGTGCGCGTGCAACGCCCACGCCACCCCAGCCCGGCCAGCCGCAGCCGGTCACCATCAACTTCCCCTCCACGCAAAATTCCGGCATCAGCTATGTCCAGTCGGAGCCGGGACGCGAGCCTCTGTCCGCCGTTCGCGATCGCACCGCCGTCACCGTGCGCTGGGCCGCCCATGACGACAACGGCGATCAGCTCACCTTCTCCCTCTACTATCGTGGCGAAGGCGAGCACAACTGGCAATTCCTCCACGATCACATTCGCGAGCGCTTTTATTCCTTCGACTCGGCTCTGCTCCCCGACGGCCATTACCGGATCAGGGTCGTGGCCAGCGACGCCCCTTCCCACAACTCCGGTCAGGCGCTCACCGGCGATCGCGTCAGCGACGATTTCGTCGTCGATACCACACCGCCCGTTGTCACCGGCCTTGAAGCCCACTTCGCCAACGGCAGGATTCATGCTTCGCTGACCGCCACGGACGCCACTTCGCCCGTCTCCCACGCGGAGTACTCCATCGACGCCGGCCGCTGGCAGTACCTCGCGCCGGTGGGCAACATCGCCGATTCGCTCACCGAGCGCTTCGAGATCGATGCGCCGCTGCCGCCCCCGCGTCCCGGCGCCGAGCCTGCTGTCGATCCGGGCGAGCACGTGATCTCGATCCGCGTCTTCGACCGTTACGACAATGTAGTAACCGTGAAAGCTGTCGTGCACTAGCTATGCGGTTTGAGCTCTTTGTCGCCGCGCGTTATCTCCGGGCCAAACGCCGCCAGGCCGTCATCGGCGTCATCACCTGGATCTCCATCGTCGGCGTCGCCGTCGGCGTCGCCTCGCTCATCATCGCGCTGGCCATCACCAACGGCACCCAGCGCGACCTGCAGAATCGCCTGCTCGCTTCCACCTCCCATGTCGACCTGATGCGCACCATGAGCGACGGCATCCGCAACTGGCGGCCGCTGCTGGATCGGCTGCAGAAGCTGCCGCATGTGGTTGCGGCTGCGCCCGGCCTCTATGAGCCGGTGCTCATCTCCCGCAACGGCGCGCGCGCCGGGGGCGCCATGCTCAAGGGTATTATTCCCTCCGACGAGCGCAGGGTTTCCGGCATGCTGGAGCACCTGACCGCGGGCAGCGTTGCCCCGCTCAGCCAGCCTGCCACCCCGGGCGAGGCCAACAGCCCCACATCGCCCATCGTCATTGGCAGCGATCTGGCGGACTCCATCGGGGCCAGCGTGGGCGACGATGTCATGGTCACCAGCCCCCAGGGCGACCTCACCCCTTACGGCATCATCCCCAAGTACCAGCGCTTCCAGGTCGTCGCCATTTTCCATTCCGGCTTCTATCAGTACGACTCCAGCTTCGGCTTCATCCGCCTCGCCGACGCGCAGCGCCTCTTCGGCGAGCCCGACCTGATCTCCATCATTTCCTTCCGCGTCGACGATCTCAACCACGCCGACGTCATCGGCAATGAGATTGAGAAGGCCGCCGGGCCCGGCTTCAACACCACCAACTGGATGGAGCAGAACCGCGAGCTGTTCCGCGCCCTCAAGCTCGAGCAGATCGTCACCTTCATCGTCATCGGCCTCATCGTCTGCGTCGCCGCGCTCAATATCCTGATCGCGCTCACCATGATGGTGATGGAAAAGACCAAAGACATCGCCGTTCTCATGTCCATGGGGGTCGAGCCCGGCCAAATTCGCCGCATTTTTCTTCTTCAGGGCTTTTTGATCAGCGTGATCGGCACGGCCCTCGGGCTGGTGCTCGGCTATGTCCTCTCCTGGGCCGGCGCGCACTACCGCTTCATCCACCTTTCCGCCGATGTCTATTCGCTGGACTACCTGCCGTTCGCTCCGCGCATCCTTCATGGAGTGATCGTCACGGCCCTGTCGCTGGGCGTCTCCCTCCTGGCCACGCTGTACCCGTCCAGTTCGGCGGCCCGCGTGCTGCCCGCTGAGGCCCTGCGCTACGAATAGGGTTCCAGAAGATCGCCCGGCCCGATCCAGCGGAGGAAATCTCCCCGGCATGAAAGTGACGGCTCTGCTCGCCGCGTTGTTTTTTCTGTTCGCCGCGCCCTTCTGCTCCGCCTACTCGTTCCTCACCCACGAAACCATCATCGATATCGCATGGGATACGTCCATCAGGCCGGTGCTGCTGGCCCACTATCCCAACGCCACCCCTGCCCAGCTTCGTCTGGCTCACGCCTACGCTTATGGCGGTTCCACCATCCAGGACGCCGGCTACTACCCCTTTGGTCACGCGCTGTTCAGCGACCTGGCCCACTACGTCCGCACCGGCGACTTCATTACCAACCTCATCCACGAATCCCACAACATCAACGAGCTGGCCTTCGCTCTCGGCGCGCTCTCGCATTATGTGGGCGACACAGTCGGCCACAAGGACGCCATTAACGTCTCCGTGCCGATGGAATTTCATGCGCTCGAAGCGAAATACGGTCCGGTCGTGACCTATGAAGAAAATCCTCACGCGCACGTTCGCACCGAATTCGCCTTCGACATCGACCAGCTCAGCCACGCTCGCTTCGCGCCCGCTGCCTATCTGCGCCAGGTCGGCTTCAAAGTCCCCCGCGCCCTTCTCGAGCGCGCCTTCTATGAAACCTATGGCGTCTCGCTGCACAGCGTCCTCGGCAGCGAGTCCGCCAACTTCCGCGCCTATGGCTGGGCCGTCCGGCAGTTTCTGCCCCGCTTCGCCTTCGCCGAGGTTCTGCTCCACAGGAAAGGATTCCCTCCCGACTCGACCCTGCCCGACTTTCAGGAGTTTGCCCAGCGCCTGAAGACCGCCGACGCTGTCAATGGCTGGGAAGCCTACCGCAAACACAAGGCGAGCTGGCAAACGCGGCTGGCGGCCTTCGTCATTCTCATTACCCCCCGAATCGGCCCTCTCTCCGATCTCGCCATCCGCGGGCCGCTGCCGGAAACCGAAGAGAATTATGTCGCCAGCCTGCTGCGGACCACCGACGAGTATTCAAAACTGCTGGGCGAACTTGCGCAGAAAGGGCAGGACGGTTTCTCCGTTCCCGATCTCGATCTCGACACCGGCTATCCCAGCCGTCCCGGCACCTATCGCCTGACCGATGAAACCTACGCCAAACTCCTGGCCCGCGTAACCGCGCAGTCGGCCATGCCTCCCATCGGATTGCGCCAGAACATCCTCGCGTTTTATTCCGATCCAAACGCGCCGATCGCAACCCGGCGCCACCCACGCCGGTGGGCGAAGGTGCAGACCGACTTGACCATTCTGCGCGCGATGCCGGCGACGCGGATTCCCAACGTGAAATGATCCCCGCCGAGATCTGTGAGTTTTTTTGATTCGAAACGACTCACGTTAGTTACGCCAGAGTCTCTTTCCTTCGCAAAGCCCCGCGCCCTCCCGCCGATCAGCGTGTATTCTTTCCCATGCATGAAGCGCATTCTCACGGCCGTCGTCCTTGTCCCTCTGGTTCTGGTTCTGGTCTTCGTGTCGCCGCGCTGGCCGCTGCTGCTCATTGCTGTGGTCTTTGTTGTTGCCGCGCTGGCCTTGTGGGAATACCTCGGCCTCGCCAACGCCATGGGCGCGAAAACGCCGCAGGTCGTCTCTGTCGCCTTTCTGGCCGTCCTCTACATCGCCATCTTTCGCCGTCCCGATCTCATGGCGCCGGTGTTTGCCGCACTCTCCCTGGCTCTGCTCGTGATCTGCAGTTTTCGCTCGCCTGTCGCGCGCGTTTTGCCCGATACGGCCTACTCCGTCTTCGGCCTCATTTACATCGGCCTGTCCATGTCCACGCTCTATCTCCTCTCCACCCAGGACAACGGCCCCTCGCTCCTCATCTTTTTGTTTCTGGCTGTCTGGTCGGGCGACATCACGGCCCTGTACATCGGCCGCGCCTTTGGCCGGCGCAGGCTTGCGCCGACGCTGAGTCCGAACAAGACCTGGGAGGGAAGCTTCGCTTCTGTCGCCGGCAGCGTGCTCATCACCCTTCTGCTGATCCGGATTGCCGGAATGCTGGCGGCCCATGATATCGACGCGCTGAATTACCCCGGCAGCTGGGCGCGCTGGGTCGGCATGGCGGTGTTGCTCAACGTGGCCGGACAGCTTGGGGATTTGGTCGAGTCCGCCATCAAACGCGGCGCCGGGGTTAAGGACTCGGGGCATCTGCTTCCGGGCCACGGCGGCATGCTGGACCGCGTGGATGCACTGCTGCTGGCCGCGCCTCTGCTGTGGTACGCTCAGCTTGCGCAGCAGTCCTTTTAAGGTGAGCATTCGGTTCGACTTGCCCATGCGTGTCCAGCCTGAGAGCCATTCCGGCGCAGCCCGCTGCGGCGTACTGAAGGATTTCTGTTGAAGCGCATCGCCATCCTGGGTTCGACCGGCTCCATCGGCCGAAGCACGCTGAGCATCGTCGAGAGCTATCCGGAACGCTTCGCCGTCTCCTCCCTGGCCGCCGGTCGCAACATCGATCTAACCCTCGATCAATGCCTCCGCTGGCGCCCCCGCGTGGTTTCTCTCGCAACTGAAGAACTCGCCGCCGATCTCGCCCAACGCCTTCGCGCCAGGGGTCTCACCGAGACAGAGGTGGTTTGGGGCGGTGCCGGCACCGTTCGCGTCGCCACGCTCCCGGAAGTCGATTTCGTCGTCTCCGCCATCGTCGGCGTTGCCGGTTTGGAAGCGACCTACGCCGCTGTCCAGGCCGGCAAGACCATCGGTCTGGCCAATAAAGAAGCGATGGTGGCCGCAGGAGAGATTCTCACCGCCGCGGCGCGCGTCAAAAATGTCGCTCTCCTGCCCATCGATTCCGAGCACAACGCAATCCATCAGTGCATGCGCGCCGGCGAGCGCCGAGAAGTGCGGCAAATCTGGCTCACTGCCTCCGGCGGCCCCTTCCGCACCCTCCCCGCCAGCGAGTTCCGCAACATCACCGTCGAGCAGGCCCTCCATCATCCCACCTGGGTCATGGGCCGCCGCATCACCATCGATTCCGCCACGCTGCTGAACAAGGGGCTCGAAATCATCGAAGCCTGCCGCCTCTTCGACCTGCCTCCCTCCGCCGTCAAAGTGACCGTCCATCCTCAGTCCACGGTGCATTCGCTGGTGGAATACGTCGATGGCAGCCTGCTGGCACAGATTTCGGTGACGGATATGCGCCTGCCTATCCTCTACGCCCTCAGCTACCCGGAGCGCATCCCCTCCGACCTCCGCTTCGACATGGCCTCGCTCAGCGATCTCTCTTTCCAGCCGCCCGACCCTGCGCGTTTTCCCTGCCTGCGGCTGGCTTATCAGGCGGCAGAAAAGGGAGGCGCTCATCCCATTGCCCTCAATGCCGCGGACGAGGTCGCGGTGGAAGCGTTCCTCGAACGGGCCATACCCTTCACCGGCATTCCGGCTACAATAGAACAGGTACTCGAGACAACCCCCGCGACCCATCCGGCGACCATACAGGAAGTACTCGTGCTGGACAGTCAGGCGCGCGAAACTGCCCGGGAGGTTCTGGCTGGGTATACCGCGGCTCATCGTTGATCAGAGCCGCCGAACGGAGAATGGTGCCCGGGTTCGCACAATTTTCACCTGCACCGGTTTCGCCGAATCATCCCATATGCCTTTTGCTGTAACCGCTACCGTTTCCTTTCTTGTTGTGCTCGGCGTCATGGTGCTCATCCATGAGTTCGGGCATTTTGCCCTGTGCAAGCTGTGCGGCGTCCGCGTCGAGGTGTTCTCTCTCGGGTTTGGCCCCCGCCTCTTCGGCGTCAAGTGGGGCGAGACCGACTACCGCGTCAGCGCCCTGCCCTTCGGCGGCTACGTGAAAATGTCGGGTGAGATGCCCGGAACCGAGGCCAGCGGCGATCCCGGCGACCTGAATGCCCATCCCCGCTGGCAACGCGTCCTCATCGCCGTCGCCGGCCCGGTCGCCAACTTCGTGCTGGCTTTCGTTCTCATGGCCGGCCTTTACATGATGCACAACGAGGTTCAGACCTACCTCGAGGCTCCTGCCGTTCTCGATGTCGTTCCCCCCAATTCGCCCGCCGGTCACGCCGGCCTGCAAACCGGCGATCGCATCACTCGCTTCGACAGCGACAAGAGTCCCACCTGGGAAAAACTCACCGACCGCGCGGCCATCGATGCCAACAGCAGCGTACCCATCACCGTCGCCCGCACCGTCGATGGGCAGACAAAGGAATTCAGCACCGAGCTGCTCCTTTCCGATCCAACCAAAGGACAGGACTTCAGCATTGAATCGCTCGGCCTGCTGCCCAAAGAACAGGATGGCCCGGTGGCCGTCGCGGATGTGATGCCCGGCTACCCCGCGGAAAAGGCAGGCATACAAGCCGGCGACGCCGTCGTGGCGGTGAACGGCCAGATCGTGCACAGTGTTTCCGCGATCATGGCGGTTCTCGACGAAGGCGGCAACAAGCCGGCCACTCTGCTCATCGATCGCAACAGCCGGCAGTTCAGCGTCACTTTACAGCCGGTATGGACCGACTTCGGCAACGGAGAAGCGCCTGGCTATCGGCTCGGATTCAGCGCCCCGCCGCCTCCATTCCATGTTGAGCAACTGCCGCTGCCCCAGGCCATCAGCCATTCCATCAGCTATAACCTGCATACCACCGGCCTCATCCTTGACATCCTCCGCCGCATGTTCAAGCCGCACTCCGAAGTGATGCAGCAGCTGCGCGGTCCCATCGGCATCGCCCAGATGACCGGCGAAGCGGCCGAGATGCACGGCTGGGAGCCGCTCATCGGCCTCACCGCCCTCATCAGCATCAACCTCGGCATCATGAACCTGCTGCCGTTTCCTATCCTCGACGGCGGCATGATCCTTCTGCTCGCCGTCGAAGGCCTGCTCCGCCGCGACCTCAAGCAGGAGTTCAAGGAGCGCATCTACCAGGTGGCGGTGGTCGTGATCATCCTGTTCTTCGCGTTCGTTATGGTGAACGACGTCTCGAAACTGAACCTGTTCTCGAAACTCAAACCCTAAGCCCGTCCATCGCGTTGTGCCTCAGGTCCGCCCCACGGGGCGGGCCTTTGGGTTGGAGCGTAAGCAAAGCGCAGAAGGCAGAATCGTAACCGTGGATGTGGCGAATGCGGGCTACAACGCCATCGGCGGCGGCCGGTAGCCAAACTCCGCTTCCACCGCTGCCGCAATCGTCAGCACCAGCTCATCTGCATACGGCCGGCCCGCGATCTGCACGCCGATCGGCAGCCCTTCCGCCGAACGGCTCACCGGCACCACCGCCGCCGGCCCGCCCAGCAGATTGAACCACTGCGTGTAGCGCATGGCATCGAGATACGCGACCCGCTGCCCCTCGACCGCCCACTCCCGTTCCCCCGGACGGAACGCCGGAACCGAGCACACCGGGCACAGCAGAATCGGATAGGCCCGCATCTCCTCCAGAAGCTTTCCGCGCACCATGTCCGACTCCGCCCACGCTCCGAGCAAAGCATCGGCCGTCAGCCGCGGTGCTCCTCGCGCGAGATCGAGATAGTTGCGAAACGTCGGACTCAGCTCCTCTTCGTACCCGCGAATCGTCGGCTCGTACAGCATCGCCCCGCACTGCATGAAGAAGGTCCACCACAGCTTCCGCGCCTCTTCCAGCGCCTGCGGCCGAAACCGCTCAATCCTGAATCCCTGCCGCTCCAGCGCGCCAGCCGCATCCCGCACCGCACTGCGCGTCTCCGCCGTCACCGGGACAAGCCCGTCGTCTTCGAACCATCCGATGGGAACCTGCTTTGCTTCTTCCAGCGGAACCACTCGATGCGCCACAGGAGCGCTATTGGGATCGCTCGCGTCCTGGCCCGACAGCGTCGCGAACAGCAGCGCCACATCGCCAACCGTGCGCGCCATCGGCCCAATCGATCCCAGGAAAGCGAAAGGCCCTCGGCACGGCGGCAAATGTCCTTCGGCAGGGAAGCGCCCCGCCGTCGGCTTCAGCGCGCAAATTCCGGTAAAGTGCGCAGGCTCCCGCACCGAACCGCCGCTGTCGCTGCCCAGCCCCGCTGCGGACATTCCCGCCGCAATCACGGCAGCCTCGCCGCCGCTCGATCCGCCGGCAGTGCGTTCCAAATTCCAGGGGTTCCGCGTGCTCCCATACAGCAGATTTTCTGTCTCATACGCCATCAGAAATTCCGGACAGTTCGTGATCCCCAGAATCACCGCTCCCGCTGCAAGCAGCCGATCCACCAACACCGCATTCTTCTCCGGAACGGACTGCGGCCGGGGAGCCTGGTTGAGCGTGCTGCCAATCTCGCAGCGATACCCGGCCACCGCAATCGACGCCTTCACCGTCACCGGCAATCCCGACAGGGTTCCCGGCCGCACCCTGGCCGCCTGCGCCCGCACCCGTTCCGCATCGAAATCCACCAGCGCGTTCAGCTGCGGATTCAGCCGCTCGATCTGCCGGATGTGTTCCTCTGCCAGTTCCCGCGGCGTGATCGCCCCCCGTCGCAGCAGAGCGAGTTGTTCGGTAGCGGGCAGAAGGGTAACGCGCATGATCGGATCGAACGAGAATTATAATTTCCTCGAAGTGCCGTCAGCCTCATCCGCATCGTTTGCCCCCCAATCCGCGCAGGACTGGCCCGCGATTCTCGGCCGCCCAGCGTATCAACCCGCGTCGATCACAATACCGGGCCTGACCGGCCGTACCGTTCTCGTGACCGGAGCCGGCGGCTTCATCGGCTCGGCAATGGTGCGCCTTCTCGCTGCTTCGGGCGCCGCCGAGATCGTGCTTCTCGAAATTGCCGAACAACAGCTCTTCGCGATTTTCTCGGAGATGACCGCCGGCGGCTGCGGCGACTGCTGCGTTCCCGTCCTCGGCAGCGTCTGCGATCGCCGCCTGCTCCGCGCTCTTCTCGACGAGCATCCTCCCCATCTCATCCTCCACGCCGCCGCGCTCAAGCATGTCCCGCTGATGGAGCGCAATCCGTTCGCTGCCGTCGCCACCAACGCCATCGGCACCTGGATTCTGGCCGAACTTGCAGCCGAATGCGGCGTGCCTCGCGCTGTCCTGATCTCTACCGACAAGGCGGTTGCGCCGCACAGCATCATGGGGGCGTCCAAGCGCATCGCCGAACTGGCCACGCTCGCGCACGGATTCACCGCCCTCCGCCTGGTCAACGTCGCCGGCTCGCCCGGCAGCGTCGGACCCATCTTCGCCGAGCAGATCGCCGGCGGCGGACCCATCACCGTCACCCATCCGGCCGCACGGCGCTTCTTCTTCACTCTCGATCAGGTGGTGCAACTGCTCGGCGAAGCCATCGAAGCGAAAGATCCCGCCGGAATTCTCATTCCCGATCCCGGCGAACCGCTCCTCATCGAAGAACTAGCTCGCCGGATGATCGCGGCCAGCGGTCGAAAGGCCTCCATCCTCTTCACCGAACCACGCCCCGGCGACAAACTGGACGAGTCACTGGTGGGTCCGCGCGAACGCCTCGGCGATCGCGCTGCTCCTGGCCTCCACCGTGTTTTCGGCCCGGCTGTTTCTGGTCTTGAAGCCGGCATCGCCGCTCTCGAATCTGCCATTGCCTTGCGGAATCTGCCCGCTCTTCTGCGGGAGGTCGAACGCCTCGTCCCCGACTACGAGCCCAGCGCGCTCCTGCGCGGAGCTGTCTCCGCCCTCCCCTCGCTATGAAGCGCCGCATCGCCGTCGTCACCAGCTCCCGCGCGGACTACAGCCATCTCTACTGGCCGCTTCGCCTGCTCTCCGAACATCCCCGCGTCGACCTGCGCCTCATCGCCATGGCCTCGCACCTCTCACCGGAATTCGGCGCGACCGTGGGTGAAATCGAAAGAGATGGCTTCCCCCTCGCCGCCCGTATCGAATGCCTGCTCAGCTCTGACAGCGATGTTGGCATGGCCAAGAGCATCGGCGTGGCCGTCCTTTCCCTGGCCGATACGCTGGGCGCGCTGCGTCCCGACCTGCTGCTCCTCATCGCTGACCGCTACGAGATGCTGGCGCCGGCTTCGGTCGCTCTGTCTCTCCGCATTCCCATCGCCCACATCGAAGGCGGCGAAATCAGCGAAGGCGCCATCGACGACGCCGTCCGCAACGCGCTCACCAAACTGAGTCACATCCACTTCACTTCGACCGACGCTGCCCGGGCCCGCGTCATCGCCATGGGCGAAGAGCCCTGGCGCGTCCATCGCGCCGGCGCGCCTTCTCTCGATCACCTCCAGCGCAGCCGCCTCCTCTCGCGCCAGGAAGTCGAAGTTCGCTGCGATCTCGACCTCTCCACTCCGACTCTGCTGGTCGCATACCACCCCGTCACCCTCGAGCAGGACACGACCGTCGAAGCCACCGCCCTGTTCGCCGCTCTCGAGCAGATTGCAGAGCAGGGAAGCGCCCGCATCGTCTTCTGCTATCCCAACGCCGACGCCGGCAGCCGCTCGCTGATCGACCGCAGCCGCGCCTTTCTCGCCCGCCATCCCTCGGCGAAGCTCTTCGTCAATCTCGATGCCGTTACGTATTGGAGCCTGCTCCGCCGCGTTGAGGTGATGACCGGCAACTCCTCGAGCGGCATCATGGAAACCGCTTCTTTTGCTCTCCCCACCGTCAACATCGGCCTGCGCCAGAAAGGCCGCGAGCGCGCCCGCAATATCCTCGACGCCCAGGCCGACGCCGCCGCGATCCTCGCGCGCATCGCGGAAGCCCGCAGTCCTGCCTTTCGTGCATCTCTGGCCGGCATGACCAATCCTTACGGCGACGGCCACGCCGCCGAGCGCATCGTGGACGTGCTGACCACCTGCCCCCTCGGACCGCAGCTTCTGATCAAGCGCGCTCTGCCCCTGCCGCCAGAGTTCACGCCATGAGCGAAGCCGGCATTCCCCTCTCCGCGCCCGATATCGAGGAGGCCGACATAGCAGCCGTGACCGCGGTCCTGCGGACCTCGCGCCTCAGCCTCGGGCCCAAACTGGCGGAATTCGAAGCCGCCATGGCTCATTACGTCGGCGTCCCCCACGCCGTCGCGGTCAGTTCGGGAACCGCCGCCCTGCACCTGTCTCTTCTCGCGCTCGGAATTCAGCCGGGCGACGAGGTCATCGTCCCTTCCTTCACCTTCATCGCGGTCGCCAATGCCGTGCGGTATGTTGGCGCGCAGCCCGTCTTCGCCGATATCGACGCCGAAACGCTCAACCTCGCGCCCGCCGGCGTCGAAGCCGCCATCACGCCCCGCACCCGCGCCCTCATCGTCGTCCATACCTTTGGCCGCCCTGCCGACCCCACCCTTTTCGCGATCGCCCGCCGTCACGACCTCCGCGTCATCGAAGACGCCAGCGAAGCCATCGGTGCGGAGTTCGAAGGCCGCCGCGCAGGCAGCTTCGGCGATACCGGCATCTTCGCCTTCTATCCCAACAAGCAGATCACCACCGGCGAAGGCGGCATGGTGGTCACGCCCGATCCGCAACTCGCGCGGCGCATCGCTGGCCTCCGCAATCAGGGGCGGTATCCCGCGCCCGAACCGGAGAGCGCCTGGTTCGACCATGCCGAGCTCGGTTACAACTACCGCATCGGAGAAATGGAATGCGCCCTCGGCCTTTCCCAGCTCTCCCGGATTGACGCTATCCTCGCGCGCCGCGAAGCCGTCGCCCGCCGCTACTGCGAGCTCCTGGGTGAGGCTCCCGGCCTTGTCCTTCCCGCCACTGACGTTCCCGGGCAGCGGCTCAGCTGGTTTGTCTTCGTGGTCCGTCTGACGGAATCCTTCCCGCCCGGGACGCGCGATCGCGTGATGCAGGCTCTCGCGTCTGCAGGAATCGCCACCGGCCGATACTTCGCCCCCATCCACTGGCAGCCCGCCTACGCTGCCTGGCGAGAGCCGGCGAAGCTCCCGCTGACCGAATCAATCGCCCTTCGCACTCTGGCGCTGCCCTTTTTCAATGGCATCACCGACGCCCAGCTCGGCCGCGTAGCCGCCTCGCTGCAGGCTGCGCTGCGCGTCAATCCGTAGCCGTCTCTCCCCAAAACGAAGTACAGGCAAACGACAGACCGGGTGTTACGATGGCCGCATGTCGCCCGGTGCAAAGGCCAAAAAAAAGCGGCCCGTGGCTGCCCGCCCCAAAGCCCGTCGCCCCGGCGCCGCCCATCCACGGGACCTGGTCGTCCTCACCGGCCTCTCCGGCTCCGGCAAAGCCTCCGCGCTCAAGGCCTTTGAAGATCTCGGCTTCTATGCAGTGGACAACATGCCGGTGGCCCTCATGCCGCCCTTCGCCGAGCTGGTGGCGCATTCCCGCGACATCCGCCGCGCCGCGCTGGTCGTCGACGTCCGCGAGGGCCAGAGCCTCGAACGATTTCCCGCCATCCTGCGCGACATCCGCCGCACCCTGCCCACCACGGTTCTTTTTCTCGAAGCCACCCGGGCCGCCCTCCTCGCCCGCTATTCTGAAACCCGCCGCCCCCACCCGCTGGGCCGCGAAGAACGTGTCACCCGCGCCCTGCAGGAGGAACGCCGCCTGCTCGAGCCCATCCGCAACGTCGCCGACGTCGTCCTCGACACCACCAAATTCAATGTTCACGAGCTTCGCTCTTACATCCAGAGCAAATTTGTCCGCGAGAGCGATGGCAAAAGCCTGCTCATCTCCTCCATCAGCTTTGGCTACAGGAAGGGCGTGCCCCTCGATGCGGACCTGGTCTTCGATGTGCGCTTCCTGCCCAATCCGCACTTCGTTCCGGAGTTCCGCAACCTGACCGGCAAGGACCCCAAAGTCGAGAACTACATCATCTCGTTCCCCCAAACCCGCGAATTCCTCGATCGGATCACCGACCTGCTGCTCTTCCTCCTGCCCCACTACATCAACGAGGGCAAAAGCTACCTGACGCTCGCCTTCGGCTGCACCGGCGGACAGCACCGCTCCGTCATGATTGCCGAGGAGGTCGCGCGCCGCCTCGCCCGCCACGGATTCCAGCTCAAGGTCGCACACCGCGACATGCCGCGCTAAGCCTGCTGCCCCGCGTGCTGCGAAAGCGACAGCACGTTCCCATCCGGATCCTTAAACCACGCCACCTTGTCGCCATTCGGGAAAGTGCAGATGCCCTGGTCATCCTGACCCATGCTGGGATAGCGCTCGAAGCGGACGCCCTGGTGCTCGAACCGCTGCACCGCCTCTCCGATATCGCCCACTTCCCATCCCAGCACCGTGTTCTGCGCCGGCGTGAACTCCCTGACTTTGCCGATGCGCAGCATCACACCGCCCACATCGAAGACCAGCGCAAACCCATCGTCGCGCAGATAACGAAACCCCATCGTGTCGCGATAGAAAGCAGTCGCGGCCTCCGGCTTCTGCGTCAGCAGAAATGTGACCACCTGCATGGCACACCCCCTCCTTGAAAGAGAAGAACGAGAGCCATCGTACATGCGCGGCGTCCCCGCCAGACAAAGGCGCGGCGCGAGGAGCCCAGTTTCGTCCCGCCTTTTCCTCATTCCTGCGCTGCGATCCTCTGCCACGCTCCTTTCCGGTCCAACCTAAAATAGAAGTAAGCCCATGGCGGAATTTACCCACCTGCACCTGCACACTGACTACTCCCTGCTCGATGGCGCCTGCGATGTCGAAAAGCTCGTGGAGCGCGTTGCCAGGATCGGCCAGAAATCGGTCGCCATCACCGACCACGGCAACATCTACGGCGCGGTTCACTTCTTCGACGCGGCGAAGAAGCAGGGCGTGCAGCCCATCCTCGGCTGCGAGCTCTACATCTGCAAGAAAGACGACCACCGCGAGGATCCCCAGGGCGACGACTACAACCACCTGCTGGTGCTTGCGGAGAACGAAGAGGGCTATCGTAACCTGGTCCGCATCACCTCCGAGGCCTCGCTGCACGGGTTCTATCGCAAGCCGCGCATCAGCAAAAAATATCTCGCCGAGCACGCAAAAGGACTGATCGGTTTCTCCGGCTGCCTCGCCGGCGAGCTCTGCGAAAACCTGATGGCCGGGAAATATGAAGCCGCCCGCGCTACCGCCGGCCAGTACCAGGAGATCTTCGGACGCGGCAACTTCTTCCTCGAAATCCAGGATCAGGGCCTCGAGCTCGAGAAGAAAATCCAGGCCGACCTTTTCCGCCTCGAAAAAGAACTCGACATCCCCCTGGTTGCTACCAACGACAGCCACTACCTTTGCGAAGATGACGCCCACGCCCACGAAGTCCTGCTGTGCGTGCAGACGCTGGCGTCGATCAACGATCCCAGGCGCTTCAAATTCGATTCCGACCAGTTCTACATCAAGACCGCCGCGGAGATGGAGCGTCTCTTCGCGCACGCGCCCGAAGTCGTCAGCCGGACCATGCAGTTCGCGGAACGCTGCCACTTCAAGCTCAGCAAAGTCGATAATCCCTTCCCCGAATTCGCCGTCCCCGAAGGCCACACCATCGACAGCTACTTCGAGCAGATCTGCCGCGAAGGCCTGAAGAAGCGCCTCGAAACATCAGTCCGCAACCTCGAGGCTCGCGGAGTGCTGCGCTCGCCGGCCCACGAATACGAGTCCCGCCTGAATTTCGAAATCGGCGTCATCCGGCAGATGAAGTACTCGGGCTACTTCCTCATCGTCTGGGACTTCATCAAGTACGCCCGCGACCATGGCATTCCTGTCGGGCCGGGAAGAGGATCGGCCACCGGTTCCCTGGTCGCCTACGCGATGGAGATCACCAACATCGATCCCATGCAGAATGTGCTCCTGTTCGAGCGCTTCCTCAACCCCGAGCGCGTCACCATGCCCGATATCGATGTCGACTTCTGCCAGAATCGCCGCGGCGAGGTCATCGATTACGTCACCCGCAAGTATGGCCGCGAGCAGGTCGCGCAGATCATCACCTTCAACACCATGGCCGCCAAGGCCGCCATCAAAGACGTGGGACGCGCCCTCGACATGCCTTATGGCGACGTCGATCGCATCGCCAAACTGGTTCCTGCCACCGTCGGCGTCACCATCGATCAGGCGCTCAAAGACTCTCCACCCCTGCAGGAAGCCTACGACGGCAATCAGCAGATCAGGGAACTCATCGACACCGCGAAGAAGCTGGAGGGTCTCGTCCGCGGAGCAGGCGTGCACGCCTCAGCCGTAGTCATTGCGCCCCGGCCGCTCACTGAGCTGGTCCCTCTGAACAGAACCAAGAACGAAGAAATCGTGACTGCTTATGACATGAAGGCGGTCGAGAAGATGGGCCTCCTCAAAATGGACTTCCTGGGCCTCGCGACGCTGACGGTGATCACCGATTGCCTGAAGCTGATCGAGCAAACCCGCGGGGAGAAACTGGACATCGAGACGGTGCCGCTGGATGATCCGGAAACGTTCCGGCGGGTCTTTCACACCGCGCTTACGTCGGGGATCTTCCAGTTTGAATCACCCGGTATGCGCGACGTTTTGCGCAGATACAAGCCCGATACCGTCGAGGATCTGACAGCCCTCAATGCGCTCTATCGTCCCGGACCGATGGATATGATCGACGACTTTGTCGAGCGCAAGTGGGGACGCCGTAAAGTGGAGTTCCTGCTTCCCGACCTCGAGGGAATCCTGAAAGACTCGCTCGGGGTCATCGTCTATCAGGAACAGGTCATGCGGATCGCCAACGTGCTCGCCAGCTACTCCCTTGGCGAAGCTGATCTGCTGCGGCGCGCCATGGGAAAGAAGGACCCCGAGGCCATGGCCGAGCAGCGCGACCGCTTCATGAGCGGCGCCGCGGCTCTCGGGCATCCCCAAGCCGCTGTCGGCGAGATCTTCGATCAGATGGCGAAGTTCTCCGGATACGGCTTCAATAAATCGCACTCCGCGGCTTATGCGCTGGTGGCCTACCAGACCGCCTATCTCAAGACCCACTATCCCATCGAGTTCATGGCCGCGCTGCTTACCTCCGAAATCTCCAAACCGGATAACGTCGTCAAGTACATCAAAGAATGTCGCGAGATGGAGATTGCCGTCGAGCCGCCCGACGTTCGCTACTCCGCTGCCGACTTTACCCCCCACGGCGACGCCATCCGCTTCGGCCTCACCGCCATCAAGAATGTAGGCCGCAACGCCATCGACTCCATCCTGACCGCGCGCGATGATCTCGCCAAAGAAGGGAAGGCCTTCGCCGGCTTCCAGGATTTCTGCGAGAAAATCGACCTCCGCCTGCTGAACAAGCGCGTCCTCGAATCGCTCATCAAAGCCGGCGCCCTCGATTCCTTCGGCCGCCGCGCCCAGCTCCTCGCCGCCGTCGACAAAACCATGGAGCGCGCGCAGAAGGCTCAGCGCGACATCGCCGCCGGCCAGTCCGGCCTCTTCGGCATCTTCGATGCCCCATCCCACGGTCCCAAAGGCGACGACCTGCCCAACGTCCCCGACCTCGAAGAGGGCCAGCGCCTCGCCGCGGAAAAGGAGGTCCTCGGCTTCTTCGTCTCCGGCCACCCGCTCGACAAGTATGCGGAGAAGCTGCGTAACCTGCCCGGCGTAGTCGACGTTGCCACCGCGCTCGAAATGAAGCCGCCCCCCTCCAACGGTCGCCGCGGCCAGTCTCCGGAAAGCGAAATCTCCATCGCCGGCGTCATCCTCGCCCTCAAAGTCGCGAAATCGAAGCGCTCCGGCGATCTCTATGCCCAGGCCGCGCTCGAAGACGCCAGCGGCAAGATCGACCTCATCTGTTTCCCCAAAGACTACGAGCGCCTCGCCCAGTCCCTGCGCATCGAAGTCCCGGTGCTGGTCCGCGGTCAGCTGCGCGCCGACGAAGAAGCCGCGCCCAAACTCTGCGTCTCCGCCATCCAGGCGCTCGAAGACGTGAAAGTGCGCCTGCCCAACAACGTCCGCATTCGCATCCCCCTCGATCGGGTGAGCGAAACCACCCTGCAGGAGCTGCGCGACCTCGTCCTCTCCGCCCCCGGCCCCGCCCGCGTCATGCTCTACGTCGAACAACGCGGCGAGTACTGCGTCGTCATGGAGCCCGAATCGCTGGTGACAGTCGCCGCCGACCGCGCCTTCATCGACAAAGCCGAGTCGCTCCTCGGTCGCGGCGCGATCCAGTCGATCGAGTGAGCTGTCCCTTTTCGCGAGGATCCCTTCGCAGCGCGAATCCCGAGCCGCGTCTCACTCCAGCCCGAACCGCCCCCGCACCTCGTACCGCGAGCCCTGCTGCCCGGGAAACGACTCGTAGAGCAGAAACTCCTCCGCCAAAAACTCGGCCCTGACCTTCACCCGCCCCCGCTCCACCGCCGCCTTCACCGGACCCAGCGCGCGTCCCACGCTCCGTCCCCTGGCCCGGGCCAGCGTGATGTGCGGGTTATACGCCCGATCTTCCGGCACAAACCCGCAGCTGCGCGTGGCCGCCACCACCCTTTGCTGCAGCGCCAGCAGCTCGGCGGTCAGCTCCACCCCAGCCCAAAAAACGCCTGCCCGCTCGAAAAATCCCAGCCCTCCCATGCGCACCGGAACCCGCGCCGACTGTATTCCGCCCAGCTTCTCCAGCACGCAAGCCGCCTGCCCGTCTGAGGCTGCGCCCAGGAACTGCAGCGTCACATGCCAGCTGGCCGGCTCGGACCACCGCAGCTCCCCCGCCGTGGCCGCCAGCCGCTCGCGCACCCGTTCCAGCTCCGCCGCGGCAGCCGGCGCCAAAGCGATTCCGATAAACAGCCGTTCCACCGCCTCAGGATATCCCCCACCCGCCTGGGATCGCCCTTGTCAATCCGCCGCGCCGTTCGCGTGCACCAGAAACTCGCGCAGGATTTTCGCGTTTTGCTCCGTGTTGTCCGCCCGATCCTGATAGCGCTCCGCCGACCCCGGCTGCCGTCCACGGATAGCCCCGCTGGCCAGCCGCTGGTATAGAGCCGCGCTCTCCTCCAGCGCCCGCAGCGCCGACCACAGCGCCGTCTCCACCGAATGCCGCTGCTCGACGTCCAGATGCCGCGCCGTGAACGCATGACCCACCCGGCAGCGGAAGCGGAGAAACCCGTTCTCCTCCACTTCCCACAGAACCCCGCCGCAATCCGGACAGGCAAAGGCGGAAGGCTGGCCGGGCCGCTCCTCCCTCGGAATCTGCGGCATTTCTTCGTCCAGAAGTCGGTTTTCTTTCTCTTCGGTTGAATTTCCGCGCCCTGCAAAACCGCCTGCGGCAGGCAGTTCTTCGCCCACCAGCCCCGCCAGTTCCGCTGCAATCTGTTCCAGCGGCAGCACTTTCGCGTCGGGAACTTCCTCCAGGGCATGGCTCGGCATGGCGGGAAAAAGCGCGGTTTTCGGGTCCTGAACCACCGCTTCCCCTCCGTGCGCCCGCACCACCATCAGTCCTGAGGTCCCATCGTCCAGCATTCCGGTCAGAATTACCCCAATCACCCGCCTCCCCGCCGAAACCGCCGCTGAACGGAACAGGGGATCGATCGCGGGCCGGTGCAGGTTCTCCCGCGGCCCCGCCACGACCCGGATCCGATCCCCCTCCACCAGCATGTGGAAATCAGGCGGCGCGATGTAAATATGGCCGTTCCTGATGATCGTACCGTCCGTTGGGTGGCTCGCCGGCAGCGATCCCGCCCGCCCCAGGACCTGCGCCAGCAGGCTGCGTGCGTGTCCCGACGTGTGCAGCACCACCAGCACCGCCGCCTTCAGATTGGGTGGCAGTTTGCCCAACAGTTGCTGCAGTGCCTGAATCCCCCCCGCGGAGGCTCCGATCACGATTCGGTCGCGACGCATCTTCATCCCTCTTTTGCCTGAGATGGGCCCACACCCCCCTCCGGTGGCTGACCAGCGACGCGACTGCCCTAAATCTGTGCTATAGAAGAGATGGAAATTTGGCGGGCTCCCAGGCATCCGCGATCGGGTTGAAAGACTTCCTATCGCCAGCACGTCCTGTGCATTGGAAACCATTCGATTCTGGAGAACGCAATGAACAACGGAACCAGTGCTCAAAGCACGACTGTCCTTACGTCCTGGAAAGACATTGCCCGCTATATGGGCAAGGGAGTTCGCACCGTTCAGCGCTGGGAACAGGATTTTGGCCTCCCCGTGCGCCGTCCGCAGGGTTCGAACAAGAAAGCCGTTCTTGCCCGCCCCCGCGATCTCGATGCCTGGGTTGCTCTTCGCTGTTCCAGCCGCGCCCAACTTGCCACGAGCGCTGTTGTCTTAACCTCGGACAACGGCGTTCCGCCGCCCAAACCCGCCTACGACCACCTCCGCACCCTCACCGCAATTCAGTGCGGCATCGAGACCCATCGTCAGTTGCAGATCAATATTCGTTCGCTCATCGGCGAGGTCCACACGGCCCTCGACACCCTGCGAACCCAGATTATTACCATTTCCGGGAATCGCTGACCCAGCTTCCTCCCCCTGGCGTGGCCTCTGCCGCAGATTGCGGCAGCAGGCCCGCCAGGTCCGTTGGCTCCCGGTTCGCGGGCTATAATTTTCTTGATTCGCAAACTGTAGCTCGGCTCCATCCTCGTTCTTCGGGCCCCCATCGAAGGCGACTGGTATGTCTTATGACACCTCGCAAGGCTGGTCCAGGTCCTTCGGATCCACCGATTTCTGTAAAGTCGGAAGTCTCTGCCGCTGCGTTTCCCATCGTCGGCATCGGCGCCTCCGCCGGCGGCCTTGAGGCTTACACGGCTCTCTTCAGGGCCCTCCAGCCTCACCTCGGGATGGCCTACGTCCTCGTCCCCCACCTCGATCCCCAGAGCGAAAGCGCCACCCCCCAGATCGTCGCCCGTATCACCAGCATGCCGGTCGTTCAGATCGAGGACGGCATGCTCGTCCAGCCCAACCACATCTATGTCATCCCCCCCAACTGCGATCTCTCCATTGCCGGACTGCGGCTGAATATCACCGATCGCGCGACGCAGCCTCGCTCGGTCAACGCGACCATCGATATCTTCTTCCGCTCTCTGGCCGCCGAACATGGCTCCAATGCCATCGGCGTGGTCCTCTCCGGCTCCGCCTCCGACGGCACCCTCGGCCTGGGCGCCATCAAGGGCGAAGGCGGCATCACCTTTGCCCAGGATACCCGCTCCGCCAAATACGACAGCATGCCGGCCAGTGCCATTGCCGCCGGCTGCGTCGATTTCATCCTCCCTCCCGAGGAAATTGCCGCCGAGCTCGTCCGCATCCGCAATCATCCTTATGTTGCCGGCCACGCCGCCCCTCTTGAGCACAGCGAAGACTCGTCTCCCAATTCCTCTATGGCCCAGGTCTTCCGCCTGCTGCGCCGCGCCACCCGCGTCGATTTCTCTGAGTACAAGCCGCCCACCATCAGCCGCCGCATCCAGCGCCGCATGGTCCTGCACCGCATTGAGCGCCTCCGCGACTATGTCGCCCTGCTGCAGCGCGACCGCAATGAGGTGAATGCCCTCTACCAGGACCTGCTCATCAACGTCACTTCCTTCTTTCGCAACCCCGAGGCCTTTGGCGCCCTCCGCCGGATCGTCTATCCCGCCATCCTCCAGTCCCGCAATCCCTCCACCCCCATCCGCATCTGGGTGCCCGGCTGCTCCACCGGCGAGGAAGCCTACTCCCACGCGATCTCCCTGGTCGAATTCCTCGGCGACAAGCGCGCCGATGTGCCCATTCAAATCTTCGGCACCGATCTCAGCGACTTCGCTGTCCAGCGCGCCCGCGCCGCCGTCTATAAAGAAAGCATCGAGACCGACGTCGCCCCTTCCCGCCTCCGCCGCTTCTTCCATAAGGCCGACGGCGGCTATCAAATCACCAAAACCATCCGTGACCTTTGCATCTTCTCTACCCAAAATGTCTTCAACGATCCACCCTTCTCGCGCATGGATCTGGTGAGCTGCCGCAATGTCATGATCTATCTCAGTCAGGCTCTCCAGAAGCGCATCATCCCCATCTTCCACTACGCTCTCAACCCCAGCAGCTTTCTCATGCTTGGGAACACAGAAGGCCTGCTGGGCGCAGGTTCGGAACTTTTCGAAATGGCCGACAAAAAGCAGAAAATCTATCGCAGGAAAATGGTGGCGGGACCGCTTAACCTCGGTTTCTCCATGGCGCAGCGAGATTCCGACGCCATGGTCAACGACTCCCCGGCGCTGCCGGGCAGAATGCCGGATGTCCTCGGTCCCGCGTTCGAGCTCCAGCGTGAAGCCGATCGGCTGCTTCTCAGCCGCTACGCGCCGCCCGCCGTCGTGGTCAACGGGCACATGGAAATCCTCCAGACCCGCGGTCGCACCGGCGCCTTTCTGGAGCTCGCCCCCGGCAAGGCCAGCCTCAATCTGCTGAAAATGGCCCGCCCTGGGCTGCTCTTCGACCTGCAAAATGCCCTCGAGGAAGCGAAGAGAAGCAATACCGAAATCGAGCGCAGCAACATTCAGGTGGATGTCGACGGCACAAGCCATTCCACTGATGTGCGCGTGCTCCCCTTCCACCCGCCGCTCCAGGATCAGAACGGCTACCTCATCATCTTCGAGTCGCCCACCCCGGAAATCGGCTTAGCGACTGCCGCGCAAACCGAGCCTCTCACCGAGCCGGAGCGTGCCGAAAAAGATAAACATATCGCCCAGCTCCGCCAGGAGATTGCCGCCACCCGCGAACACCTCCAGTCCATCATTGAAATGCAGGAAGCCACCAACGAGGAGCTGCAGTCCGCCAACGAGGAAATTCAGTCCGGCAACGAAGAGCTGCAGAGCACCAACGAAGAGCTGCAGACCTCCAAAGAAGAGCTCGAATCCGCCAACGAGGAGCTGCATACCGTCAACGAGGAGATGCAGCACCGCAACGACCTGCTCACCCAGGCCAACAACGACCTCACCAACCTCCTCAACAGCGTGAATCTGCCCATGGTGATGGTCAGCTCCGACCTCAGCGTTCGCCGCTTCACTCCCCAGGCCACTGCTCTCCTCGGCCTCATGCCCGGCGACGTCGGTCGTCCCATCCCGCGCCTCAAACTTAGAGTCGATGTCCGCGCTCTCGAGCAGATGATGCTGGAAGTGATCCAGGAAGTGCAGCCTCGTCAGGGCCAGGTGCAGGACGAAGATGGACACTGGTTCCACCTCCGCGTCACTCCCTACCGCACCCTCGACAACCGCATCGATGGCGCGGTCCTCACCGTGGTCGATCACAATGCGCTCGACCAGACCGTCAACGGCTCGCTGGCCAGCCGCGAAGGACGCCCAGCCAACAAATCCGCCAGCATGACGAAAATGAAATCTCCCCCCAACCGAAAGCGATAAATTCGCGGCGTAAGATCCTTCCAGTGCCTTGTCGCTCCGGCGCGACTCGAGCGCGGTCGATAGAAAATGTCCTGTCACTGGAGAAGGAATCGTCCACCGAAGCCCGCCCTCTCCCTGTCCTGCCTGCTGCTGTTTCCCCTGATGACAATCGCGCAATCCTCCGGTCACTTGCCGGATCCGCCGCAGCCCCCGCCGGTCGTCTCTTCTTCTCTGGCCGCCGGCGCTTCGCTCGACCTGCCGGACGCCCCCTTGCCCGCCGCGCAAAACACCGCCCCGCCCAGCCAGAACCAAATTCAGAGCCCTCCCCCATCCGGCCAGCAGCCCCCCCAGCAGTCCGCCGAACCGTCGCTCGGCGATCTTGGCTTCTCGCCCACGCAGACTCAGGCCAACGCGCAGCTCCAGGCCCGGCTCAACAAGCGCACCCACATGCTCAAGCTGCACCAGACGCTCGGGCTCATCACGCTCGCCCCCATGGCGGCCACCGTCATCGTTGCTGGCGGCGCCAAAGCGAAGCGCGTTCGCAATGCCGACGGCACCGTGACCAACGCGGTGATTCCGCCCAGTGACGCCAATGCCGATTTTCACGCCGCCCTTGGTTCCCTTACCGCGACGATGTATGGCATCACCGCGTATTACGCCATCGCCGCGCCGAAAATCAAAGGAGTGAAACCCAAAGGAGCGATCCGCCTGCATCGCGATCTGCTCTGGATCCATCTGCCCGGCATGGTGCTCACCCCCATCCTCGGCGGCATGGCCCTCAGCCAGGAGGAAAACGGGCAGAAGGTGCACGGCATTGCCTCGGCCCACGGCGCGGTTGCGTGGACGACCGTGACTGCCTACGCGGCCTCCGCCGTCGCCGTCTCCTGGCCCATTCATCTGAAGTTTTAGGAGCAGGAATGAAGTTTGCTGTGGTGCTCGCTCTCGCGGCCTTTTCCCTCAGCGCAGCCCGCGCACAAACCACCCAGTGGGTGCTGGAGCAGTCCACGCTCACCTGGCACATCATGCATCCCATGCACGACGTCGACGGCGTCAGTCACGCCGCCAAAGGCAAAGGGGTGTGCAGCGCCGGATTCTGCGATTTCCTCATCGCCGTCCCGGTCAACACCTTTAACTCCGGCGACAGCAATCGCGACCTGCACACGATTCAGACCGTGCGCGGCGCCGAATTTCCCATGGTCATCGTCCGCACCCGCATCCCCGAGTTGGAGACCAGCGCCCCGTCCATCGATGCCGACCTCGTCGTCCAGTTTGCCGGCCAGACCGCCCACTACAGCCACGTCCCCTTCCATCGCATCCAGAAGGGCAATGAAGTCGAGATCACCGGCACCGTGCCCGCCACCTGCTCCGACTTCAAAATCGAGCGGCCGTCTTTCCTGACCGTCCCCATCCACAACGAGATTCCGGTTACCGTGGACGCAACCTGGAAGCAGCAATAGCCGCGGCCTCGCCGCCCTCCCCCCATCTTTCGAGGAACGGCGCTCGCCTGTGCGGGTTACGGCGCCTTCAATTGAGAATGAATATGCATTGAACCGCGCCGCTCACGCGTCTTCGACGGCCAGCCCCACACTCTTCATCAGCCGCAGCGCGTTGCTGGTCTGCACGATGCCCGGCTTCAGCCGATAGTCGAAGCGCAACCGCCCGTCTTCCAGACTGTCCTCGAAATGCCAGTTCTGCCCCGCCCCGTCCATCGCCTCGGGAATGCGCGTCAGCGCCAGATCGTGGGTCGTCACCAACCCAATCGCGCCCCGCCGCAGCAGATCCCGCACCACCGCCCGCGTGCCCTCCAGCCGGTCGTGCGAATTCGTCCCCGACAGCAGCTCATCCAGCAAAAACAGCAGCGGACAGGTCCCCGCCGCCACATCCGCCAGCAGCTTCAGCCGCTGAATCTCGGCATAGAATCGCGACACCCCACCCTGCAGCGAATCCAGCACGCAGATCGACGCGCCCACCGCCAGCGGCGACATCCGCAACTGCTTCGCCCGCACCGGAGCGCCGCACTGCGCCAGCACTGCGTTCAGACCCACCCCGCGCAGGAACGTGCTCTTGCCCGCCATATTCGGCCCGCTCACCATCATCAGCTGCGGGCGCCGGCCCAGCTGCAGATCGTTGCCCACCGCCTTGCCCGCCGGCAGCAGCGGATGCGCCAGCTCCACCGCTTCAAAACATGCACCGTCGGTTACAAATTCCGCCAGTACATCCGCCGGATGTTCGAACGCATACCCCGCCACGGCCGCCAGTGCTTCGTATTCCCCCACCGCCACCAGCCATCCGCGAATCGCCGGCCCAAACCGGATCCGCCACCGCTCCGCCGCCATTGTCAGCTGCGCCGTGTAAAACACAAACGGATTGAAGATCGCCACAAATCCGTTGCGCCGGTCTTCCAGCCAGTCGTACACCCGTTCCAGCTTCTTCACCGCGGCAGAAGCGGCGATATGGTTGGTGTCGAGGGAAGCGCGCAGCCGTACCAGCCGCTCCGCCGTAAACGGCTCCTGCTCCATCACCTCCAGCACTTCAGCCAGCACCCGCAGATCCTGCGCTGCGTGATCGACTGCTTCGGACGAGGCATCCACGCGCCGGTGCAATGTCCAGCTCAGCAGATAATTCACGGCTGTCATGAACAGCGCCCGGTCCCACGCCGGCGTTGTGAACCCCGCCCCGGCCAGCAGCAGCAATACCCACCAGCCGACGCTCGCCACCCACAACCCGCCCAGCACCGGCAGGATCCACGGCAGCCAGCTCATCTGCGCACGCGTGAAGCTCACCGCTCCCTCGCCCCACGACGACAGCGCCTCGGGATGGACTCCGGCTCGCACGTGCTCGCCGGTCATGAACAGCCGCTCCCGCAGCATGACCCGCTCCTGCATCTCGCGGATCGCCGCCTGGCGCACACGCACCTCATCCGGCGCCGCCGCGTGCAGCAGCCAGTCAGCCAGCGTCGCCTCGCCCGCCCGCGTCCGCGCTGTCGACATCAGCTCGAACAGCGAGCCCTTCCCAAACAAATCCAGATCCCGGGCGTAGGGATGCGCCGCGTCGAAAAAACGCTCGCCCGTCTCCCCCGTCCCCGCCCAGGTATCGTCCAGCCGCGCCATCCCGCGCGCGTAGAAATCCGTCAGTCGGGTGCGCTTCTCCAGCCGCCGGAGCACCCGGTCGTGAATCACGATGAGCGCAATGAAAAGCGCCACCGGAATCGCCAGCCATCCCATGAGCCGTGGCGTGTGCAGCATCGCTGCAGCGGCGGCCGCACCCGCCAAAAATACGCCGACCTTTGCATATCCCAGCGCGTGATGCCGCTTCTGCTCGCGCTCCAGAGTCTTCCGCGTTTCAGCCAGCCGCTGCCGGTACACCACCCCAGGCGAATCCATCCCTTCAGCATCGCACTTTTGGCCAGTCGAAGACGGAAATCCAAACCTGCCGCCGATTCGTTCCTGGAAGCCCGGATGAGCCGGCGTCGCGCCACCATCCGCGCAAAAGAAAAGAGGCGGCCGAAGGACCGCCTCCCCTCATCCCCGGAAGCCCGTCAGTGTTGCGCCGGCGGCAGCGCGACGCACGTGCTGTCCAGCAAGGGAGATTTCGTAGCGTCAAATGCCATCCCCTTGTGGAACGTCTTCTCCAGATCGTCGATCTTCACCGGCGGCTGGAAGCTGTACACGTTGCCCGAACAGACCAGTTGCCCATCCAGCCGGAAGACCGAGTAGGTATCCACCGCGCCGCCCCCGAACAGCACCTTCGTCCCGAACAGGCTGCTTTGTTTGTTCACCGAGCCGCCCGATTCCAGCGCCTGCAGCCATATCAGATGCTGCCACGTTGTATTCGCTCCGCCCGACCCGTTCCCGGTAAAGCCCATCTCCCGCGCCAGCTCATCCGCGCCCAGCATGGCCGTGAAATGCGAAACCGTCGGCGGCGCCTCGGAGGCCGCGGTGTTCGCCCCCGGCGTTTCCGGCTTGCTTCCGCCCGGGATTTCCGCACCCTCGGTCGAGAACGCCGACTTCACGAACGTCTCGATATTCGTGATGATGTTCCCCATGTCCGCTGTCTGCGACGCCCCGCTCTCGCCATAGCTGGCTTTCGCCTTGTCGCATTTGTCGTAGGACGCAAACAGGTTTTGCAGACTGTTCATGTAGGGCGAATGTGTGAAGTCTGCCGGCCCCAGCGAGTTCGGGTTGTACATCTCCGGAATCAGCACCTGCACTCCCAGCGCGCGCAGCTGCCGCCCGACTTCGTTCAGCAGCGCCGGATCCTGCACCGTGCCCACCACCGAAGTCACCGAGTCGCTCTTGCCCAGCATCCCCATCAGCTGCCCCGCCGAACTGATGGCCGCGGTGGCCGGGCTGGCATTGGCAATAATCGAGCTCAGCAGCCCCCGCGCCTCGATCCCCGATGCCGGCGGCTTCGTCGGATGGTCATTGGCGCCCTCCGTCGTCGTCTTCGCCACGCACACCTGATCCGCCCGCTGCTCCAGGCTGTTCATCATCGCCATATCCGCGCGCCACAACTGGAAATCCGAAAGCAGCGTTGTATCCGAAGACACCAGAATGATCCCCGGCGCCGCCCCCGACGAGTTCTCGATCGCGCAGGGAGCATGCGAGCCCGGCGTCGGCGACGCCACCGTGCCCCCATACAGGTATTGTGCGATGTCGCACGCAATCACCTTGCTGTTCGATTCCACCGCCTGATAAGTGAACATCTCCGTCTCAATCGAAAACCCCGGGCCGCTCGCACTCTCCTGGCCCGAACCTGCACCGGACCCGCCGCTCCCTCCCGAGCTCGATGAGCCCGATTTCGATTTGCTCTTCGACTGTGCGGGCGCCACAGCGCAGCTCAGACACAACGCCGCTACCACGGAAACTACGGTTCGCATCGACCACTTCATTGCAATATCCTCCCAGGCTTCACACCTTCACACTGTCTCCTCGGAGCGTGTGCGGCTGAGCCTGTCCTGATAGGCCGTCTGAGTTTTTGGGGGATAGGGTGATCGGAGCATATCACGGCCGGCGACGGCTCCAAAGCCTGGCGCCTCTCTTTTGTGCGGCGCACCCTTTGTGGACAGCGTTCGTTGCTGCTGGAAATAACCCAGGGGCCCCGGATAGTTGCGTGTCGGTTTTACCGCACCCCTTGCATCATCGGCTCCGCCGCCGCCATCCGCTGATGGGCCTTCATCTTCCGGCCGCGGAGGGGAGAATGCCGATCTTCACTGCACACGGATTCCCCCGTTCGCTCTACACTGGAGAGTCATGGCTACCGTCGAAACCACCACTGTGATCCGCCCGGTCACGCCGAAAGGCGCCTTCCGCAACGAGCCCTTCACCGACTTCTCGCGCCACGAAAACGCTCACGCCATGCGCGAAGCCCTCACCCGCGTCGGCGACCGGCTCGGCCACGAGTACCCCCTGATCATCGGCGGCGAGCGCATCCGCACCAGCGCCAAAATCGAGTCCCGCAATCCCGCGCGCCCCGCCCAAATCGTCGGCATCCACCAGAAGGCCGGTGCCGAACACGCCGAACAGGCCGTCATCGCCGCCCACAAGGCCTTCGCCACCTGGCAGTTCGTCGCCCCCGCCGAGCGCGCCTCGCTCCTGCTCAATGCCGCCGCGCTCATCCGCGAGCGCAAATTCGATTTCTGCGCCTGGCTCACCTGTGAGGTGGGCAAGAACTTTGCCGAGGCCGATGCCGACGTCGGCGAGACCATCGACTTCCTCGAGTTCTACGCCCGCGAGGCCCTCCGCCTCGCCGCCGCCACCCCGCCCATCCAGCTCCCCGGCGAACATGACGAGCTGCTCTACATCCCGCTCGGCGTCGGCGCCGTCATCTCTCCCTGGAATTTCCCCTTCGCCATCATGGCCGGCATGACCTCCGCCGCCATCGTTTCCGGCAACACCGTGGTCCTCAAGCCCTCCAGCGACTCGCCCACCATCGCCGCCCGTTTCGTCGAAATCCTCGAAGAAGCAGGCCTGCCGCCCGGCGTCGTCAACTTCTGCCCCGGCTCCGGCGCCTCCTTCGGCAACGCCGTCGTCGCCCATCCCAGGACCCGCTTCATCGCTTTTACCGGATCGAAGGAAGTCGGCCTCGACATCCACGAGCGCGCCGCCAAATCCCAGCCCGGCCAGGTCTGGATCAAGCGCACCATCCTCGAAATGGGTGGCAAGGACTCCATCGTCGTCAGCTCCGACGCCGACTTCGACGCCGCCGTCGACGGCGTCATCGCCTCCGCCTTCGGCTTCAGCGGCCAGAAATGTTCCGCCTGCTCCCGCGTCATCGTCGAAGACGCCATCTACGACGCCTTCCTTGACCGCCTCCGCGAGCGCGCCGAAGCGTTGACCGTCGGCGATCCTGTCGAGAATCCCAACATGGGCCCCGTGGTCAACGAAGGCGCGCTGCGCACCATCCTCGACTACATCGAAATCGGGAAAAAGGAAGGTCGCCTGGTCGCCGGCGGCAAGCCGGTCGAAACGCCGGAGAAAGGCTACTTCGTCCAGCCCACCATCATCGCCGACATTGCCCCCACCGCCCGCATCGCGCAGGAAGAAATCTTCGGCCCGGTCCTCGCCGTCATCCGCGCCCGCGACTTCGACCACGCCCTCGACATCGCCAACAATACCGAGTTCGGCCTCACCGGAGCCGTCTACTCCACCGATCGCGTCAAGCTCGACCGAGCCCGCCGCGAGTTCAACGTCGGCAACCTCTACTTCAACCGCAAGTGCACGGGTGCCATGGTCGGCGCTCATCCCTTCGGCGGCTTCAATATGTCTGGAACCGACTCCAAAGCCGGCGGTCCGGACTACCTCTACCTCTTCACCCAGGCCAAATCCGTAGCCGAGAAGCTGTCACCCGGCACAAAATCCCCCAGGGGAATCTGATCTCAGGCGAAAAAGGCGCTGTCCCCAAAAGAAGACAGCGCCTTCATCGAACTGCACCAGTTTCCAGGCGAACCGGCTTTTCGCTGACCGCTTTTTCGCGGGCCAACTTTTAGCCGACCGCTTCCTGGCTGCCTTTACAGTCCCTGCATAATCTGATCGCCCACCGCCTGCGCCGCTTCCGCCAGAATGCGATGGTGGATCGTGAACAGGGCCAGTTCCAGCCGGTCGCTCACACCCGTCTTGTCGTAAATGCTGCGCAGGTAGTTCTTGATGACCTGCTCGGTCGTGCTCAGCCGCAGGGCGATTTCCTTGTTCTTGCATCCCTGCACGATCAGAGCCACGATCTTCATCTCCTTCGGTGTCAGCCGGTCGCGCACCCGCGATCCAACCGTATCTTCGTCCAGCCCCGGCATGTCGATTCCGTTGGCGCGAACGTGGCGCTCGCCCAGGCCAACGTGCCGCACGCACTCGATCAGCGCCGGCCCGGTCACGTTGCGATGCGCCGCGCCGTTCACTCCGGCGTTAAACCACGGCTGCACCGCCTCGCCGTTCTCCGCGATCACGATGCTGCGGCTTCCTGCGGCCAGTACCCGCGGCACCAGAGCCTGCGGATCCAGTTTTAAGGCGGACGCAAAAATCAAAGTTGCGCCGCGAAATGTATCCAGAGCGGGATAAAGGCGTTCGGCCTCAGCGCACTGTGCAATGATGCGGAAGTCATCCTCCATCGCGAGAATCTTCGCCGTCCCCGCGCGATAGATGGCCTGGTTATCAGCAAGAATGAGCTTGTTCATGGTTTCCGCTTCCTCAAAATGGTGCGTCGCCGGGTGATCTCCCCGAAGACAAGTGGATGAAAGCGCGTCCGATTCCTCAGCGCCGCGCTGACAGGGACATCGACTGCCGGCACAAATCCGCCCCCGTGCCTCTCCGGACACTTCGGGTAAATCCGAAATTTGCTGCTGGAACGATGGTTCCTTTCCGCCATGCAACCAGGAGAAAGGTGCCGCCGATGACCGTGAAATCCTGTCCATCATTCACGACCAAAGTAACGCCGCGTACTCAAAGGTCCTGTGACGTACGTCACGGGTCTCCGAAACCCTTTTGGAAACTTTTGTTTCCGGGAACTCACCGTCCCACAATGAGACACGCGCCTCCCCGCCCCCCAGCTCCCCTGCTCGCGGGATTGCCGCGCCCCCTGTAACGTAGTAGGAAGACCTCTCCCCAGGAGTCCCCCCCTATGGCCCGGCCCATCATCCTCGCCGTCGACGACGATGCCAGCGTCCTCGAAGCCGTCGTCCAGGACCTGCGCCGTCACTACGGCCCCAACTACCGCATCCTGCGCGCCGCCTCCGGCCAGGCCGCTCTCGACACCTGTATCCAGCTCAAAGAGCGCGGCGACCCCGTCGCCCTCATCGTTTCCGATCAGCGCATGCCCGGCATGGCCGGCGTCGATCTCCTCGAGCGCGTGCAGGCCATCTACCCCGAGGCGCGCCGCGTGCTTCTCACCGCCTACGCCGACACCGAAGCCGCTATCCGCGCCATCAACGCCGCGCGCATCCACTACTACCTCACCAAGCCCTGGGATCCGCCCGAGGAGCGCCTCTACCCCGTCCTCGACGACCTTCTCGAAGACTGGAACTCCGGCTACAAGCCGCCCTTCGAGGGCATCCGCGTCGTCGGCCCGCGCTGGTCGCTGCGTGACTATCAGGTACGCAATTTCCTCTCTCGTAACCAGGTTCCTTACGTCTGGCTCGATCCCGAGCGCGACAGCCAGGCCGTCGAGCTCCTCTCCAAATTCGGTTTGAAGGACAGCAAACGCCCCGTCGTCCTCTTTCAGGACGGCACCTCGCTGGTGCAGCCCGGCGATCCCGAGCTGGCCGAACGCGTCGGCCTCCGCACCCAGGCCAGGCAGGACTTCTACGATCTGGTGGTAGCCGGCGCAGGCATGGCCGGCCTCGCAGCCGCCGTTTACGGCGCCTCCGAAGGCCTGAAGACCCTCGTCCTCGAGCCCGTCGCTCCCGGCGGCCAGGCCGGCTCCAGCTCCAGGATCGAAAATTATCTCGGCTTCCCCCGCGGCGTTACCGGCGAGCGCCTCGCTCGCGATGCCTACGATCAGGCTCGCAAATTCGGCGCCGAATTCATCACCCAGCGCGCCTGCTCTCTCAACGCCGACAACCAGTACCGCCTCATCCGCACCGCCACCGGATCCGAGCTCTCCTGTCGCGTCTTTCTCGTCGCCGTCGGCGTCCATTACCGCCGCATCGACGCCCCCGGTATCGATCGGCTTACCGGAGCAGGCGTCTACTACGGCGCCTCGCTGGCCGAAGCCAACGCCTGCAAAGATGAGATTGTCTACGTCGTGGGAGGCGCCAACTCCGCCGGCCAGGCCGCTATGCAGCTCGCCCGCGTCGCCGCAAAGGTAACCATGCTGGTGCGCTCCGACTCGCTCGAGAAGAGTATGTCGAAATATCTCATCGATCAGATCGCCGGAACATCGAATATTGTTGTGGAGACGAACAGCGAGATCGTGGAAGCCCTCGGCGAGAACCGACTCGAAGCCGTGAAGATCAGAACGCCCCAGGGCGAGGAGACTCGCGCTGCCACCTCGGTCTTTCTCTTCATCGGCGCTGCTCCCCAAACCGACTGGCTGCCCCAGGCCATCATGCGCGATCCCAATGGTTTTGTGCTCTCCGGCCGCGATCTCCGCATCGACGGCCACCTCCCGCGCATCTGGAAAGAAGACCGCGAGCCGTATTTGCTGGAGACCTCGATACCCGGCGTCTTTACCGCCGGCGACGTGCGTCATGGATCGGTCAAACGGGCCGCCACCGCCGTGGGCGAAGGCTCCATGGCCGTTCAGCTGATGCATCAATATCTGGCACAGTTTTAGGATCGGGAACGGATGGGAACAGGGTCACAGGCGAAAGTTCGAACGGTTGAAGATCAGGAACTGCTGTCGCTTCTCTCCTCCATTCCTATCCTCTGCCGCCTCCAGCCGGAAGACATCGACTGCCTCGGCACCGTCGAACTGGTCGAAGCCGAGGGCGGAACCATCCTCTTCGAGCAGGGCGGCGTCTTCCCCGGCTTCTGCATGATCGTCTCCGGCGAAGCCCGTGCCGAGCGCACCGAAGCCAACGGTACCGTGACCCCCATCGGATCCTTCCGCGACGGCGACAGTTTCGGGGAAGCCCCTTTGCTCCTCGGTTCGAAGATCAGCGCGGTCGGCGTCACCGCCATCACCGATATCCGCCTGCTCCGGGTCGACCCCGACGGCTTCTGGCGCCTCATGGCCACCTGCCCCTCCGTCCGCCAGGGAGTCCTCTCCCAGGCCGCCCAGCGCATCCAGTCCTTCCAGGCAAGCACTCTGCACCGGGAAAAGCTCATCTCCCTCGGCACCCTCGCCGCCGGACTCATGCACGAGCTCAACAATCCCGGCTCCGCCGCCAAACGCTCCGCCGCTCAGCTCCGCGAAAACCTCACCCGCCTGCAGGACATCAGCCTGCGCTTCTGCGTCCATCCCCTCAACCCCGAGCAGCGCGCCTGCCTGCACGACATGCAGGAGGAAGTTCTCGCCCTCGCCAAGCCGAAGCCGGCCAGCAGCCTCGAAGAATCCGATGCCGAAGAAGAGCTCGGCCAGTGGCTGGAGAGCGTCGGGGTGCTCAACGCCTGGAAGCTGTCTCCCACCCTCGTCGCCGCCGGCTGGCGCCGCTCCGACATCCTCTGCACCCAGGAAGCCTTCCCCGCCGAAACCCTGCAGGACGCACTCAACTGGCTCGAAGCCCTCATCTCCGCCACCCAGCAGCTCACCACCATCGAAGAGAGCCTCGCCCGCGTCACCGAGCTGGTCATCGCCGTCAAGAAATACGCCTATGAAGACAAGAGCGGCGAACACCTCATCGACGTCCACGAGAGCATTCAGAGCACCCTCATCATCCTCGGCCACAAATTCCGCCACAAGCAGCTCACCGTCGAGAAGGCCTTCGCTTCCGATCTGCCCAAAGTGAAAACCCGCGGCACCGGCCTCAGCCAGGTCTGGACCAACCTCCTCGACAATGCCGCCGACGCCGCGCCCGAGAGCTCCAAAGTCCGTATCCGCACCTGGCTCGAGAAGGACAAGGTCTGCATCGGCATCGCCGATCAGGGACCGGGCATCGCACCCGAACAACGCGAGCAGATCTTCCAGCCCTTCTACACCACCAAACCCATGGGCGTGGGCACCGGCCTCGGCCTCGACATCGCCCGGCGCATCGTGCAGGGCCAGTACAACGGCAGCATCAGCTTTACTTCGGAGCCCGGCGCCACCGAGTTCGTCGTCCGGCTGCCGCAGGAAACAAAGTAAGCCCCGGGGCTGATCGTGTCGCCCCAGCAGCACGACCCTGAAAGCCACGGGTACGAACCCGGCGAAATCCCGCCCGAGAGGTTCCCAGGGCCTGGCCCACCCCTCCGGATTGCCGGTCACCCGCCACAATCGTCAGCAAAAGCAGGAAGATCCTGAACCGACAGGGGGTATCCTGCAAGGCATGATCAGGGTCATCCTCACCGGCGCGACCGGCATGGTCGGCGAAGGCGTTCTCCTCGAATGTCTCGAGAACCCAGCGGTCGCCGAAGTTCTCATGGTGAATCGCAGTCCCTCGCCCCGGCGCCATCCGAAGCTGAAGGAATGCCTCGTCCCCGATTTCTTCGACCTCAGCGCTGTGACCCCCCAGCTGGCCGGCTACGGCGCCTGCTTCTTTTGCGCCGGCGTCAGCTCCGTCGGCAAAAGCGAAGTCGAGTACACCCGCCTTACCTACGACCTCACCCTGCACTTTGCCCGGACGCTGGTCGAGCTCAATCCTGAGACGCTGAATCGCGGGATGGTCTTCGTCTATGTTTCCGGCGCCATGACCGACAGCTCGGAACAAGGCCGATCCATGTGGGCCCGGGTCAAAGGCCGCACCGAGAACGCTCTCCAGCGGCTGGCCTTCCGCGCGGTCTACAACTTCCGGCCCGGCTTCATGCGTGCCATGCCCGGCCAGCAGAATCTACCTTTCTTCTATCGCCTGATCGGCCCGCTCTATCCCCTCGTCCGGGCGATCCTGCCCAACCAGGTCAGCACCCTCAGCGACGTCGGCCGGGCCATGATCCGCTGTGCCGTGAACGGATATCCGAAGTCGATCCTCGAGGTCCGCGACATCAACGCGTTCGCGAAATCCTGAAGCGCCTGCCCATTACCTCTGACTGGCTTCCCGCGCGGCCACTTTGCGATTGAATTCGGCCGAGCCGCGGCGCGGGATGGTGAGCGACTGCCAGCCATCGCCCGCGAAGTGCTTCGTCAGCAGAACAATTTGGCCGATATGGTAGCTGTAGTGAGCGATCTGCCGGTTGATGGCCTGCATCACCGAGTGCGCCTCGCCGCGAATCGTCACCGTGCGCCCAAGGTCGGCATCGGTCAGCGGCTCGAGCGCTGAGAAGACCAGGGACCATCCGGACTCCCACATCGCCATCAGCGCCTCGCGCGTCGCCGGCGGCTCTTCGAATTCGCTGTCGCGGTTGCGGTCCGCCTTCTCCCCGTCGCTGGTGAGGAAATCCGTCCAGCGCGAGCGCATGTTGCCCGCCATGTGCTTCACCACGATGGCGATAGAATTGGCTTCGCCCTCGAGGGCCGGGACCAGCTGGTCGTCCGATACCTGAGCCATCGCGCGCTCACCAAGCAGCTTGTAGTAGTGAAACAGCGCCCGGGAATCTTCCAGATACGAAGTGGTGAACTGGTGGGCCATAGCAGGAGTGTAGCTCCGCCAATCCACAGGCCGCTCGCTCATCCGAGGGGCGCTTTCCGCCGATGAGGGGAGCAGAAGCCCGCTCCACGGGCAGCGCCTTTCCCTGCCGACGCTTGGGCAGGGGCGCGGGAGGGTCCTCGGCCTGCATGTTTGCAATCATCGGCATTCTGGTGGTGTTTGGCGCGGTGGTGGGCGGTTACCTGATGGAGCACGGACACCTGGCTGTGCTGGTGCAGCCGGCGGAATTGCTCATCATCGGCGGAGCCGGCGGGGGAACCCTGCTCATTGCCAATCCCTTGCGGATCCTCAAAAAGATCGCCGCCGGCGCAGCCGCCATCTTCGGCAGCTCGCAGTTCGGCCGCGACCGCTATCTGTCTACCCTGAAGATGATGTACGAGCTGCTGCAGAAGGCCCGGCGCGGCGGCATGCTCACCATCGAATCGGATGTGGAGAAGCCTGACGAGAGCCCCGTCTTCCAGCCCTTTCCCGATTTTCTGAAGAACCACCACATCCGCGACTTCGTCTGCGACACCCTGCGCATGGTCATCACCGGCGGCGTCGATGCCTTCGACATGGACCAGATGATGGACCTCGATATGGAGGTGCAGCACCAGGGCGAAGAGGAACCGGTGGCGGCCCTGTCGACCATGGCGGATTCGCTGCCCGGACTGGGAATCGTCGCGGCCGTGCTGGGAGTGGTCATCACCATGGGCGCTCTCGGCGGCCCGGCCGAAGAGATCGGGCACAAGGTGGCCGCGGCCCTGGTGGGAACCTTCCTCGGAATTCTCCTGTGCTACGGGCTGGTCGGCCCGGTCAGCCAGAACATGGCCAAAGCTACAGCGGAAGAGCACGCGTACCTCTACGTGCTGCGGGTGCTGATGCTGGCGTTTATCCGCGGCCAGCCCCCGGTGGTGGCCGTGGAGATGGGACGCCGGGCGATTCCGGCGCATGTCCGGCCTTCGTTTACCGAGGTCGAAGAAGCCTGCCGCAATCATGGAACGCCGGCGGCCGTACAGGCCTCGGCGGCCTGAGGGGACTCAATGGCTGCGGCGAAACCGGTCATCATTCTCAAGAAAAAGTCGGGCCACGGCGGCGGCCACAACGGCGGCGCCTGGAAGGTGGCGTACGCGGACTTCGTCACCGCCATGATGTCCCTGTTTATCGTGCTCTGGCTGATGAACACCAGCGAGAAGGTGCGGCAGGCGGTGGCGGGCTACTTCAACGATCCGCGCGGCACCTCGGCCCAAACGGGCAGCGACCAGTCGGGGACCAGCGATAATCTGGCGCTCACCGAAAACAACGTCGCGGATCTGAAAAAGAAGATCGAAGCAGCGATCCACAAAATGAACGATCTGAAGGCGCTCGAAAACCAGATTCAGATCACAATTACCCCGGAAGGCCTGAGGATCGAGCTGCTGGAGACGAAAGACGGAACCTTCTTCGACACCGGCAGCGCAACCCTGAACCAGAACGGCCGCGAGCTGCTGGCGATGCTGGCCGGGCAGCTGGGCGGGATTCCCAACCGTATCTCGATCGAGGGCCACACCGATGCGCAGCCCTATGCTTCGCAGGATGGCTACGGCAACTGGGAGCTGTCCACTGACCGGGCAAACGCCGCCCGCCGGGTGATGGAGGGGTCGGGGCTCAGGAAGGACCAGGTCTCGCAGGTGCGCGGCTATGCGGACCAGAAACTGCGCGTGCCCTCGAATCCAATGGATCCGTCCAACCGGAGAATTTCCCTGATCGTGCAGTACCTGACGGCGGATGCACCCCCCGTCCCTCCGGACAAGGCCCCTCCGGAGAAGGCCCAGTCTGAAAAGAGCCCGCCTGAGAAAGCCTCGCCGGAAAAATCCCCCTCAGAGCCATCCCCGCCGCCAGCCGCCGGCGCAGGCACGAATGGAGCTCCGCCGAAAACTGAAAGCAATGCGCCCGCCGCTGGTGTGGTGCCCAGGCCTCCCGAGAAGAATGCGCAGCCGGTGAAGGGCGCGAAGCCGCCCGCAGGCAAACTCGCGACCCCGGCGGGGAACACCGTGACCCGGTTCTGGCATAAAATCCACCATCCCTGAGTCCCGCAGAGGCTGCGCACCTGCGGGGCATTGACGGCGATCTTGTGACAAGATAAGGGTGTCGTCCCGGGCGTTGTACCCCTGGGCACATGGAGCCACGCATTGGAAGAAGTCACCCGGAGCCAGGACGAGACCAGCGATATCGACCTGCTGCACGAGATTGGGAGCCGCATGGCGGCCAACGATCCGCTGCATGAGGTCCTCGATCGGGTCATCGAGATGGTCACCGCCGCGGTGCGCTGCGATTCCTGCTTCATCTACGTCCTCGAAAAAGACAAGCTGGTCCTTCGCGGCTCCAAGAACCCCCACGAGGATGTGGTGGACCGGATGGTGATCGACCTCGGCCAGGGCGTGACCGGCTGGGTGGCGGAGCACAGGCAGACGGTGGCATTGGCCGCCAAGGCGTGGGCCGATCCGCGCTTCGCGCGCTTTCCCAGCCTGCCCGAAGACCGTTTCGAGGCCTTCCTCGCTGTGCCCATCCTCTGCCGCGGCAAGCTGGTGGGCGCGATCAACGTGCAGCATCGCGAAACCCACCACCACTCCAAACGCGAGATTCGCCTCATCACCATGATCGGCTACCTGGTGGGCGCCGAAGTCGAGCTGGCCCGCATGGAGTACGAGAAGACCCAGTTGGCCGAGCAGCTGGAGACCCGCAAAGTCATGGAACGCGCCAAAGGTATCCTGCAGCGGGAACTGAGCCTGTCGGAAGAAGAGGCCTATCTGATGCTGCAAAAGCAGAGCCGCCAGAAGCGCAAGCCGCTGAAGGAAATCGCCGAAGCCATCATCCTCATGGACGACATGAAGCGCGGCAAGCGGTAACCACCCGGACCTCTGGGTGTCCGTTTTCGAACAGTCGAATGTGCTTGTGGACAGGCAGCCGGCGCTGCGTGGCCCCAAAGGCTCGTCGTTCTATATGGATACATGGTGCGTGAGATGGCCGCTCAACTGCCTTTGACAACCCGTCTGGGACGGTTTGCGTTCGCAAGGAGAGACCGGAGATGCTGGCAGATTTGATCTATGCGTGGAGGCAGTTAAGGAAGTCGCCGGGCTTTGCGGTGACCGCCACACTAACCCTGGCGCTGGGCATCGGCGCGACCACCGCCATCTTTACCATGTTCGACCAGGTGCTGCTCCAGGTGCTCCCCGTCCAGAAGCCGCAGGAGCTGGTCCGGTTTGAGTGGACCGGGTCGTTTTCGGGCTCCGCGAGCAGTTTTGGCGGAGGAAGCCGGAATTACTTCTCCTACCCCATGTACAAAGACCTGCGCGACCGCAATCAGGTGTTTAGCGGGATGCTCGCGGCGGACCGGACGAGCCTCGGTCTGAGCTGGCACAACCAGGCGAAAGACGTGCGCGCGGAGTTGGTGAGCGGAAACTACTTTCAGGTCCTCGGACTGAAGCCGGCCGTGGGACAGCTGTTTACTTCCGCCGATGAGACCGCAAATAACGCCAACCCGGTGGCGGTGCTGAGCTACGACGAGTGGCGGACGCAATTCGCGGCGGATCGCGGGGTGATTGGGCAGGCGGTCGCGATCAACGGGCATCCGTTCACGATTGTCGGCGTGGCCCCGGAGGATTTTCAGACCGCAATCGGCGGATACCGGCCGGCCCTGTTTGTCCCGGTGACGATGGTGGACACCGCGATTCCATGGATGACGCAGCGGCACAACTTCGATAATCGTCAGTCGCTGTGGCTGACCCTCGTGGCGCGGCGGAAACCAGGCATTTCCATGGCCCAGGCGCAGGCGGCGATGGTTCCGCTGTGGCGCGCGCTGCGGGCCAGCGAACTGCCCCTCTACAAGGAGAAGACGGCGAAGTTCGTCGAGCGGTATGTGAACGGGTCGAAGTTCTTCGTGAAGGACGACTCCATGGGGTTCTCACCCGGACGGATGGACCTGAAGACGCCGCTGGTGATCCTGCTGAGCATGGCCGGTCTGCTGGTCGCCATGTGCGCGCTGAATGTGGCGACGCTGCTGCTGCTGCGCTCGACGGCCCGGGTGAAAGAGATGGCGATGCGCTACGCGCTGGGCGCGAAAAGCAGCCGCATCGTGCGCCAGCTGCTGCTCGAAGGCGGCCTGCTGGGGCTGGTGGGCGGCGTGGCAGGCGTGGCGCTCTCGCCCGTCCTCGCCCAGATCCTCGTGCGCCTCCTCACCAGCGCCGAGCCGGGCAAAGAGCCCTATTCCGCGAGCCTCGATGGACGAGTGCTCCTGTTCACGCTGGGGCTGTCGGTCGTCGTGAGCGTCCTGTTTTCGATTGCCCCGGCGCTGCATTTCCTGCGGCCGGACCTGGCGGGATCCTTGCGCCAGAGCACAGGCACCGCTTCGAAGGCGTCCCAGAGCTTCCGCAAGCTGGCCGTGGGCGTGCAAATTGGCCTGAGCGTGCTGCTCCTCGGGGGAGCGGGACTCTTTGTGCGGACGCTCAACAACCTGCGCGATGTGCCGGTGGGCTGGAATACAGCCCGCGTGGCGACGTTTGAACTGGATCCGACGGAATCGGGATATGGCGAAGCCAGGACTTCGCAGATTGTCCAGCGAGCGGTGGCGACGCTGCGCGCCCTTCCCGGAGTCGCCGCAGCCAGCGCGACGACCGATCCGGAGCTGAGCGGAGATTCGAACACCGATGGCTATAAGGTGCAGGGACACAAGTTCACCGAGAACGAGGAGAACGGTTTCGAATCGCCGTGGGTGATGCCCGGTTATTTCGCAACCCTCCAGCAGCCGCTGCTGGCGGGACGCGGGTTCACCGACGGAGATAAGACCGGGGCGCAGCTGGTGGCGGTCGTGAATCTGGAATTCGCAAAGCGGTTCTACGGTTCGGCGACGAATGCCCTCGGGCGCCTGATTGGCGACGGCGACAAGCCGGACACCACCATCGTGGGCGTGGTGGGGAATACCAAACACCAGGATCTGCGGACCGACATCGGCGCCGCGGTCTACCGGCCCTACCTGCAGATGCAGCACCCCACCGGGGTGGTGATGTACCTGCGGACGATGGGCGCATCTGACGCGATGGAGCCGGAGATCGAGAAGACGATCCACCAGCTCGATCCGACCCTGGTCGTGGCCGGGTTGCGCACGATGGAGGCGCAGGTCGACATCAGCGCGTCCAATGAAAGATCTTTGGCCATTCTGGCCGCCGCCTTTGCGGTGCTGGCCGCGATTCTGGCCGCCGTGGGGCTGTATGGGGTGCTGGCCTATTCCACCCAGAGCCGAACCCGGGAGATTGGCGTGCGGCTGGCGCTCGGCTCCCCGCGCGGTGCGGTGGTGGCGCTGGTCGTGCGGGAGATGGCCTGGATTGCCGGCGGAGCAGCGCTGGTGGGCCTGCCCGCCACCGTGGGTCTGGCGCACTTCTTCCAGAGCCAGCTCTATGGAGTGAGCACGTGGGACCCGGTGACGCTGGCCGGGGCGCTCCTGCTGACCGCGGTGATGGTCGCGCTCGCGTCGGCCCTGCCGGCCCATCGGGCCACGCGGGTCGATCCGATGGAAGCCCTGCGGGTCGAATAGGCCGTGTACAGCCTGCAGGATTGAACCGGGAAGCGCGATTCTTCGTAAGGGAGAGTCATGCTCGACCATCTGCGACTGGCGCTTCGCCAGCTGCATCGGAGTCCGGCGTTTGCGACCGCCGTGGTGGCGACGCTGGCGCTGGCCATTGGCGCGAACACCGCGGTCTTCAGCCTGCTCGACGGGTTTATCCTGCGAAAACTGCCGTATCCCCAGGCGGAGCGGATTGCCGCGCTCGAGTGGCACGAGCAGAACCGGAACGGCGCCGCGGTTTTCAACGATGACGATCGCGCCGATACCGACACCTGGCGAGCGGTCAACCATGACGTCCCTGCGGTGACCGCAGCCGCCGAAAGCGAGAGCTTCGGCGACACGGTAGGAATGAACCTGCAGGCCGGCGCAGCGGAAGGCGGCGCCGCGCGGTACGTGCATGGAGCGCGCGTCTCGGCGCAGTACTTCGAGGTGCTGGGCGTCGAGCCGATGATGGGGCGCGGGTTCACCGCGGAAGAAGACGAGCCGGGCGCCGGCAAAGCCGCGGTGCTCAGCAACGGCCTGTGGCGAACGGTCTTCCACGCGGATCGCGGCATTCTGGGAAAGACCATCCTGCTGAAGGGCGCGCCCTACACAGTGGTGGGCGTGTTGCCGGCAGCCGCGCAAATGCCGCATCCGGCCGATGTCTGGACGCCGCTGATGCCGGCCGATGCGCACGGCGTGTGTGTGGGATTCGGCTGCCACATCCTGATGCGGCTCAAGCCGGGGGCCAGCTGGAATGAGGTGCGCGCGCAACTGGCGCACATGCCGCCGCCCAGAAACGTCAACCTGGTAAAGGAAAACGTGTGGTACTTCCCCAGTCCGCTGAGTGCTTACGCGGGCGGCGCCATGCGCGAGCAGACCGAGGCGCTCATGCTGGCTGTGGGCTTCATCCTGCTGATCGCCTGCGCCAACCTGGCGGGCCTCATGCTCGCGCGGCTGCACCGTCGCACGCCGGAGATAGCCACGCGCCTGGCGCTGGGCGCCTCCCGGGGACGCATTCTGCGCCAACTGTGGCTCGAGAACCTGGTGCTGGCCCTCGTCGGAGGAGCCGCGGGTGTGGCTCTGGCCCTGGGGCTGCTGGCCGCCATGCGGCTGCTGCTGCCGCCCTCCATGATCCCCATTGGCGGCTTCGCCCTCGACGGTCGCGTGCTGGCCTTTGCCGCTGTCGTTTCGGTCGCCGCCAGCCTGCTGTTTGGGGCGCTCCCGGCGCTCGAAACCCGGCGCGTCGATCTGCGCGGCTCGATGGCCGCCGGAACCCGCACCGTCGCCGGCGGATCGGGAAGAGTCCGCCAGGGTCTGATCGGCGCGGAGGTCGCTCTCACCGTGGTCCTGCTCGCCGGAGCCGGGCTTCTGGTGCGAACCCTCCTCCATCTGGAGCTGCAGCCGGCAGGCTTCGACCCTCACAACGTGCTGGTGGCGAAGGCCTCGCTCGACGACGCCGGCTACCGGGATCCGGCAGCCTTCGAGCGGCTGGTGCACGAGAGCGTGGCGGCAATCGAGCGGATTCCTGGAGTCGAGAGCGCCGCGGTCGCGCTGAGCGCGCCCTATGAGGACTTCGTCAACGACTACGTCACCGTTCCGGAGGGGCGCCAGGCTGGCTTTGGCGACGCGTGCAGCTTCACCTACGCGACCCCGCAATATTTTTCGGCGCTGCGGATTCCGCTGCTGGCCGGACGCGCTTTCCGCGATTCCGATACCGCAACCTCCCAGGCTGTCGCAGTCGTGAACAACGCCTTCGGAAGGCACTTCTTTGCCGAGCCATCGCCGCTGGGGCGGCATTTCCAGTTGGGCAAGCGTACCTACACGATCGTCGGCGTGGTGCCCGACGTGCCCGACCAGTCGAATGTGGTGCGGGAGGCGCCCGTCGGCGTCGATCCCATCTTCTATATACCGGACACCCAGGTCTCCCCGCAGTTCCTGGCCCTCGCGCACCAGTGGTTCCAGCCCTCCTGGATCGTGCGCACCACCGGCTCGGTCAGCGGGCTGCGAGAGGCCGTCGGACAGGCCATGGCCGGGGTCGATCCGGGACTCCCGTTCTCGGGCTTTTACTCGATGGAGGATTTGCTCGACCAGCAGTTACAAATGCAGCGCATCGAAGTGGCGCTGCTGGGAACCCTGGCGGGATTGGCGCTCCTGCTTTCGGCCCTGGGGATCTACGCGCTGGTGTCGAACCTCGTGGCGCAGCGCACGCGGGAGATCGGGATCCGGATCGCGCTCGGGTCGACCCTTGCCCAGGCGATGCGGCACATGGCCGCATCGGGCATGGCGGCTGCCGGCCTCGGCGCGGCCGTGGGGATGGCTGGATGTTTCCTGGTGCTCCGAGTGATGAAGAGTGCGCTCTACGGCGTAGGCCCGTACGATCCGCTGACGCTCGCGGCCGTGCCCCTGCTGCTGCTGTCGATTGCCGCGGCCGCCAGTATGCTGCCGGCGCTGCGGATCGCGCGCATCGATCCGGCAGAGACGCTGAGGGCGGAATAGCAGGGATCGATCAGCCGATGTCGCTGCAGCCTGAAACCCACAACCCGACTATTCTGAATGCATGCGGATTGTCGATCGGACGGGGTTTGGCGGCCCGGAGGTACTGCGGATCGGGGAAGCAGAGACTCCCCGTCCGCGCGCCGGCGAAGTGCTGATTCGCGTTGCCGCTGCCGGAGTGAACCGCGCCGACATCCTTCAGCGGGGCGGGCATTATCCCCCGCCGCCCGGCGCGTCTGAAATCCTCGGCATGGAAATCGCCGGCACCGTGGCGCAGGTTGGTCCTGAAACCGACGCCCGCTGGAGCATCGGCGATGCCGTGTGCGCCCTGGTTCCAGGCGGCGGATACGCGGAGTTCTGCGTGGCAGCAGCCGGTTGCTGCCTGCCCGTCCCGTCAGGGATGACGCTCGAAGACGCTGCCTCGCTGCCCGAGTCGTGCTTCACAGTGTGGGCGAACTTGTTCGACACCGGCCGCCTGCACTCCGGCGAGCGCTTCCTCATGCAGGGTGGAACCAGCGGCATCGGCGTCATGGCCATCCAAATCGCGCGGGCCTTTGGCGTGCACACAGCGGCGACCGCCGGTTCGGAAGACAAGTGCCGCTTTCTCTCCGACCTCGGCTGCGAGCGGGCCTGGAATTACAAGACCGAAGACTGGGTTGCGGGCGCGCGAGACTGGGCGGCGACCGTGGGAGGTGGCCCTGCCGGCGTGGATGTGATCCTCGACATGGTCGCCGGCGACTATTTCGCCAAGCACGTTGCGCTGCTGGGGCAGGACGGCCGCCTGGTCCATATTGCCACCGGCCACGGCGCGGAGGTGACGCTCGACCTGCGCAAGCTGATGGCGAAAAGGCTGGTCATCACCGGCTCCACCCTGCGCTTCCGCTCTGTGGCGGAGAAGACTCATCTCCGCGATGGCGTGGAGGCCCAGGTTTGGCCCCTGCTGGCCGCCGGACAAATCCGTCCGATCGTGGACCGCGTCTATCCGATGGAGCAGGTCGCCGAGGCCCAGCAGCGCATGGAATCCAGCCTGCACATCGGTAAGATCGTGCTCCGCGTGCCGTGAAACCGCATGCAGTGTCTCAGGCGCGCGGAATGAGAAGATGAAGCAGGTATGCGACTAACCGTCGAGAGGCTGCGGCGAGGGATTGTGGTCGTGGCAGCTTTGCTGGTCGCGGTGGTGCTGGGCTTCTTTCTCTACGGACGCTACCGTTTTCAGCATTTCGAGCGGGACTTGCCGGGCCGACTGGGCATGAACATCCAGGAATCCACCAACGGATTCAGCTTCACCCAAAACAGCCACGGTCATCCGCTTTTCACCCTTAAGGCGTCAAAGCAGATCCAGCTGAAGTCGGGCCACGTGCTGCTCCACAACGTGGACATCACCCTGTATGGGCCGCCGGGTTCAGGGCGGATCGATCACATCTTCGGCAGCGATTTCGATTACGACCAGAACCAGCAAATCGCCAGCAGCCGCGGCGAAGTCGAAATCGAGTTGCAGGGCGCCAGTCAGCCGGCCGCCAACGGCGGCCAGGAGACGGGCGCGAACACCATTCGGGTTCGCACCAGCGGGCTGACATTCCTGCAGAAGACGGGCGAGGCTTCTACAGCCCAGCCGGTGGAGTTCCAGCTGCCTCGGGCGGCGGGCACCAGCGTAGGCGCTGATTACGACTCGAAGACCGGGGTCGTGGTGCTGACCAGCCAGGTGCACATCACCACCAGCAGCAACGGCAAGCTGGCGACCATCGGCGCAACCCACGCAACCCTGGAGCGGGAGAAGCTCGAGGGATTTCTCGTCCATCCGGTGATGCAGTTCGAGACCGAGAGCGGCAGCGCGGACGCGGCCACCGTGTTTTTCCGTAAAGACGGAACCACCGAGCGGGTGGACGCCCAGGGCAATGTGCGCATGCACAACGACACGGGCGCCACTGTCGAGGCGGCGACCGCCCGCTTCCTGCTGGACGCGAAGAGTCAGCCGACGCAGGCGGACCTGACCGGCGGCGTGACGTTCGCCTCCGTCCGTCCCGCCGGCTCAACTGCCGGCGAAACCATGCGCGGGTCGGCTCGCAACGCGACCCTCGCGTTCGCCAGTTATCGCACAGCCCAGGCAGGAACGGCCTCCGCCCTTCGGCACGCGGAGTTCCGCCAGGATGCGCATTTCACAGATGAGACGACCGGGCTCGGAACCGACGGCCGGGGTCGCGCGGAACGCACCATGCAGGGGCAGACGGTGAGCGTGGCCTTCGGAGCGCCGCTGGCCGGGCATCCACCCCAGGCGCAGACGGCGGTGGCCGAAGGGGATCCAGTCGTCACCCTGCTGCAGGCGCCCTCGAAAGGGCCCGCGCAGACGACCCGGATCCGCGGAGACCGGCTGGTCGCCACCCTCGGCCAGGACAACGCGCTGCGGCTGCTGGATGGGACCGGGCACACCGAGGTCGACCAGTCGGCGACGGATGGATCGAGGGATGTCTCCCACGGGGATACGCTGCACGCCACGTTTGTGCAGCAGGCAGCGAAGACCCGCGAAGGGGCAGCGCGGGAAGGTCCGGGAAAGGCTGCGGGGAACGCCGCGGCGGAAAAGAAAATGCCTGCCGGGCCGGGAATGCAGACGGTGCTCGCGACCGCCGTGCAGGATGGCAGCGTGACGCTGACCGAGGTGGCCGCCAAAAGAACAGGAGAAACGACCGAGCCGGCGACGTTGCAGGGCTGGGCGCAGCACGCCGAGTACACCGCGGCCGACCAACTTCTGCACCTGAGCGGGCATCCGCGCATTACGGACGGCCAGACCATGCAGATGGCTGCGGAAGCGATCCAGGTCCACCGTGATACCCAGGATGCGGCAGCACAGGGTGATGTGAAGGCGACCTACACCCAGCCGGCGGCCGGGAACAACATGACAGGGAAAAAGACTGCGGTGCCGACCATGGGCGGCAGCGGTCCGGTGCATGTAATCGCGGAGCGGGCCGCCATGGATCACGCGACCAATCAGACGACGTTCTACGGAACACCGCAGCGGCCGGCGCGGATGTGGCAGGATGCGGATTCCCTGCTGGCGCCGGTGCTCCTGATCGACCGGAACAGGAATGTGCTCCAGGCATGGGGCGCCGGCGGCCCGCACGGGAGCGATAAGCCGGAGGTGAACGCGAACTTCACCACGGCGCTCGGTGCGCGGCACCAGCCGAGCGTGGTGCGGGTGCGAAGCCAGACGCTGCTCTATTCCGACAAGGACCGCCGGGGGGATTTTCGCGGATCGGTCGGGGTGGAGCAGGGTGACGGCGTCCTCCACTGCGACGATGCGCTGGTGTTTCTGAAGCCGGCCCCGGAAAAGGCGAAGGCAGGGACCCCTGCCGCCGCCGCCCCGACCAACTCGCCGACCCCGGGCCGGGAGAATTCGCAACTCGATCATCTGGTGGCGACCGGGCATGTGGTCTTCGCACAGCCGGGGCGGCGCGGCGAGGGCGAAAAGCTGCTGTATACCGCCGACGATGGACATTATCTGTTGACCGGCACCGCGGCGGCTCCTCCAACCATGTGGGACCAGGTGCACGGGACCACGACCGGCGCGCAATTGTCCTTCAACAGCGAAAATGACACGGTCCAGGTCCTGGGCGGCAAGGGCAGCGCGGTGACCAACACGATGGCGCCGAAGTAAAGCAGGCCTTCCTCAGGAAGCCGAGGTTGGCGTCAAGTCCGATGCCATTTTCGGCATCGCAGGGACAAAGGCCACTGGAAGGCGAGTTTTGCAGGGACTTTTTGCCTTGCCTCGGGTTCGCCTTATAAGCTAAGAGAGAACGCATGCGGAAGCTCTCCACCGAAGAAATCAGCAAATCGTATAAAGGCCGCCAGGTCGTGCATGGCGTGAGCGTCCAGGTCACCGAGGGCGAAGTCGTCGGGTTGCTGGGACCGAACGGGGCAGGGAAGACTACCTCGTTTTATGTCATCGTGGGGCTCATCCAGCCCGACGGCGGCCGGGTCCTGCTGGATAACGAAGAGATTACCCATCTGCCCATGTATTTACGGGCGCGCCAATGCGGGATCAGTTATCTTCCCCAGGAGCCGTCGGTCTTTCGCAAGCTGACGGTGGAAGAGAACATCCTCGCCGTGCTGGAAGTGCAGCCAATTGCCCCGGAGATGCGGCGGGCCCGGGTGGAAAAACTCATCGAGCAGCTGAATCTGGGGCACATCCGCAAGACCCGCGGCTACGCGCTCTCCGGCGGCGAGCGGCGCCGGGTGGAGATTGCACGCTGTTTGTGCATCCAGCCGACGTTTATTTTGCTCGATGAGCCCTTTTCGGGAATCGATCCCATCGCCGTTCTCGATCTACAGGAAATCATCTTCGATCTGAAGGCCAGCGGCATCGGGGTCCTCATTACCGACCATAATGTCCGCGAGACGCTTTCCGTTACCGATCGCGCCTACATCATCAACGAGGGGCGGATTTTCCGCCACGGTACACCCGAGGCGCTGGGAAACGATCCGGAGGTGCGGCGCGTCTACCTGGGAGAGAGCTTTACCCTCGGATAACCGTAAATTTTGGCAGCACATCAAGATGCGGGGCGGGCGGCGGAATTGCTGCGCGGGCTTCGTGTCCCAGATGTAAACTTTGAGGAAACAGACAGGGGAGCATGGTCCTTTTACAGCCAAAACTCAGTCTCAAGGTGGCGCAGCGGCAGATCCTGACGCCCGGACTGATGCAGATGGTCAGCGTGCTGGCGCTGAACAAGCTGGAGCTGAGGGAGATGATCCAGGCGGAGATAGCGGAGAATCCGGTCCTGGAGGAAATGGACGAAAACGTTCCTCTGCTGGACGATGTGGCGCGGGAAGAAGAGAGCCGCGACCGGCCGGTGGAAACGCAGACGGTGACGACCGAAGCCGAGGCGAAGGAGAAGGATCCTTTCGACGAGATCGACTTCGGATCGTATTTCCAGGATTACCTCGATCCGGGGTTCCGGTCTCCGAACAACTACGAAGAGATTGAAAAGCCGTCGATTGAGAATTTTCTGTCGGCGCCGGCGACGCTGAGCGATCACCTGTTCTGGCAGTTGGGTGCATTGAGCCTGTCGCCCGCGGTGCGGGAGGCGGCGGAATACATCATCGGCAACCTGAACGAAGACGGCTACATGACGGCTGCCGACGATGAGCTGCTGGCGGGGTATCTGCGTGAGCAGCTGGAGCCGGAGTCGTCCACCGACAGCGCAAAGGATGTGTATGCGCGGGTGGCGGAGCTGCCCGTGGCGATGACTGAGCGGGCGCGGGCGATTCTGACGACAGCGCTGGATGTGGTGCAGCATCTGGATCCGGTGGGAATCGGGACCCGCGATCTGCGGGAGTGCCTGCTGGTGCAGGTGGAAGCGCAGAGGAAAGAATTCCAGCTGATTCTGGAGAAGACGGCTGCAGCGAACCGGGCTGCGGTTGCAAACGGAAGTGCGGCGGTGCATCGGAGCGCGGGAAGGAACGGGATCGCGCATCATGATGCTGTGCGTCATGAGCCCACGCATCAGGGGGGCGCACAACAGGGAATCGCACAGCCTGGAGTCGCGCATCCGGACGCGGAGACTGCTCCTGCGACGGGCTCCGACGGGACGAGCGGCAACGAGGCGAGCACGTATGGAACGATCCCAAACGGGACCCATGCGGGCGCTTCGGTTATCGCAAGTGCGGCGAATGGCAATGGCACGAAGGCCGCCGGGGAGTCGGGCGGCAGCCGGATGGAAATTTTCGACGTGGCGACGCGGATTATCGATACGCATATGCTGCTGCTGCAGAAGCGCGACCCGCGGGAAGTGTCGAAGGCGGTGGGGAAATCGGTGGAGGAGACGCAGCGGGCCATCGATTTCATCCGCACACTCGATCCGAGGCCGGGGCAACGGTATAACCGCAGCGAGGCGCGGCTGATTGAGCCGGACGTAGCGTTTGTGAAGCGCGGCGAAGAGTGGATGGTCGCGATGAACGAAGAGGATTTGCCGACGCTGCGGCTGAACCAGGGGTATCGCAGACTGCTGACACAGGGCGGGGCTGAGAAGGACGTCAAGGACTACGTGAAGGAGCGGTACCGCTCCGCGCTGCAGCTGATGCGGAACATCGAGCAGCGGAAGAACACGATCCTGCGAACGTGCGAGTCGATCGTGCGGCGGCAGACGGAATTTCTGGAAAAGGGCGTGGACGCCCTGAAGCCGATGATGATTAAGGAAGTGGCGGAGGAGATCGGCGTGCATCCCTCAACGGTGAGCCGCGCGGTTTCGAGCAAATACGTGCACACGCCGCAAGGAGTCTACGAGCTGCGGTTCTTCTTCTCGGAAGGCGTGAATGGGCCGGAGGGCGCGGGAACGCCGCTGATGCTGCTGAAGCGGAAGGTGAAAAAGCTGATCGAGGATGAAGACCCGCGGAAGCCGCTGACGGACGATCAGATCGCGAGCCTTCTGCAACAGCAGGGCATCGATGTAACGCGCCGGACGGTGGCGAAATACCGCGAAGATTTGCGAATACCGAGCACGCACCAGCGACGCGTCCGCGGCTGAGCACGCTGCTTCTGTCTCTCTTCTCTCCAGGAAAGGAGCTTTCCATGCAGGCTGAGTACACCGGAAGGCAGGTGAGCATCACCCCGGCTCTGCGCCGGATGGGCGATGAAGGCATTGAACGAATTGCTAAACTGCTGCCCAAAGTCGTGGGCGTGCATATCGTACTGACCTCGGAAAAATACCGGAAGACCGCCGATGTTTCGGTGAAGATGCGGGCGGGAAAGATTGTGGGGTTCAGCGAGTCGAACAACATGGAGATTGCGCTGCGCGAGGCGCTGGAGCGCGCGGAAACCCAGGCGATTCGGTATCGGAAGCGGATGAACACGATCAAGCGGCAGCCGAAGGAAGAGAAGCTGGCGCACGAGGTGATGCCGGTGCGTCCGCGAAGAGCGAGCCGGACGCGCGCGGAAAACGGAGAGCCGGAGAGCGAGGCGGTGGCGGCGGCGAAGAGCAACGGGAAGCGCGCCGGCAGGATTATGCTGCCGGTGACCGTGCACACTTTTCCGGCGACGCGGCCGATTCCGGAACCGCACATTGTGCGCTCGCCTGATTCGGTTGCGCTGCGGCCGATGACGGTCGAGGAAGCCGTGAAGGAAGCGGAGTTCCGGGACCGCGATGTGTTTGTCTTCCGCAACATGCAGGGGACAGTGTGCGTGCTGCATCGGAAGCGCGACGGGAAGATGGAGTTGATCGAGGCGCCCTGAGAGCAGGGAACAGGAATCAGGGATTTAGAAAACGGCCGGAGCACTCTGCTTCGGCCGTTTTTGTTTTTCGGATGGCGCCTGCTGGTTGTGTTTCTTGGCACTGAAGCGGCTTCGGACTCCCCATCGTTTTTGAAAATGAAGGCAAGGTACAGGGTGTAGGGATCAGGGCCAGGAGTTGGAAGCAGGAATAGGGGCGACGAGACTGCTCGCTTACGAAATCGGCTTTGTGATGGCGGTCACGGTATCGGGCGCGGTCATTCCTTCATAGTGCGGAACAGGACGCGTTTGCTTTGGTGCGGCGCTGTCCGGTACTGGAGGAGATCGTGTCTCGCGAAGGTTTCCTGACTGTGGCTGATCGGGTTGAGGCCGAGACGTCGAAGACTGCGGCCTCGCGCTGGCAGTGGATTTACCCGGTGCTGATTATTATTGGGATGATCCTTGTACTGGCTTCGCTGCTCTACCTGACGCAGGGCCCGAGTACGGGGAGTGTTCCAGACGCCTCTCTGGTTCTGTAGAGTCTGGTATCGGCTCAACTCCACCCTTGTTCGCGCAGGCCAGCGCTCTCTGCGCGCTCACCCACACGAGTGGCCTCCCTACAAATACTCGTTCATCATCCTTGCCCATGTCGGCCAGTCGTGGCTATTCCATGAATCCCAGATGTAGAGGTTGTGGGGAATGCCTTTTTCTCCCATGATGCGGGCGAGGTTCTGGTTCTGGGCGAGGCAGTGGTCGTCGCAACCGGTGGCGAGGATGTAACGGTTGTTGCGATAGCGCTCGAAGTACCAGGGGTCGGTGAGGTTGGGGAGATAGTGGGGCGGAAGATTGAAGTAGACGTCCGGGTCGTAGTAGCCGCCAAGAAAACTGCTGAGGTCGAAGGCTCCGCTCATGGAGAGGAATCCGGTGAAGCGATCGGGATGGCGGAGTGCGATGTTGACGGCGTGGTAGCCGCCGAAGCTACAGCCGAGAGAGACGAGCAGCGGGTTCGCGTTCCTGGAGCGGAGCAGCGGCAGGACTTCGTCCATGACGTAGTTGTCGTACTGGACGTGGCGGGCGATGCGCCAGCGAGGCGGGACGTTGCGGTTGTACCAGCTTTCGGCGTCGACGGAGTCGAGACACCAGAGCTGGATGTGGCCCGCGTCCAGCTGATGCGCGACGGCGGCGATGAGGCCGCGCTCTTCGAATTCGTAGAAGCGGCCCTGCGAGGACGGGAAGACGACGACGGGCAGGCCGCTGTGTCCGAAGACCAGCAACTCCATGTCACGGCCGAGGCGGGAGGACCACGCTTTATGGTATTCGCGGTTCATCGTTGGTTGGGTTGGAACGTTACGGTATCGTAAAGCGGAGGAAGGGGAAAAGAAAGCAGCTAACAAGCGGTCAGCGAATACAGCGGTCCGCTAAGAAGCGGTTGGCTTCGAAGCGATCGACAGGAAGCCGTTGCGCGGCGCACGGGGAATAGATTCGACGGAGCAGGGAAGACGATTTTGGCAAGTGAGAGTCAGGCGCGATGGGAGAGCGTTTCGACGCCGGGTGAGCCGCCGCATCCGCGCGTGCGTGTACATGCCGGGTTTGTGAGCCGGTTCCTGAAAAACGAACGCACGGTCAGTGTGTATACGCCGCCGGGCTATGACGAGGACGGCGAGCGCACGTATCCGTTGCTGATTTTGCATGACGGGCAGAATCTGTTCGATCCGGAGACGTCGTTTGTGCGCGGGCAGACGTGGCGGGTGGCTGAACACGCGGACGCGGCGATTGCGGCGGGCGAGACGGAGCCGCTGGTGATTGCGGGCGTGGCCAATGCGGGCGAGCGGCGGCTGGCGGAATACACGCCGGTGCGCGACTGGAAGCTGGGTGGCGGCGAGGCGGCGGCGTATGGCGAGATGCTGATGCGGGAGCTTTTGCCCTTCCTGCAGGGGGAGTATCGGTTGCGACGGGGAGCGGCGGAGACGGGGCTGGGCGGATCGTCGCTGGGAGGGCTGGTGTCGCTGTGGCTGGGGCTGCGGCGGCCGGATGTGTTCGGCAAGCTGGCGGTGCTTTCGCCTTCGGTTTGGTGGAACCACCGTTACATTCTGCGGTTTATCGAGGATGTTGTCACCGGAGTGGGGTATCGATCGCGGATCTGGCTGGATGTGGGCGAGCGCGAGGGTCGGCGCACACTGGCCGATGCCGAGATGCTGCACAAGCGGCTGCTGCGGCACGGTTGGCGCGACGAGCGGGAAGGGCAGCATGGCGCGGATCTGCATTTCGAGACATTTGCCGAGGGCGTCCACAACGAGGCTTCGTGGGCGATGCGGGTGCGGCCGATGCTGCGGTTTCTCTATCCGCAGGAGAGCGAGTGATGGGCGAGACGCCGATGGAGTTGATTCGAAAGCTGGAAGAAGCAGCGACGGCGCTGCGGGATTTGGCGGTGCACGTGCGGAAGGCGGCTCCGGAAGTGGCGGATGTGGAGCTGCGGCGCGAGATGCTGGAAAGCGCGGAAGGACTGGAACAGCGCGCGGGGCAGATGGCGGAGGCGATCGAACGGTGGAAGCTGCAGATTAACTGAGCGATGGATCGAAGCAGCTGTTGCTCTCGATCACCAGCCCATCTGGCGCATCCGCTCAAGGATGAGCTCGCTATAGCGGTTCATGCGGTCGGGACGGCGTTTGAGGGGAGCGGGGAGAATCGCGGCGAGGCGCGCCGCCTGATCCCGGCCGAGATCTTTTGCCGGAATTTTGTAGTAATAACGAGACGCTGATTCTGCACCGTAAATGCCCGGGCCCCATTCGACGACATTGAGGTAGAGCTCGAGAATGCGGCGCTTGCCGAGGAAGAGTTCTGCCACCGGTACCAGGCTGGCCTCCGCGCCTTTGCGGAGGATGGAGCGGCCGGTTCCGAAGAAGAGGTTCTTGACGAGTTGTTGGTCCAGGGTAGAGGCTCCGCGGGTGCGGCCGCCTTCCAGGTCGCCTTCGGCGTCGATCTGGATCTGCTGCCAGTCGAAGCCGTGAGGCTGATAAAAGCGCGCGTCCTCGGCGGCGATGACCGCGTGCTGGAGATCGGGCGAGATGCGGCTGAGCGGAAGGAAGGTATAGCGTTCGCGGTAGGGCTTGTAGTGGATCCAGGCCTGGACGTGGCGCTCGATATGTACCGCGGTGGTCGGCGGGTCGATCCAACGGGCGGATACGAGAGTGAGCGCAGCGAGCGCCCAGAGCGCCGCGAGGGCGAGGACGAGACCGCGGAGCAGGTTTCGGAAAGTTGGGGATCGGGGGAAACTCTTCCGAGGCGCACTCCGGGAATGGGTCGATGGTCTTGCGATCACAATTCAGGATAAAGTCCAGAGCGTTGCCCCGGCGTGGAGGCTGGAGGTTCAGGCTGTTATCCGCCTGGCTTTTACAAGGAAGTTTGTTCCCGGGGCCTGCAGTGGTCAGGTCCTGTCGACGCCAGGTGGGCATGGTGTGTTGGATACGGATAGCGGACAATGAATGCCCCGATGCCCTCTCTGCTGGCTGCGCTTTTCCTCTCTTTCTATGCGGTGGCACTCTTCGGTATGCCGCCGATCGTGGTCGCGACCTATTTTGCCGGGTCGGTGATTCTTCTGATTGGGCTGATAGTTGTCTTTCGCAGAGACATCCCGCGCGCGCGAGGTCTCGACAAGATCGTCTGCCTCGGTCCGGTATTCTACGCCGCGCCGCTGGCGGTGTTCGGAGCGGAACACCTCACAATCACACGTGCGATGACCGGCATGATTCCGCACTGGATTCCATGGCATCTGTTCTGGGTCGTATTCGTCGGCATCGCGCTGCTGGCGGCGGCTTTGAGTCTTGCGGTGCAGCGACTGGCGGGAGTGGCCGCCGCGCTGCTGGGCGTCATGTTCCTTTTGTTTGACGTTCTGCTGGCATTGCCGGGGCTGATACACAATCCCGGCAACCGATTCGTCGAGGCTCTGACTCTGCGGGAACTGTCGTTCAGCTCATGCGCCTTCGCCTTCGCGTCGACGCTGGCGAGCGCGCGCTGGCGTGGCGCCGGAGAGCGCGTTGCCACAGCTGCCCGGTACGTGGTCGGCGTCGCGGTGACCTTCTACGGCGTGGAGCACTTCCTGCATCCGCAGTTTGTTCCGGTGATCCCGCTGGAACTGCAGATGCCGGCCTGGATTCCTTTTCATCCGCTGTGGGGGTATGGCGTGGGTACGTCGCTGGTGGTTGCGGGAGTAGCGATGCTCGCGAACTGGCATGCGCGGACGGCGACGACGATTCTGGGCATCGTGGCCTGCGCCGCCGTAGCCTTTGTTTATCTGCCGATTCTGGCGGTGCACCCCGCGGACATCGAGGTTGGGATGAACTACTTCGCCGACACGCTGTTTTTTGCGGGAGCGCTGCTGATGCTGGCTGGATCGATTCCACCGGAGAATAGGAAACGGCCGGCTGTGGTGGAGCCGGTTGCGGCGGCTTCCGGAATGGTAGGGTGAGGGCCGCAGATTCCGGCGGTCGGTTGAGTTAGCAGCTGGATGTTCTCCCCATAGTTACGCCGCATGCTGTTGGCTGTCCGGTGTTGCTGCTCCGCCGTAGACGTAGTGCATCGTGAGCAACATTTGTATCCCCGCAAAAATCGCGTAGACGGCGATGACGACGAGTGCATTGCGTTCATCCTGGGCGAGGAATGCGACGGCGCCGAGGAGCCCGCTGAAGAGGAGGGCGATGACGGCGAGCAGAGCAATGACGGCCCGCACCTGTCCTGTTCCAGTCCAGTGTTGTGCGAGGTGGGCTTTGCCGATGCTGAACAGCAGGGAATACACGGCCAGCAGGTAGCAGGCAGACCGGATGGTCATGGGGCCGTAGAAGATCACAAACACGCCCGCTGCGGCGGCAATCGCCGTTGCGATGAGGATGCGCCGCAAATGAGGAGCATGGCGGGCATCGAGGCCAATGCTCGAGAGTGCGTCGGTGATCGCGATGAAGAGCAGCGATGCGGCGATCAACAGGACGGAGAGTACAGACCCGAGCAGGGTGAAGAGTCCGATGGTCATCGTCGCCCGGAGGAAAAGCAGTACGAGGCCGACGGCGAGCGCGGCAATTCCCTGGGCGACCATAAGTCCTTTGCGTGTGCTGTCCTTCATAGCTGGCACCCCCCAAGAAGGGTGGCAGGAAGTTGCCCGGAGCGCAATGGGTTCGCTGACGAGACGGTCGGCGGACCGTATGGCTGGCGACTCAGCAAACACCCGTGGCCGAGGTTTATTTTGGGGGCAACTGCACAGGCAATTTGCGAATCACAAGCGCCGATGTTCCTTTCTTTGAGGTCATTCTGTTCTGCAGTATTTGCCGGGATTCTTCCCCTTTTCTTACTCGGTTGCGGGACGACCATCATTCCTGGCGTGCCGCAGGGCACGGTCACCAGCTATGGCTCGCTAACCGGGGACTGGGTCTTCCAGGCGACTCCCACCGCAGGGTCGGCCCCCTTTGCCTCCATGGCCGGCTATATCGACCAGGCTCAATCCTCCCATGGGGTCGGCAGCAGCACGGCGGCGTTTCAGCTCCAGTCCCCCGATAACTGCTATCTGGGCGCGACGCTGGTTCCCTGGTACGGCGACGTCGAATCGACGACGTTCAATCTCTACTCCTTCGACGTGAATGCTCAATACATCACGATCACCGGCACAAAGAACAGCGAAGGCACCCAGCTAACCGGCACTTACTCTGTCGCCGGCGGATGCGCAAACGGCGCGGCGGGCAACCTGACAGGAACACGCTACGCCGCCATGAGCGGCACCTATTCCGGCGCAGGACAGGGTAGCCAGACCGTGCAGCTCACCCTTTCCGAAAGCGCCACCGGCACGGGCAGCGGAACCTTCCTCATCACCGGATCGGGCACCTTCGGCGGAATCTCCTGCTTCACCGGCGGAACTCTCAGCGGAACGAGCGGCACCGTCCTCGGCAATGCCGTCACTCTGGACTTAACAACGAACGAAGCCGCGCAGTCTCAAATTGTTATCTCCGGAACCATCAATACGACAGCAACCCTCTTCACCGTTTCGTCCATGCAGGTCACCGGAGGCAGTTGCTCCGGCAACCTCGGCGCCGCCACGCTGCAACTCCAGTAGGTCAGCAGACAGAACCCCTGCAAACACAGGACAGCCACAGTATGATCACCAACCTTCTTCCCCTTCGACAACCTGGCAGTTATCCCCGGAGCGTTTGACCTATGTTTCCTGTAGTATTTCGTGGGCGCGACCACTCGACCGACTCTTCTCCCAAAATCAGACGGACCTGGTCGTCCCCTGTGCTGTCTGTCTGCGCGCTCGCGGCCTCTGTGCTGGTCCTTCTTCTCTCGTCGTGTGCGAAAGGAGGAGGACCCGGCTCGAGCGGCTCGGGCAGCTCGACCCCCGCCGTTGCCGTCACCGGCAACTGGGAGTTCCAGGCCACAGCCACGAAGGGCACCGCTCCGTTTTCCTCTCTCGCCGGCTACCTCCACGAATCAGGCTCGGGCACAAGCGAGTTTGTCACCGCGGCCGTCCAGGCGCAGTCAGACAGCTGCTATGCCAATCTGGCGAATATCTCGCTGACCGGATCCGTCAACGGCGCGCAGATGATTGTCACCTCCATCCCGGTGGACAGCCAGGTGCTGTCGCTTAACCTGCAGGCCAACTCCGGCGTCACCCAGCTTGCCGGCAACTATTCCGTCACGGGCGGCTGTGCCGCCGGCGTATCCGGTAGCCTTACGGGTCAGAAATATGCACTCGTGGATGGCACTTATTCCGGGGCGCTCGCCAATGACGTCTCCCGCACCATGAGCCTGACGCTCACCCAGTACCAGGACGGCACCGGCGACGGTGGTTATCAGACCTCCGGCACGGCCACGTTTGCCAACGACAGCTGCTTCTCGCAGGGCACGCTATCCGCCCAGAATGGAACCGTCATCGGCAACGCCGTCTCGCTCACCTTCACCACGAACGACGCCGCCGGAGCTCAGGTCGTGATGACAGGAACGATCAACACCAGCGCCGATACGCTGACCCTCACCTCCATCGAGGTGAACAACGGCAGTTGCCCGGGCGCGCTTGGCCCCGCCACTCTCCACCTGCAGTAGCGTGTGAAGGGCAAAGGGCCTCGATCCAGGCGGAGTCCGTTCTCTGCCTGGCTGAGGCCGGTCGGCTCAGGCAGAAGTCCGAGGCCCATTCGCCGCGTGGCTCAGGGTCCAGCCGATTGCAGCCTTGAGTTCGGCTTCGGTCACATCTTCTACGACGACCGCGTTGCCGATGCCTTTGGGGAGGATGAAGCGGCGGGTGCCGGCCCGGTTCTTCTTGTCGCGGCCGGCAGCGTCGAGGAGTTTTGCGGGTGTGGTGCGGAAGGGCGGAAGCGGTCCGTAGGCGAGGATGGTGCGTTCGATGCGCTCGGCCTGATCGGCTCCGACGGTAGTGCGGGCCAATGCGATCCGGAGAGCGGCGAGCATGCCCCAGGCGACGGCTTCGCCGTGGAGAAGGGCGCGGAATCCGGTAGCCGCTTCGATGGCGTGGCCGAGAGTGTGGCCGTAGTTGAGGATCATGCGGAGGCCGGACTCGCGCTCGTCGATTGCGACGACTTCGGCCTTCATGCGGATGGAGGCGACGATGACTTTTTCGAGTGCGGCAGCGTCGCGCGCGAGGAGGGCGTCCGCGTTTTTCTCCATGAAGCGGAAGAGCGCGGGGTCGCGGATGATGCCGGCTTTGACGCTTTCAAAGAGGCCGGCGCGGAGCTCGCGGTCGGGGAGCGTCTGGAGGACATCGATGTCGGCGAAGACCGCGCGCGGGTGGTGGAAGCTGCCGATGAGGTTTTTTCCCGCAGCGAGATTGACGCCGGTTTTGCCGCCGACGGAGGAGTCGACCTGGGCGAGGAAGGTGGTGGGGACCTGGATGTAGTCGATGCCGCGCATGTAGATGGCGGCGAGGAATCCGCAGGCGTCGCCGACGATGCCGCCGCCGAAGGCGATGAGGAGTGAGGAGCGGTCGGCTCCGGCGCGAGCCAACTGGTCGGCGAGCTTCTCGAGTTCGGCGAGGCGCTTGTAGCGTTCGCCTGGCGGGAGGAAGAGGACTGTGGGGGTTTTGTCTTTTGGGAAGGCGGCGAGGAACTTCTTGCCCCAGAGGGCCCAGATTTCCGGCGAAGTGATGGCAAAGGACTGGCCGTCCAGGCGGAGGCGCTTCGCGCGGGTGATGGCCGGGAGCAGTTCCCTTCCGATGTGAACGGGGTAGTTGGCGGAGGCGGTCTGGACCTGGATGCTACGCATTACAGGTTACAGGTTACAGGTTTCGGGTGGGAGCGGTCAGTGATTAGGGAGAAAACAAAGGGTTCTTCGCTCGATTGCGCGAGGTCAGGATGACCGCTTTTTTGGGCGACGTTAGTACCTTGCTAAGTCAGCTATAGCTTTGAAGATGGTTTCGGGTTGGGGCAGGATGGCGTCTTCGAGGATGGGCTGATAGGCGACGAAGGTGTCCATCGCTCCGATGCGGCGGATGGGGGCGTCGAGAGCGTCGAAGAGCTCTTCGCCGATGCGCGCTGCCAGTTCGGCTCCGTAGCCCCAGCTGATCATGTCTTCGTGAGCGACGATGACGCGGCTGGTTTTTGTTACTGAGGCTGCGATGGCTTCCCAGTCGTAGGGATTGAGGGTACGGAGGTCGAGGATTTCGGTTTCGATGTTCAGCTCGCGGGCGGCGCGGTTGGCGGCTTGCAGGGCGCGGGGGACGATGGCTCCGTACGTGATGAGGGTGAGGTGTTTTCCTTCGCGCACGATCTTCGCTTTGCCGAAGGGGATGGCGTAGTCGGGGCCTGGGTAGGGTGCGCGGCCGTAGCTTTCGCGATAAAGACGCTTGTGCTCGAAGAACATGACCGGGTCGTCGCAGCGGATGGCGGTGCGGAGTAATCCGTTGGCGTCGAGGGCGTTCGACGGGAAGACGATGCGCATGCCGGGCGTGTGGGTGAAGAGGCTTTCGCCGGATTGCGAGTGGTAGACCGCTCCGCCGGTGAGATAGCCACCGATTGGGACGCGGATGACGGCAGGTGCGGAGTAGGTTCCGTTGGAGCGCCAGCGGATGAGGGGCAGCTCATTGCGGAGCTGATGCATGGCGGGCCAGATGTAATCGAAGAACTGAATTTCGGCGATGGGCTTGAGGCCGCGGACGGCCATGCCGGTGGCGCGGCCAACGATGGCGGCTTCGGCTAATGCGGAGTTGAAGACGCGGTTGGAACCGAATTCGCACTGGAGTCCAGCGGTGAGCTTGAAGACGCCGCCTTTGCCTTTGACTTGTTTCTGCGCGAGGTATTCCTCGCGGGAGCAGTCGGCTACGTCTTCGCCGAAGACGACGATGCGGGGATCGCGGCGCATTTCGTCGTGGAGGCAGGCGTTGATGAGGTCGGCCATGGTGCGGGGATTGCCTTCCGTGGCCGCTTCGGTCTGGAGCTCGGGGCGGGTGGGGTCGTAATCCTCGGAATAACGGTGGCGAAGGATGGCGGCCGGCTCGGGGGACGGCATGGGGGCGCTGAGAGCGCGCTCGGCGGCGGCGCGGACTTCATCCTCGGCCTGCTTCTCGATGCGGTCGATGGCTTCGGCGTCGAGGATGCCTTCGCGGAGGAGGAACATCTGGAAGTTGTGGATGGGGTCGCGGAGCGCCTCGGCTTCGCGCTCGGATTCGGGACGATAGAGCTTTGCGTCGTCGGAATGGGAGTGCGCGTAGGGGCGGGTGACGTGGCCGTGGACGAGGGCAGGACCTTTGCGGGCGCGGCAATGGGCGACGGCAGACTCGAAGGTCTGCATACACGCGACGGGATCGGTGCCGTCGACTTCGGCGATGTGGAGGTCGGGGAAACTGGTCAGCAGACGCGAGATGTTGCCGCCGGGGGTATTGACCTCGACGGGGACGGAGATGGCGTAGCCGTTGTCCTCGACGACGATGAGGAGTGGGAGCTTGCGGTTCGAGGCGATGCTGACGGCTTCCCAGAATTCGCCCTCGCTGGTGGCTCCGTCGCCGATGGAGACGTAGACGACTTCGTCGCCGTGGAAGGTGACGGGGTGGAACTGGCGGTAATCAGGAGTGGCGTCAGACGGCGGCTGCTGGGCGGCTTCGGGATGCGCGGCGAGGTAGAGCGCGGCTTCGGCGCAGCCGACGGCCTGGAGGCACTGGGTCGCGGTGGAGGACGAGGGGGTGACGATGTGGAGGGGTGCGTCGCTCCAGTGGGAAGGCATCTGGCGTCCGCCGCTGGCGGTGTCGGTGGCGGCGCCGACGGCCTGGAGGAATTGCTGATCGACGGTGGTGCCGAGGGCGAGCGAGAGGGCGCGGTCGCGGTAGTAGGGAAAGAACCAGTCGTATCCCGGGCGGAGGGCGAGGGCGGCGGTGACGAGGAGAGCTTCGTGGCCGGCGCCGGATATCTGGAAGAAGATTTTCTGCTGGTTTTTGAGGATGATTTCCCGGTCGTCGGTCGCGCGCGAGAGCACCATGAGGCGGTAGATCTCGATGAGCCTGTCTTTGGAGATGAGCTGATGCGCAGCAATGCCGGCGGCGTTGCCGTTGCGGGAGTATGCTTCGGCGGACTTGCTGGAAACTGCAGAGCCTGAGACTGCGGTACGGGCCATCCCACCCCTCGTTACATCGTTAGATGATGGTCTCCTTCAGTTTAGAGCGCGGGGAGCCGTTGCCTGGGGAAAATGCGCTCGAAGCCGGGTCGACGAAAGATTGTATCGCAGGGCAGGGAGGGCAGGGTACCGGGGACAGGTTTCAGGGCACAGGTTTCGGGTCCCCGGTCACAGGGCACAGGTTTTGGGTTTCCGGGGAATTCCGCTGCTTTTGGGCAGGCTCGTTGAGTGTGGGGCAGGAATTTTGGGGAATGACGGCAGGGTTTAGGGTACAGGGTTCAGGTGCAGGGTTGAGGGTCATCGCGGGGGTCGGGGAGAGGCTATACGACCGGGGGAATCATTGGTATGGTGGCTGCCAATGGCGATGACGGTACGAACGTGGCTTCTGCGCACCCCGAAGCGATGGCGGTTTCTCCACGATGTTCCGTGGAAGCGGCTTTGGCGGTTTGCGGCTGCGGTATTCCTGCTGTTCTCGGTGATCGGATTTTACAACGATCTGCTCAACATGGGGCGAATTCCATACGCCATCGTTCTGGCGCTTGCGTTCATCAGCGGGGTGAACTCGGTGCTGTGGATTGTGACGGTGTCGCGCCTGCCGTGGATCTTTATTCTTCCGCTGGCCGCGCTGCAGTTTTTTCTGGGACCCTGGATGGGAGCGCTGGCGCGATGGATGGGGGTTACGTTTTCGCTGACCTCGCCGACCGCGGAGCATGGTGTCCGTTTTGCAGGCACCTGCATCCTGGTCGTGGTGATTGCGTCGTACTGGCTCTTCGTCAACTTCTTTCAGGTCGAGAGCCGGGAGTCGCTCCGGATCAAGAATGAGCTGGCGCTGGCGCACGGGATTCAGAAGACGCTGGTGCCTCCGGTGGTGCTGCGGACGGCGCTGTATGAGGTGTATGGGATTTCGCGGCCGAGCGAGCAGGTGGGCGGAGATCTGGTGGACGCTGTGGTGCTGCCAAATGGCGATGTGGTGGCTTATGTCGCCGATATTGCGGGGCACGGACTGTCGGCAGGGATTCTGATGGGCATGCTGAAGACGGCGGCGCGGACGGCGCTGCTGGATGCCGCCGGGGTGGAGGATCCGAACGCGACGCTGCCGCTGCTGCTTGAGAAGCTGAATCGGGTGCTGCCAGATGTGAAGGAGCCGCAGATGTATGCGACGGTGACGGCGTTTCGGCTGAACGCGGATGGGCGGGCATGGTATGCGATGGCGGCGAGCCCGCCGGTGCTGCACTGGCATGCGGGCGGGGGCGACTCGCAGCTGGTGCACGAAGAGCAGTTTCCGCTGGGGTTGCTGCCGGTGTCGGGATTCACGAGCGAGGGGATGGAACTGGCGGCGGGAGATCTGGTGGCGGTGGCGACCGATGGGGTGCTGGAGGTGTGCGATAAACGCGAGCAGGAGTTTGGAATCGAGCGCGTGGAGCAGGCGATCGCGGGCGATGCGCGGGCGGCGCTGGCGGAGGTGGGAGAGCGGATTCTGAGGAGCGCGGCGGCTTTTGGGAAGCAGGAGGATGATCAGACGCTGTTGTTGATCCGGAGGCTGTGAGAGAGCCGCTGAGAGGCGGTCGGCTGAGGAATTAACAGGGGTTTCAGTTCCCGTCCCGCATTTTTTCTTTGACGGATTTGGCCAGCTTTTCGATTTCGGCTGCGGTATTGACGACCGAGAGGGAGAGCTCGTCTTTATTGCTCTTCAACACCGCGTCCTGGAGTTGCTTCGCGAGATCGAGCAACTGTTGCGAGTCGTCCACGATTTCCTTCTGACGGAGTTTGTTGCGCTGGAGGGTCATGTTGCGGATCATGTGTTCGCGCTCGAAATCCGCTGGATTTCCGTTGGCAAAAGACGAGTCGGCGCTGGGGCTGGATGCATCCGAGGTGGATGCGGGCATGGATGGCGGCGCAGGAACTTTCTGGGCGTGGGCGGGGAGAGGGGCGAGCAGGGCGACGGCCAGAGCGATGAGGGACAGGCGTGCGATGCGCACAAGCATGGAATCCTCCTGACGCGAGATTGGCGATGGGAAAGCCCGGGCGACCTTCGGGTGGCTGCCATTATAGAACCGCTCGAGGCGCTTCTGTATTGCAGCCTTGTGACAGCGCGGGAGCGGGTATTCTGAACATACTTCTGAACAACGATGTGGACTGAACTCTTATTTTCAGGGCGAACGCAGTTCTTCGAGGTGCTGGGGGACAAGTATGCCCTCGACCTGCAGGATTTCCTGCACGACAAGCTGCCGAAGCTGATCTTTGTGGCGCTGCTGGCCTGGGCGCTGATGGGCGTCCTGAAGCTGATCACGGGCCGGATTCTGCGGATCGCGGAGCGCCAGGCGAGCACGGCAGGGCATTATGCGCAGGTGCGGACTCTGACCTCGGTCATCCGGGCAACGGGGGTCGGAATCATCGCTGCGCTGGCGGCGCTGCAAACGCTGTCGATTTTCGGGTTCAGTCTGGGGCCGCTACTGACAAGCGCCGGCGTGGCGGGAGTGGCGATCGGGCTGGCAGCGCAGAATATCGTGAAGGACTGCTTCAACGGATTTCTGATCCTGATCGAGGACCAGTACAACGTGGGTGATGTGGTGTCGATTGCCGGGGTGAGCGGGACGGTGGAAGCGATGACGCTGCGCCGGACGCAGGTGCGTGGCGGCGATGGCACGCTGTACATCGTGCCCAACTCGCAGATCACGACGGTAGCGAACCTGGCGCGGGATTACTCCCTGGCGACGATCAATGTGTCGGTGGATTTCTCTGCGAATCCGGATGAAGTGATGGCGCTGCTGAAAGAGGTGGCGATGAGCGTGCGGAACGATCCGCAGTACAAGGGCGTGTATCTGGCCGACCCGACGCTGCTGGGCGTGGATTCGATCAAGGGTTCGCAGGTGATTTATCCGGTGCAGCTGAAGACGAAGGCGAACCAGCAGTGGGCGGCGATGCGGGAGACGCAGCGGCGGATCCGGCTGGCGCTGGAGGAGCATGGGATGCTGCCGGGGGACCCGTTGCGGGTGTACTCCTCGAAAGACAGCGCGCAGCAGTCGGCGTGCGGCGTCCAGACACACCCGGGAGAAGCGGAGCCGCCGGCGAAAGCGGATCCGACGGCGGCGAAGCCCACCGAGACGAATCCGTTTTCCGGGGAATGAGGCTAAGGCTGCGTTCAGGCGCGACCATAGGGATCGGGGCGCGCTGCGCTTTGGTTTGGGACGAATCCGTTCCCGTTGTACGTGGCTGAAACGGATTCGTCCTGTCGGAGGCGTGGTTCTGTAGCACGGTGACTGCGCTGCGCTATTTGGCCTTCAGCGTCGGATTGCCGAGTTCGATCGGGCGACCGCCGCCGATCACCGGATTGATGCGGATCGGCGCGTTAGCCGCAATCGACCAGGTTACGTAGTACTGCGAGTTGCTGCCGCATCCTGTGGCAGAGTTCGTGCCGGGATTGTTATCGGTTGCTCCGATGGTCGCGCCATTCGCGGTTTGCTGCGACAATTGGGCGCCGGTATAGGCATGGTTGCCCGCGGCGACCGGGCCGTCGCAGTTGGGGAAGATAATTCCCGTCAGCTCTCCCAGGAGCCATCCGAAGGCCTCGCTGCCAACCATCGACAAGAGCGATCCGGGGGGACCTCCGAGGGCACCGCCAACGGCTCCGGCTGCTGCGGTTGCCGCCTTCGAAGCGAGGGCTGCCGCCGCCTTCTTGAGATCCTGTTCGACGCTGTCCTGGTTGTAGCCGCTGTTCACGATGGCATAGGAGAAGGCGACGACGTCCGTCGGCCCAACGGCGACGCTGGGGATCGACAGATTTACCTGGAAGGTTCCATTGTTCAGGTTGCCCATGGATTTGGTGGGCGAGGAGACGGCCGGGTTACTGCCGACGGCGACCGCAATCGAGACATAATCGCTGTCCTCATGGAGGGAGCGGGTGTTGGTGATTTTGAACGAGTCCAGCGTGAACGTGAATGCCGGGGTGACGAGGTTTGTGGCTACGATGTCGTGGATTGGTTCAGCAATTGTCTTCACGGGCATGGGATCTCCTCCGATGAGGACGCAATCGTAGGGGAAGCGCGCTGCATTCGGTAGTATCCTAAAAGGCCCAAACCACAAGGAGCTCGCCCCAGGAGCTTGCCGATGGTTTACCGGTATCGCCCGATGCAGCCGCGGGATGTTCGCGAGTGTGTGCAGTTGCTCGCGGAACACCCGGTTCTGGGTCCAAGGTACGGATCGACTATCGCCGATGTTGGGACGGCGTGGCTGCGCCTGCTTGGACAGGAAGCGTTACTGACTTCGGTATTTGAAGAAGTCGAGGGGGGCGGGACGCGGGTGTGGGGAGTCGGTGTGAGCGCCGTAGTTCGGGAAGAAGTCCTGACCGAACTGAAGAAGCCCCCACTGCAATGGACGGGACCTGAGCTGACGAAGCGGGTGATGAGCGGAAATTCACCGCTTCTTTCGGACCGGGAACTTCGGGAACAAAATGTGCGCGGCGGGCTGACGCTCATCGTCTGGGCGGGCTACATGCGGGCGGGCGATGAGAAACGGCCTGAGCTGATGCAGCAGATCATGCGGGGATTTCTGGAAACGCATCGAGGGTATCTGTGGAGAGAGCTGATTTCGCATCAGCAGGAGAGCCCGGAGCGGCTGGAGTGGACGCTGCACTCGGGCGCGCGGGTGTGGGACGCCCAGCGCGGGCAGTATCTGGAAAACCCGGGGGAGGATCTGGCGACGATCGCGAGAGAGCCTCACCTTGTTGGAGTCACGCGGGAGATCGCCCGCACCCGACTGAGCGCCTGGGTGGATGTTCTGTTCGAACATGAGTTGCCCCGCTTTGGCGTGAGCCACGCGGAACAGCAGCTCCTGCTGGCGGTTCTTGGCGGGAGCGGGATGACCGACCCGGAGCTGGCGAAAGTTCTGCACGTCTCGGTTGCGACGGTCAAGAAGATGTGGGCGTCGATTTATCGCCGGGTGATGGAGCGGGAGCCAGGAATTCTTCCGGACTGCACATGGCTGGAGAAGGGACTGTCGGAGCGCGGAAAGGAAAAGCGGCGGCGTCTGCTGACGTATCTGCGAGAGCATCCGGAGGAGCTTCGTCCGGTGCCGAACGGGCAGCGAGCAAGCACACAGAATGCGGCTACCAATCAACGAAGGGCGAGCTAAGATCGAGCGTGTGGTCGGCTCGGGATCCTGGCTGGCTTCGAGAATGACGGCGAGGTTTTGGGCTCAGGGTTGAGGTTTGATTTCTTCGAAGGTGAAGTCTTGTGCTTTGCTGTTGGTTTGCTGGCGCCACTGATCGAAGAGGCGGCCGTAGCTGAGGGTGATGAAGTGGGCGGGGTCGATGCCGAGTTTGTGACCGGTCGAGTCGATCCAGTCGGAAGGGCCTTCGAGCTCCGCATAGACACCGATGGGGGTTTCGTCGAGGACGCAGTGGCCGGTGGCGTCGGCGAATTCGGTGCGATATTTCTCGTAGATGAAGGCGGGTGCGAAGCCGAGGCGGGAGAAGATGGTGCCGATGGCCTCACCGTCTTTGACTTCGGTTTCAGTTTCTTCGCGTTGCTTGTGGCGGGCGGCCGGGTCGTTATCGGGAGTGAGGCATTTGTGGGTGACGACCCAACGTTCTCCGTAGCGGCGGACGCGAAGAATGGATTGCTGCGAGCGAAGGCGGCGGTCGGGCGTGTCGTAGAGGATGTTGCGCTCAAAGGTGCGGGGAGTTTCCTCGTGGAAGCCGGCGGCATTGAGGCGAGCGATGAGAGTGTTGGGGTCGGTGACCGCGAATTTGACTTCGATTTCGACCATAACGACAGGGTACAGCGGGTAGCGGATAGGGTGTAGGGAGCCTGTAGCTGGTCGCCAGTCAGCTAAAGGCAAGCGAAGAGCCTGTGAAAAGCGAGATGAGTGCGATCAAGACGGTTCGGTTGACGGTGGACGTTGGGGATTTGAACGGTGCTGGTTCGCGGCGGGCTTTGGCCGAAGCGGCTGCGATTCTGCGTGGCGGGGGGACGGTCGCGTTTCCGACCGAGACCGTGTATGGCCTGGGAGCGAACGCTCTCGATGGCGAGGCGGTGCAGAAGATTTTTGTTGCGAAGGAGCGGCCGGGTTGGGATCCGGTGATCGTGCATGTGGCCGAGTGGGCGCTGGTGGATCGCGTGGCGGTCGGGATCCCGAGGAGTGCGGTGCGGCTGATGGAGGCGTTCTGGCCGGGGCCGCTGACGCTGCTGCTGCCAAAGAGCGAGGCTGTACCGGAAGTGGTGACAGCCGGGCTGGAGCGGGTGGGCGTCCGGATGCCGGCGCATCCGGTGGCGGACGCTCTGTTGCGGGAGGCCGGGGTGCCGGTGGCGGCTCCGAGCGCGAACCGGTTTGGCCGGACGAGCGCAACAACGGCGGCGCATGTGGCGGAGGACCTGGAGGGGCGGATTGACGCGATTCTGGATGGCGGCGGGACGACGCATGGGGTCGAATCGACGGTGGTGGATGTGCGGGCCGATGGATGCGTTGTATATCGGCCGGGTGTGATCACTCTGGAGGAGATTCAGGCGGTATGCGAGGGGCGAGCGTGGCTGCGCGAGAAGGCGATTGACGAGCAGCATCCCGAAGCGGCGCCGGCGCCGGGGATGGGGCTGCGCCATTATGCGCCGCGAGCGCGGCTGATTCTGATTGAGGGCGCGGGTGCGGGACAGATGGCCGGGCTGCGGGACACGCTGGCGCGGTATGAGGCAGAGGGCGAGGTTGTGGGGGTGCTGCTGCCGGATGCTTTTGCTGCTGCGGTGGTCGGGCATGAGAAGGCGCATCCGTTCCACTGGGGACGGTGGGATCATCCGGAGGAACTGGCGCAACATTTGTATGCGGGGCTTCGCTGGCTGGATGCGGCGGGAGCTACGGTGATCCTTTGCCCGGTGCCGGAGGCTGCGGGTATTGGAGTGGCGGTGCGGGATCGGCTGGCGCGGGCGGCGGGGCGGGGGTAGGGGAACGCGAATCGGTGCCAGGCGGAGGGCTTCGCGCTTTGCCCATGTCCCAACGTCCGGGACATGGGGCATCCGAATCACCGGCGTTTGATCCGCTACAAGTTCTCGCCGGCCTTGTAGAGATACTTGATGCCGGATTTGTAGATCAGGACGCGGGTTCCAGCTTCCGGGCGGCTGGCGCGCAGGGACGGTGCGGCGGTTGAGCGCACCTTGATCGCGTTGCGGTCGTACCATTCGATACAGCCTTCCACCTTTTCGCCGTCTTCAAGGACGAAGACCATGGGTGTCTGCGACTGCACCTGCTTCTGGAAATAAAAAGACTCAGCGTGCGAGCTTTCGTGATGCGCCGGGGCGTGAACGGCGGCAGCGTGGGAGACGAGCGCGGGCTCAACCGGGTGATAGTGACGGCGGTCGCGGAGCATGTTTTCAGGCAGCGTAGGCCGGATGAGCTTGCGTGGACCGATGACATCGAGGTCATGGGTTTTGGCCGGCGCCGGAGGTGGGGGAGCAGGAGGCGGAACAGCAATCGGACCGGGTGCGTGCGCAACGGGTTTTGGAGAAGCGGGTGCGGCACTCAGAGAGCCGAGGGCTGCTGAAGCGCGCTGAAGCGAACTTTTGGTGGACTGCGCACGCAGGGTGCGCACCGCAGAGGCAGGCAATTGGGACATACCCAGAATCCTTAACGGACAAAGATGCCTATGTGATGCGGGAAAGTGGGTCCGCGTCGCATGGGGGGAGCACAGTGTTGGATCGATCCGTTGTAGGAATGGTAACCCGGGTCAGGTGTGGGAATCCACCGAGGGCTCAGCTTATATACGGGGCACATCGCGCCAAAATGCGTATCAGGGAGCGCGTCGCTCTAAATGCGCGAGGTCCATTCCAGAGTTTTCTGGGGATGCAAACGGAACGGAAAATCTCGGCAAGGGTAGGCCGTTCCTCGACCTCGCGCCTCTATGGAGACTGTGCGACAGCCTGCAGAGTTTCATGAGCGGATTGTTTTTTTTGGAATTCCGCGAATCAGAGTACGGGAGCGTCGGTGAGCTGCGCGGCGAAGCTGTCGAGGGAGAGAGAGCGGAGCAGGTTGCGGCGCATGCCGGACTCGACCTGGCGGAGACCGCGAGCGGCGGACTCGATCCAGTTGAAGCTGACGGCGGCGGCCATGGCGGATAGCTCATGCTGGACGTCGATGTTGCGGACGAGCTGCGGGGTTTCGGACTTGAGCAACAGCAGGTCTTCGAGGAGCGAGACGGCGGCGCGGAGGAGGCCCGTAGTTTTTTCCTGGCCTTCGGCACCGGCTCGGTAGGCTTCCGTGGTTTTGAACAAGTCAGTAGCATCCGCCTGCTGGATGGTGCTGCGGAGGAGGACAATCGCGTCGGCGCGAGCGGCGAGGTAAGCGGGCAGATCGAAGCCGAGAGCGCGTCCGATGGCGCCTTCCGCCAGGCGGGCGACGAGGGCTCGTTCGGAAGCTTTGAGTTGGGGGCGGCGCGCAGCGAGGAGTTGCTCGATCTGGTCGGTGGGCACGGCGCCGAGGCGGACGATGCCGGCGCGAGAGCGGATGGTGGGGAGGAGCTCGCCGGTATTTTCCGCGAGGAGAACGATGGTGGCGTGGTCGGGCGGCTCTTCGAGAACCTTGAGAAGGGAGTTGGCGGCTTCTTTCATGAAGGCGGCGCTGGTGAAGATGGAGAAGGCGCGGCGGGCTTCGGCGGGGATGCGGTAGATTTCGCGGGTGAGGATCCGGACCTGTCCGATTTTGATGAGGAGCTGGGGCGGGTCGGGCGGAATGACGAGGACGTCGGGGTGCGTCTGAATGAGGATGCGGGTCTCGCGCTTGTCGGCATCGCGGAGGTCTTCGCGGGCTGCGATGGCTTCGGCGACGCGGGCGTCGAGGTCCATGGATTCACCGATACGGACGCAGTTGGAGCAGTGGCCGCAGAAGTCGGGGAGGCCATCGGTGGTTTGCGGGTCGAGACAATTGGCGGCCTGGGCGAGCATGACGGCGAGGGTGTACTTGCCGGCTCCGCGGGGGCCGGCAAGGATGAGCGAGTGCGGGAGACGACCGGCGGCGATGGCTTCGCGGAGGTGGCGGACGGCGGGTTCGTTGCCGAGGAAGTCGGAGAAGGGCACGAAGACAGGGTACAGGTTCCGGTTTCAGGCTGCGGACCCGGGAGAGGAACCACGAGGTTCCTCGCTTTGTTCGGAACGACAGAACTGGACCTATACGACGGAGTTGGTGCGGATGACCTCTTTGTAGAAATCGAAGGAGAGCTTGGGGGTTCGCTCTTCGGTCTGGAAGTCGACGTAGGTGATGCCGAAGCGTTTGCTGAAGCCGGAGGACCACTCGTAGTTGTCGAGGAGGCTCCAGAGGAAATAGCCCCTGACGGGTACTCCTTCGGCGACTCCGCGCTGGAGCTGAGTGAGGTAGTTGCGGAGGTACATGATGCGATCGGTATCGAGGACGCGATCATCGGGATTCGGCGATTTGGGACGGAGGATGTCGTCGGAGGAGTAACCGTTTTCGGTGATGTAGATGGACCTGACGCCCCAGATTTCGGAGACGAGTTTAGGAGTCCAGTAGAGCGCCTGCGGGTTGACGTAGAGCCAGTCAGACGAGGCGTGCGGATAGGTGCTGGGGCGGGGGACCATCCGGAAGCCGTCAGGCGTGTCAGTGGGGATGGCTTCCTGGGTGGTGTAGACGTTGATGCCGAGGAAGTCGATGGGGGTCGCGATGATTTTGAGCTCTTCTGGCGTGAAGTGGGGCGCGTCGGGGCCGAGGTCGCGGAGGTAGCGGTCCGTGTAGCGGCCTTCGAGGATGACGGTGCTGTACTGCGCGTTAATTTCGCGGATGGCGGTTTCGGCGGCGCGGATGTGGGCGGCGTCTTCGATGGCGGGCATGGCTCCGGCGATGTCCTGTGCGAGGCCGACCTTGACGGGCTGGGTGGCGGCGGCGCGGATGGCCTGGACGCCGAGGCCGTGGGCGAGAACGGCGTAGTGGCGGGCCTGCATCACCTGGGCGCGCGGGAGTTTGAGGCCGGGCGCGGAGACGCCGGAGCCGTAGCCCGCGTCGATGAAGGAGCCGAATTCGTTGGTGGTTATCCAGTGGGTGATGCGGTCAGAGAGCTGGCTGACGGTGTAGTGCGCGTAGTCGGCGAAAGCGTGGCTGGTGGCGATGTTCGTCCAGCCACCTTTGTCCTGGAGAGCCTGGGGCAGGTCCCAGTGGAAGAGGGTGCAGAAGGGCTCGATGTTGGCGGCGTGAAGCTCGTCGAGGAGGCGCTTGTAGAAATCGAGGCCTTTGGGGTTAGGAGTCCCTGTGCCTTGCGGGAAGATGCGCGGCCAGGAGATGGAGAAGCGGTAGGTCCTGACGCCGAGGTCTTTCATGAGGGCGACGTCTTTTTTGTAGAGGTGGAAGTCGTCGTCGGCGATGTCGGCGGTTTGGCCATCGTAGGTTTTGCCGGGAGTGTGGGCGAAGGTATCCCAGACGGAGGTGCCGCGGCCGTCGGCGTGCACGGCGCCTTCGACCTGGTAGGCGGCGGTGGCGGTTCCCCAGAGGAAGCCCTGGGGGAAGGAACGCGGACTGCCGGGCGGGATCGTGGGGAGGTCGGCTGCAGCTGCGCTGCTCATGAAGGGTTGGAAGGCAGGGGCAGCGGCGAGAGCGGCAGCGGATTTCAGAAAGGTCCGGCGTTTCATAACGTACCTCGAAGAAGCAGAGAACAGCGGCCAGCGGTTAGCGCAGAGAAGACGCAGCCACTGACCGGCACCCAGTAGCATAGCAAGTTAAACGTTTAAGCTGAAGATTTATGAAGCGAATCTTCACTATTTCGGCAGCTCCTTCTTTCCCGTGATGGTGAAGGTGGCGGATTGGACATCGGGGGCGTCGCCTGGCTGGCCGCTGCCAACTGACACTGCGTAGTCGCCGGGGAGGATGATGCGGTTACCCTGCTCGTCGACCTGCCCGAGGGAGCGGGGCTCAATCGTAAGGCCAACGTGGGCTGTGGCTCCGGCGGCGAGGTGGATGCGTTTGAAGGCTGCCAGCTCGCGGCTGGGGGTCTCATAAGCGCGGGGCTGGGTGAGGTAGAGCTCGACGACTTCGTCGCCTGCGCGGTTTCCGGTGTTTTTGACTTCGGCGGTCACAGCGACGGGATCGCCGGCATGGACTTCATGCGGAAGTTTTACGTCGCTGTAGGCAAAGGTGGTGTAACTGAGTCCGTAGCCGAAGGGGTAGAGCGGTTTGCCGGTGAAGTAACGGTAGGTGCGGTTCTGCATGGAGTAGTCGGCGAAGGGCGGGAGCTGGTCGAGCGAGGCATAGAACGTCAGCGGGAGACGGCCGGCGGGATTGTTGTCGCCTGCGAGGGTTTCGGCGATGGCGGTGCCCCCCTCTTCGCCGGGATACCAGGCTTCGAGGATGGCTTTGGCGTGATCGGCAGACCAGTTGACGGCGAGGGCCGAGCCATTCTGGAGGACGACGATGAGCGGCTTGCCGGTGGCGGCTACGGCTTTCAGCAGATCTTCCTGGACGGCGGGGAGGGCGATGGCGGTACGATCGCCGCCGCTGAAGCCGTCGAGGTGGACGGGCATTTCTTCACCCTCCAGATTCGGCGAGAGGCCGACGCAGGCGATGACGACATCAGACTGCTGCGCCGCTTCAATGGCCTGGTTGCGGAGGATGTCGACAGGCGGCTGCCAGGCGAGATCGATGCCGGCCGAGCCGGTGCCATGGAGATATTCGAGGCGGATCGGGTGCGGTGTGGTGTCAGTGAAGTGGACCGTGGCTTCGGAGCCGCCGCCACGCTCGCCGGTTTTCTGGTTTTCACTCGAGAGCAGGAGCTTGCCGTCGAGGTAGAGGCGGAAGCCTTCGGCGTTTTCACATGCGTAACAGTAATTGATACGCACTCCGAGCTTGTAGTCGCCGGGGCCGGGCGGGGTGAAGGTGCCGGACCAGCGGACGGAGAAGTTGTTGCGCTCGAGGCCGGGGACCGGAACGACCTTATCCCAGTTGAAGTTGATGTTGCGGTCGGTGCGGGTGAGGACGGGCGAGCCCGAGAGGTCGGTGGAGTTGTAGTAGGCGCCGGTGAGGCCGTCGCCGCTGCCGGATTCGGGATGGAGCGCGCTGTGCTCAATGGGAATCGGGAAGCCTTCGACGAGCGTGGATCCCTGGGCGTAATGGATCTGCGCGGAGGAGAAACGCTTCTCGATGCCTTCGATGGGGTAGACCGGGTTCGGCGGTGGGCCGTTGTAGTTGCCCTGGAGGGACTGGACGAGTTCGGCGGTGGGGCCGATGACGGCGATGCTTTTTACCGATGATTGGAGCGGCAGGATGTGGTCTTCGTTTTTCAGAAGGACGATGGATTCGCGGGCCGCCTGGAGGGATTCGCGGCGGTGCTCGGGCGAATTCACGACGCTGAAGGGAATGTGGCCATAGGTGTAGCTCGAGGGCGGATCGAACATGCCGAGTTCGAAGCGGGCGCGGAAGAGACGGTGCACGGCAGTGTTGATATCGGCCTCAGAAACGAGGCCCTGGTGGACTGCGTCGACAAGCGAGGGGAAGGCCCATCCCTGCTGGTAACGGCATTCGAGATCGGTGCCGGCTTTGACGGCATCGGCGGCGGCGTGCGCCATGTCGGGCGCGTAGTGATGGCCGGTGTTGATGTCGGCGACGGCGGCGCAGTCGGAGACGACGTATCCGTTGAAGTGCCAATCGTCGCGGAGGTGTTGCTGGAGGAGCATTTTGTTCGCGCAGGCGGGGGCTCCGTCGATGGCGTTGTAAGCGCACATGACGGACTGCGCGTGGGCCTCGGTGACGGCGGCGCGGAAGGCGGGGAGGTAGGTGTCTTCGAGGTCGTGCGGGGAGACATCGACGTTGGCCTGATGGCGGGTGCTCTCAGGGCCTGAGTGGACGGCGTAGTGCTTGGGCGTGGAGACGACGCGAAAGAGGTTAGGGTCGTCGCCCTGCATGCCGGTGACAAAGGCGACGGCCATGCGTCCGGTGAGGAAGGGATCTTCGCCATAGGTTTCCTGACCGCGACCCCAGCGTGGATCGCGGAAGATGTTGACGTTGGGAGCCCAGAAGGTGAGGCCGAAGAATTGTTCATGCTGATTGTTACGAATGGCCTGATCGTATTTGGCGCGGGCCTCGGTGGAGTCGATGATGCCCATGGTGTGGACGAGTTGGGTATCGAACGTAGCTGCCATGCCGATGACCTGGGGGAAGTTGGTGGCGGTGCCGGCGAAGGCGACGCCGTGGAGGCCTTCATTCCACCAGTCATATTTGGGGACGCCGAGACGGGGGATGGCGGGGGCGTGGTCCTGCATCTGGCCGACTTTTTCTTCGAGGGTCATGCGGGAGATGAGGAGGTCGACGCGGTGATCGATGGGGATGCCGGGATTCATCCATGGGAACTGCTGGTTGGCTTCGGTGGTATTTTGCGCCGACGCGGCGATCGGGGCGAGTGCGAGCGCGTAGAGCAGGGCGCAGGAGGCAAGCAGAAGGCTACGGCGGGACATAGAGTCTCCTCAAAAAGTGCTGCAGAACGGAACCGACAGTATAGAGCGGGAAGGGCGGCATTGGAGCTTGTAAAGCGTTTTGGCACGTAGGGGCAGGGGGTAGGATTTAGGGGGTAGGGTGTAGGCCGGGGGACCGCTGGCGGTTCGGCCTTTGCGGTGCTACGCGCGCTGGAACCCTCTTGCTTGTTGCGGTTGGCGTTGGTTGTTGGGGGGGAACGCAGGGTCCCTCACGCCCTGCGCTTTGCGCAGGGGTTGGGATGACAACCATGACGACGATGACAGCTATGACAACGATGACGATGGTGACAGACTGGCGCGGTGGGATACTGGCAGGAACCCATAGAGGAGGATTGGTTCTGAGCGGATCGGCGACAGCTGCGGTTTTGGGAGAGATTGGCCTGCCTCGGCCGGTGCGAGAACTGGCGGCGGAGAAGTGGGACGCGATCGTAGTCGGCGCCGGGCACAATGGCCTGGCGTGTGCGGCGTATCTGGCGCGGGCAGGAAAGAAGGTGCTGGTGCTGGAGAGCCGCGAACGGGTAGGGGGGGCGTGCACCATCGAGGAGCCGTTTCCGGAGACCTATCCGGAGGTAAAGATGTCACCCTGCGCGTACCTGGCCGGGCTGCTGCATCCGCTGGTGGTAGAGGAACTGGGGCTGCCGGCGCGGGGGTTCCATTGGACACCGGCAATGAATGGTTTGTTTGTGCCGTTTCTGGACGGGAGCAGCGTGCAGTTGTGGGATGACGATGCGCGGTGCAAGGCGGAGATTCGGCGGTTTGCGCCTGGCGATGTGGAGGGGTGGAAGGCGATGAGCGCGACGCTGGCGCGGCTGCGGGAGATGCTGCGTCCGGCGGGTGAGGCAGATGCCTGGATTGGGGAGGCGCCGTCGGCGGAGGAGATCGACCGGCGGTTGGGCGGGGATGCGGAGGCGCGGAAGCTCCTGTACGAGTGGTCGATGGCGGAATTCGTCGAGCACTATTTGCAGGAGGAACGGTTACAGATTGCTTATCTGGGGCAGGGAGTGATCGGGACGAATGCCAGCCCGTTCGACTCGGGCACGGCTTCGATCCGGTTCCATCATGCTTCGGGGAGGCTGGGCGGGATGCCGGGGATGTGGGGGTACGTGCGCGGCGGGATGGGGATGGTCTCGTTCTACTTCTGCGACGCGGCGCGCGAAGCGGGGGCTACGGTGGCTGCAGGTGTTCCAGTGGCTGCGGTTCTTCCTGGGGAAGGCGTGTTGCTCGAAGGGGGAGAGAAGATCGCGGCTCGAGTAGTGGTGTCGAATGCGGATCCGCGGGTGACGCTGGGACTGTTGGGGACTGCGGCGGATGCGGCGTGGAAGGCGAAGGTGGAATCCGTGCCGATTGAGGGCTGCACGGTGAAGCTAAATGTGCTGTTGCGGGAGCTGCCGAATTTTAGAGCCCGGCCGGGTGCGGATGAGGCGCATCATTATGGACAAATCAATGCTCCGCTGACGAAGCCGGAATGGAAGGCGGGATTTGCAGCGGCGCGGCGGGGCAAGTTGCCGGAGGCGGTTTGGTGCGAGCTGTACTTCCAGAGCGTGCACGACCGGAGTGTGGTGCCGAAGGGGCTGCACACGATGAGCGTGTTTGCGCAATACGTTCCGTATGCCTTTGCCGAGGGCAATTGGGAGACGCGGCGCGAGGAAGTAAAGGGGCTGGCGCTGGGGTCGCTGGGGCGGTTCTGCTCGAATCTGGAGAGCGCGTTGGTGGAGGCGCAGGTGCTGGGGCCTCCTGACATAGAGAAGAAGGTGGGGCTGACCGGCGGCCATATTTTCCAGGGAGAGTGTCTGCCTGTATATATGTGGTCGCGCCGGCTCACGGCGCGGACGCCGATGGAGGGCGTGTATTTGTGCGGGGCGTGCACGCATCCGGGTGGGAGCGTGATTGGGGTGAACGGCAGGAACGCGGCGATGGCGGTGCTGCGGGACTGGAGCACGAGTGGCTGAGGCCGCAGGCGTGCAACTGGCAGGGACAGCGGCGGTTGTCCCAAAGCTGAAGCGCGCGCTGCGGCTGAAGGATCTGACCGCGTTCTACGTGGGGACGGTGCTGAGCGTGCGGTGGACGGCGATGGCGGCGGCGGCCGGTCCGAGCAGCCTGGTGATCTGGATTTTCGCGGTGCTTTGCTTTTTCATTCCGCTGGCGGCGAGCGTGATGGAATTGTCGTCGCGGTATCCGCAGGAGGGCGGCCTGTATGTGTGGACGCGGGAGTCGTTCGGGGATTTTGCGGGATTCCTGACGGCGTGGTTGTACTGGATGTCGAACCTGCCGTTCTTTGCTTCGGTGTTGTACTTCGGGGCGGGGTCGCTGCTGTTTGCTGGCGGCGTGTGGGGACATGGGTTTGCGGCAAGTCCGGGCTACTTTATGGCGTTCGCGGTGCTGTGGCTGGCGATTATTACGGTGGTGAACATTGCCGGGCTGAATGCGGGGAAGTGGCTGAGCAATATCTGTTCGCTGGGCAGCTGGGTTCCGATTGCGATTCTGGTGTTGCTGGCGCTGGTGTCGGTGCACCGATTTGGATCGGCAACGCATTTCTCGCTGTCGTCGATGACGCCGCGCTTCTCGCTGAAAGATGCGATTTTCTGGTCGACCATTTGCTTCGGGTTCAGCGGCATCGAGACAGGGTCGTTCATGGCGGAGGAGATCGATCGGCCGCGGCGGACGATCCCGTTGGCGCTGCTCGCCGGCGGCGCGGTGGTGGCGCTGGGGTATTTTCTGGGGACGGCGGCGCTGCTGGTGGCGTTGCCGCCGGGGCATGTGTCTGGCGTGGACGGATTTATGACCGGGGTGGCGGCGCTGTGCGGGCGATTCGGGCTGGGATGGCTGGTGGTGGTGATGGCGGGGCTACTGGCGCTGAACGCGATGGGCGGGGCGGCGGGGAATCTGGCGTCAACGGCGCGGCTTCCATTTGTCGCAGGCATTGATCTTTATTTGCCGCCGGTGTTTGGGCGAATCCATCCGCGCTTTCGGACGCCATGGGTTTCGCTGGCGGCGTATGGGCTGGCGGGCATGGTGGTGGCGGCGCTGGGGCAGGCGGGGACGACGGTGCGGGGCGCGTACGACGTGCTGGTGAGCATGGCGATCATCACGAATTTCCTGCCATTCCTGGTATTGTTTGCGGCGATGGCGTGGGCGCAGGGAAAGCCGGCGGGGCCGGAGGTGATGCGGGTGCCGGGGCGGCGTCCGGTGGCTCTGCTGCTGGCCGTGGTTGGATTTGCCACAACGACGGTGGCGATTGTGCTGTCGGTGATTCCGGCGGCGGAGGAGCCGCATAAGGTGTTGGCGGCAGTGAAGGTGGTGGGATCGACGGTGGTGCTGATCGGGGCGGGCATAACGATGTTCCTGATTGCGCAGGGGAAGAGGCGGAAGTACGTGGGGAATGACGGCGCGATAGGGTGTAGGGGGGTAGGGTGCAGGGGGTAGGAAACGCGTCTTGCCGCCGGCTCAGGCGGCTTTCTTTTCTTTTACTTTCTCGATGCGTTGGTGGAGGAGTTTTTTGGCTCGCTCCAGTTCGCGGCGGCGCGTGGCGCTGAGTCCTTTGCCGGCTCGGTTGATGAAGTAGGTCAACATGCGCATGCCGGAGGCTGGTCCTTTGGGGGAGACCTTTTTCGAAGCCAGAGAACGGGCAATGACAGGCGCGCTCTTGGTGAAGAGATCTTTGGGCGGGTGGGTGGAGTTGGTGGTGACCGTGCGGACCCAGCGGCTTTTCGCGGTGGCCTTTTTCTTCGCAGCGGATTTCTTCTTCGCAGGCGGCATGGGAAAAAACAGGTGACAGGTTGCAGGTCGCCCTTCAGTGGCGCTTGAAATACTGGACCGCACGTTCGTGTTCTTCGGCTTTTTCTTTGCTGGAGAAGGTGCCGAGGTTGCGGCGTTTACCGGTGGAGGGGTTCTTCTTGCGGGAGTAGAGACGGTATTCTCCGGATTTGAGTTTGCGGATCATACACAAGAAGATGCGGGCGGCGAGGAGGAGGAAGCCTGCCTTCAACCCGTAGCCGGTAGCCCGTGGTGCCCGGCGTTCACACGCCGGTGATTTCGCCTTGTTCGTCAGTGTCGATTTCTTCGGCTCGGCCGACTTTAGGCAGGCCTGGCATCAGCATCATGTTGCCGGCGATCGGCACGATGAAGCCGGCGCCTGCCGACAGCGACACATCGTTGATGCGGAGGGTCCAGCCTGTGGGCGCGCCCGTTTTTTTGGGATCGTCGCTGAAGGAGTACTGCGTCTTTGCGATGCAGATGGGCAGACCGGTATACCCCCAGTCGACGATGCGCTGGAGTTTTTCGCGAGCGGCGTCAGAGAGCAGGACGCCATCGGCTCCGTAGATTTGAGTGGCGACCTTGTTGAGTTTTTCTTCGTAGGTGTCGGAGAGGGCGTAGGTGGGCTGGACTGCGACGGGGCCGCTCTTCTCGATGAGATCGACAACAGAGCGGGCAAGGGCTTCGGAGCCGGCTCCGCCGCGGGTGAAGGGTTCAGTGAGGGCGCTGGCGACGCCCTGCTGGTCGCAAAAGGCGCGGAGCTGGTCGAGCTCTTCAGGCGTGTCGTGGGGGAAGCGGTTGATGGCAACGACGGTGGGAACACCGAAGCGGCGGAGGTTCTGGATGTGGCGGGCGAGGTTGGCGGAACCGCGGACGAGTGCGCCTTCTTCGTCGCGGCTTTCGTTCTGGCCCTGGTTGCGGAGGCTCTGGACGGTGGTGACGAGGACGGCGGCGGAGGGGCTGACTCCGGTGACGAGGGTGACGATGTCAAGGTATTTTTCTGCACCGAGGTCCGCGGCAAATCCGCACTCGTTGACGACGTAGTCGGCGAGGCGAAGGCCCATGAGCTGGGAGATGACGGAGCTGGTGCCATGGGCGATGTTGCCGAAGGGACCGGCATGGACGAGAGCGGGCGCGCCTTCGGTGGTCTGAACGAGATTGGGCAGGATGGCGTCGGCGAGGAGGGCCATCATGGCGCCGGTGGCGCTGAGGTCAGCGGCGGTGACAGGTTTGCCGGAGCGCGATGCGCCGATGACGATGGCGTTGAGGCGTCGGCGGAGGTCGGCGCGGTCTCGGGCGAGGGCGAGGATGGCCATAATCTCCGATGCGGCGGTGATGACGAAGCCGGTGTGGCGGGCGGCCCCCTGGCGTTTGCCATCGATGTCGACGGCGATGCGGCGGAGGGCGCGATCGTTCATATCCATGGCGCGCGGCCACCAGATCTGGTCGGGGTCGATGTCGAGGTCGTTGCCGTGGAAGAGGTGTGCGTCGATCAGCGCCGCGAGGAGATTGTGCGCGGAGGTGATGGCGTGGAGGTCGCCGGTGAAGTGGAGATTGATTTTCTGGCTGGGCTCGATCCGGGAGAGTCCTCCGCCGGCCGCACCACCCTTCATGCCGAAGACGGGGCCGAGGGAGGGCTCGCGGGAGGTGATGACGGCGCGTTTGCCGATGCGCTCGAGTCCCTGGACGAGGCCGATGGAGGTGACGGTCTTGCCTTCCCCGGACGTTGTTGGGGTGGTGGCGGTAACGAGGATGAGCTTGCCGTGGGGCGGGCGCGCGGAATCCTGCAGAATGTCGAGGTGGAGCTTGGCGGCCCAGGAGGCCAACGGCTCGTAGTCGCTGTCAGCGAGGCCCAGCTTGCGGGCGATGGCGGGAATGGGCAGCAGGCGGTGGGCTACGGGCTTTTCTGCGAGAGTGGTCACCGGATATTTTCGCAGAGGTTGGGGTGAGCGGAGCAAGGTGGGGGCACGTTAGTAATGGGATGGATGTTGGCGCGCCTCCCTCTGCATCATGATCCGCGACCCTTGATTCTGATCGATGACGCGACCGGCTCCCGTTACGGTCTGGGCTGGCTGTTGTCGAGAGCGGAGCGGAGGTGGGCGAGGAGTTCGCCAGGAGGGATGGGCTTGGGAAGGACCTCGAAGTTGTGTCCGCGAGCGCGAGCGGCCTGCAGGAGGTCCGAGGTGCCGGCCTGGCCGGAAAAGAGCAGCACGCGGCACTCAGGGATGATGGCGCAAATCTGGATCGCGGCCTCTACGCCGTTGAGTGCGGGCATGACGACATCGCTGAGAAGGATGTCGGGGCGCCAGACACGGGCGGTATCGACCGCCTGCTGGCCGTCGTAGACGACAGCAGTCTCGAAGCCGTTACGCGTGAGGATGGTGCCCAGCGTGTTCGCGATGAGGCGTTCGTCGTCGGCGACCAAAACACGTGGCCTGTACTGCTCGGAAGACAAAGATTCCATCAGGGCCTGGGGTTGAGATTTCTGCGTCGGTGTTGAAGAAATTCTATCCCGGGAATCCTCAGTCGGTCGGGGTTTTCCACATATTTTGCCGCGAGATGACGCTTCTGCGCGAGAGCAGCGCAGGGGCACAATACAGATGCTCCTCGTCTCGCTTGCGCCCAGGGCGTATCGAACGGTTCGAGGACGATCCGAAAGAAGACCCGACCAGCGCGGGCTCTTTTGTAGCGGAAAACGGGGCTGACGGATGCCGGTCCCGTTTTCGTTTGGAGTCTGCGTCGCGGTGTAACCAGGAAATCGCCGAGAGACCGGCTCTCTGAGCGTCCGCGTCCTCAGCATCGACAGCGAGATTCAGCGCGGCGCTCTGCCGGAACCTGATTTCCTCAAAATTGACGTAGAAGGCGGCCTCGGGCGAGGGCGTACCTGGAAGGTATGAGCAAAGGATGCAGCGACCTTTGCCGGTGATTGATTTTCCGTGGGTTATGGTGGGCGCAGCAGGATTCGAACCTACGACTTCCACCGTGTGAAGGTGGCACTAAACGGCCATGCTGTTGGCAGCAATAGACTTATGAGCCGGATCAGTCGGCAAAACCGGCACAAACGACGCTATTTGCTACCAAATTGCTACCAAATCCCACAACGCAGTGGGCAATCGGGCTGAACGTGCAGGGGCAGCCCGGTCATGACCGGCGGGCTGATGTTGTCGAATCAGACCGCGAAACCCCAACCTTTCGTAATGACTTAGAATCTTGCCGGCCTGGCCCCCGCGTAAAGTCGGTGCCGTATCTTCGGCAAGGTGCCCACTCGATACTCATCCAAGAGCGCTTCGCCGGACGCCGCCTCTGGTACGGGATGAGACAACCCATAAACCGCGTCTAGGAGTTTGTTGAAATAGGTTCCTGTCTGCGGCGTCTGGAGGCGCTGATGCGTCTCAGGGATCATGCGAGGAGACGAGCGTATTCAGGACGGGATGTTCAGCTATGTGTCGCTGGAGCAGCGAGTGCCGGCGGATCATCCGCTGCGCGAGGTTCGGAAGGTGACCGACGCGGTGCTGGGCTCGCTGAACCGGGAACTGGGTGGGCTGTACGCGGAGGGTGGACGGCCGTCGATTGCGCCGGAGTACATTCTGCGAGCGCTGCTGCTGCAGGTGTTCTTCTCCATCCGGTCGGAGCGGCTGCTGGTCGAGCAGGTCGATTACAACCTGCTGTTCCGCTGGTTCGTGGGCCTGGTCATGGACGAGGCGGTTTGGAACCATGCGGTGTTCTCGAAGAACCGGGACCGGCTGCTGAACTCCGAGGTAGCGCAGCGATTCTTCGCCGAAGTGAACCAGCAGGCGAAGAAGTTTATGTCCGACGAACACTTCACGGTGGACGGCACGCTGATCCAGGCATGGGCCTCGCAGAAGAGCTTCCGGCCGAAGGACGGCGGCGGACCCGGCGACGGGACCAACTTCCATGGCCAGAAGCGGAGCAACAGGACGCACGAGTCGACGACCGATCCCGACGCCCGGCTCTACAGGAAGAGCTACGGCAAGGAGTCGAAGCTGAGCTATCTGGGCCATGCCCTGGCGGAGAACCGTAACGGTCTGATCGCCGCTGCGATGGTGACGCACGCCGATGGATATGCGGAACGCGATGCCGCGCTGCTGATGATCGAAAAGCAGCAGCAGGGGCCGCACGCGCCGGATAACGGTGGGCGCCGACAAGGCCTACGACACGGAAGATTTTGTGCGCACCGTGCGCGAGCTGCAGGTCACTCCGCATGTGACGAAGAACGACAACGGCCGCAGCAGCAATCTGGATCGGAGAACGACACGCCAGTCGGGTTACGCGGTTAGCCTGAGCCGTCGCTGGCTGATCGAAAAAAGCTTCGGGTGGCTGAAGCAGACCGGGCCGCTGCGTCAGGTGAAGCTGCGCGGACTGGAGAAGGTGGACTGGCTGTTCGTCTTCACTTGCGCCGCGCATAACCTGCTGCGCCTGCCCCGGCTGATGGCCCAGCCACCGGGAAGGCTCACCCGGCAGTGTGCCTGAATCGAGGCTGCGGAACTCCGGACCGTCTCCGGCACCCGCAAACCTCCGATGAACACTGATCCAACGCACCATTCAGACGGATTTCAATCTCGCAGGAACGCTAATCCCCGGTACATCCGCTGCGTCACAGCGAATTTCAACAAATTCCTAGTGAATGACCCCTGAATTATTCGACGGAATGACGCTGCAATTCTCAGCGGTGACCGTGAATGTCTGGCCGCACTGATAACACCGCATCTCCTGATTCCAAGCGGGTGGAATGTTGGCCTTGGAATCCCAGTGGGCAGAGAGCACGTCAACGTCATGCCCATTAGGACAGGTGGCAATCACTCTGGACACGGCTAGCCCCCTTCTAGATTCATGGATCACGGCTCGGCATCGTGGAGTGGCACGGACTGATTTATGGAAACCAAGAGGAGTCGGCGTTTCGGCGTGAATACCATTCGGGAGGCCGATTCGGAAGTATTCACGCGGCAAATTTTAGCAGAGGGGGTCGGCTGGAAGTTCGATGGGAAAGCTGCCGAAGTGCCAAAGATAACGTGTCCTAGGTACTCTTGCAGTGTTCAGTTTAAAGCTGACAGACTGAATTCATCAGAGACATGAATCGCTTCCTCGCCCGCTGTCAGCAAGCAGCGGGCATCTTTCTGTGACATCCATCACATCCCGCCGCACTCCGGCCAAGGCACGATGTCAAATAGTCAACTTTAGGCGGTAAGAAAGCTGGTATCTGGATGAGCACCGCGCATTTGATGGCGAAGCTGTTACAAATCGAAAGGGCTGTAGGAAAAGCCCATGCCATGAACCTCCGACAGATGGTATTGGAGGCTCAGGGTTGCGTCCTTGAAGTTGAGCAGGAAATGATTGAGACGTTGCGCGAGTGCGGGCGTTTGCGGGAGCGGATGGAGAACTGCGAGCGATCTTCCCTTACTGTCCGGCCTGGGTCCATGATTGCCGCAAACCGTGAAATTGCCAATGGACTATCGCGGCCAGCCTCGTCCCGGCATTCTCACAGCGTGCTTGATCTTCTCTGGGATACCAGCACGGAAACCCAATAGTTTCCAATCGAGTAAAACAGGTGACGCCTGTCACATAATCGCTGCGCGAAATGAAGGCATTCTCGGACTAAGATTGGACACCAATGCCGTCAGACCTCTTCCGAGAACTTGATGCCATCGCCATCTCAACGCCTGTAAAGAACGGGTCGCTGTTATTCCGTCATGGTGATCCGGCGTCTGCGGTCTATCTTGTTCGCTCAGGCAGGATAGCCATGATTTGGTGTCATTCCGGTCAGGTGTATCCGATGGACACACCCGGACCCGGACGGATCATCGGCCTGCCTGCCATTTTCAATGGCGACTACAGCGCAACCGCAAAGGCCATTGAGGACTCAGAACTCGGATTCATCGGCGCGGATCAAGTGCTCAGGATGCTCGAATCTGATCCGCATTTGATGCAGGCGGCGACTCGGCTTTTGGGGCAGGAAGTCCGGAGAATGCGGACAATGGTCCCGATACTGCCTTCTGCATATTGAGAAATCCTCGAATCTAAGCTGCTTTCTTCGCGGCCCTCTTCTGCTTAGCCCAGCGTGCTTTCTGCGCGGCTGCGTGATTGACCCTTTTGTATGCAGCAATATCCACAGCACTGAGGAAAGGACGAACGGTGTTGGCATGTATCACGGCGCGAAGGGCAGAGAGTATCTGGTCGGCTCTGAACTCGGTAAACCTCAGGCGGCATGAAATCAGTCATGTGAAACGGAAACTCTAAGCCGAACCGATCCAATGAGACTCGCCATCGCGGCTCGAATGCTCGCCACTGTGCATCGCTCGCAAGAAATCCAGCGACAACGAGAAACGGTTGGTCATCAGGATGGCCGCCATCATCGAGGTAAAGCGCATCATTCGACCGGCCCACCGTTATCCTTATCATAGAACTCATTTTTCAAAATATAGAAGTAGTACGGACCGCAGCTTACCGTTGAAAGAGCTGTACAGGGAGACGAAGGATTGCACGACCGACAGTCTTGCGGTGAAGTCAATCGGAAAGCCGGATGCGGGAAATCCGCCTGTCCGGTTTGAGGTGGCGGGAACTGGAAACGTGACTATGGTAGCCGGACTGCGGTCCACAGCGAAAG